>NZ_BAAGYN010000006.1:0-346038 GCF_054779295.1 Phycicoccus ginsengisoli
GGGGGGGGGGGGGGGGGGGGGGGGGGGGGGGGGGGGGGGCCGGCGGGGCGCCGGCTGCGTGCGCGGCCGGCAGGCTCACCCGGCGTCGTGGCGTGGGCTGCCCCGGCGCCGTCGGGGGCGGCCGCGCAGGTGCCACGGCCGCCAGTGCGTCGTGGTCGCGGTGCTGGGCGGGACGGGTGCCGCGCCGGAGGCGGAGCCGAAGCTGCCGGGTGCCTCCAGCGGCGGCCCGAAGGGCTTGAAGGCGCGCACCGTGCACTCGCGTGCCCAGCGGTCGAGGAGGTCGTCCGTCGCGTTGAGCCGGGCCGCGACCAGGGCGGCCGTCGCCGCGGCCCACCGCTCGTCGTCGGGGGTGACCTCCTCGCACGTCGCGTGGACCGTGAGCAGCCGGCCGCCGGTGTCCTTGCTGCGCAGCAGCAGCACCACCTCGCTTGGCAGCCACGGCAGCGTCTGCTCGCCGGGGCCCGACACGGCATACACGGTGTCGTCCGCCCACGCGTGCCAGAACGGCCAGGCGCGGTCGTCCGGCGGCTGGACCCACAGCAGCCCCGACTTGGTGGCCGCCTCGGCGAACAGTGCCGTGATGTTCACGGCCGGGGCCTCGCCGGTGCCCGCCGCCTCGGCCGGGGACGGCTCGTCGGCGGTGCGCGGCGCGGTCTCGGTCACACGTGAACTGTGTCATAACCGCCCCGCGAACCGCGCTGCTAGTTTCGCCGCGTGCGCAGCCCCAAGGACTTCTTCGCCCCGCTCGCGGTCGGCGCCCCGGCGCCCCTGACCGAGGTGCCCGCGCGGCCCTCCCGTGTCATCCACTTCTTCGACCCGGGCAACGAGAAGATGGCGGCCAAGGTGCCGGCCATGGTCGGCACTGTCGACGTCCTCCTCGGCAACCTCGAGGACGCGGTCAAGGCCGACCGCAAGGAGGCCGCCCGCGCCGGGCTCGTCGCGATCGCGAAGGCGACCGACTTCGGCGACAGCACGCAGCTGTGGACCCGCGTCAACGCGCTCGACAGCCCGTGGGTGCTCGACGACCTCACGACGCTCGTCGCCGAGATCGGGGACAAGCTCGACGTCGTCATGGTGCCCAAGGTCCAGGGCCCCGAGGACATCCACTACGTCGACCGGCTGCTGGCCCAGCTCGAGGCGAGGGCCGGCCTGACCCGGCCGATCCTCGTGCACGCCATCCTCGAGACGGCGCGCGGCGTCGCGAACGTGGAGGCCATCGCCGGCGCCAGCCCGCGCATGCAGGGCCTGTCGCTCGGCCCGGCGGACCTTGCGGCGGACCGCCGGATGAAGACGACCCGGGTCGGCGGTGGCCACCCCGGCTACCTCGTCCGCCAGGACCCGCCCGCCGGTGTCGAGGACGCCGTCAACGCACCACGGCAGACGTTCCAGCAGGACCTGTGGCACTACACCATCGCCCGCATGGTCGACGCCTGCGCGATGCACGGGATCTTCCCGTACTACGGGCCGTTCGGGGACATCGCCGACGTGGTCGCCTGCGAGGACCAGTTCCGCAACGCGTTCCTCCTCGGCTGTGTCGGCACGTGGTCGCTGCACCCGGTGCAGATCGGCATCGCCAAGAGGGTGTTCAGCCCCTCCGCCGAGGACGTCGCGCACGCCCGCCGCGTCGTCGAGGCGATGGGCGACGGCACCGGCGCCGTGATGCTCGACGGCAAGATGGAGGACGACGCCTCGGTCAAGCAGTGCCGGGTGATGCTCGAGCTCGCCGAGCGGCTCGCCGCCACGGACCCCGAGCTCGCGGAGCTGTATGCCGCGCAGCCCGGTGCGCGCGACGGTGACGGTGCCTGACGTGGGCGCCCCCACGACGGGCGGCCCGCTGGGCGGCGCCGCGGCCTACCGACCGCGCCGCTCGGTCCTCTACATGCCGGCGTCCAACCAGCGCGCGCTCGAGAAGGCCAAGACCCTCCCGGTCGACGCGCTCATCCTCGACCTCGAGGACGCCGTCGCCCCCGACGCCAAGGAGCAGGCGCGCGAGAACGCCTGTGCCGCAGCGCGATCCGGGGAGTACGGCCGTCGCGAGGTGACGATCCGGGTCAACGGCCTCGGCACCCGCTGGCACGAGGACGACCTCGCCGCGGCCTGCGCAGCCGGCCCCGACGGCATCGTCGTGCCGAAGGTCGGCTCCGCCGACGAGGTCCGCACCCTGGTGGCCAGCATGGAGGCCGCCGGTGCCCCCGACCGCACCCGCCTGTGGGCCATGGTGGAGACCCCCGCCGCGATGCTCCACTGCGAGGAGATCGCCGGTGCCTCGGACCGCCTGGAGGTGCTCGTCATGGGCACCAACGACCTGGCCAAGGAGCTGCACGCCGAGCACGTCCCGGGACGACAGCCGCTGCTGACCGGGCTGTCGCTGTGCCTTCTCGCCGCGCGCGCGACGGGCACGGTGATCCTCGACGGGGTCTTCAACGACGTGTCGGACGCCGAGGGGTTCGCGGCCGAGTGCCGGCAGGGGCGGCAGATGGGCTTCGACGGCAAGACCCTCGTGCACCCCGGACAGGTCGAGACCTGCAACGCGGCCTTCGCCCCCGACGAGGCCGCCGTCGAGGACGCACGCGCCGTCCTGGCCGCCTGGGAGCCGGGGGCGGGCACGGGCGTGGTGACGCTGAACGGCCGGATGGTCGAGGCCCTGCACGTCGAGACCGCGCAGCGGGTCCTGGCCGTGCACGAGGCAGTCACGGCGCTCGACGCCGGCGACGGCTGACGCGGCTCAGGTCGTTGAACAAGAAACTGCCGCGGTCGGGCAACCTTCCACGGGTGGTACGCGTCTAGGAGGGTGCGGTCGTCCTCGGGGGGAGGGCGGCCGCACCAGTGTGTGCGGCCTCGTTCCGGTCACGGTCGACCGCGACACGCGGTCGGAGACAACCTGACGGCCGCCTCGTGCGTCACCATGACTGCAGGCTCGATGTTCGTGGGCCGGGCACCGGCACCGGAAGGGGACACCATGAACCGAGCACGCACCACCTCGACAGCCCTGGCAGGGGCAGTCGCGGCTGCCCTCATCCTCGGGGGATGTGGCGGCGTGACGTTCGGTGGCCGGACCGCCCAGACGAGCACCGGCCCGGCCGCCACCACCGGGACCCCGAGCCCCCGCTCGAGCGAGGCCGCCCCCACGACGAGCAGTCCCGAGCCCACGACCACGGCGCCCGGCCAGACCCCCACCACGTCGGCGACCACCCCCTCGAGCTCCCCGACGACCAAGGCCACCCCGAAGCCCACGCCCAAGCCGACGCCGACGCAGAAGAAGGAGGGCGACACCCTCCAGCCCGGCGACTCCGGCGCCTACGTCAAGCAGGTCCAGCAACGGCTCACCGAGCTCGGCTACTGGAACGGTGGCGCCGACGGCACTTACGGCTTCCTCACCACCCAGGCCGTCATGGCCCTGCAGAAGGCCGCCGGTCTCGGACGCGACGGCGTCTTCGGGCCGGCGACCCGGCGGGCGCTGCAGAACGGTGTGCGACCGCAGTCGCGCACCGGCGGCACCGGCGTCGAGATCGACAAGGCGCGCCAGCTGCTGCTCGTCGTCAGGGGTGGGCGGGTCACGATGATCCTCAACACCAGCACGGGCAGCGGCCAGCACTACTTCTCCCAGGGCGCCGACCACGTGGCCCTCACGCCGTCGGGGTCCTTCCGCGTCTTCCGCACGGTCGACCACCTCGACAAGGGGCCCCTCGGGGACCTGTGGCGTCCCCGCTACTTCAACGGTGGCATCGCGGTCCACGGCGCGAGCGTCGTGCCCGGCTACGCGGCCTCCCACGGGTGCGCGCGGGTCAGCAACCCCGCCATGGACATGATCTGGGCGAACAACCTCATGCCGGTCGGCAGCAGCGTCACCGTCTACTGACCGTTCCTCCGCCCGACGGGGGGACCTTCTCCCCGGGTGCTGCCGGCCGCCACGCGTTGTGCTGGTGCCGGCGGAGGTGGGGCCATGGACGTCACGAGGCGCGCCCTTCTCCGGGCGGCAGGGGTCACGGCAGGTGCGGGGGCACTCACGCTGGTGGGCGCTGGTGGCGCCCAGGCGGCATACCCGATCCTGCGGCTGGGCAGCACCGGAGCGGCCGTGCGGACCCTGCAGAACCGGCTCACCGCGCTGCGCTACTGGTGCGGCACCGTCGACGGGGTCTTCGGGCCTCTGACCCAGCGGGCGGTCTGGGCGCTGCAGAAGGCCGCCGGCATCACCCGTGACGGCATCGTCGGGCCGGTCACGTGGAGCAGGGTCGCCTCGGGCGTCCGCCCCCGGGTGCGCACCCGGACGGGCACGTGGGTCGAGATCGACAAGGCCCGCCAGCTGTTCGTGTATGCCGTGGACGGCCGGCTCGTGCTGACGCTCAACACGAGCACCGGCTCGGGGCAGCGGTACTGGAGCCGCGGTGCCTGGCACGTGGCGTACACCCCGACCGGGTCGTTCCGCGTCTACCGGAAGGTGAACGGCTGGGACACCGGGCCGCTGGGGTCGCTGTGGCGGCCGGCGTACTTCAACGGCGGCATCGCGCTGCACGGCTACGGGTCCGTCCCGCCGTACCCGGCGTCGCACGGCTGCGTCCGGGTCAGCATCGCCGCGATGGACATGCTGTGGGCGACCGGCCGGGTGCCGCTCGGCCGGCGCGTCACCGTCTACTGACCGCAAGCCGGTCCAGAAAAGCTCTCGGGGCCGATGTCGAAGGCCGGGGTCGCCGTTCGACGTACGTGCGACAGTGCACGTGTCCACAACGGAAGGATCGAGTGACATGCCCCGCTTCATGGGATTCGTGAGGATGGAAGAAGGCTCCGGGCCGCCCCCGCAGGCGCTGATGGAGGCGATGGACACCTACATCGGGAAGCAGGCCGCAGAGGGGGTCTTCCTGGACGGAGGCGGCTTGTACGGCACCGAGGACGCGGTGAACTTCGTCGTCCGCCAGGGGGAGGCGTCGCGCGTCGACGGCCCCTACGCCGAGGCCAAGGAGGTCGTCGGCGGGTTCGCGATCATGCAGTACGACTCGCTCGAGGCGGCGATCGCCGGCCAGCAGGAGTTCGCCGACCTGCACGCGAAGTACTGGCCCGAGTGCAGCATGGTCGCCACGTTGCGCCAGATCTCCGAGGCCCCGCCGGAGGCCGCCGGCGCCTGACGGGCGCCATTGGGTCGAGACGGACGCCGCCGGCCGGCGGCGTCCGTCTCCTAGGCTGACAGCGTGTCATCCGAGGCCTCGACCGCCGGTGCGATCACCACCGTGTGGCGCGCTGAGTCCGCGCGACTGGTCGGGGCGCTCACCCGGATGACCCGTGACGTCCAGCTGGCCGAGGACCTCGCGCAGGACGCCCTGGTCGCGGCACTCGAGCAGTGGCCGGTGACCGGCGTGCCCGTCAACCCGGCCGCGTGGCTGATGACCACCGCCAAGCGTCGCGGGGTCGACCACTTCCGGCGAGCCGAGACCCTGCGGCGCAAGGTCGAGGGACTCGCACTCGCTCGAATCGGTGCGGAGGAGGGGCAGGTGCCCGACCTCGACGACCAGGTCGACCACGTCGAGGACGACGTGCTGCGGCTGGTCTTCCTGACCTGCCACCCCTCCCTGACTCCCGAGTCGAGGGCGGCGCTGACCCTGCGCCTCGTGGCCGGGCTGACCACCGCCGAGATCGCGCGGGGGTTCCTGTCCACCGAGTCCGCCATGGGGCAGCGGATCTCCCGGGCCAAGAAGTCCCTGTCCGAGGTCCGCGCGGACTTCGAGGTGCCCACCGGACCGGAGCGCGACGCCCGCCTCGACGACGTCATGGCCGTGATCTACCTGATCTTCAACGAGGGCTACTCCGCAGCGGTGGGGGAGGACTGGCTGCGGCCGGACCTGGCGACCGAAGCCGTTCGCCTGTCACGGATGCTGGCCGAGCTCACCCCCCACGAGCCCGAGGTCCTCGGACTCCGGGCGCTGCTGGAGATCCAGGCGTCCCGCCTGCCGGCGCGGGTGGACGAGGACGGCGCAGCGGTCCTGCTGGAGGCGCAGGACCGGAGCCTGTGGGACCAGGAGCTCGTCCGGCGTGGCCTGGCGGCGTTGCGGGACGCACGGGTGCTCGCCGGTCGCGGCAAGCCGGTCGGGAAGTACTTCCTGCAGGCGTCGATCGCCGCCCACCACGCGCGTGCACCGCACGCAGACGACACCGACTGGCCCCAGATCGCCCGCCTGTACGACGTCCTCGCCTCGGCGGCGCCGGGGCCGGTCGTCGAGGTCAACCGCGCCGTGGCGCACGGGCGCGCCCACGGCCCGGCGGCGGGGCTTGCCGTGCTCGACGCCCTGCACGGTGACGACCTCGGGGACTCGCCGTTGCTGCCCAGTGTGCGGGGCGACCTGCTGGAACGGGCCGGCCGCCACGCCGAGGCCGCCGACGCCTTCGCCGAGGCCGCCTCCCGCAGCCGGAACGCGGCCGAGCGTGCCGTGCTCGAACGGCGAGCCGGCGAGAACCGGGCACACCGGTCGACATCGGGCTGACCCGGCCACGGCACCGGGGTCGGCGACGCCCAGCGCGAGCGCCCCGGCGGCGCCGCCGAGCAGCGCGCGCCGGGGGACCGTGGACATGGCCCGAGCCTGGGTATGCCGGGCGCCCGGCTACCAGCGCGACGTGGCCGCCGCGACGAGGTCGCCCATGAGCGCGGACTCGTCGGCCGCCAGCCCACGCGCCGTGAACCACCGGCACATGTTCGTGACGTCGCGCTCGAGGAACTCGAAGCCGCGCGGGTTGCCGATGACGTCGACGACCTGAGGCCAGTCGATGACCACGAGCCGCTCACCGTCGAGCAGGACGTTGTACGGCGACAGGTCGCCGTGCGCCCAGCCGTGCTCGGCGAGCACCGTCATGGTCGAGCGCAGCTGCTCGAAGAGGTCGGCCAGCAGGTCCGGCGCCGGCCGGGTCTGCGCCAGCCGGGGGGCCGCCTCGCCGCCGGAGCCGATGAACTCCATGAGCATCTCCCGGTCGCTGAGCTGCACCGGGTAGGGGACCGGCAGGTCGAGCTCCCAGAGGCGACCGAGCGCCTCGAACTCCGCGGCCGCCCACTGCCCGGACAGCAGTTCGCGGCCGAACTCGGTGCGCCGGGCCATGGCGCGCATCTCCCGGCTGCGGCGGACCCGGCGGCCCTCTTGGTACCCGGCGTCGCGGTGGAACATGCGGTGCTCGCTGGTGCGGTAGCGCTTGGCCGCCATCCACGTGTCGAGCGCGGGGTGGTCGGTGCCGTCGGGCACCCAGCGGCGGACGACGTGGACGTCCGCCTCCTTGCCCGTCTTGAGGATGCCGAGGTCGGCCTCGACGGCGGCGAGGGCGGTGATGACCCAGTCGGGCCGGGGTTTCGGACCGTGCGTGGCACCGTCCCAGCTCGACCAGCGCTCGCCCTCGGGCGGCGCGTCAGGAAGGCTGTCGAACGAGAACTGCGGGTTCTCCTGAAAAGCGTGCAACGGAAGACTCCATCGAAGAAGGGGTGTGGGCGCGAGGGCAGCCCAGGACAGTCGTGGACATGTCGCCCCTCCAATCCCCAAGTGTTCGGGAGTCGTGCCGCGGCCGGTGCCGTCGGCGTGCGCAGCCATGGTGACAGGGGCGACGTGACGTCCGCCACCGGATTTCCACGCCCCCGCGGCACTGCCGTCCGCGCTGGCCTCGGGTGGGCAGGCTCACACGGCCGCCCGGTACCCCCTGCCGGAGGCACTCGGCATACTCGCCAGCATGTCCCGACTTCAGAGCACCGACGGCCTCACCGAGGAGCAGACCGAGCTGGTGAAGCTGGTCAGGGAGTTCGTCGACGAGCAGATCATCCCGGTGGCGCAGCAGCTCGAGCACGCCGACGAGTACCCCACCGAGATCGTCGAGGGCATGAAGGAGATGGGGATCTTCGGGCTGATGATCCCCGAGGAGTACGGCGGCCTGGGGGAGTCGCTGCTGACCTACGCGCTCGTGGTCGAGGAGATCGCGCGCGGCTGGATGTCGGTGAGCGGCATCATCAACACGCACTTCATCGTGGCGTACATGCTGCTGCAGCACGGCACCGAGGAGCAGAAGCAGCGGTACCTGCCGCGGATGGCCACGGGTGAGGTGCGCGGCGCGTTCTCGATGAGCGAGCCTGGGCTGGGCTCGGACGTCGCGGCGATCCGGTCCAAGGCGGTCAAGGGGGCTGGTGAAGGCGCGGACACCGAGTGGACGCTCACCGGCCAGAAGATGTGGCTCACCAACGGCGGCAGCTCGAACCTCGTTGCGGTGCTGGTGAAGACCGACCTCGGCGCGGACTCGGTCTACCGCAACATGACGACGTTCCTCGTCGAGAAGGAGCCCGGCTTCGGCGAGACCGCGCAGGGCGTCACCGTGCCGGGCAAGATCGACAAGATGGGCTACAAGGGCGTCGACACCACCGAGCTGGTCCTCGAGGGGCACCGCACGACGTCCGCGCAGATCCTCGGCGGGGAGCCGGGCAAGGGCTTCTACCAGATGATGGACGGCGTCGAGGTGGGCCGCGTCAACGTCGCGGCACGGGCGTGCGGGGTGTCGATGCGCGCCTTCGAGCTGGGGATCGCCTACGCGCAGCAGCGCGAGACGTTCGGCAAGAAGATCGCCGAGCACCAGGGGATCCTCTTCCGGCTCGCCGACATGGCCACCAAGGTCGAGGCGAGCCACCAGATGATGGTCAAGGCGGCGCGGCTCAAGGACGCCGGGGCCCGCAACGACCTCGAGGCCGGCATGGCCAAGTACCTCGCCGCGGAGAACTGCGCCGACGTGGTGGAGCAGAGCTTCCGCATCCACGGCGGCTACGGCTACTCCAAGGAGTACGAGATCGAGCGGCTCTACCGCGAGGCCCCCATGCTGCTCATCGGCGAGGGCACCGCCGAGATCCAGAAGATGATCATCGGCCGGCGCCTGCTGGAGGACTTCGCTCTCAAGAAGTAGCAGCGCTGTCGAGAAGTGGCAGCGCCGTCACGGTGTGGCACCGCCGACACGGATTGGCAGCGCTGTCAGGAACGACAACACCCGCGTCAGGAGTGTGGCCGACGGTCCAGCCCCGGCGCGCCCAGCCGGGTACTGACCAGGGCCGTCGCCGCGATCGTGACCAGGGCGCCCAGCAGGATCGCCGCGTCCTCCCCGGGACGCAGCAGTCCCTGCGACGTGCCGAGCGTCGCAGCGGCCACCGGGACGCCGAGCTGGGCCGAGGTCGCCACGGCGAGGGGCCAGGGCTGGCCGGTGAGGACCATGGCGCCGTGCACGGCGACTGCGAGGACCCCGAGCGCGAGCCCCAGGACCACCCCGCTCGGGTGGCGGGCCAGGTCGCGCAGGTCGAGCGAGGCGCCGAGCCAGACGAAGAAGATCGGGGCGAAGAGTCCCTCGGTGACGGCGAACAGCTGCTTGGCGACGCGGCGCGGCTCTCCCACGGCGGCGACGGCGAGGCCGAGGCCGAAACCGGCCAGCAGCACCGACACGTGCAGGGCCACGGCGAGGCCGGCCAGCCCGAACAGGACGGCGAGCAGCAGCCGGAGCTCGATCGCCAGCTCGCGTTCCTCGGAGAGCCGGTGCACCGCACGCTGCCGGCCCGTCGTGTGGGCCCACCGCAGCAGCCACCAGGCGGCGGCCGCCGCCGCGCCGACCACGACGGCACCGACGGCGGCACGGACGGCGTGCCGCGGGTCCAGGGCCAGCGGGAGCAGCACGATGCAGGCGGCATCGGCCACGGCGACCTGGGGGAGCACCTCCACCAGTGACCGCGTGGTGAACGGGCCGGGCCCGAGGACCGGCATGACGACGCTCGCCGACGAGGAGGCGAGCAGCACGGCATACAGCAGCGAGTGGGGGGTGCCGGCGACGTGCGCGACCAGGGCGCCCACGGCCACGGCGGCGAGCGCGACCAACAGCGCCCGCGCCAGACCCTTGCGAACTCCCTTGAGCAGCAGGGGATCCCGCACCGGCACATGGGAACCGGCGACGAACATGACGAGCGCGAAGCCGCACTCGGCGAGGAACCGGAAGGTGGGGTCGTCCGCGGACAGCACGCGCAGCCCGGTGGTGCCCAGCACGACTCCGACCGCCAGCTCGCCGACGACCACCGGCAGGCGCAGCGCGCGGGGCACCGAGAGCAGGGGCCCCAGCAGGGCCACGGCGCAGATGAGGGCCAGCTGGGCGAAGCCCACGTCAGCCCGGCGCCCGGGTCGCAGACGGTGCCATGGGAGTGTTCTACCGCTCCACGGCCGACCCGTCAGCCGGCTCCCGGGCGGCGCCCAGACAAGCCCCAGCGGCTTTTGACACACTGGTGCCATGAGCACGCAGCCGAACGCCTTGTCGCGGTCCCGCGCAGTCCTGACGCTGGAGTACCCCATGTCGCTGGGGCGGTACGACACGTACGACGCCGCCCAGAAGGCGGTGGACTACCTCTCGGACCACGAGTTCCCCGTGCAGAACGTCCTCATCGTCGGCACGGACCTCAAGCAGCTCGAGCGCGTGACGGGCCGGCTGACCCGCGGGCGCGCCGCGGTAGGCGGCCTGGTCTCGGGGGCCTGGCTGGGGCTGTTCGTCGGGTTGATCTTCTCGCTGCTCGACACCTCGAGCACGGCAGGCTTCTCGAGCATCCTCGCGACGATGGGCTTCGGCGCGCTCTTCGGCCTGGTCTGGAGCCTGATCGGCTTCCAGCTGACGCGGGGCCCGCGCGACTTCACCTCGGTGACCCAGGTCGTGGCGACGCAGTACGAGGTGCTCGTGGAGCACAAGTACGCCGCCCAGGCTCGCGAGATGCTCACGCAGATGGACCCAATGGCGGCGGCGCAGGCCCAGGTCGCGGCAGCCCGCGAGGCCGAGCGGCTGCGTGACGCCGGCCAGCCACCGGTTCCGCCGGCCCCGCCCGCCTGACGAGCGGCTGCCTCGCCCGTCCACGAGCCCGCGCCCACGAGCCTGCCTCCCGCGGGCCCTCCGCCGGCGGGCCTGCTCCCGCGGGCCCTCCGCTGGCGAGCCTGCTCCCGCGGGCCCTCCGCCGGCGAGGGGAGGCCGTGCTGGGAGGACCGGCCTACGCTGCCGCCCATGAGCCAACCCACGGGGAACGGGGAGCGCCCTGCGCTGCAGGAGCTCGACGACGACTTCGAGTCGGTGCTGTGCGTCGTGGCGCACCCCGACGACATCGAGTACGGCACGGCAGCAGCCGTGGCGAAGTGGACCGACGCGGGCAAGCGGGTCACCTACTTCCTGCTGACCCGCGGCGAGGCCGGGATCGACACCATGCACCCCGAGGAGGCGGCGCGCGTCCGCGAGCAGGAGGAGCGCGACGGAGCCGCCGTCGTCGGCGTCACGGAGGTCGACTTCGGCACCCACCGGGACGGCGTCGTCGAGTACGGACTGGCCCTGCGCCGTGACATCGCGCGCGAGATCCGCCGTCGCCGGCCCGACGTCGTCGTGACCGGGCACTACGGCGACCGCTTCGTGCAGGGCAGGCTCAACCAGGCCGACCACCGTGCGGTGGGACTCGCCTGCGTCGACGCGGTCGCCGACGCAGGCAACCGCTGGATCTTCCCCGAGCTGCTCGAGCAGGACGGCCTCGAGCCGTGGGACGTCGGGCGGCTGTGCTTCGGCGGCTCGCCGTCGGCGACGCACTACGTCGACGTCGCGGACCAGTTCGAGCGGGCCGTGGCCTCGCTCGAGGCGCACCGGGCCTACAACGCCGCCCTGCCCGAGCAGTTCCCCGAGCCGGCCGAGCTGCTCGGCATGGTCCTGGGCTGGGGCGGCCAGGCGGCAGGGGTCGACAAGGCGCTCGTGCTGGACGTGGTCGACCGGCGCTGAGCCGCGCCGGCCGACCACACCGGGGTCAGCGGGACTGGACCTCGCGGATCCACGCCTCGACGTCGGTGGACGTGCGGGGCATGGCGCCGGAGAGGTTCTCGTGGCCGTCGGCGGTGACGACGACGTCGTCCTCGATGCGCACGCCGATCCCGCGGAACCGCTCGGGCGCCTTGAGGTCGTCGGCCTTGAAGTAGAGGCCGGGCTCGACGGTGAGCACCATGCCCGGCTCGAGCACGGCGTCCATGTACTCCTCGCGGGTGGCGAGGGCGCAGTCGTGGACGTCGATGCCGAGGTGGTGGCTGGTGCCGTGCACCATCCAGCGGCGGTGGTACTGGCCGTGCTCCTTGTCGAGCGTCGCCTCGACGTCGACGCCCTCGGGCAGCAGGCCCCACCCGTGCAGCTTCTCGGCGATGACGCGGATGGCGGCGGCGTGGATGTCGCTGAACCTGTTGCCCGGCTTCACCGCGGCGAGGCCGGCCTCCTGGGCCTCGTACACCGCGTCGTAGATCTCGCGCTGGGCGTCGGTGAAGGTGCCGTTCGCCGGGAGGGTGCGGGTGACGTCGGCGGTGAAGAGCGAGTCCATCTCCACGCCCGCGTCGAGCAGCAGCAGGTCGCCGTCGCGCAGCTCGCCGGTGTTCTTGATCCAGTGCAGCGTGGTGGCGTGGTCGCCGGCGGCGGCGATCGAGTCGTACCCGATGCCGTTGCCCTGGTGCCGCGCCACGAGGCCGAAGACGCCCTCGACCCAGCGCTCGCCACGGCCCTTCGCCACGGCCTCCGGCAGGTCGGCGATGACCGCCTCGAAGCCCTGCTGCGTCGCGGCGACGGCCTTGCGCATCTCCTCGAGCTCCCACTCGTCCTTGACCAGGCGGAGGGTGGACAGGAAGTGCGCGAGCTCGTCGTCGGCCTCGGTGAGGTCCTCGGCCTCGACCGACTCGGACGTCCGCGCCTCGTCGAGCCGGCGGGTCAGGTCGCGGTCGGCGTCGCGCACGAGGCGGACGGTGACCTCGCCCGAGTCCTTGACCGCGGCGTCGGCGAACTCGTCGATGTGCCGGCCGGTGACCCCGAGCTCGAGCTCGATGTCCTCGATCGAGGGGCGGGCACCGACCCAGAACTCGCCGTAGCGGGTGTCGGCGAAGAACTCGTCGGTGTCGCGACCGGCCAGCGGGCGGAAGTACAGGACGGCCTCGTGGGTGCCGTCGTCGCGCGGCTCGAGCACGAGCACCGCGTCCGGCTCGCGGTCGCCACCGAGCCCGGTGAGGTGGGCGAAGGCGCTGTGCGGCCGGAAGACGTAGTCGGTGTCGTTGCTGCGCACCTTCAGGCCGCCCGCCGGGATGACGAGCCGGTCACCCGGGAAGGCCTCGCTGACCGCGGCCCGACGCTGCGCGGCATACCGCGCGGCCTCGCTCAGGCCGGTCGCGCCCGGCGCCCTCGGCGCCCAGTCCTCGGCGATGAAGGCCCGCAGCTCGTCGGTGGTGGGGCGGGCCCGGTTCTCCTGCTTCTTCTGCTCTTCGCTCACGGTCACGAGGCCATGGTGCCACGACGGCCGAGGACGTATGCCGGGTGAGCCGGGTGCCAGTCTCCGCTCCCGCCGGGGCGGGGTCGGGTGGCGCGCCCCCGGCGGGGGCGAACCTCAGTCCGTGGCGAGCAGCGCGAGGACGGCCTGCTCGACCGCGGCCTGGCGGCGCTCCGGGCTGCGGTAGCGGCCCGGATCCACCTGGATCGTCGTCCCCGACTCGTAGAGGTCGAGCACCCGCGGGTCGATGTAGGAGTTCTTCGCGATCGTCGGGGTGTTGCCGAGGTAGCCGGCGACCTCCTCGACGGCGGCCTTGACCGCCCGCCGGCGGGAGGACTTCGTGTCGCCCTTCTCGTCGGTCGTGGCCAGGGCCAGGGCCGCGAGCACGGTGGCGTGCCAGGTGCGGAAGTCCTTGGCGGTCATCTCCCCGTGCAGCAGCTCGGCGAGGTAGGCGTTGACGGTGGTGGCGTCGAGGTCGGACCAGCGCCGCTGCTGCTGGTAGGCGAGCAGCCGCCGGCTGGCCGACTTGCGCTTGCGCAGCCGGTCGATGGCGGCCATGGCCAGCTCGTCGTCGATCTCGATGCTGTGCTCGATGCCGGACTTGCCGACGAAGGTGAAGACGATGACGTCCCCCCGACGGCGCACGTGCTGGCGCTCCAGGGTCGTGAGCCCGAACGACCCGTTGGTGTCGGTGTACGCGTCGCTGCCGATCCGGAAGTAGCCGTGGTCGAGCAGGCGGACGGCCGTGGCGGCCGCGCGCTCACGGGGCATGTCGGCGAGGCCGAGGTCGGCGATGACGCGGCGCCGCGCGGCCGGCAGGTGACGGGCTGCCGCGAGCACCCGGTCGAACTTCATCCGGTCCCGCTTGAGCCGCCAGTCCGGGTGGTAGAGGTACTGCCGGCGGCCCGCGCCGTCGGTGCCGACCGCCTGGATGTGGCCGCGGGGGTGCGGACAGATCCACACGTCGGTCCACGCGGGTGGGATGGCGAGGGCCCTGATGCGCTCGACCTCCTCGGCGGGGAGGCGCGCGCCGTGCTCGTCGAGGTAGACGAACCCCTTGCCGCTGCGGCGCCGGGTCCACCCGCGCGATCCGGGGGACACCGTGCGCAACCGAGCCATGCTCAGACCCTAGGACAAAGTCGCAGGTCAGGCCGGTCGAGCGGGTCAGATGCGCCCGTCCGGCCCGCTGCGCCGGGCCTCGTCCGCCGTGAGGTCGTCGGGCATGGTCTGGCTGACCCGCTCGGCCTCGACCCGGCCGAGGTAGATCTCGACCTCGGTCTTCTGCCGCGCCTCGTCCCAGCCGAGCACCGGCGCGACGAGCGCCGCGGCGGCGGCCGCGGCGGAGACGCCACGGTCCCAGGCCTCGATCGAGATGCGGGTGCGGCGGGTGAGGATGTCGGTGAGGTGCAGGGCGCCCTCGTGCGAGGCGGCGTAGACGACCTCGGCCTTGAGGTGGTCCTCGGCCCCGTCGAGCGGCTCGCCGAGCTCGGGGCGCTCGGCGACGAGGTCGAGCACCTCCTGGGTGAGCGCGCCGTACCGCCGCAGCAGGTGCTCGACCCGGGCGACGTGGAGCCCCGCCTTGGCGGCCAGGGCGTGCCGCTGGTTCCAGGCGGCCTGGAAGCCCACCGCGCCGACGAGCGGGATGTTCTCGGTCGTCGAGGCGGCGAAGCGGCCCTCGAGGCCCTGCACCGCCTCGTCCACCGCGTCCTTGGCCATGACCCGGTAGGTCGTGTACTTGCCGCCCGCGACGACCACGAGTCCCGGCGCGCTGTGCGCGACGACGTGCTCGCGGGACAGCTTCGAGGTCGACTCGGACTCGCCCGCGAGCAGGGGCCGCAGCCCGGCATACACACCCTCGACGTCCTCGTGCGTCAGCGGCGTCGCGAGGACGCGGTTGACGTGGTCGAGGATGTAGTCGATGTCGGCCCGGGTGGCGGCGGGGTGCGCCTTGTCGAGGTTCCAGTCGGTGTCGGTGGTGCCGAGGATCCAGTGCCGGCCCCACGGGATGACGAAGAGCACCGACTTCTCGGTCCGCAGGATCAGGCCGGTGGAGGAGTGGATCCGGTCGCGCGGCACGACCAGGTGGACGCCCTTGCTGGCCCGCACGTGGAACTGCCCGCGCTCGCCGACCATGGCCTGGGTGTCGTCGGTCCAGACGCCGGTCGCGTTGACGATCTGCCGGGCGTGCACCTCGAACTCGCGGTCGGTGAGCTTGTCGACGGCGCGGATGCCGGTGACGCGCTCGCCCTGGCGCAGGAACCCGATGGCGGCGACCCGGTTCGCGACGTGCGCGCCGTAGTGGGCGGCCGTGCGGGCGATCTCCATGGTGTGGCGCGCGTCGTCGACCTGGGCGTCGTAGTACTGGACGGCCCCGGTGAGGGCGGTGCTGCGCAGGCTCGGCATGAGGCGCAGGGCCTGGCGCCGGGTGAGGTGCCGGTGGTGGGGCAGGCCGGCGCCGGTGCCCGAACCCATGGCCATGGCGTCGTAGAGGGCGATGCCGGACCCCACGTAGCCGCGCTCCCACACGTGGTGGGTGAGGGGGTAGAGGAAGGGCACCGGCCGGACCAGGTGTGGCGCGAGCCGGGTGAGGAGCAGCCCGCGCTCGCGCAGGGCCTCGCGGACCAGGCCGAAGTCGAGCATCTCGAGGTAGCGCAGGCCCCCGTGGATGAGCTTGCTCGAGCGCGAGGACGTGCCGCTGGCGAAGTCGCGCTGCTCGACCAGGCCGGTGGACAGCCCGCGCGTCACCGCGTCGAGCGCCGTGCCGCTGCCGACCACACCACCGCCGATGACGAGGAGGTCGAGCTCCTTGCCGGAGGCGAGGGTGTCGATGGCTGCCTGACGGTCCTGCGGTGACAGTCCGCTGCTCATGTCGGTCCTACTCCTCGTCGACGTCGACCCAGTCCAGCGTGCGTTCGACCGCCTTGCGCCACCCGGCGTACCCGGTCTCGCGCTGTTCCTCGGTCCACGTCGGCTCCCAGCGCTGCGACTCCTGCCAGTTGGCGCGCAGCTCCTCGGTGTCCTGCCAGAAGCCGGTGGCCAGACCTGCAGCGTAGGCGGCCCCCAGCGCGGTCGTCTCGGCGACCACCGGCCGTGAGACGGGGACGCCCAGAATGTCCGCTTGCAGCTGCATGCAGAGCTTGTTGGCGGTCACGCCGCCGTCGACCTTGAGGACCGAGAGCTCCATCGGGACGCCCGCCGCATCGGTGTCGGCGGTCATGGCGTCCGCGACGTCGCGGGTCTGGTAGCAGATGGCCTCGAGGGTGGCGCGGGCCAGGTGGGCGTTGGTGTTGAAGCGGCTCATCCCGACGATGGCCCCGCGGGCGTCGGGGCGCCAGTAGGGGGCGAACAGCCCGGAGAAGGCGGGCACGAAGTACAGGCCGCCGCTGTCCTGCACCTGGCCGGCCAGGCGCTCGACGTCCCCCGCCCCGGAGATGATGCCGAGCTGGTCGCGCAGCCACTGGACCGCCGACCCGGTCACGGCGATCGAGCCTTCGAGGGCGTAGACCGGCTTGGCGTCACCGAGCTGGTAGGCGACCGTCGTGAGCAGCCCGGACTCGCTGCGCACGATCTGCTCGCCGGTGTTGAGGACCATGAAGTTGCCGGTGCCGTAGGTGTTCTTGGCCTCGCCCGGGCGGAAGCAGACCTGCCCGACCGTCGCGGCGTGCTGGTCGCCGAGCGCGCCCGCGAGCGCCACCTCGCCCCCGAGGGGGCCGCCGGGGCGCGTGGTGCCGTAGAGCGCGGGGTCGGAGCTGGGCCGGATCGTGGGGAGCATCGACCGGGGGATGCCGAAGAAGCCGAGGAGCTCGTCGTCCCAGTCGAGCGTGCGCAGGTCCATGAGCATGGTGCGGCTCGCGTTGGTCACGTCCGTGACGTGCACGCCACCGTCGGTGCCCCCGGTGAGGTTCCAGAGCAGCCACGTGTCGATGGTGCCGAACAGCAGGTCGCCGTCCTCGGCGGCCCGGCGCGCCCCGTCGACGTTCTCGAGGATCCACTGGACCTTCCCGCCGGCGAAGTAGGCGGCGGGGGGCAGGCCGGTGCGCTCCCGGATGACCTCGCCGCGCCCGTCCTGGTCCAGGGCCCGGGCGATCCGGTCGGTCCGGGTGTCCTGCCAGACGATCGCGTTGTGGACCGGGCGGCCGGTGTGGCGGTTCCAGACGACCGTCGTCTCGCGCTGGTTGGTGATGCCGATGGCGGCGAGGTCCTGCGGCTGGAGGTCGAGCCGGGCCAGGGTCGAGGCGATGACCGTCTGCGTGCGCTCCCAGATCTCCAGCGGGCTGTGCTCGACCCAGCCGGACCGCGGCAGGACCTGCTCGTGCTCGAGCTGGCGGCGGCCGACCTCGGCGCCGTCGTGGTCGAACACCATGAACCGCGTGCTCGTCGTGCCCTGGTCCACCGCGCCAACGAAATCGGCCATGGAGGGACCCTACTCAGGGCGGCCTCGGGCGCGTCGAGAGGGCAGGACATGCTGATGGAACTCGGGCTCCGCCAGCATGTCCTGCCCTCTCGACCCGGCGAGGGGCGCCGGATCAGGCCTGGGGGGCGGGCTCGACGAGGTCGGGGCGGCCGGGCTGCTCGCCACCGCGGGCGTCGAGGTAGCTCTGCTTCGGCACCATGACCTTGCGCCGGAAGACGCAGACGAGTGCGCCGTCCTGGTTGTAGCCCTTGGTCTCGACGTGGACGACACCCCGGTCGTCCTTGCTCGTCGACTCCCACTTGTCGAGGACCTCGGTCTGGCCGTAGATCGTGTCGCCGTGGAAGGTCGGCGCGACGTGGCGCAGGCTCTCGACCTCGAGGTTCGCGATGGCCTTGCCCGAGACGTCCGGCACCGACATGCCCAGCAGCAACGAGTAGACGTAGTTGCCCACGACCACGTTCTTCCGGAACTGGGTGGTGTTCTCCGCGTAGTTGGCGTCGAGGTGGAGCGGGTGGTGGTTCATGGTCAGCAGGCAGAACAGGTGGTCGTCGTACTCGGTCACCGTCTTGCCCGGCCAGTGCTTGTACACCGCGCCGACCTCGAACTCCTCGTAGCTGCGTCCGAACTGCATGCGCCCCATCGTGCCGGGTCGGGTTGGGCGACGACACCGGTATGCCGCGTGCGTTGGCTCACAGCCTTCGAAAGACTGCTCCTGACTTTGTCGAGACCACCGTGCGGTCCGCGTCATGGGGGTGTCGAGGCCGCCGTGGCCCCGGCGGCAGAACCCGCACCAGCCTGAGAGGGAACCATCATGAAGTACGTCATCCTCATCCACAGCAACCCCCAGCCCTGGGGCCACCCGACGAGCGACCATCTCCCCGAGTACCAGCACCTGTCGGAGGCCGAGCGCCGACAGCAGAACGACGACTTCGACGCCCTGCTGCAGGACCTGTCGGCCAGTGGCGAGCTCGTGGGCGGCCAAGCGCTGGGCAGCCCGCACGACGCCCGGCTCTTCCGCTGGGAGGGCGGGCGCCGCAAGGTCATGGACGGCCCGTACGCCGAGACCGTCGAGCACTTCGCGGGCTTCTTCCTGCTCGACGTCGCGAGCCAGGAGCGGGCCGAGGAGGTCGCCGCGCAGTTCTCCGGGCCGGGGGAGACGGTGGAGCTGCGCCCGCTCCACGGCTGACGCGTGGGCGCCACGGTGGGGTGACCCGGGCCGCCCCGGCGCCACCCCTACGCTTGGGCCCGTGCGCATCGACCTCCACACCCACTCCTCCGCGAGTGACGGCACCGAGCCGGCCGAGGTCGTCGTCGCACAGGCGGCGCGGACCGGGCTCGACGTGGTGGCGCTGACCGACCACGACACGTATGCCGGGTGGCCGGCCGCGCAGGCCGCGGCCCGCGAGCTGGGCGTCGGGTTCGTGCCCGGTGTCGAGGTCTCCTGCTCGCACCGAGGGATCAGCGTCCACCTGCTCGGCTACCTCGTGGACCCGCAGTTCGCACCGCTGGCCGCCGAGCTCGACAAGGCCCGCGAGTCGAGGGTGCGGCGCGCGGAGCGGATGGTGGCGCGGATGGCCGCCGACGGCATACCGGTCACGATGGAGGCGGTCCGGGCCCAGGCGCAGGAGGGCACCACGCTCGGGCGGCCACACATCGCCGACGCGCTCGTCGCGGTCGGCTACGTGCCCACCCGCGACGCGGCCTTCACCGACGTCCTGCGCAACGGCAGCCCCTACTACGTCTCGCACTACGCGCCCAGCCCGGTGCTCGCGGTGGAGCTCGTCCGAGCGGCCGGTGGCGTGCCCGTCATGGCGCACCCGTTCGCCTCCGCGCGAGGCTGGACCGTCGACGACGACGTCATCGCCGCGATGGCGCACGCCGGCCTGGCCGGGCTCGAGGCGGAGCACCGCGACCACACCGACGCGCAGCGCGACCACGCCCGGGCGCTTGCGGTGGAGCTGGGGCTGTTCACCACCGGCGCCAGCGACTACCACGGCGCGGGCAAGCGCAACCGGCTCGGCGAGAACACCACCAGCCAGGAGGTGCTCGCCGAGATCGAGCGACAGGCCACGAGCGGCGTGGCGGTGGTGCGGGCGTGAGCACCCTGCTCGACCCCCAGGTGTTCGGCTCGGTGTTCGTGACCCTGCTGGTCATCATGGACCCGCCCGGCGCGCTGCCGATCTTCCTGGCCCTCACCGGCTCCCTGACCCAGCGCCAGAAGGTGGCCGCGGCGCGGCGCGCCAGCCTGGTCGCGCTCGGCGTCATCGCAGCGTTCGCGGTGTTCGGCCAGCAGATCCTCAACTACCTGCACATCTCGCTGCCCGCGCTGCAGGGCGCGGGCGGGCTCCTGCTGCTGCTCGTCGCGCTGCAGCTGCTGACCGGCTCCGAGCAGGAGCAGCACGCCGACGCCGGGGTCAACGTCGCCCTCGTCCCGCTGGGCACCCCGCTGCTCGCCGGACCGGGGGCCATCGTCGCGACCATGCTCGCCGTGCAGGGCTCCACCCGGCCGGGGGAGTACATCGCGGTGGGCGCCGCGCTGGTCGCCGTGCTCGTCGTCGTGTGGCTGTTCCTGCGCTTCGCCGGCCAGATCCACCGGGTGCTCAAGGACAGCGGCACCGTGCTGCTGACCCGCATCGCCGGTCTGCTCCTGTCGGCCATCGCGGTGCAGATGGTGGCCGACAGCATCCGCGCCTTTGTCAGCGGTACGTCCTAGGTTGGGCGGCGTGGGAGCAGCAGGGGCCGGCAGGGCAGCCGGTGCACCAGTCGTGACCGGCGCGTTCGAGCAGGGCGAGCTCGCCGGTATGCCGCGGCGCCTCTTCCGCGCCAGCCCCAGCAAGCTGCTGGCGTGGGTGGACTGCCCCCGCCGGTACCGCATGCAGTACCTCGACCGCCCCGCCCCGCCGCCCCGGCCGCAGCGCGCCCACACCTCGCTGGGCGTCGCCGTGCACAACGCCCTGCGCGACTGGTGGGACCTGCCCGGCGAGCGACGCACGCCGGCCGCCGGTGCCGAGCTGGTCGGCACGTCGTGGATCGACATGGGCTTCCGCGACGCCGACCACTCCCGGCAGTGGCGCGAGCGCTCGCAGGGCCACGTGACCGACTACCTCGGCGACGTCGACCCCGCCACCCAGCCGCTGGGCATCGAGCGCACCGTCTCGTTCAAGACGGAGCAGCTTGCCCTGTCCGGTCGCATCGACCGGCTCGACGACCGCGGCGACGGGCTGGCGGTCGTCGACTACAAGACGAGCCGGGTCGCCCCGACCGACGACGACGCCCGCACCTCCCTGCCGCTCGCCCTCTACGCCGCCGCGGCCTGGAAGATGTTCCGCCGTCGCTGCGTCCGGGTCGAGCTGCACCACGTGCCCTCGGGCACCGTCGCGAGCCACGAGCACACGCCCGAGTCCCTCCAGCGCAAGCTCGCCGAGGCCGAGTCGATCGCGGCCGACGCCCGCCGCGCCGAGGACGACTACGCCCAGTTCGGCGTCGACTCCGGGCGGTTCCCGGCGCGGGTCGGGCCGCTGTGCCAGTGGTGCGACTTCCGGCGGCACTGCCCGGCCGGCCAGGCTTTCGGCCCGGAGAAGTCCGACTGGGCGGCCCTGGAGGACCCGGTCCCCGCGACCTGACAGACTGGGCCGCGAGCCGGCATACCGACCGTCCCGCACGAAAGGCCAGCACGTGGCGAGCAAGCGCACCAGGCCGGCCACGGTCGTCTCCGTGGCCAACCAGAAGGGCGGGGTCGCCAAGACGACCTCGGTCGCCTCGTTGGGCGCGGCGTTCGCGGAACAGGGCAAGCGGGTGCTGCTCGTGGACCTCGACGCCCAGGCCTGCCTCACCTTCAGCCTCGGGGTCGACCCCGACGAGGTGGAGGGGTCGGTCAACGAGGTCCTGCTCGGCACGGCGGGGATCGCCGACGTGCGGATCGCGTGCGAGGACGGCGTCGACCTCGTGCCGAGCGTCATCGACCTCGCGGGGGCGGAGGCGCAGCTGCTGCCCCGCCCGGGGCGCGAGTACATCCTGCGCGGCGTGCTCGAGGACGTCCGCGCCGAGTACGACGTGATCCTGCTCGACTGCTCGCCGAGCCTCGGCGTACTCACGCTCAACGCCCTGACGGCCTCCCAGGGCCTCGTCATCCCGATGCCGTGCGAGATGCTGAGCCACCGCGGTGTCGGTCAGCTGCTCGACACCGTCGCCGACGTGCAGAAGATCCTCAACAAGGACCTGCGCGTGCTCGGGATCCTGCCCACGCTCTTCGACGGCCGGAGCAACCACGCCCGCGAGGTGCTCGCCGACGTGGGGGAGCGCTACGACCTGCCCGTGCTCGACCCGCCGATCCCGAAGACCGTGCGGTTCGCCGAGGCGCCCGCGGTCGGCCGCTCGATCCTCGCGACGTCCCGTACCTCCAAGGGCGCGAACGCCTACCGCGAGGTCGCCGCAGCCCTCGCGAAGCAGCTCTGACCCGGCGGTCACCCAGCCGTGACCGCGCTGTGGCGCCGGCCACGGCGGCCGCGGTTGCGGAATAGCGGCACCTGTCGCGTCCTTGTCACCAGATGGTGCCCCTTCCCCCGACCGGGCACCTTCCCGACCCGAGGAGTGACATGACGACCACCACCCCTGCCCTGGCCATGCCGTCCGCCGACGGCCGGTTCGAGACGACGACGGTGGAGCGGCGTGACCTGCGTGCCGACGACGTCCGCATCGACATCAAGTTCGCCGGTATCTGCCACAGCGACATCCACACCGTCCGCGGCGAGTGGGGCGACACGACCTACCCGCTCACCCCCGGCCACGAGATCGCCGGTGTCGTGAGCGAGGTCGGGCCCGAGGTGACCAGCTTCAAGGTCGGCGACCGCGTCGGCGTCGGCTGCATGGTCGACTCGTGCGGCGAGTGCGCCCAGTGCAAGGCCGGCCACGAGAACTTCTGCGCGAAGAAGACCGTCTTCACCTACGGCGACACCGACGTCGACGGCACCACGACCCAGGGCGGCTACAGCCAGCAGGTCGTGGTGACCGAGCGCTTCGTCGTGCGCATCCCCGACGGCCTCGACCTCGACAAGGCCGCCCCGCTGCTGTGCGCGGGCATCACCCTCTACACCCCGCTCAAGCGCTGGCTCGACCACGCCGGCCCCGACGCCAAGGTCGCGATCGTGGGCATGGGCGGCCTCGGCCACATGGGCGTCAAGATCGCCTCCGCGATGGGGGCCGACGTCACCGTGCTGAGCCAGGGCCTGTCCAAGCAGGAGGACGGCCGGCGCTTCGGTGCCCGCGACTACCGCGCGACGAGCGACGCCAAGACCTTCGAGGACCTCGCGGGGGCGTTCGACGTGATCATCTCGACGATCAGCGCCGACCTCGACCTGCCGCAGTACCTCTCGCTGCTCAAGCCGTTCGGCACGTTCGTCACCGTCGGCCTGCCGCCGAGCCCGCAGCAGCTGCCCTTCGGCGCGCTGATCAACGGTGACAAGACCGTCGCCGGCTCGAACATCGGCGGCATCGCGCTCACCCAGGAGATGCTCGACTTCTGCGCCGAGCACGGCATCGCCGCCGAGATCGAGACGATCGGTGCGGACCAGGTCGACGAGGCCTACGACCGGGTCGTGAAGTCCGACGTGCGGTACCGCTTCGTCATCGACACCGCGACCATCGGGGCCTGACCCCGGGGCAGCGCAGACAGCAAGGAGGGCCGGCGTCGTCGACGCCGGCCCTCCTTGCTGTACCCGGGTGGTGCACCCGATGGGGACCCCTCAGCCCTGGGTGGTCTCGCCCGCGGGCTTGCCGCCCTGGGTGCGCCGGCGGTTGCGGTTGCGGCGCGGACGAGCCGAGGCCGCGTCGTCGCCCTCGGCGCGCTGCTCGGAGCCGCCACGACCGCCGTCGCGGCCGCCGTCCCGACCCCCGGCCTGACCACGACCGCGAGCTCCGTCGCGGCTGCCGCCCTGCGGGCGGCCTCCGTCACGGCCGCCGCCCTGCGGCCGCCGGCCGCCGGACTTGCCGGTCTCACCGAGGTCCTCGAGGACCTCGGCCCCGAGCCCGGCCCGGGTCTGCTGGGCCCGGGGCAGCCTGCCCTTGGCCCCGCGCGGGATGTTGAGCTGCTCGAAGAGGTGGTCCGAGGACGAGTACGTCTCCTCGGGCTCGGGGATGCCGAGGTCGAGGGTCTTGTTGATGAGTCCCCAACGGGGCATGTCGTCCCAGTCGACGAAGGTGACCGCGATGCCGGTGTTGCCGGCCCGCGCGGTGCGGCCGATCCGGTGCAGGTAGGTCTTCTCGTCCTCGGGGCACTGGTAGTTGATGACGTGCGTGACGTTGTCGACGTCGATGCCGCGGGCGGCGACGTCGGTGGCGACGAGGATGTCGACCTTGCCGTTGCGGAAGGCGCGCAGCGCCTGCTCGCGGGCGCCCTGCCCGAGGTCGCCGTGGATGGCGGCGGCGGCGAACCCGCGGTCGACCAGCTCGTCGGCGACCTTGGCCGCCGTGCGCTTGGTGCGGCTGAAGATGATCGTGAGCCCGCGGCCCTCGGCCTGGAGCATGCGGGCGAGCATCTCGACCTTGTCCATGGCGTGGGCGCGGTAGACGAACTGCTCGACGGCCTTGACCGTGTGGGCGTTCTCCTGGTCGTCACCCATGGCGCGGATGTGCGTCGGCTGGCTCATGTAGCGCCGGGCCAGGGCCACGACGGCACCCGGCATGGTGGCCGAGAACAACATGGTCTGGCGCGACCCGGGGGTCATCGCGAGCAGCTTCTCGACGTCGGGCAGGAAGCCCAGGTCGAGCATCTCGTCGGCCTCGTCGAGGACGACGGACTTCACGTGCGACAGGTCGAGGTGGCCCTGCTTGGCCAGGTCGATGAGCCGCCCGGGGGTGCCGACGACGATCTCGACGCCCTTGGTCAGGGCGTCGATCTGCGGCTCGTAGGCGCGGCCGCCGTAGACGGTGAGGACCCGGATGCCGCGGCGCCTGCCGGCCTTCTCCAGGTCGCCCGCCACCTGCACGGCGAGCTCGCGGGTCGGCGCCACGGCCAGGGCCTGGGGCTTGCCGGCGTACGCGTAGTCGTCCCAGCCGGCGTCGCCGCGGGCGATGGTGCGGTTCAGCATCGGGACGCCGAAGCCGAGCGTCTTGCCGGTGCCGGTCTTGGCCTGGCCGATGATGTCGTGGCCCGCCAGGGCGACCGGCAGGGTCATCGCCTGGATGGGGAACGGGCTCATGATGCCCGCGTCGGCGAGCGAGGCGACGATGTCGGGGTGCACGTCGAAGTCGGCGAAGCTGAGCTCGGCGGGCACAGGGGTGCTCGTGGGGGTCTCGGTCATGGAGTTCTCTCGATCGGGCGCCGCCGCGTCGGTGGCGCGCGCTGTGGGCCGATCGGAGGTCTTCAGTGGGGGCGCGGACGTCGATCCGCGGCAGATTCGTGCCGACCGGGCACCGTTTGACCCCTTCACTGTACCGGGGCAGGGTGCGGCACCCCAATCGCCGGGCCGCACCGGGGGACGTGGGGGCTGCAGCAGGGGGGCCCGAACGACCGCAGGGGGGAAGGGCGCCGGTGACGGGCCGACCCGCTTGTAGGGTGAGCGCCATGACGCAGCAGGACTGGCTCGCCGACCCGCTCTACCGCGACGCCGTGGCCGACCTGCTCGGTGTCCTGGCGTACGGCGAGCTCACCGCGTTCGTGCGGCTCGCCGGGGACGCGGAGATGTCCCCGACACAGCCGCTCAAGGCCTCGGTGGCCTCGCTGGCGGTGGCGGAGTTCCGTCACTACGAGATGCTCGTCTCCCGGATGGCCGACATGGGCATCGACTCGGAGCAGTCGATGGCGCCGTTCATCGCGCCGATCGACGCCTTCCACGAGCGCACGCGGCCGAGCACGTGGCTCGAGGGCCTGGTCAAGGCGTACGTCGGGGACGGGATCGCGACCGACTTCTACCGGGAGATCGCCGCGTACGTGGACCCGTCCACGCAGGAGCTGGTGCACTCCGCCATGGCGGACGTCGGGCAGGCGGACTTCGTGGTCAAGGTGGTCCGCGAGGCGATCAAGGACGACCCGAAGGTGGCGGGCCGGCTCGCGCTGTGGGGCCGCAGGCTCGTCGGCGAGGCACTGTCGCAGGCCCAGCAGGTCGCAGTCGAGCGGGACGCGCTGGCGTCGCTGCTCGTCGGCGGCGTGGGGTCCGACCGACCCAGCGCCGACCTCGCCGAGCTGGGCCGCATGTTCGCGCGGCTCACCGACGAGCACACCCGCCGGATGGGACGCCTCGGCCTCGCCGCCTGACGTCCCCCGGAGCGGGCCTCGCGCGTCCCGGACCCCTGGACATGACGAAGGGCCCGGTCCACGCGGACCGGGCCCTTCGTGTGCGTCTCGGGTCAGACCGTCCTGCGCCGCCCGGTCATGGCGACGTAGATGGCGATGAGCACCGCCGCGACGATGATGCTGATGATCCAGCGCAACCAGTCGATGCCGCTGGTCGACTCGACCCCGAGCAACCCTGCCAGCCAGTAGCCGATCAGGACCCCGACGATGCCGAGGATGACCGTGATGAGCACGCCGACCGGCTGACGGCCTGGCATGAACAGCCGCGCCAGAGCCCCGATGATGGCTCCCGCGATGATCAGACCGATGATCTCCATCCCACTGTTCCTCTCTCCAGGGGCCGCTGAGGCCCGTCCGCCCCTACTCGACCACGGATGGGCCGGGTTCGCACGCCACCGCGCCCGGTGGCGGCGTCACGCAGTGGTGACGATGAGGGAGGAAAGCTGCAGGTCAGCGCGGTCGAGGCGGTCAGGGGCCGGACGCGTGCGGACGACCTCAGATGTTGCCGAAGCCGACTCCGCGCCGCTCGGACTCGCCGATCTGGACGTAGCCGAGGACGCCGGCCGGAACCAGGACCTGGCGGCCCTTCTCACCGGTGAGGGTGAGGGGCGAGCCGTTCTCGATGGCGGCGGTGACGGCCTTGACCACCTCGTCGGGGCTGGCGTCGGTCTCGAAGGTGATCTCGCGGGCGACGTTCTGGACGCCGATCTTGACCTCCACGTGAGGTCCTCTCTCTCGAAACGGGGGCACCCGGCATACCTGCGCGCGTGCGTGCTGCTGCCCAACCTAACGGCCGCCACGGGCCGAACCTTCCCCGGCCGGGCGCCGGGGCGCTCGTGTTCGCTCAGGGCGTCGCGATGGGCGGAGCGGTGGCTGAGCGGTGGGCCGTGCGCCCGGCTCAGGTCGTCTCGGCGTCGACCTTCGGGAACGAGCCGAGGCCGCGCCACGCGAGCGAGCCGACCAGGCGGGCGGCCTCGTCCTTGGGGACGTCGTTGCCCTGGGCGAGCCAGTGGCGGGCGGACACCTGGGCCAGGCCGGTGAGCGCCATGCCGAGCAGGGAGGCGTCCTCCTCGTTCAGCCCGGTGTCCTCGGCGATGACCTCGGCGACGGCCTCGGCGCAGACCAGGCCGACGGCGTCGAGCCGGTTGCGGACGGCGGACTCGTTGGTCAGGTCGGACTCGAAGATGAGCCGGAAGGCTGCTCCGTCGCGCGACACGAAGTCGAAGTAGGCCGCGATCGAGGCGTAGACCCGCTCCTTGTTGTCGTGGGTCGACGCCAGCGCCTGTCGCACGAGCTGCTCGAGGGCCTCGGAGTGCTTGTCGAGCAGGGCGAGGTAGAGCTCGAGCTTGCCGGGGAAGTGCTGGTAGAGGACCGGCTTGGAGACACCGGCGCGCTCGGCGATGTCGTCCATGGCCGCCGCGTGGTAGCCGGACTCGACGAACGCCGCCTGCGCGGCCTCGAGCAGCTGTGCGCGACGGGCGGAACGGGGCATGCGCTGGCCGGGCTGGCGGGTGCCGGTGCGCTGCTCTGCGCTGAGCGACATTCGGGTGTCTCCGATCGAGGTGTCGCAGCCGGGCTGCGGGGTCGTGCACATCGTACGCACGGGTAACCGCACCGTCGCCGGGCGCGGGTACTGTGCGAGGCATGGGCATCCCCCCGCTCGTGTCGCCGGGCCCGGAGCTGACCGCGGAGCAGAAGGCCCGGTACGCCCGGCACATCCTGCTCCCGCAGATCGGTCTCGAGGGCCAGCGCCGGCTCGCGAACGCCCGCGTGCTCGTGGTCGGCGCCGGGGGGCTCGGCTCTCCGGCCCTGCTCTACCTCGCGGCGGCCGGGGTCGGGACGATCGGCGTCGTCGACGACGACGTGGTGGACGCCTCGAACCTCCAGCGCCAGGTGGTGCACGGCGTCGCCGACGTGGGCCGGCCCAAGACCGAGTCGGCGGCCGAGACCGTGGCGTCGGTGAACCCGCTCGTCGAGGTCGTGCGCCACGACGTGCGGCTCGACTCCTCCAACGCGCTGGAGATCCTCGCCGACTATGACGTCGTGCTCGACGGCGCCGACAACTTCCCGACGCGCTACCTCGTCAACGACGCCTGCGTCCTGCTCGGGCTGCCCCACGTGTGGGGCTCGATCTACCGGTTCGACGGCCAGGTGTCGGTGTGGTTCGCCGGGGTGGGGCCGTGCTACCGCTGCGTCTTCCCCGACCCGCCGCCGCCCGACGCCGTGCCCTCGTGCGCGACGGGCGGGGTCCTGGGGGTGCTGTGCGCGTCGATCGGGTCGGTCCAGGTCGCCGAGGCGGTCAAGCTGATCACCGGCGAGGGTGAGCCGCTCGTGGGACGCCTGCTCGTGCACGACTCCCTGCGCCAGACCTGGGACACCCTGACGGTGCGGCCCGACCCGCGCTGCCCCGTCTGCGGCGAGGACCCCACGGTGACGGCGCTCGTGGACTACGAGCAGTTCTGCGCGGTGCGTGGCCCCGGTGCCGGTGCGTATGCCGGGGGCGCCGGGCCCGCCGGCGCTGCGGCCGGCGGCGACGCGGGCTCGGAGGCCGCCCCCGCGGCATACGAGGAGGTCTCGGCGACCGACCTGGCCCGGATGCTGGAGGAGCGCGGGCGGGGTGAACGGGAGTTCGAGCTCGTCGACGTGCGCGAGCCGGGCGAGCGCGAGGTCGTGGCGATCCCGGGCGCCAGGGCACTGCACCTGGACCGGTTCCGCGACGGGGAGGCGGCCGGTGAGCTGCCCGAGGGCGTGCCGGTGGTCGTGATGTGCAAGTCCGGTGTGCGGTCGGCCGAGGCGGCCGGGCTGCTCGCTGCGACCGGCCGTGGCGACGTCGCCAACCTCAGCGGCGGGGTCCTGGCGTGGGTGCATGACGTCGACCCGAGCCTGCCGGTCTACTGACCGCCGTGGGGACGCAGGAGACGCCGTGGTGACACGGGAGACGCCGTGGTGACACGGGAGACGCCGTGGTGACGCAGGAGAGGGACTTCGGGCTGCCGAGCGAGTTCGCCGACGACGTGCTCGACCTCGTCGACCGGATCCCCGAGGGCAAGGTCGCGACGTACGGCGACCTGGCCGAGATCCTGGGTCGCGGGGGTGCCCGTGGGGTCGGGTCGGTGATGGCGCGGTACGGCTCGGACGTGCCGTGGTGGCGTGTGATCCGGTCCGGCGGGTACCCGCCGCAGGGGCTGGAGGACGAGGCGGTCGCCCGGTGGCGCGAGGAGTCGACCCCGCTGGTCGGCGGCCCGCTCGGCCGGAGGGTGGACATGGCGCGCGGCCGCTGGGAGGGCCCGGGGTCGTGACCGGCGCGGGACCCGAGCCCGGAGCACGCACGTCTGCTCACACACCTGCGTCCCACTGCGCGCAGAGCAGATCCGTGCGCGGCGCGACGCTCGTCTGCGCACAGACGAGCGTCACGAGGGGCGAGGCGCGTCGGGTGCGGGCGGTGTCGGCGCGAGATGGTGGGATGAGGGTGTGCTGACGCTGCGACGCGCCCCCGGGCTCGTGGTCGACCCGCCTGCCCTCGACGAGGTGCAGCAGGCGGTCGTCGACCACCGGGGCAGCGTGCTGCGCGTGCTCGGCGGCCCGGGCACCGGCAAGACGACGACGGCCGTGGAGGTCGTCGTCGACCGGGTCGAGCGCGACGGCCTCGCGCCCGACCAGTGCCTGCTGCTCACGTCCTCGCGCGTGGCCGCCGGCGACCTGCGCCAGCGCGTCACGGCCCGCCTCGGCCGCACGTCGACGGAGCCGCTGGCCCGGACCCACCAGGCGTTCGGGTTCGGCATCCTGCGCCAGGCCGCGGCGTTGCGCGGTGACCCCGCGCCGCGGCTGCTCAGCGGTCCCGAGCAGGACGTCACCCTGCGTGAGCTCCTCGCCGGCCACGCCTCGGGCGAGACCCGGGGACCGAGGTGGCCCGAGCGGGTGCGGGAGGCCCTGTCCACCAAGGGTTTCCGCGGCGAGCTGCGCGACCTGCTCATGCGGGCGGTGGAGCACGACCTGGAGCCCGCGGACCTGCGCCGGCTGGGGGAGCAGCACGACCGGCCCGAGTGGGTCGCCGCCGCCGACGTGCTCGCGGAGTACGACGAGGTGACGGCCCTGTCCGCCCCGGGTGCCTACGACCCGGCCTGGATCCTCGGCTCGGCCGCCGACCTGCTCGAGGAGGACCCCGAGGCGATGGCCCGCGTCCGCGACGGGCTGCGGCTCGTCGTCGTCGACGACGCCCAGGAGCTGACCGCTGCGGCCGTCCGGCTGCTGCGCACGGTCCTCGCCCCCGGCATCGACCTCGTCCTGCTCGGCGACACCGACACGGCGGTGCAGACCTTCCGGGGGGCGGACCCGCGCTTCCTCGCCGACCGCTGGCACGGGCTGGGCGACGGGCCCACGCTCGTGCTGCCCACGGCACACCGCCTCCCGGCGGCCGTGCACGCCGCTGCGGCCCGGGTGGCCCCCAAGATCGGGGCCCTGGGGGGTGGCGCCCAGCGCCAGACGCGGCCCGGGCGCCCCGGCGGCGCCGTCGACGTCCACCTGGTGCGGGCGGTGAGCCAGGAGGCGAGTCTCGTGGCGGGCGAGCTGCGGCAGGCCCACCTGCGCGACGGGGTGCCGTGGTCGCAGATGGCGGTGGTCGTGCGCGGCCAGGGCCGCACGGCCACGTTGCGCCGGGTGCTGATGGCGGCCGGCGTGCCCGTGGCGGGCAGCGCCACCGACCTGCCGGTGCGGGACGAGGTGGCGGTGCGTCCCCTGCTCGCCCTGCTGCGCGTGGTCCTCGAGCTGGCCCAGGGCGAGGCTGACGTCGTGTCGCCGCAGGTGGCCGTCGACCTGCTCACGTCCCCGCTCGGCGGCGCCGACGCCGTGAGCCTGCGCCGCCTGCGGCGCGCCCTGCGCCGCGAGGAGCTCGCCGCCGGCGGCAGCCGGACGAGCGACGAGCTGCTCGCCCAGGCCCTCGTGACGCCGGGGTCGATGCAGGAGCTCGGCGTCGAGGCCAACCCGGCCCGCCGGGTCGCGACGATGCTGCGCGCGGGGCTCGAGGCGGCCAGGCCGAGTGCCGAGCCGGGCCGGCGCTGGGAGCAGGGGGTCACCGCCGAGACCGTCCTCTGGAGCATGTGGTCCTCCGTGCGCCTCGGCCAGGAGTGGCGGGCCGCGGCGCTCGGCAACGGGCCGGGCGCGGCCCGCGCCGACCGCGACCTCGATGCCGTCGTGGGTCTCTTCGACGCCGCCGCCCGGTTCACCGACCGGCTGCCCCTGTCCGGCCCGGGCGAGTTCCTCACCCACGTCGAGAGCCAGGACATCCCCGGGGACACCCTCGTGGCGAGGTCGCCCGCCGACGAGTCCGTCGTCGTGACCACCCCGCAGGCAGCGGCCGGCAACGAGTGGCGCCTCGTCGTCGTCGCCGGGGTGCAGGAAGGGGTCTGGCCCGACCTGCGCCTGCGGGGGTCGCTGCTGGGCTCCGAGCAGCTCGTCGACGTCGTGTCGGGCCGCGACCCGGGGTTCCGGGCGGCCCAGGCGGCCGTCCGGTACGACGAGACCCGGCTGTTCCTCGTGGCGCTCACCCGGGCCAGTGAGCGGGTCGTCGTGACGGCCGTGCGCAGCGAGGAGGACCAGCCCTCGGTCTACCTCGACGTCGTCGACCCGGGCACGGTCGAGCGCCTCGGCGACCGCCCCTTCACCGACGTCTCGCGCACGATGACGCTGCCCACCCTCGTCGGCGAGCTCCGGCGCCAGCTCGTCGACGGGCGAGCCCCCGAGCGCGCCACCGCCGTGGCGGCGCTGGCCCGGCTCGCCGACGCGCGCGTCCCGGGTGCAGACCCGTCGCAGTGGTGGGTCCTGCGGTCGCTCAGCGACGACCGCCCGCTGAGGGAGGCGGACCAGGAGGTCCGGGTCTCGCCGAGCAAGGTCGAGTCCTTCGGTCAGTGCGGCCTGCGCTGGCTGCTCAGCTCGGTGGGCGGCGACGGCCCCCGGGTGGGCGCGGCCGACATCGGCACCCTCGTCCACGACATCGCCGCCGACCTCGGCGACGTCGACGCCGCGACGATGGCCGCCGAGGTGGATGCCCGCTGGGCCCGGCTGGGGATGCCGCAGGGCTGGGTGTCGGACCGCAAGCGCGCCGAGGCGCACGAGATGGTCACGCGGCTCGGGGGCTACTTCGCCGAGGCGCAGGGCAAGGGCTGGACCAAGGTCGGCGCCGAGGTGGCGATGAAGGTCACCCTCGGCCGGGCCGTCGTGAGCGGCCGCGTGGACCGGCTCGAGCGCGGAGCCGAGGGGCTCCGGGTGGTCGACTACAAGACCGGCAGCAGCAAGCCGAAGGCCGACGACCTCGACACCCACCCGCAGCTCGGGGTCTACCAGCTGGCCGTGGAGCGGGGCGCGTTCGGCGAGGGCGAGCGCTCGGCCGGTGCCGCGCTCCTCCAGATCGGCAAGGCCGCGGGCAAGAAGCACCAGGTGCAGCCGCAGGGCGCGCTCGCGGAGGCGGACGACCCGGACTGGGCCGGCCGGCTGGTGGCCGAGACGGCCGAGGGCATGTCCGGCGCGGGCTTCCTGGCGCAGGTCGGCGACCACTGCAAGCTCTGCGCGGTCAAGGCGTCGTGCCCCGCCCAGCCCGAGGGGAGGGTGCTGTGACCGAGCAGGTGACGCTCGCGGGCGACGTCTCCCCGGCGGACCGCACGCCCCGGCACACCGCGGTGTCGCTGGCCGACGCGCTGGAGCTGCCCCGGCCGACCCGCCAGCAGGCCGCTGTGATCGAGGCCGACCCCGACCAGCCCCTGCTCGTGGTCGCCGGTGCCGGCTCGGGCAAGACCGAGACGATGACGAGCCGCGTCGTCTACCTCGTGGCCAACGGGTACGTCGACCCCGACCAGGTCCTCGGGCTCACCTTCACCCGCAAGGCGGCGACCGAGCTCGCCGAGCGGATCGGCCTGCGGCTGCGCCAGCTCGAGGCCAAGGGCGTCTGGACCCCCGCCGACACCGACGACGAGACCGGCGCCGAGGTGCTCGGCGGCACCCCGACCGTCTCCACCTACCACTCCTACGCCGGCCGGCTCGTGCGCGAGCACGCGCTGCGGCTGGGGTACGAGAGCGAGTCCCGGCTGCTGTCCGAGGCGGCCGCCTGGCAGTACGCCGCCGAGGTCGTCGCCGCCTACGACGGTCCCATGGACGACGTCACCGGTGCGGAGGCCACGGTCGTGGGCGCCGTCGTCGACCTGGCCGGCGAGCTCGCCGAGCACCTGCGCACCCCCGGTGAGGTCGCGGCATACATCGCGCGCATCGAGGAGGCCCTCGCCGCCCTGCCCTCGGGGTCGAGCCGGTCCCCGGGCCTGCTGAAGCACGGTCGGGACCTGGTGGCCAACCTGCGCGCCCGCGCCGGCGTGCTGCCCATCGTCGAGCGGTACCTCGCGCTGAAGAAGTCGCGCGACGCCATGGACTTCGCCGACCAGATGGCGCTCGCGGCCACGCTGGCCCGCACGTTCGACGACATCGGCGCGATCGAGCGGCAGCGGTTCCGGGTGGTGCTGCTCGACGAGTTCCAGGACACCTCCGACGCCCAGCTCCAGCTCCTGCGGGCGCTGTTCGCGGCGCCCGGCGAGCCTGTGCGCGTCACGGCGGTGGGCGACCCCAACCAGTCGATCTACGGCTGGCGCGGGGCCAGCGCGACCACCCTGTCGGCGTTCCGCCAGGCGTTCAGCACCGGGGGCGAGCCGGTGCCGAGGGTGCCGCTCACCACCAGCTGGCGCAACGACCGGCTCGTGCTCGACGTCGCCAACCGCGTGGCGGGCCCGCTGCGCGACACCTCGAGCGTGCAGGTCGAGGCGCTGGACGCGCGCCCCGGCGCCGGGCCCGGGCGGGTCGACGTGGCCCGCGTGGAGACCGTCCGGGACGAGGCGGCCCTCGTCGCCCAGTGGCTCGGCGAGCAGCGCCGCACGGGGGCGAAGTCCTTCGCCGTCCTGTGCCGCAAGCGGTCGCTCTTCGCACCGGTCATCGACGCTCTGGAGCGGGCCGAGCTGCCGTACGAGGTGGTGGGTCTCGGCGGCCTGCTGCTGACCCCCGAGGTCGAGGACATCACCGCCCTGCTGCACGTCGTCCACGACCCGACCCGGGGCGACCAGCTGGTGCGGCTGCTCACCGGCCCGCTGTGCCGGCTCGGGGCGGCCGACCTCGACGGGCTCATGGCCTGGGCCCGCCACCAGCAGGAGGTCCGGCTCGGCCACGGCCGGCCCGAGCAGGAGGCGGCCGACGCCGACGCCGCGGGCGGCGAGGCCCCCGAGCTCGGTGACGGGGACGCGGAGGTGGTGGGGTCGAGCGGGGTGCGCGACCAGTCGCCCGACAGCTCCGACACGGCGAGCATCGTCGAGGCCGTCGACGACCTGCCCCGCCCGGGCTGGCAGAGCTGGGACGGCAGGCGGATCAGCGACACGGCGCTCGCCCGGCTCCACGGGCTGCAGCAGACGATCCGCCGGATGCGCGGGCTCACCGCCCTGCCGCTCGCCGACCTCGTCGGCGAGGCCGAGCGCGCCCTCGGCCTCGACATCGAGGTGCTCGCCCGGCCCGGGTACACCCCCAGCGTCGCGCGCGCCCACCTCGACGCGTTCGCCGACGTGGCGGCCACCTTCTCGGTCAGCGCCGACCGGCCCAACCTTGGTGGGTTCCTGGCGTGGCTGAGGGCAGCGCTCGACGAGGAGCGCGGCCTGGACAAGGGCTACGTCGAGCCGAAGGAGGGCGCCGTCCAGGTGCTCACCGTCCACGCGGCCAAGGGGCTGGAGTGGGACGCCGTGGCCGTCCCGGGCCTGGTGGAGGGCACCTTCCCGGACCTGTCGTACACCGTGAGCTCGGTGAAGAACGGCGAGTGGGCCTGCAGCACCCCCAAGAACAGGGGCTGGACGGGCGGCCTGTCCGGTGGCGGCATCCCGTACGCGCTGCGCGGCGACAGCGCCGGCCTGCCGGTGCTGGACTGGGCCGGCGCCACCGACACCAAGGACCTGGAGACGCGGATCGAGCAGTTCGTCCTGCGCGGCGGCGAGCACGCCATGGGCGAGGAGCGGCGGCTCGCGTACGTCGCGTTCACCCGCGCCAAGCGGGCGATGCTGCTCAGCGCGCACGTCTGGGGCGAGCCCAAGTCTCCACGGGTCACGTCCCGCTTCCTGCTCGACGTGGTCGACGGCCCGGACGGCGAGGACCTCCCCGAGGTGCGGCGGCTCGCGTGGGTGGCTCTGCCGCCCACCGACGACCCCGCCGCCGTGGTCAACCCGCTCGAGGCCGAGCAGCGGGTCGTGCAGTGGCCGGCCGACCTGCTCGCGGAGCGCCGGGCGGCGGTGGAGCGGGCGGCCGGGGCGGTGCGCGAGGCCATCGAGGCGTATGCCGATGGCACGCCACCGGACCCGGAGGCGCCGGCCCAGCGGGTGCTGCCGTTGCCCGGTGAGCGCGTCCCCGTGCTGGAGGAGGTCGACCTCCTGCTCGCCGAGCGGCGTCGGCTGTCCGAACGTCGTGACATCACGGTCCTGCTGCCGCGCCACCTGTCGGCCTCGGCCGTGGTCGCGCTGGCCACCGACCCCGAGCGGTTCGCCGCGTCGCTGCGCCGCCCGATGCCCGAGGCGCCGGCGCTCGCGGCCCGGCGCGGGACGGCGTTCCACGCCTGGATCGAGCAGCACTACGCCAGGGCGGCGATGGTCGACCTGCTCGAGCTGCCCGGGAGCGCCGACGAGGACCCGGCCGACGACGCGGAGCTGCCGGCCATGAAGGAACGCTTCCTCGCCAGCGAGTGGGCACAGCGCGCCCCGGTCGAGATCGAGATCGCGGTCGAGACGGTGCTCGACGGGATCGCCGTCCGCGGTCGGATCGACGCCGTCTTCCCCCGCCCCGGTGGCGGGTTCACGGTCGTGGACTGGAAGACCGGGCGCAAGCCCTCCGGTGAGGTGGCGCGCATCCGGGCGCTGCAGCTCGCGGCCTACCGCGTCGCCTACGCGCGGCTGCGCGGACTCGACGTGGACGACGTCGACGCGGCCTTCTACTACGCCGGGACGGGCGAGACGGTGTGGCCCGAGCTGCCCGACGAGGCCGAGCTCCTCGCGCTGCTCGCGTCGGTCCCTGACTAGGTCAGACTCACCGCTCCGGCAGCGGGGACTCGCCGCTCCGGCGGCGGGGACTCGCCGTCCCAGCCGGCGGACCCGGCGCCCAGCCTCCGGAACCCGCCGCCCAGTTGGCGGAACCCCGCCGTCCGAGGGGCATGACTCGCCGTCCCCGCCTGCACCTGGTGGCGGCGCCGGAGCGCTAGCGTCGCCCCCCGCAAGGGTCTCTCGACGACGAGGATGTGGTGGCAGTGCCCGACTGGGCCCCGGTGACGGAGGCGGTCGAAGCCGCGCAGCGCGGCGACGCCGAGGGTGCCCGTGCCGCCCTGCAGCGCTGCTGGGACGGGGCGGGTGACGACCACGCCGTCCGGTGTGTCGTCGCGCACTACCTCGCCGACCTGCAGGACGACCTCGACGACGAGATCCGCTGGGACGAGCGGGCGCTCGAGGCGCTGCCGCACGTGCGGGACGACGACGTCGCCGGCCTCGGGCTGGCCTCGGCGGCCGGCTTCGCCCCCTCGCTGCACCTCAACCTCGGGGACGGGCACCTGCGCCGCGGCGACGTAGACCGCGCTCGCCACCACCTCGAGGCCGGCACGTCGGTGCTCGACACGCTCGGCGAGGACCCCTACGCCGTGATGATCCGGCGCGGGTTCGAGCGGCTGGCGACGCGGATCGAGTCGCCGGACGGTCCGCTGCGCCGTCGCTGAAGCCGGTCCCGGCCTGGCTGGTGGTCGGCGTCCACGGCTGGACCGGGCGGTCGACGGCTGCGCTCAGACGCGCGGGTCGTAGCCGGGCTCGAAGTCCGGTCCCGGGTCGTCGCCCTCGATGGGCTGCGGCCGCCGCAGCGGGCTGACGTCGATCTCGGCCGTCTCCTCGGCCCCGCCGGAGCCCTGGGGCGGGACCTCGGCCCCGGCTGGCTCGGGCTCGGGCTCGGGCTCGGGCTCCGGCTCGGGCTCGTCCTCGATCCCGAACTCGTCCGCCCGCGTCGCACCGGGCGCGGGGAAGGCCCCGCCCGGCGTCCGGCTTGTGTCGTCGCCCTGCCGCCGGAGCTGCTCGTCGGCCTCGGGCCCTTCGCCGAGCATCGCCTCGATGTCCTCGTCCTGCTCGCGGTGGACCGCCTCGGGCTCGGCAGGTTCACCGAGCATGGTCTCGACGTCGTCGTCCTGCTCGCGGTGGACGGCCTGGGGCTCGCCGGGTTCCCCGGGTTCGCCGAGCATGGTCTCGACGTCCTCGTCCTGCTCCGCGTGGACCGCGCCGGCGGGCGCGCGGTCTCCGAACATGGTCTCGACGTCGTCCTCGAGGTCCTCGTCGTCCGCGTCGGGGACCGTCGGTGGCACGAGCACGGGGCGGGTCGAGTGGGCCGGCCGGAGGCCGGAACGGCGGTAGTCGTTGGCCGCCTCATCCTCGGCGCGCAGGCGGTCCTCGAGCCGGCGCAGCGACGCGGCATACCGCTCGACGAGCAGGCGGTCTCCGGCGGAGACCGCCGCCATGAGGTCGCTCAGCACCCGCATCTCGCCCGAGAGGCGCGCCCGCTCCACGAGGTGGGGGTCCGGGCGCTCCACCCGGGCGTGCGCGTACGCCTCCAGCAGCGAGTCCAGCGCCGCGGGGCTCGCCGTCGTGACGAGGGCGGCGAAGTCGTCCGCGGGATCGGCGACCTTGGCGTCCTCCCAACCGGTGAACGCCTTCACCCGGCCGCTGGCGGCGTCGTCCTCGTCGTCGAACACCACGAGGACCTGGTCTCCGGTGAGGTCCCCGTGGGTGGGCGTCGGTGCGAATCGCCACCATGCGACGTCCTCGAGCTGCCGTTCCCAGCGCGAGAGCAGCGCCGTCGGCACGTGCCCGGTGCCCGCGGCCCGGTCGAGCTCGCTGAGCCGGCGGGTGCGGTAGGTGTCGGCGTCGTACGCCGGCAGCCCGGCCTCCTCGAAGAGCTCGTGGTCGGCGTTGTGCAGGGCCGCGATCGACCGGCCCAGGTCGGCGGTGAGCCCCGGGCCGGGTGGCAGCGACGCGAAGTCGACGGGCCGTCCCGGCAGGTAGGGGTAGATGGCGGCGCGACCGCCCTCCTTGAGGGCGGCGAAGCCCTTCGGCGTCGGCACCCCGAACGGCAGTCGGCGCGCGAGCAGCGCGAGCAGCCCGAACGTGGACTCCATCTGCGCCGCGGCCGCCTGGCTGCGCGGGACCCGCACGACCCAGCGCCGGTGCTGGGTGTCCTGGACGAACGCGACGTCGTACTGCTGGTCGGGCACACCGGGCACGGCCTCGACGCTGGCGGGGTCGAGGCCGGGCACGGCCGCGCTGGCGAGCGCAGCGAGGAACAGGGGGCTGCGGTCCACACCGTCACCGTATGCCGTGGTGGCACGCCTAGGGTGGAGGCGTGGGCCGACCTGCTGAAACTCTTGCCGATCTCACCCTTGCCGGTTCCGGCCTCGACCGGCGGGCCGAGCTGCGCAGCGACCGCGGCCTGCTGACCAGGCTGCTGTCCGACCCCGGCACCCGGGTCCTGGAGCTGCGCGGTGACCGGGTCGCGGTGGACGAGGACGGGGCTGCGGGCGACCGGGCGCCCGCAGGAGCGGGCACCGGGGCGGGGGACCGGGCTGCCGGGGGAGCGGGTGCGCGACTGCGGTTCCGGTCCCCGGTCGCGACCGACCACGACCGGCTGGCCGTCTTCCTCGGTGCCGACGCGAAGGAGCGCCTGTACGTGGGCGTCGTGGGCGACCCCGTGGCGCACGCCCCCGACCCGGGCAGGGGCGGGGGCGGGGACGCGCCCGCCGATCCCGAGGGGCTCGTCACCCTGCGCCACGTCGCGGCCGACCTCGAGGACGTCGAGGCGGGCATGTTCGCCACCGTCCTGGCCCTGGCGAACTGGCACCGCGCGCACGGGTTCTGCGCCCGGTGCGGGGCCCCCACCGAACCGCAGCAGTCCGGGTGGGTGCGGCGCTGCACGGTCGAGGGCAGCGAGCACTACCCACGCACGGACGTCGCCGTCATCATGTCGGTCGTCGACGAGCAGGACCGCCTGCTCATGGCGCAGGGGAACGGCTGGGGGACCGGGCGCTACTCCGTCCTCGCGGGCTTCCTGGAGCCGGGGGAGAGCCTGGCCCAGGCCGTGGCCCGCGAGGTGCGCGAGGAGGTGGGGATCGAGGTGTTCGACGTGCAGTACCTCGGCGACCAGCCCTGGCCGTTCCCCACCTCGCTCATGGTGGGCTTCACCGCCCGGGCCGACAGCGGTGCGCTACGGCTGCAGGAGAGCGAGATCGCCGACGCCCGCTGGTTCACCCGGGAGGAGGTGCGCGCCGGGGTGGCGGCCGGCACCCTCGGGGTCTCCGCCCGGCTGTCGATCGCGCGCCGGCTGGTCGAGCACTGGCTCGGGCACGAGATCGTCGGCGTCCGCTGAGCCGCTGGCCAGCTTGCCGCTGACCCGCCGGGCCGCTGACCCGCCGAGCCGGACCCGGCCGCCCGAGCGCGACGACGGCCGGCCCCGGGGAGGGACCGGCCGTCGTGCCGCAGCGCTCGAGCCTCAGGAGGCGAGGCGCTTCTTGACCTCGTTGATGCTCGGGTTGGTCGCCGCCGAACCGTCCGGGAACAGCAGCGTCGGGACCGTCTGGTTCCCGTTGTTGACGTCCATGACGAACGCGACCGCCTCGGGCTCCTCCTCGATGTTCACCTCGGTGAACGGGATGCCCTCGCGGCCCATCTGCGCCTTGAGGCGGTTGCAGTAGCCGCACCAGGAGGTGCTGAACATGGTCACGGAACCTGCGGCCGGGGCCTTGGGGGTGCTCATCGTCGTGTCGTTTCCTTCGGTGCGGGGGGCTTCACGTCTGGCAGGGGGCTGCACGTCTCGCGGAGAGACTCCACGTCTGCCAACCCAACGAGCCGGCAGGTTGTTCCGTCACGAGGTGTGACGTCGGCGACCCGGGTCTCGCTGCGACGCGGCTGGCCCGGCGACCCCGGCGCGCCTCGCGTGGGGACGGCTGACCGGGCGGTCGGAGGCCGCCCCTAGGATCGGGCCGATGCCCAGCCCGCTGACACCCCCGACCCCTGACGAGGTGCTCGCCGCGCTCGACCCCGAGCAGCGCGAGGTGGCCGCGAACCCCCTGGGGCCGATGTGTGTCCTGGCCGGTGCGGGCACGGGCAAGACCCGCGCCATCACCCACCGCATCGCCTACGGCGCGCACTCGGGTGCCTACCAGCCCCAGCGCGTCCTGGCCGTCACCTTCACCGCCCGCGCTGCCGGGGAGATGCGCACGCGGCTGCGCGACCTCGGGGTGGGCGGGGTGCAGGCCCGTACCTTCCACGCGGCGGCCCTGCGCCAGCTGCACTACTTCTGGCCGCAGGCCATCGGCGGCGCCGCCCCCGAGGTGATGAGCCAGAAGGCCGCGGCGGTGGCGCAGGCGGCCGCCTCGCTGCGCCTCGACCTCGCGCGCGACCGCACCGCCGTGCGCGACCTCGCCGCCGAGATCGAGTGGGCCAAGGTGTCGATGCTGACCCCGGAGACGTATGCCGCGGGGGCGCGGGCCGCCCGTCGCGAGCCACCCGGCCTGGACGCGACGGCGATGGCGCGCGTGCTCGAGGCGTACGAGCAGGTCAAGACCGCGCGCGGCGTGATCGACTTCGAGGACGTTCTGCTCCTCACGGTCGGCATCCTCGACGAGCGCGACGACATCGCGCGCACGGTGCGCCAGCAGTACCGCCACTTCGTCGTCGACGAGTACCAGGACGTCAACGCCCTCCAGCAGCGGCTGCTCGACCTGTGGGTGGGGGAGCGCACGGACCTGTGCGTGGTCGGCGACCCGGCCCAGACCATCTACTCCTTCACCGGCGCCAGCCCGCGCCACCTGCTCGGGTTCCCGGTGACGCACCCCCAGGCGACCGTCGTGCGGCTGGTGCGCAACTACCGCTCCACCCCCCAGGTGGTCGAGCTCGCGAACCTCGTCGTGCGGGGCCCGTCCGGTGCCATGCGCAGCAACGCAGTCACGCTCCAGGCCCAGTCGCCGGCAGGTCCCCCGCCGTCACTCACCGCCCACCCCGACGACCCCGCCGAGGCCGCCGCCGTCGCCGCCGAGATCGCGCAGCGCATCGGGGCGGGCGTGCCGGCGTCGCAGATCGCCGTCCTCTTCCGCACCAACGGCCAGTCCGAGGCCTTCGAGTCCGCGCTGGCCGAGCAGGGCGTCCCCTACCTCGTCCGGGGCGGCGAGCGGTTCTTCGCCCGCCGCGAGGTGCGCGACGCGGTGCTGCTCATGCGGGGGGCGGCGCGCTCGGACGACGGCTCGATCCCGCTGCCCGACCTCGTCCGCGACGTCCTCCTGGGCGCCGGGTGGACCCGGGAGGCCCCCACCTCGGGAGGTGCCCAGCGCGAGCGGTGGGAGTCGCTGGCCGCCCTGGCGACGCTCGCCGACGACCTCGTCGCCGTGACGGCCGAGGCCCGGCTGCCCGACTTCGTCCGCGAGCTCGACGAGCGGGCCGCCGCCCAGCACGCACCCGCCGTGCAGGGCGTGACGCTCGCGTCGCTGCACGCGGCCAAGGGCCTGGAGTGGGACGTCGTGTTCCTCGTCGGGTGCTCCGACGGCTACCTGCCCATCACGATGGCCGAGACGCCCGAGGCGATCGAGGAGGAGCGCCGGCTGCTCTACGTCGGCGTCACTCGTGCCCGGCGCGAGCTGCGCATCTCCTGGTCCGGTGCCCGCACCCCCGGCGCCCGGGCCAGCCGGCGCCCCTCCCGGTTCCTCGACGGGGCGGCGGCGGTCCTCGGCGAGGGTGCGCGCTCGCAGCCGAAGTCGAAGGCCTCCGTCGGCGGTCGCCGGTCGGGCAAGCCGTCCCGGCCCGCGCTGCCGGTGCACTGCCGCTCGTGCGGGACCGAGCTCACCACCGCTGCCCAGCGCACCACGGGGCGATGCGACGACTGCCCGCCCACCTATGCGGAGGGCACCTTCGAGAAGCTGCGCGCCTGGCGCCTGGCGGTCGCCAAGGAGGCGAGCGTGCCGGCCTACGTCGTCTTCACCGACGCGACGCTCACCGCGATCGCCGAGCGCGAGCCCGGCTCCGAGGGGGAGCTGGCGCAGATCTCCGGCGTGGGTGCCCGCAAGCTCGGGATGTACGGCGCGCAGGTCCTCGCCCTCATGGGCGGCGCAGACGTCGACGCCGTGCTCGAAATGCGTTCTGCCGCAACGGAATCCGACTAACATTCGGAAAACTTGCAGGAAAGTTCCGGAAATCCCGGAAAATGCGTTGCCGCTCTCCGGAGCAGTCCCCTACTCTTGTGGGACGCACAGCCCAGCCGTCGCACCCGACGGGCTGGGGACCGACGGAACGGACGAAGGAGGGCAGGCCCCATGGAGAACACCACGATGACGATCGACGCGACCGACATGTCCCGCGTCCGTTCCGTGTGCCCCGAGGCCGGCCGAGTCGTCCTCGCAGGCGCCCAGGGCTGGGTCCAGGGGACTGCTGTGTCCGCGTCCGTCGTGCTCACGGATGCCCCGGCCCCGACGTTCTACGTCGACGGTCTCGGTGCCGGCATCGCCCGCAAGGACTTCGTGTTCCGCCCCTTCGGAGAGCCACCTGTCTAGGCATATCGCCACCAGGTCTCTTCCAAGGCCGCGGAACCCGAACCCGGGATCCGCGGCCTTTCTGTTTGCCCGACAGATTTCTTCCGCTCGACCAGTCAGGAAGAAGTACCACCAGTTGAACTGCACGACAGCGAAGACCATGACTCCGAACAGAACGGGTCGGCCCTCCACCGGGGACCAGCCGGCCAGGACGATCACCGAAGATGCCGCCACCACCGTGGCGGGGACGAGAAGGGGAGGTGACACCCGATGCATCTGAGCGCACTTCACGACCTGAACGAGCAGGCCGCGACGACCGGCTCCGGCATCCCGTGTCGAGAGAACGACGCCGAGATGTGGTTCGCCGAGAGCCCGGCCGACGTCGAGTTCGCCAAGTCGCTGTGCCGGACGTGCCCGGCGGTCACCGCGTGCCTCGCCGGCGCGCTCGACCGGTCCGAGCCGTGGGGCGTGTGGGGCGGTGAGCTCTTCGTCCAGGGAGCCGTCGTCGCCCGCAAGCGTCCGCGCGGTCGCCCGAGGAAGAACCCGGTCGCCGCATGACGCTCGTCCAGCAGCACCGTCAGGTCGACGTGACCCCGTACGCGGGGGTGCCGGAGGGGGCGCCCGCGGGGTCGGTGCCGGGGGGCGCCGACCCCGCGGGGCAGCCGTCAGGCTCCCCGCACCACCACCACCCGTTTGTCGAACACAGGAGAACAGCCATGTTCCAGGCCTTGTACGCCGACCTCGCTCGTGCTCATCGCACGCGCCGGGAGCGGGAGTACCAGCGCCGGCTCGAGGCCCGCGCGCAGCAGGAGATGCTGCTCGCGCTGCCTCGGATGCTGGCCCGGTGACCCCCCGATCCGACAGCCCCGGAGGACCAGTCCTCCGGGGCTGTCGCACGTCAGAGCCGCCCTACCCATTGACCGCCTGGGCCAAGTGGTCTAGACAAGTCGGATGAACCGGGCGCACCCCTTCCTGACCGTCGGCACCCCCAGCCGTGACCATGGCGAGCTCCGGGCTCGCGGGGAGCGCCGCAGAGGCCGGCCGCGGGCTCGGGCCGCCGTCGGGCTGGCGGCACTCTCCCTGGCGGCCGCGCTCGTGGCGGCCCCGGCTGCCACGGCCGGTGGCCTCGGGGCCGGGTCCGCCGGCAGCGGTGCTGCACCGGACGCGAGCGGGCAGGCGGCGGCTGCCTTCCCGCCCAAGGCGAACTCGGCGTGGGTGTACGACGCCACCGCCCTCGGACAGTGGGCCGACGCGATCAAGGCCTACAACAGCGAGGCACTGCCGGGTCGGCAGCTCAACGAGGTCTACAGCTACGGCACCGACCTCGAGATGTACTGCCCGGACAACGACGGCAGGAAGTGCACGGCGGGAGACCTCTACGCCTTCTACGCGCCGGGGGCGAGGGCCGGGCCCGCACGAAGGCCTACCACGACGCCTTCAGCTCCGGTGGGCGCTCGTCTGTGGTGGTCTCCCCGATCATCGACGGTCGCACCGACGCCGCGGGGTACCTCCAGGGGTTCAACGAGCTCAGCCCCGAGCTGGCCACGGGTTACGCCGACAAGGTGGCCGCCCAGGTCTGCGCCGACCCCTATGCGGACGGCATCCAGTTCGACCTCGAGCCCTTCGACGTGACCAGCCGCAACGGGCAGTACCACTTCTACCTGCAGATCGCGAAGGACTTCGCCGGCCGGCACGGGGTGGGGGAGGCGGCCGACCCGTTCGGTTGCGTCGATGCAGCCCACCCGCGCGGCCGGTTCTTCTCGGTGTTCACCTTCGCGGCCTCGATCCGGCCCGGCACGGAGTCGGCCGCCAACGTGCAGGACATCCTGAACGGCTACGGCAACGGCTACTTCATGGACTCGCTCTACGACCTGAGCAGCGCACCCGCCGGCACCCTCAACGGCATCGAGGCCTACCGGCAGGCAGCCGTCCGCGAGGCGGCGGACACCAAGCGCTGGGCCAACCGGCTGCACCTCCGGTACGGGTTCGGCCTCCCCGCCTCGGCGTCGGCCCACGAGTTCACGACCTGCGCGGAATCGGCCACCGCACCCGGGTCGTGCGTCCCGGACGCGACGGGTGCCACCGGCTACCCGATGCTCGAGTACGCCAAGGCCGCGACGAACGCGGTCGCCGCGAGCGGCGCCCAGACCGACCCGCGCTACCTCGGCACTGCCATCTGGGACTTCGGCGACCACGTCACGTGGGACGGGCTGAGCTTCGGGCCCGTGCCGGCCCCTGATGACGTGCTCCGCTTCTACGCGCAGAGCCTCCCGGGCCCGCAGAGTCCCGGTCTCGCCCGCGGTCCCCGGGGCTGACCGAGACCAGCCCGGATTCCTACCGAGACGCTCTGGGTCGCCTGCTGGCGTGTCGAGGAGTCAGGACATGCCGAGGCCGGTGGCCGCCGCTCGGCATGTCCTGACTCCTCGACTGTCCTAGGGTCGCGACATGTCGCGTGACGCCGTCGTCCGAGCCCTGTGCGTGCCCGAGCTGGCCACGGTGGTCGACCTGGTGCTCTGGGTCGAGGACGGGGTGGCCCACGCCGCCAACGCCGTCGGCGCCGTCCGCCTGCACGAGGACGGCCGCCACGAGGTCGTGCGCGGAACCGACCCGGTGGCCAGCGAGGACCCGATGGCCTTCCTGCCCTACGAGCGCGAGCTGCGCTGCCCCAGTCCCGCCGTCTCCACGGACAACTCCTACCCGTATGCCGCGCAGCGGATCCGGTCGCTGTTCGCCGACGCGGAGCGCTCGCCCGACGTCGCCGTCCTGCACACGCCCAGGCACTTCTTCCCGGACGAGGGTGGGCACGTCGGCGAGCACGGGTCGCTCGACGTCGTGCAGTCCCGTGCTCCCCTGGTGCTGTCGGGGGCGGGCGTCCGGCGGCTCGGGTACGTCGACGACCACGCCCGGCTCGTCGACGTGGCGCCGACCCTCGCCGTCCTGGCCGGCGTGCCGGAGGAGGACCTGCGCGATGCCGACGGGAAGCCTCTCGACGGCCGGCCACTGCTGGAGCACCTCGAGCCCCTCGCAGGCGCGGAGCCGGTCGGCCCCGGCGCGGAGCCGGTCGGCCCCGGCGCGGAGCCGGTCCGCCCCCGTCGCGGCGAGGGGAGCGCCCGGCGGCGCCGGGTCGTGGGCATCCTCTGGGACGGGGCCCACTGCGGCGAGCTGCTGGCGATGGCGGAGGCCGGTCGGCTGCCGGGCGTGGCCCGGCTCGTCGAGCGGGGGCTCGCCCTGCGCGGTGGTGCCGTGGCGGAGTTCCCGAGCGTGACGCTGACCAACCACACCTCTATCCTCACCGGCGTCGGGCCCGGGCGGCACGGGGTGCTGGGCAACGTCTACTACGACCGGGCCACCGGGCAGCAGGTCGTGCCGAACGACCCGGAGACCTGGCACCGTTCGGCCGAGTGGCTCCGACCGGGTGTCAGGACGGTCTTCGAGATGGTGAACGACCATGGGCCCCAGGGAGACTCGCCGCGTACGGCGAGCGTCGACGAGGCGATCGACCGCGGCGCCGACTACGGCACCATGGCCCTGCTGCGCGCCGTCGGGGGGTTCGAGGCGGCCACGAGGGCCGGCGAGGGCGCGCTGCCCGAGCCGGCCGAGTCGGCCTACCTGCGCGACCCCTCGCACCTCGCCGACGACTACTTCCGATGGGCGGTGCAGGTCGACGACCTCGGCCTGCAGCAGGTCATGGAGCTCTGGGGCGACGCCGACAGCGCCCCCACCCTCACCTGGTGGGCCAACACCGTCACCGATGCCGGCCACCACGGCGGCGGGCCGAGGTCGGACATGGCCCGTCACGCCCTCGAGCAGTCCGACGCCCGGCTCGTGACGTTCCTCGACCACCTCGAGGGCCTCGGCGTCCTCGACGAGGTGGCCTTCCTGCTCACGGCCGACCACGGCTTCGAGGCCTCCGACCCGTCCGTCACCGGGTCGTGGCGCCCGGCCCTCGACGCGCTCGGGATCCCGTACCGCGACGAGGGCCCGGGCTTCGTCTACCTGCTCTGACCCGCGGCCGGCTCTGGCACGTGGATCGCGGCCACGGCATGCTTCCTCCATGACGGGGGGAGCCAGGGGTCCGGACGTGGCTGCGACGCGTGTGGGCCATCACCGGCTGGGAGCCCTCGACCTGGCGTGGCGCGGTGCTCGAGACCGTGGTGACCACCTGCGTGATGCTGGCGCTCTGGGGATGGCTGGGCTGGTTCCCCGAGAACGAGGCGGGGTTCATGCTGTGGTGGGTGCCGCTGTGGATGGCCTTGAGCCTGACTGGATTCGCGTACCGCCGCAGACGTCGCCGTCGGGCGACCGCGAGGCCGCCGTACGACGCCTACCGTGGCGGTCCCGCGGGTGGCTAGTCTGCCCGCATGGCCACCCAGATCCGCATCGCCCAGGACGACGCCGCCGACCAGGTGCTGAGCGAGGACCCGTTCGCCCTGCTCGTCGGCATGCTGCTGGACCAGCAGTACCCGATGGAGCACGCGTTCCGGGGACCGTGGAAGATCAGCAGCCGCTTCGGCACGCTCGACCCCGCGGCCATCGCGGCGGCCGAGCCGGAGGCGTTCGCCGACCTCTGCTCGACCCCGCCCGCCATCCACCGCTACGGCCGCTCCATGGCCGGGCGTGTCCAGCAGCTGGCGGCCGTCGTCCGCGACGAGTACGGCGGCGACGCCCGCCGGATCTGGGCCGAGGCGGCCGACGCCGAGGACCTGCTCGCGCGACTGCGGGCGCTGCCCGGCTTCGGCGACCAGAAGGCGCGGATCTTCGCGGCGCTGGTCGGCAAGCAGCTCGGCGTGCGTCCCGCGGGCTGGCAGGAGGCCATCGGGCCGTATGCCGAGGACGGCTCCTACCGCTCGGTGGCGGACGTCGTCGACGCGCAGTCGCTGCAGAAGGTGCGTGAGTTCAAGCAGGCCGCCAAGGCCGAGGCCAAGGCGGCGAAGGCGGCGGCGGGGTCGTGACCACGTCACCGGGCGGACCCGGGCCCGCCGACGGCGACCCGGTCGTGTGCGCCACCTGCGGGACGGCGGCGCAGGACGACGGACTCGCCCGTCTCACCTGGTCGCGCGGGACCGAGAACGGCCGCGACGTCTGGACCTGCGACCGGTGCAGCCGCCGCCACCTGCGCAGCATCGAGGGCAAGCTCGACTCCGCCTGGTGGTGAGGAGCGGCGCCCGCCCGGCCGGCCGACGTGCCGCAGGACGCAGGACTGCAGGGCCGTGGAGCCGGCCCGGCGTGAGGTGACGCCGCGGGTCAGTCGACGGGCGGCGGCAGGTGCCGCAGCCGCATACCCGGCATGTGGTCGATGACGATCTGGCGCGCCGGCACCGTCCCCCCGAGCTGGCACAGGACCCCGATGCCACCCAGCCAGACGCGGTGGATGAGGAGGTAGGACGGCGGCAGGTTGAGCTTCATGCCGACGAGGAACTCCGGCCTCCGGACGTCGTTGACGTGGGCCGCGACCGAGCGCAGCCACGGCCGGCTGAACGTGAAGGTCTCGTGCCGCAGCGGCTCGATGAAGGGGTCGAGGTACTCCAGCAGGGCCTCGGCGTCGATGCTCATCGAGGGCTTGATGAAGCCCTCGGAGCGAAGGCCGGCCTCGAGCTGGTCGGCCTGGCCCGACAGGGCCGCGGAGACCAGTCGGCCCATCTCCTGCGGGAGGCCCTGGGGGAGGCGGTTGACCGCGCCGTAGTCGATGACACCCAGCCGGCCGTCGGGCAGGAGGCGGAAGTTGCCCGGGTGCGGGTCGGCGTGCAGCAGTCCCGCCCGGGCGGGGCCGACGAGGAGGAACTCCATGTACCTCGCGCTCGCGGCGTCGCGCTCCTCCTTCGTGCCGGAGTCGACGATCCGTGACAGCGGCGTGCCGTCCATCCACTCCGAGACGATGACGTGCTCGCTGTTGACGAGCACGTCGGGGACGGCGAAGTGCGGGTCGTCCCGGAACGTGCGGGCGAACTTGCGCTGGTTGCCCGCCTCGAGGTTGTAGTCGAGCTCCTCCGTCATCCGGGACTTGAGCTCGTCGGTGATGGGCTTGATGTCCATCCCGGGGATCCAGCCGCCGGCGAGGCGGGCCACGCGCGCGAGCTGGTTGAGGTCGGAGAGCAGGGCCGGCCCGGCCCCCGGGTACTGGATCTTGACCGCCACCGGCCGCCCGTCGCGCCACACGGCGCGGTGGACCTGGCCGATCGAGGCGGCCGCGGCCGGGGTGTCGTCGAACGAGGCGAACTTGGAGGTCCGCCAGCGCGGGCCGAGCTCCTCGGCGAGCACCTTGTGCACGGTGGAGGCAGGCAGCGGAGGCGCCGCTTCCTGGAGCCTGGTCAGCGTGCTCCGGTACGGGCCGGCGAGCTCCTCGGGCATGGCCGCCTCCATGATGGACATGGCCTGCCCGAACTTCAGCGCACCTCCCTTGAGCTCACCGAGCACGCGGAACAGCTGCTCGGCCGTGCGGGCCTGCAGCTCCGCGGCGACGAGCTCTGCGGGCTTCCCGCCGACCCGCTTGCCCAGTCCCACCGCGGTGCGTCCCGCGAAGCCGAGGGGCAGGCTGGCCAGTCGGGCCGTGCGGCTGACCGCGCGCCGGGGTAGCTCGTTCACCCGGCCATTCTCACCTGTGGAGCATCCTGACCGTCGGCAGGGCTCGCCACCGTGTCGTCAGCGGCCTGTCGGGAGACGGCCGGACCGTGCGCCCCGGTGCACCTCGGGTGGGCCGACCAGTACCGCTGGCGCACGCCCGGCCAGGGCAGCCCGACCTCGAGCGAGCGGCCCGTCGGCAGGGTCCGGCCGTCGAGGACGCCGAGCCCCACCATCGCCGTCATCGCGGCCGCCATGGCCACCAGGCTCGCCTCGCCGCCGATCTCGGGGTCGGCGCCCACGGTCGGGCGCGTCAGCTGCTCGAGCAGCCGCGGCCAGGCGGGGTCGAGGTCGGTGCGCGACAGGTCGAGGCAGGCGAGGCACGGCCCGTCCGGCACGCGCGGGTCGACGACGGGACCCACCACCGCCTCGGTCGCCCCCACCACGACGGGCAGCACCGGGACGTCCCGCCTGAGCCAGGGCTGCGCCGCCCGGGGGTCGAGGGCGTGGCTGGCGGTGAGCACGACGAGGCCGGGGGCCGGCAGCCCGGCACCGGGGGCGGCCCGACCGGACGCCGGCGGACCGGACGCGGGTGGACCGGACGCGGGTGGACCGGACGCGGGCCGACCGGGCTCGCGGGCCCGGTCGAGGTCGTCCTGCTCCCACGCGTCGGCGGCCACCCGGCCGGTGTGCACGGTGCCCACCCCGGCGCGGCGCAGGGTGCCAGAGACCGCATCGGGGACGGATCCCCGCCCCGCCACGAGGACGCAGGAGGCGCGCCTGGCGCCGGCCACGGCATACCCGTCCTGGGAGGGGGTGGTGAGACGCAGCAGCGCCTGCACGTCGTCGTCGAGCAGCGCGCGCTCGGCCGGCGGCAGCGAGCGTGGCCCGGACGCGTCGACGAGCAGCCCGCAGTCCGCCAGCAGGGCGAGCACGCGCGCGCCGTCGGGGGTGGCCAGCGGACCCGGGACCGGGTGCGTGCCGTCGAGCGCCTGCAGCGCCCCCACCTCGTCCTCGAGCAGGCCGTCCAGCACCACCGCACGAGCCGGGTCGACGCCGACCTGCACCTGTCCCGGGCCCCGGTGCAGCAGCGGCCCGAGGAGCTTGGGGAGCTGGCGGTCGGTCATGCCAGCCAATCTGGCACAGCGTCCGCGGGGTGCGGGGGTCATCCACAGCCCATCAGGCACTGCCCTCAGCCACAGCCCCTCAGCCATAACCCCTCAGGCACTGCCCATCAGCCACAGCCTCACCGGGGACGGCGCCGAGGCGACGGGGACGCAGCGAGGGGCGGACCCGACCGGCTGGTCGGGTCCGCCCCTCGCGATGGGAAAGCCCTGTATCAGGCCTTGCCGAGAATGCGGTTGAGGTTGGTGCCGCAGACCGGGCACACACCCTTGGCCATGCGGCGGCCGTTCGTCTCGACGACCTTCCCCTCGGCCTCGCGCTTCTCCTTGCACTTGACACAGTAGAACTCGCCCTTGTAGGTCTCGTCTGCCATCGCGATGTCTCCTTGTCGATCACACCGCACGGTGCGGTGTCGGACTTCGGCCAACCTAGACCATGCTGAGCACAAAATCCCGCAAGGGGGGCGGTGGCGTCGTGCTCAGCGGACCCCCTAGTCTTCGCCCCCATGAGCGCCCTGACCTGGTGGGAGACCGACCTGGAGGACCTGTCGGTCCACCTCCGCGAGGCCTCCGGGCGCCGGGTGGCCGTGATCACCCTCGACCTGCCCAAGCGCCGCAACTCGATGTCGGCGGCGATGACCCGCTCCTGGGTGGAGCTGATGGGGCGGCTGGCGGCCGACGAGCAGCTCGCGGCGGTGGTGGTCACCGGCGCCGCTCCGGCGTTCTGCGCGGGTGGCGACCTGTCGTGGATCGTCTCCGAGCCGGAGGCCTCCGTGCCCGACCTGCGTTCGCGGATGCTCGCCTTCTACCGCTCGTGGCTGACCGTGCGGGACCTGCCGGTGCCGACCATCGCGGCGGTGAACGGGGCCGCGATCGGCGCGGGGTTCGCGCTCGCCCTCGCCTGCGACATCCGGTATGCCGCCGCGGACGCCAGGCTAGGGGTGCCGTTCACGTCCCTGGGGCTGCACCCCGGGATGGCGACCACGTGGACGCTGCCCGACGTGGCGGGGACGGCCGTGGCCCGGGACCTGCTGCTCACCGGGCGCGTGGTCACGGGCAGCGAGGCGGTCGGGCTCGGCCTCGTCTCCGCGGCTTTCGGCGCCGGGGAGGTCCTTGAGCAGGCGCTGGCGGCGGCCGACCGGGTCGCCGCAGCCGCCCCCGTCGCCACCCGGCTCACGCTCGAGGCGCTGCGCGGGGGAGGGCACGACTCGTTCGGCACCGCCCTGCAGTGGGAGGCGCTCGCCCAGGCGACCACTTTGGCCACGGAGGACGTCCACGAGGGCATCGCCGCAGCAGCCGCACGGCGCCGGCCGGAGTTCCACGGCCGCTGACGGGAGCGACCGCCGGGGGTGCCCGGGCGTGCCGGAACAGGGGAAATGTCCCACCCCTCGCCTATCGTGGGAGCGTGAGCACCGACATCGAGGTCAGGCGCAGCCGGCGGCGGCGCCGTACCGTCAGCGCCTACCGCGAGGGCGGCCGCACGATCGTGCTCATCCCCGCCCGGTTCACCAAGGCCGAGGAGCGCCAGTGGGTGGCCACGATGGTGGAGCGGCTCGAGCGGGGTGACCGCCGGCGTCGGCCGAGCGACGCCCAGCTGCGCGCGCGGGCGGCCGAGCTGTCCACCCGCTACCTCGGCGGCCTGGCCAAGCCCACCTCGATCCGCTGGGTCGGCAACCAGCAGTCCCGGTGGGGGTCGTGCACCCCCTCCGACGGCACGATCCGCATCTCCTCGCGGGTCAAGGGCATGCCGGGCTACGTCCTCGACTACGTCGTGCTGCACGAGCTCGCGCACCTGCTCGCCCCCGGCCACGGACCCGAGTTCTGGGCGCTGCTGTCGGGCTATCCCCGGCTCGAGCGCGCGCGGGGGTACCTCGAGGGCGTCGCGGCCGCTGCCGGCCTGGAGCTGTCCGACGGCGACGCAGCCGCCGAGCCGCTGGTCGACGAGCTCGACGACGTCGACGAGCCCGACGGGGCTCCGGGGCAGGCGGCCCTGGAGTTCGCCCCGACCGAGGACTAGCCGGGGGACTGGCCGAGCAGCCGGCGCGCGGCCTGCACCATCGGGCCGATCTCGTGCGCGCTCTCGGCCGGCAGCTCGTCGGCCGACCACCAGCGCACGTCGAGGGACTCCTCGCTCACGGCGTACCCGGCGTCGTCCGGCACCACCCCGGCATACCTGATGTCGAGGTGCTCGGCGCACCGGCCGAACGCTGCGGCGACGAGCTCGTGCCGGTGCAGCTCGACGATCCGCGGGTCGAGCACGAGGTCGGGCAGCCCGCTCTCCTCGCGCGCCTCGCGGGTGGCGGCCGCGTGCACGGAGGCGTCCTGCGGCTCGAAGTGGCCGCCGAACTGCAGCCACATCCCGGCCTTGCGGTGGTGGGTGAGCAGCACCCGGTCGAGGGAGGGGTTGAGCACGATCGCACCCGTCGTCAGGTGCTGCGGCGGCCCCTGCTTCCACAGCGCGTCGGGGTGGGCCGCGCACAGCTCGAGGAACTCCCGGCGCCACTGCTCCTGGCCGGCGTCCGGTGCCTGCCACGCCTCCAGCGCCGCGACGGCGTCGTCGCGCAGGGCGAGGTATGCCGCGGGCACGTCGGTGGCGGTGCCCGCGTCGCGTCCGGTCACTGCTCGCCCTCGCGCAGGATCTGGTCCAGGGCCGAGTCGAGGTCGCTGTCCTGGCTGGTGCCGACCCGGTCCACGTAGCCGAGCGGGTCGTCGAGGTCGGCAGCGGTCGGGGCCACGTCGGGGTGACCCCAGGCCGCGTCCCGGCCCTCCTGCCCGTGCCGTGACTCCAGCGCGGCCCAGAGGTTCGCGGCGTCGCGCAGACGGCGGGGCCGCAGCTCGAGGCCGACGAGCCCGGAGAACACCTTCTCCGCCGGACCGCCCGTGGCCCGCCTGCGGCGGATGGCCTCGGCGAGGGAGGCGGCCTGCGGGAGGTGGTCGCGGGTGGCGCGCTCGGCGACGACGTCGACCCACCCCTCGACCAGCGCGAGGTAGGTCTCCAGACGGCTCAGCGCGGCCCGCTGGGAGGCGCTGGGCTCGGGCCGGAACAGCTGGTCCTGCAGGGCCGACTGCAGGGCGGTGGCGTCGCTCGGGTCGACCGACTGCAGGGCCGACTCGATCCGGTCGGTGTCGATCGTGATGTCGCGGGCGTAGTCGCGGACGGCGGCCAGCAGCTGGGGCCCGATCCACGGGACTTGGGCGAACAGCCGGACCCGGGCCGCCTCGCGGACCGCGAGGTAGAGGCGCACCTGGTCGAGGTCGACCTCGAGGCCCTCGGCGAACGCCTCGACGTTGGCCGGCAGCAGCGCGACCGACCGGTCCGGCACCAGCGGCAGGCCGACCTCGGTGCCGCTGACCGTCTCGGAGGCGAGGGCGCCGACAGCCTGCCCCACCTGCAGCCCGAACATCGAGCCGCTCATCCGGGACAGCACCGGCTCCATCTGCCCGAGCATCGCGGCCGGGTCGACACCGGGCGGCAGCAGGCCCTCGGGCAGCATCCCCTCGGGGATGCCGTGCTCGCCCATCTCGGCGATCTGCGCGCGCATGGCGTCGCTCACGGCGCGCCCGACTCCCTCGGCCACCGGGCCGACGAGGTCGCGCCAGGTCGGCATCGTGGCCTCGACCCACTCGGCCCTGCTCCACGCGTGCGTGCTGATCCCGGGGGCCTCGAATGCCGTCACCTGGTCGAGCCACAGCTCGGCGACCTGGACGGCCTGGTCGATCTGGCGGCGCGCGGCCTGCGACACGACGGTGTCGCCCTCGGCCGAGACGGTGGCGCGTGCCGTGTCGGTCGCGAGGCTCACGTTGAAGGCCTCGTCGGTGCCGGCTCCCGCGCCGCTGAACATCGCCTGGACCTGCCCGGCCATCATCTCCAGCATGGCGGGGTCGACCCGGTCGACGCCCATGTCCTTGAGTGCCTGCACCATCTGCGGGTCGAGGGCGGCCCCGCCGGTGAGCCGGCGCAGCACCTGCTCGAGCTCGGGGGACAGCCCGGAGTCGTCGTCGCCCGGACGGTCGGGCAGGTCGGGGTGGTCGGGCACAACGGCTCCTCGGGAGTCCTGAGAGGATGGGCTTCGTCCAAGACAACCACGCGGAGGCCACGGTGAGTTCCCCAGCGGGCGCCCAGGGGGGTGCAGTTCGCTCGAGGCGTAGCGCCGTCGACGTCGCGGTCGTCGGCACCACCGGCGCCGCCGGCCAGGCCCTGCTGCGCGCCCTGGTGACGACGGCCGCCCGTGGGACCGCCGTGGCCGGGGCCCGGGGTCCGCAGGCGCGGATCGGGACCGTCCTGGCCGTCGACGTGGAGCGCCCCCCGGTGGGCGGCGTCGAGTTCCGGCAGTGCGACCCCGCCCACCCCACCCTCGCGGAGGCGCTGCGTGGCGTGCAGGCCGCGGCCTACGTCGCGACGAGCACCGACCTCGACGCCGACCTGGCCCTGGGCACCCGGGTCCGGCGTGAGCGGAACCTGCGCCGCGCGCAGACCGTCATCACGGCTGCCGCCGCGGCGGGCGTGCGCCACCTCGTCGTCGTGACCGGCGCCCAGGTCTACGGCGCCCACCCCGACAACCCGGTGCCGCTGGGGGACGACTCGCCGCTGCGGGCGCCGAGCGACGAGGGCCAGGTGGGCGACCTCATGGACGTCGAGCAGCTCGTCGGGGTCGCTCGCGACGTGCACCCGGGGCTGCGGATCACCGCGGTCCGCCCGGCGACCCTCGTCGGGGACGGCGTCGACACGGTGCTCACCCGGCACTTCGAGGCGCCCCGGCTGCTGACGGTCCGGGGCACCGACCCCGCCTGGCAGTTCTGCCACGTCGACGACCTCGGCTCGGCCGTGGCGCTCGTCGTGGCGCAGGGGATCGACGGCGCGGTCTCGGTCGGCGCACCGGGTCACCTGGCCCAGCGCGACCTCGAGCGGCTCACGGGTATGCGTCCGGTCGAGCTGAGCCTGGGGGCCGCCATGGGAACCGCGGACCGCCTGCACCGCGTTGGCGTCTTGCCGGCACCTGCCAGTGATCTCGCCTTCGTCGCCTTCCCCTGGGCGGTGTCGGCACAGCGTCTGCTGGACCACGGGTGGGTGCCGGTCCACGACAACGAGACCTGCCTCGGCGTGCTCCTCGACGCCATCCGGGGTTCGCACGCGGTCGCGGCACGACGCCTCGACCGCAAGGACGCCGCCCTGGGGGCGGCCAGCGCCGCGGTCGCCCTCGTGGGCACCGCGGCCATCATGCGGCGTCGCCGCAGGAAGGGCGGGTCATGACCGACCGCACCACCGAGACCACCACCGAGACCACGGGCGAGACCACCACCGAGACCACCGGCGAGGCCACGCAGGACGCCGAGGTCGTCCTCGCCCTCGTCCGCGACGAGCCCCTCGGCGTCGACGAGGTGCTCGACGCCGTGCGGCACCCCCGCTGCGGGGCCGTGTCGCTGTTCGTGGGCGTCGTGCGCGACCACGACCACGGTGAGTCCGTGGCCGCCCTCGACTACTCGAGCCACCCGACGGCCGCAGACGAGCTGGAACGGGTCTGTGCCCAGGTCGCGGCACGCCACGGTGTCGCGCGGGTGGCGGCCGTCCACCGCTCCGGCCACCTCGAGGTCGGTGACCTGGCCGTCGTCGTCGCCGTGTCGGCCCCGCACCGCGGTGCGGCGATGGAGGCCTGCCGCGACCTCATCGACACCCTCAAGTCGACCGTCCCGATCTGGAAGCACCAGCGCTTCGCCGACGGCACCGACGAGTGGGTGGGCCTGCCGTGACGGTCCCGTCCACCTCGTCGCCCCCGCCGACCGGGCCCGACGGGCCGACCGGGCCGACCGGGCCGACCGGGCCGAGCGGTCCGTCCGGCCCGCAGGGGCCGCAGGGCGCCGACAGCCTCGGCCAGGACCCCCACCGGCTCGGCCGCCGGTCAGTGGTCGTCCTCGTGGGCGGCTTCCTCGTCATCGCCCTCGGGGCGCTGTCGACGATGATCGGGCTGCCCTACGTCATCCTCAAGCCGGGCCCGGTCACCAACATCATCGCGGACGGCAAGACGCCCCTGATCACGGTCTCCGGGGCCAGGACGTACCCGACCGAGGGCGCCCTCGACTTCACCACCGTGCGGGTGGCCGGCGGGCCAGGGTTCCGTGTCACGGTCTGGGACCTGGTCGAGGCCGGCCTCAACCCCGACGAGGAGATCGACCCCGAGGAGGCCTACTTCCCCAAGGGCATCACCGACAAGCAGGTCGAGGAGGAGGGCGCCGCCGAGATGGCGGACTCGCAGCAGGAGGCGATCGCGGTGGCCCTGAAGGCCCTGGGGCAGAAGGTCGTGCAGCACGTCGTCATCGCGCAGGTGACCTCCGACAGCCCGAACCGGGCGGTGCTGCGCCGGGGTGACGAGATCGTGAGCGTCGACGGCGCGCCCGTGGACGGCTCCGACGCCATCCGGACCGCCATCGGCAGGCACAAGGTGGGGGAGCCGGTGCGCCTGGGGCTGGTGCGCGGCGGCAAGCAGGTGGAGGTCGAGGCGAAGACGCGCGACGCAGGTGGGCGCACGACCATCGGGGTGTTCCTCGGGGTGCGCTTCGACTTCCCGTTCTCGGTGAAGATCGACGCGGGCAACGTCGGCGGTCCCTCCGCCGGCACGATGTTCGCCCTCGGCCTCTACGACACCCTGACGCCGGGGGCGTTGACCGGCGGAGCCAGGATCGCCGGGACGGGCACGATCGACCACACCGGCGCCGTCGGCCCGATCGGCGGCATCCGGCAGAAGCTCGTCGGCGCCCACGACGGCGGGGCGCAGTGGTTCCTCGCCCCGGCCGACAACTGCTCAGAGGTCGTCGGGCACGTGCCGGACGGGCTGCGGGTGGTCCGGATCGCCACGTTCGACCAGGCGAGGTCGGCGGTCGAGGCGATCGCGGCCAAGCGCGGGGACACCCTGCCGACCTGCACGAAGTAGCCGGCGCGGGCTCCTCAGCCCTGGAGCGTGGCCCGCAGGGCGTGGACCAGCCCGGGGGCGATGTCGTCGCCGAGCGCGACCTGGTCGTCGCTGTCGTGGGCCCGCTGGCGCAGCAGGCAGCGGCTCTGCCCGTCCCGCGTCACGGCGACGAGCAGCCGCACGTCCTGCCGGGAGGGGTGCGCCGCGAGGGCGTCGACCGCGGACTGGGCGTCCACCGGCAGGTCCCGCTCGGCCTCCGGCGGCACGACGATCCGCTCGACCGCCAGGGCCGCCCCCACGACGGTCGCGGGCCAGGCGATGCCGCCGAGCAGCGACTCGAGGTTCGAGGTGGGGGGCAGGTCCTCCTGCTCGATCGCGCTGAGGGCGCCCTCGGCGAGGTCCGAGCCGTGCATGCCGGCCCGCAGGTGCGGCTCGCGCTCGAGCAGGTCGGCGGTGGGGACGAGGGCGAACAGCCGCGGGTTCTGGTCCCAGCCGGACGCGGCGACGTGGCGCTCGGTGTCGAGCGCGGCGATGGACAACGGGTCCGCGACGGGACGGCTGCTGTGGCTCACCCGCTCATCGTGCCGTATGCCGCGGCGGCGCCCGGCGCGCGGTCGGGCCCACCGCCTCCCGGGAACCCCAGGGGGGATCGGTAAGTTGGTCCCACTACCAGCAGGTGGCCGGGGTGGCTGCTCGCGAGGCAGATCGGGCGTGGTGTGAGTTCTTCGGAGTGGTTCGGGCCGGGCGAGTCCCCAGGCGAGGGCGGGCGACCGGGTGGCGGTCCACGCGGTGGTTCGGGCGGCAGGCGGCCGCCGACCCTGAACTTCTCCCGCCGCCGGGGACCGCTCGGCCCGACGATCGCGATCGTCGTGGCCCTCGGGATCGTGGTCTCGGTCGCGGCCTCGCTGTGGACCGAGGTGCTCTGGTTCGACTCCGTCGGCTACCGCTCGGTCCTCGTCACCGAGCTCGGCACCAAGGTCGTGCTCTTCGTCCTCGGCTTCGTGCTCACCGCGGCCCTCGTCGCGTCCAGCCTGGTCATCGGCTGGCGGACGCGACCCATCTACGCCCCCGTCACTCCCCAGCAGCAGAACCTCGACCAGTACCGCGAGGCGATCGAGCCGCTGCGCAAGGTCGCGATGGTCGTCATCCCGGGCGTCCTCGGCCTGCTCGCCGGCACGGGTGCGGCCGGGCAGTGGAAGACCTACCTGCTGTGGCGCAACCGTGTCTCCTTCGGGAGGACGGACGCGCAGTTCCACCTCGACCTGTCGTTCTTCGTCTTCACCCTGCCCTGGATCCGGTTCCTGCTGGGCTTCCTCACGATGGCGCTCGTCATGGCCCTCGTGGCCGCCGCCTTCACCCACTACGTCTACGGCGGCCTGCAGATCCAGGGCCGCGGGGAGCGGACCACGCGCGCGGCCCGCACCCACCTCGCCGTCCTGCTCGCCGCGCTGGTCCTCGTGCGAGCGGCCAGCTACTGGTTCGACCGGTACGGCCTGGCCACCAAGGAGAACCGGCTGCTGACTGGCATCGGGTACACCGACGCCAACGCCGTCCTCCCGACCAAGGTCATCCTCGCGGTGGCCGCCGTCATGACGGCCGCCCTCTTCATCGCGTCCATCTGGACCCGGTCGTGGCGGCTCCCGGCGGTCGGGGTCGGCCTCCTCGTCGTGACCTCCATCGTCGTGGGCAGCATCTACCCCGCCCTCGTCCAACGGTTCCAGGTCAAGCCCTCGGAGAAGTCGCTGGAGCAGAAGTACATCCAGCGCAGCATCGATGCCACCCGGGCGGCGTTCTCGATCGACGGGGTGGACAGCACCCCGTACACCGCCACCACGGAGGCCAAGCCGGACCAGCTGCGCGACGACGCGGAGACGATCCCGGGCATCCGGCTCGTGGACCCGATCGTGGTCTCGCCCACGTTCAAGCAGCTGCAGTCGGTCAAGTCCTACTACGCCTTCCCCGACGCCCTCGACGTCGACCGCTACAAGATCGACGGCAAGGTGCGCGACACCGTCGTGGCCGTCCGCGAGCTCGACCTCAGCGGCGTCCCGCAGAACCAGCGCAACTGGCTCAACGACCACACGGTCTACACCCACGGCTTCGGGGTCGTCGCCGCGTACGGCAACCAGCGCACGGCCGACGGGGAGCCCGTCTTCTACGAGCAGAACATCCCGCAGACCGGCCCCCTCGGCGACTTCCAGCCGCGGATCTACTTCGGTGAGCAGTCGCCCGACTACTCCATCGTCGGAGGCCCGGCCGGCGCGGCTCCGCGTGAGTTCGACTACCCGGACAACAGCACGGCCGGGCAGAAGAACACGACGTACGACGGCGGGGGAGGCGTCAAGCTCAGCTCGTTCCCCCGCAAGGTGGCCTACGCGCTGAAGTACCGCGAGCTCAACTTCCTGCTCTCCGACGCGGTGACGAACCAGAGCCGCATCCTCGACCACCGCACGCCGCTGGAGCGCGTCGAGCGCGTCGCCCCGTGGCTGACCCTCGACGGCAACCCCTACCCCGCCGTCGTCGACGGGCGCGTGCAGTGGATCGTCGACGGGTACACCACCACGGCGGACTACCCCTACTCGCGCCTGCAGGAGATCGACAACGCCACGTCCGACTCCACGACCGCCACCTCGTCGGCGGTGCGGCCGATCGGCAGCGGGCAGGTCAACTACATCCGCAACTCGGTCAAGGCGACGGTCGACGCCGAGAGCGGGGCGGTCAAGCTCTACTCGTGGGACGAGCAGGACCCCCTGCTCAAGGCCTGGGGCAACGCGTTCGGCGGCACCGTGCTGCCGATGTCGCAGATCAGCGGAGACCTCATGGCGCACCTGCGCTACCCGGAGGACCTGTTCAAGGTGCAGCGGCAGGTGCTGACCCGCTACCACGTCACCGACGCCGCCTCGTTCTACGGCGGCCAGGACTACTGGGAGGTCCCCGAGGACCCGGCGCAGGAGGCGCGCAACGTCGTCCAGCCGCCGTACTACCTGACCCTGAAGATGCCCGACCAGGACAGCGCGAAGTTCTCCCTGACGACGACCTTCAAGCCGGTCGGTGACCGGCAGGTGCTGTCGGGCTTCCTCGCGGTCGACGCGGACGCCGGCTCCACCAGCGGCAAGCCGAGCGCCGACTACGGCAAGCTGCGGCTGCTCGAGCTGCCCAAGGACAGCCAGGTCCGCGGGCCCGGTCAGGTGCAGAACGACATCAACTCCTCCAACCAGACCTCGCCGGCGTTCAGCCTGACGCTGAGCCAGTTCCTCAACAACGCGCGCCAGCAGGGCTCCCGGGTCACGCTCGGCAACCTGCTCACCCTGCCTGTCGGTGGTGGCCTGCTCTACGTGCAGCCGATCTACGTCAGCGCCAACAGCACGTCCTCGTTCCCGCTATCGCGGGCGACGGTCGTGGCGTTCGGCAACAAGCTGGCGTGGTCGGACACCCTCGACGGCGCCCTCGACGGGCTGTTCGGCGGCCGGTCCGGGGCGACGGCCGGCGACTCCGGCACCGGCACCGGCACCGGGTCCGGTTCGGGCTCGACGCCGACCACCCCCACCACCCCGACGACGCCCTCGACGGGGAACGCCGCACTGGCCCAGGCGCTCGCCGACATCCAGGCGGCGTACGACGACGGCCAGAAGGCGCTCAAGGCGGGGGACTTCGCGGCCTACGGCGAGGCGCAGAAGAAGCTGGACGACGCGATCAAGCGTGCGGTGGCCGCCTCGCCCAAGGGCGGCACCGCCACGGTGACGCCGACCCCCTCCGGCACCGCCACGACGCCGTCGCCCAGCGCGACGACGTCGAAGTAGGCCGGGGAGGGAGTGGCGGAGGGCGGTGCGGGCACCCGATTTGGTCCGCTCGCAGGGAGTCCCGTATGGTGGGGACTACCGACGCGGGGTGGAGCAGCTCGGTAGCTCGCCGGGCTCATAACCCGGAGGTCGCAGGTTCAAATCCTGCCCCCGCTACAAATCAACACTTCGCTCCAAGTGTTGACGATCAGCCCCCCAGGCCGCCTGGGGGGCTGATCGCGTTCTCGGGCACCCATGTGCCCTCTCCCGTAGCGACTTCTGACCGGTTCGGTGCATACGCGGCCAACCGGGCCGCCGCACCACGGAGAACCCGCGATGTCCCCACAACTGCCCGGATCCCAGGGCCAGCGGGACCGGCAGCTGACCAAGCAGGTTCAGGGTCTTCCTCGCCCTGGGGGGCCGGGAAGGCCCTCACGGACGGCGACCAAACCGAGCGTGCCCGTGGTGTGACTGTGCCCGTGCGTGGGGGAGTCACCAGCCCCACACCGTCGCCGCGTCCAGGACCGCCGTGGGCTCGTCCGCCGCGACGGCGAAAGCGGTCAACGCCTGGACGAGCTGCCTTGCCTCGACTCGCGGCATGGTCTCGGCGATCGTGCGTATCGCCGACCGTCGCAGCGCCGTCACCTCGTCCACCACCTGCCGCCCCTTGGCGGTCAGGTCGATGACGACCTCACGGCGATCGAGGTCGTTCTCCCGGCGAGTGACCAGGTCGGCGGCGATGAGCCTGTCAACGGAACGCAGGGCAGTCGACGGGCTCACCCCCAAGCGTTCAGCAAGCAGGTTCAGCCGAGTCTCCCCGTGTCCGCGCAGGACGACCAACACCCGGAACTGGGTGACCGTGACGGACCCGTCCAAGTGGGCCAGCGAGCGAGCAGACACCCCGACGAGCACGCGTGAGGCTGTCAGGAGTGCCGTCACCAGGTCGTCGACGTCACGCTCATCTGCGGGCATGGGCACTCCGAAGGTGGTTGGCCTCGCCAGGTCGCGAGGCATCCGTGTGCGGGACAGAAGATTCTTGCACAGTGCAACTCATTGGGTGGGAAGCTCCAGCCGGGCCCTGCCGCCCGTCGGGCCCTGCTGAGGCGCCCTCCGCGCTCCTACGTTCCGAGGTCCGCCCCAGCGGCCGAAGGGGTCCGCCCTCCCGCCTCAGCTTGTGTTGATCGGGACAAGTATTGCACTATGCAACTCATGTCCGACGCCTCTGCCGCTTCCCTACCCGTGACCATTGCGGCGGGGGGCCGGCGCCGGCTCGCCGGGACTGCGGGTGGCCGACTCCGCGCGGAGGCGCGGACCTCGAATGCCGGTCTGCTGGGGCTGTCGCTCGCTGTAGGGGGTGCCGCCGCGGCTTTCGCGGTGCTTTTCCGGTGGCTGATCCGGACGTTCACGCTGCTGTTCTCGGGACACGCGGACTATGCCGGCGCTGCCGGCGCCGCCCACCCGTCGCTACCCGCCCTGGGTCGCTGGTTCGTCATCGGCGCACCGGTCGTGGCCGGCCTGCTCTACGGCCCTCTGGTGCACTTCTTCGCCCGGGAGGCACGCGGGCACGGCGTGCCGGAGGTCATGTATGCCGTCTCCCACCGTGGCGGCCGGATCGCACCCCAGGTGGCAGCGGTCAAGGCCCTGGCGTCGGCACTGTGCATCGGTGGCGGCGGGTCCGTGGGACGCGAGGGCCCGATCGTGCAGATCGGCTCCGCACTGGGCTCCACCCTCGGCCGCGCACTGCGCGTCCCTGAGGTGCGGCTGCGCGTCCTCGTCGCCTGTGGGGCAGCGGCGGGGATCGCGGCAACCTTCAACGCACCCCTGGCCGGGGTGTTCTTCGCGATGGAGCTGATCCTCGCCGACTTCACCGCCCAGGCGTTCGGCATGGTCGTGCTCTCCTCAGTCGCCGCCAGCGTCATCGGGCGCGCAGTGCTGGGCGACACGCCCTTCCTGCGCCTGCCCTCCTTCACGGTCCAGCACCCCTCCGAGTACCTCCTCTTCGCCCTGCTCGGCCTGCTCGCGGGCGGGGTGGGCGTGGTGTTCACCAAGGTGCTCTACGCGATCGAGGACCTGTGCGACACCGTGTGGCGCGGCCCCGAGTGGCTGCGCCCGGCAGTCGGCGGCATCGTGCTCGGGCTGCTCCTGCTCGTGCTCCCCCAGATGTACGGCGTCGGCTACCCCGTCCTGGGCAACGCCGTGGACGGCCGCTACACGGTCGCCTTCCTCCTGCTGCTCCTGCTCGGCAAGATGGTGGCGACCAGCCTCACGATCGGCATCGGGGGCTCCGGCGGCGTCTTCGCCCCCAGCCTGTTCATCGGCGCCATGCTCGGCGCCGGGTTCGGCGAAGCAGCCCACACGCTCGCGCCCGGCATCGCAGGGCCGGTCGGCGCCTACGGCCTCATCGGCATGGGCGCGGTGTTCGCGGGTGCGGCGCGCGCACCCATCACAGCCGTGATCATCCTCTTCGAGCTGACCGGCGAGTACACGATCATCCTCCCGCTCATGGCCGCGATCGTGCTGGCCACCGGCATCAGCCACCGCCTCTCACCGGACACCATCTACACGTTGAAGCTGCGGCGCCGCGGAGTCGCCCTGGCCCGCCCCGAGACCCTGCCAGTCCACCACGGACCCGTCCAGGTGCGCGAGGTCATGACCTCGGTACCCCAGCCGGTCTCCGAGGACGCCACCCTCGCCGACGTCGCGACCGCCCTCGCCGGCAGCCGGTTCGGCATCCTGCCCGTCCTTGCCGCGAGTGGCGACTACCTCGGGGTGGTCACCGCCCGCGGCGTCTCCGCCGCCCTCGCCGACGGACGACACGACGCAGCAGCCGCGTCGATGGCCACCGAGGTCCCCACCGTCATCCGGGGCAACGACAGCCTCGACACCGCCGCCGAGGCCCTGTCGCGCGACGACACCAGCGCCCTGCCCGTCGTCGACGACGACGACACCGTCATCGGCTGGCTCGACTACCGCGCCCTGTTCACCGCCCGACGCACCGCCGCCGCGGAGTCACCGACGACGAACGAGTCGGCCACTCCAGAGCAGGTGTGACCGTGGGACCCACCACCGCTGCCCTGATGTGGATGCCATTGCACCCACCAGTGCTGCGGAACCTGGTGGCTTGGCACCCGCAGCCCCTTCCGCTGCTCCCGGCCCTGTGCCTGGCGGCATTCATCGCCTACAGCTGGGGCGTCCTGCGCCTGCACCGGCGCGGCCACACCTGGCCCGTCGGCAGGTGGATCAGCTTCACCGGCGGCCTCGTCACCGTCGTCGCCGTCACGGGCACCGCCCTCAACGGGTATGCCATGCGGCTCTTCAGCGTCCACATGGTCCAGCACATGGTGCTGAGCATGGTCTCACCGCTCCTGCTGCTCATGGGCGCTCCGGTCATGCTGTGCCTGCGGGCAACACCGTCTCGGGGCGCCGGTTCGTTCCTCAGGCGCGCCGTCGTCCGGTGCCTGCACAGCCGGGTCCTGTCAGTGGTCACGAAGCCTGCGGTCACGTTGCCGCTGTTCATCGTCAGCCTCTACGGGCTCTACTTCACCCCGGTGTTCGACGCCGCGATGCGGACCTGGTGGGGACACGACCTGATGCTCGTGCACTTCCTGGTCGTCGGCCTGCTGCTGTTCTGGCCGATCATGGCCATCGACCCCAGCCCACGGGCCACGAGTCCGGTCCTGCGGATGCTCGAGCTGTTCGTGGCGATGCCGTTCCACGCCTTCTTCGGCGTCATCGTGATGACCAGCACGACGCTCCTCGTCCGGACCTTCAGGACAACGCCGGCAGGATGGGGCGTTGTTCCCGTGAGCGACCAGCAGCTCGGTGGAGGGATCGCGTGGGCATTCAGCGAGATCCCCACGCTGCTGGTGGTGGCGGTGCTCTTCGTGCAGTGGGCCCGCGCCAGTGACCGCGAGTCACGGAGGTCCGACCGGGCGGCAGACCGGCACGACGACGCGCTGGACGCCTACAACGCCTGGCTGGGCCGGCTGGCACGAGAGGGCAGCACCCCTCCACGCGGACGGGGAGTGCGGTGACCACGGGCACGGCGGGCAGTGGTGGCGGCAGCCGGAGGACCGGCGCGCGAGGCCGACTCGCGCCGGCGCTGGGCCTCGTGGCCGCCGCGCTGATGCTCGCAGGCTGCAGCCGCGGCGACCCCGTCCCACAGCGGACACCACCCACGCCGACCTCGGGAACGGTGCTCGACGAACCGCTACCTGCCCGGATCGCGAACCTCCCGCTGGTCGACCAGCACGGTCGGCACTTCACCCTCGCCTCCCTGCGCGGCAAGACGGTCGTGCTCGGCGACTTCCTGACCCTGTGCCAGGAGGTCTGCCCCATGACCAGCGTCAACCTCCGCGACGTCGCCAAGGCGGCCCATCGCGACGGCCGGTCCGACGAGGTCGAGGTCGTGGAAGCGACCGTCGACCCGCACAGGGACACCCCGGCCAGGCTCGCGGCATACGAGAAGCTCTTCGGAGCGCAGCAGGACTGGACCCTGGCCACGGGTGGGCAACGCCCCCTCGACGCACTGTGGGCATATCTCGGCGTGTACCACCAGAAGGCCGGGGAGGACGTGTCCCCCGCACCGCGGGACTGGTGGACGGGGAACGCCCTCACGTACGACGTGCACCACCAGGACGTCGTCTACGTCATCGACGCACGCGGTCACGCCCGCTGGCTCGACGACGGCACACCGAACACCTTGGGCAAGCGACCGGCCGGCCCCATGCTGCGCTTCCTCAACAACGAGGGCCAGCACAACCTCACCGCCCCACAAGACCCGAGTTGGACCGTCCACGACGTAGAACAAGCCGTCACCTACGTGTCAGGGCTGACTCTTCCATGAGCTCCTTACCCCCGTCACCGGCCACAGCGCCAACCTCTGCGGTCGAACAGAGAGGCAAACATGATTCCCCCATGGCTGCACGCGCTCGCGTGGGTGTCCATCGTCGTCGCCGTGCTCTGCGCGATCGACATTGCTGTCGACCTGTGGGTGCGCGGGTACCGCCAACGAATGCCCGTAATGGAGGCGGTCTGGCCCGTCACCGCCCTGTACTTCGGCCCACTCGCGTCATGGGCCTACCGCCGGTTCGGCCGACCGATGTCGAAGCGGTGGCAGGTCGAGCACGACGTGGACAACCCACCCCAGAACCCAGGGTGGGCCACGACCGCTGTCGGCGTCAGCCACTGCGGCGCCGGGTGCACCCTCGGCGACATCGTCGCCGAGTTCACCATCTTCGCCGCTGGCATCACCATCGCCTCGCACGCGGTCTTCGCTGAGATGGTCGGCGACTACATCCTGGCCGTGCTGCTCGGAGTGGCCTTCCAGTACTTCGCCATCGCACCGATGCGCGGGTTCGGGCTGCGCGAGGGACTCAGGGCCGCAATCAAGGCGGACATCCTGAGTCTGACCGCGTTCGAAGTCGGACTGTTCGGGTGGATGCTCCTGATGGCGTTCGTGTTCTTCCCCGGGCCGCACCTTCACCCAAACCAGGTCACGTACTGGTTCCTCATGCAGGTCGGCATGGTTATCGGGTTCTTCACTGCGTGGCCGGCCAACGTCTGGCTCATCCGCCGCGGCATCAAGGAGGCCATGTAGCCGGTGGCCCCGCCAGGGGCGACCGTGCCGGCGCACTGCAAGGGTCAGGCTCAGTGGATGTCGAGGCGGCGGAAACGCGCGAGGGCGGCCAGCCCCAGCACAGCTCCCAGCGCTGTCAGCGCGACCAGGCCAGAGGTCTGGACCCCCGTCTGAAGGTTGTCGGTGCCCAGTGCCCACGAGAACGGGGACAGCCACCGCAGGCCGTGGACGGCGCGCACAACGGGGGCGAGGGCGTTGAGCAGGTACGCGGCGCCGGCCACCGCGCTGGCGGCACCGAGCGCCGCTCCGCGGCTGTCGGTGGTGGCGCCCACGAGCACGGCGACGGCCCCCATGTCGAAGGCCAGGAGAGTCAGGGCCACGCTCACACCCATCAGGTCGCCCCAGTTCGGCGTCAGGTCGAAATGCGGACCGGCCAGGCATGCGAGCAGGGCCGCGGCCGGGACCACGGCGGAGACGAGCAAGAGCGCGGCCACCTTCTGGGCCATGGCGTGAGTGCGGGTCAGCGGCAGGGTGGCGAGTAGTCCGAGCGTGCCGTCCGCGTTCTGCCCGGCGATGGCAGTCGCGCCGTACCCGACGCTCAGGAGCAGGGCGAGCAAGGGTGCCACGTTGGCGTACATGTTCGCGTTCAGCCAGCCCGCCGTCGAGGTGATGCTTCCGGTGATGCCGAACGCCGCTGCGGCGCCGGGGTTCGCGGACACCATCGCGTCGAGGCTGGAGTCGTGCTTGAACGCAGGGTAGGCCGCGACGACGAGGAGCACATAGACGGCTGCGGCGAGCCCGGTCGCGGTCAGCATCCTGCGTCGAAGCCGCACGTCGAGGCGCAGCAGGTCAGTGCGCATGAGTGGCTCCTTGGGCCGGATCTTCGTAGAGCTGGAGGAAGAGCTCGTCAAGATCGGCTGGTCGGGAGGTGATGGTGTCAGGTGCCATGGGTGTGATGACCTTGAGCAGCGGCGTGGCCGGGCCGGTGTGGGTCAGGCGAACGTGACGGCTCGTGGCGGCGGTGACCGTGACGCCAGCAAGCCCAGCCACAACCGTAGGGTCCACGTCATGGTCGAAGGTCAGGTCGACGGTGCGGGGTGCACTGGCGCGGAGCCGGTCGACGGTGTCGTCGATGACGATGCGGCCTTCCCGGATGATGACCAGGCGTTGAACGAGGCGTTGCACCTCGTCCAGGTCGTGCGAGGACAGCAGGACGGTGCGACCGTCCGCAGCGGTCTCGCGCAGCAGGGTCGCGAACTCGTCTTGTACGAGCGGGTCCAGTCCCGACGTGGGCTCGTCCAGGACGAGCAGTCGTGGACGGTGCATGAAGGCCAGCACGATGCCGAGCTTCTGCTTGTTGCCCTTGGACAGGGTCCGCAAGGGCCGCCCCAGTTCAACGCCCAGGCGCTCGACGAGCTCGTCCCTGAAAGTCGTGTCCCACAGCCGGCGCGCTGCGGTGAACCGGGCCAGCAGCTCACCCCCGGTGAGACCGTCGGGCAGGTGCAGCTCACCGGGCAGGTAGCCGACCTCGGCAAGGAACGACGCGTCGCCGGTCGCAGGGTCGCGGCCCAGGACCTGCGCCCGGCCGCTGCTGGGCCGGTACAGCCCGAGCAGGCATCGGATCGTGGTGGACTTGCCCGCTCCATTCGGTCCGAGGAAGCCAAAGATCTGCCCGACGTGAACTTGGAAGCTGACGTCGCTGACCGCGCGGCGCCCCGCGAAGGTCTTGGTGAGCCGTTCGACGACCACCGGTGTCTCAGTCACGGCTGGCTCCTGTCCTTGGCGTACCGCACGAGGCTGGCGAACACCTGCCGGTAGGTGGCCGACGGGTAGGCCAGGTTCACCGCTGCACGTACCTGCGGTCTGTCCAGGGTGGCGGCGCCCTCGAGAAGTCGTTGCGCGGCCTGCGGCGCAACACGCTCCGCCAAGGCAGCGATCTGGAGCACGATGTCGTCGGCGAGAACAATCTGGTCCGCGGTGAGGGCCTTGCTGTCGGACGCCTGGTCGAGGTCGTGGCACCGCCGCCACAGCAGGCACACCTCGTCGATGTCGGAGTCGCTCAACGCCTCCACCAACATCAGCACGTCGGCCGGGATGGGACCGGCGTAGCACGCCATCTCCAGCAACTCTCGTTCGCGCAGGACCGCTTCCTGCATGCCCGGCGGCAGCTGGCGCTCCAACAACGCGGCATACAACCGGACAACCGCCTCAGGCAGCGGCGAGAGTCGTCCCTGGGCGACAACCCGGTCCCGCAGGGTCATGACCCGTGCGTGCTGGGCGTCCAGGACTTGCCGCTTGGCGTCGATCGAGGCGAGAACCGCGTTCAGGTCCTCGATGACGACCGCTCGCTCATCCGCCCCGTCCGGCGGCCGCAGCATGTGAGGCACCTCAGCCAGCGGCACCCCCGCATCGACCAGCCACCGGATTCGCATGAGCCGAGTCAGATGGGCGAAACCGTAGGACCGCCACGTTGACCCTGACTCCGGCACCGCTAGCAGCCCGAGCTGGTGGTAGTACCGGATGGTGCGCACGCTCGTCCCGGCCAGCGCGGCGAGATCCTTGACCTGCATGCCTTCATCGTCAGGTACGACGCAACGTCACAGTCAACCCTGACTTCGCCACCGCTGTCGTCGGGCGCCAACGCCGTGACCTTTGAGGCCACCTCGCTGCCCTGCCGGCCCCGAGTGTTCAGCTCCGCAAAGCCATGGAGCGTCGCAGTGCAGGCACCGCCACGCGCGCCGCGTCGCGGCGCCCTCCGCGCCCGGCCGCATCCCACTTCAGGCGTCCTGCCGCCCCGAACCGGCAGCGAGCCGAGGGTGACAGCGCGGAGCAGCGCACACGTGCAGGAGCCCGCAACGGGCCGGCCCCCGCATATAAGACGGCGCACTACCAGTCCACCAACTGCCACGACCGTATCCGCGGTCCTCGACACCAGTGGACACAGAGCCCACCCGGAACCCTCCCCGAGGCGACCGGGTGGGCCTGCCCGGGCGGGTGACCTGCAGGCGCTTGGGAACCCGTTGCTCGCGCGGTGGGGTGCGCCCTCAAGGTTCCAACGCGTGCTCACCCGCCATGGACCACACGCGCACGAGCGGAACCTTCTGGGGCCCTGCCCGCGGACAACCCGTCCAGCACGCCACACCGTTTCGCACTCTCCGGAGACCATGATGACTCACCCCACGGACGAGCTGACCTCACCACCCGTGCCGCACCCACACTTCGAACCGGTCCGCCCGAGGCAGCGCGCCGTGCACTGGTTGACCTCCACCGACCACAAGGTCATCGGCAACCTGTACCTGGTCACCTCGTTCGGCTTCTTCCTCCTCGCCGGCGTGCTGGCCCTGCTCATCCGCGCCGAGCTGTTCAAGCCCGGACTGCAGGTGGTGGACAACCCCCTGCAGTTCAACCAGCTTTTCACCATGCACGGCACCATCATGCTGCTGCTGTTCGCGACACCTTTGTTCGCGGGCTTCGCCAACGCGGTCATGCCGCTGCAGATCGGCGCCCCTGACGTGGCGTTCCCGCGGCTGAACATGTTCGCGTACTGGCTGTACGTGTTCGGCGCCCTCATCGTCGTCGGCGGGTTCTTCACCCCCGGCGGCCCAGCTGCTGCCGGCTGGACGAGCTACGCGCCACTGTCCGACGCGGCGAACAGCCCGGGTGTCGGAGGCGACCTGTGGGTCTTCGGGCTGGCGCTGGGCGGGTTCGGCACCATCCTCGGTGCGGTCAACTTCATCACCACGATCGTGTGCTTGCGCGCACCGGGCATGACGATGTTCCGCATGCCGGTCTTCACCTGGACGGTGCTGGTGACCAGCATCCTGGTCCTGATGGCGTTCCCGGTGATTGCCTCGGCGTTCCTCGCCCTGGGCGCCGACCGGCGCTTCGGTGCGCACATCTTCGACCCGCAGAACGGCGGCCCGATCTTGTGGCAGCACCTGTTCTGGTTCTTCGGGCACCCGGAGGTGTACATCATCGCGCTGCCGTTCTTCGGCATCATCAGCGAGGTCCTGCCGGTCTTCTCCCGCAAGCCGATCTTCGGGTACAAGACCCTCGTCTTCGCCACCATCGCCATCGCGGCCCTGTCGGTGACCGTGTGGGCGCACCACATGTACGCGACCGGGCAGGTGCTGCTGCCGTTCTTCTCCGTCATGACCATGCTCATCGCCGTCCCGACCGGGGTGAAGTTCTTCAACTGGATCGGCACCATGTGGGGCGGGAAGCTGTCGTTCGAGACCCCGATGCTGTGGTCGATCGGGTTCCTAGTGACGTTCCTGTTCGGCGGCCTGACCGGCATCATCATGTCCAGCCCCGCCCTGGACTTCCAGATCACCGACAGCTACTTCGTCGTCGCGCACATCCACTACGTCGTGTTCGGCACCGTCGTGTTCGCGATGTTCGCCGGGTTCTACTTCTGGTGGCCCAAGTTCACCGGTCGCATGCTCAACGAAACCCTCGGCAAGGTGCACTTCTGGCTGCTGTTCGTCGGGTTCCACACCACGTTCCTCATCCAGCACGTCCTGGGCGCAGAAGGCATGCCGCGGCGGTACGCCGACTACCTGCCCGAAGACGGGTTCCTGTGGATGAACCAGCTGTCGACGGTCGGGTCGTTCATCCTCGGCGCCTCGACGCTGCCGTTCCTTTACAACGTGTGGAAGACCTGGCGCACCGCACCGCTGGTCGGGGCCGACGACCCGTGGGGGTACGGCGCTTCCTTGGAATGGGCGACGTCGTGCCCGCCTCCGCGGCACAACTTCGACTTCATCCCCAGGATCCGTTCCGAGCGTCCTGCGTTCGACCTGCACCACCCCGAAGCCGCCCCCCGCGTCGTGCCGCCCGCGCCCAGCGCAATGGCGAGCGTCATCGCAGGCGCCCCGAACGGGACTCCTCACACGGCCACGGAACAGTCCAAGGACGGTCCGGGCCAGACCTGACAAGCACGGGGCTATCCGAGCCCAGCCCGGCTGACACGGCAACGCCTTGCACCCTTGCGGGCGTCCGGCTTTCGGTGTTGGTCTGGGTGCGTTCTGGCCGTCCCTATCGGCCGTCGCGCCGACGGGGACGATGATGGGGTCGTGAGCGTGGACGTGACGGTGCTGTACTTCGGCGGTTGCCCGAGCTGGCAGACAGTCATCGAGCGGGTGCACGCCGCCGCGGCTTTGACTGGGGTGGCCGTTCAGGTCAGCACGCAGGCAGTGGAGTCCACCGAGGAAGCGCACCGCCTCGGGTTCACCGGCTCGCCCACCATCCTGCTCGACGGAACCGACCCGTTCGCCCAGCCGAGCGAGATCCCCGCCCTGGCCTGCCGGGTGTACGCCACCGCAGACGGTTTGGCCGGTTCGCCAACCGTCGACCAGCTCGCCGACGCCCTCACCCGGCGCTCCGCGTGAGCCGGTACGTCCGGTCTCTGGTCAGCAGCGTGGTCCCGGGTGACGATGGGCACATGGCGGCAGCTGCGGCAGTTGAGCACGGCCAGGTGGAGCGCCCCACCTGCTGGTGCTGCGGGAACTCGTTCGACGAGCGGGACCTGTCCCGTCTCGGGTCCCACCCCGAAGTCGGCGTGTGCGCCGGGTGCGCGCACTGGCTGCACCGGCGAGCCCGCTCCCGCGCCGACACCGGTGCCCGCACACCTGGGGCCGTTCTGCGCCGAACCATGGGCGCCGCGCGCGGGCGAGTGATGCGAGCCGGGCTGCAGGTCTGGCCCGTCCTTGGGCCCCTGCTGCGCCGCCTAGACAAGCACCTGCCCTGATGCCAGACAGCGGGGCGGGCCCGCAGCGCCAGACCGCCCATCCGGTCGACCGTGCCGCCATCGCCGCCAGCCTGAACGAGTGCCGCGACGACCTACACGCCCTGTTGGCTGCGGCCACGCCGCCTGAGCTGCGGGCACCCAGCAACGGCACCAGATGGACGAACGAACAGCTGCTCTTCCACATGGTCTTCGGGTTCCTCATCGTGCGCCGCCTGCTCCCACTCGTAAGGGTCATGTCCACCCTGCCGAGCTGGCTCGGTAGAAGCTTCGCCGGGCTGCTCGATGCAGGACGGGTCCCGTTCCACTGGGTGAACTACACCGGGTCCTGCGGCGGTGCCTTGGTGTTCAACCACGCCCGCATGGGACGCCTGTGCGACCACACCATCGACCACCTCGTCACCAGCCTCCAGCGGACCCCCGAGCAGGCGTTGGGTCGCGGGATGCCCTTCCCGACCAGCTGGGACCCCAACTTCGAACCGCACATGACTGTGGCCGCCGTGTACGCCTACCCGGCACTGCACTACGCACACCACCGTAAGCAGCTCACCCTCGGAACCTGAACTCACCAAGGCCCACGACGCGAGCAATCCGACACGCCGCGCGCGTCCGGCCACGAACCCGACGCGCCCCAGCAGGGCAGACCGGGACCGTCCGCAGGCGGCTCGCGCGAAGAAGCGCGCCCCCGGCTCGAGCAACCGAGGACGCGCTTCGATGCGCCATTTGCGCACCGTGAACCCAGACTGAGAGCCAAGCGGCCCCTTGCGGAAAGGGTGCGGGGCGTTGCGGGCGTCGGGTGCCCGGGCCTCAGCGCCCCTTCTGGTGCTGCGGCTCGGGCGCCCCGTCGTGGTGGTGCCACTCGCCCTCATGGTTGGCGCCGTGCGGGGTCGGTTCCGCTTGGTGCTCGTCGTGCTTCTGGTGGGAGCGGACGTGTTCCATGTCCAGTGCCCGAAGCTGGCTGATGACGTCCTCGAGCGCCGCGCTGGGCAGCGCGCCGGGCTGGCTGTACACCAGGGCACCCTCCTTGAACGCCATGAGCGTCGGCACCGAGCTGATGCCGGCACCAGCCGCCAACGACGAGTTCTCGTCGATGTCGACCTTGGCGAACACGATGTCCGGATGCTTGTCCGACGCCGCCTCGAAAATGGGCCCGAAGCTGCGGCACGGGCCGCACCACGTGGCCCAGAAGTCGACCAGCACCATGCCGTTGCTGGTCACCACCTGCTCGAACGTGTCAGCGGTGAGTGTCTGCGTCGCCATGAACGTCTCCCTTGCTTGAGCGCCGGCAGCCGGCGTGGTGTGCGCACGGCCGCCCTGTCGTCATGTTGGTGCCCTGCGCAGGGCGAAACTTTCCTCGCGGGCAGGCGGCCCGTGCGACTCTCACAGCCCTGGGTCGGGGGCGTGCCGCAGGAGGAAGTGCCTCAGCCACCGTCCGAGCCTGCACAGCTCGTGCCCCACAGGCGCGCCCTCGCGGTCAGTCCGGTACGAATGCGCTACCGCGTCGTCGCGTTCAACGTCGGCTGGCCGCGCCTGAAAGGTGGCGAGGGGCAGACCGTGGTTGAGAAAGGCGGGCGTGGCCGACATGGCCGCAAGGCCGCCGGCGGCCAGCGCAGCATGGGCCGCGGGAGTGAAGGGTGACCTGTCAGCCGGGGCTTGCACCTGCGTTCCGGCCGGCAGCTCCTCCAAGGCCACAGCCCAGACCGCGCGCCGCGGACGGCCGGCGGCGAGGACCTCTCCGGCGATGCAGGCGGCGATGTCCTGGGCGACCACCGCCATCCGTGTGATGCCGAGCAGTCGAATGAGGGCGTCCAGGTGGGCGCTCATGGTCGCGATGGCGTTCTCGGCCGTGCCGGGTGCGGGCGCCGGGAGCAGGCCCGCTCCGACGTGGTCAGGTGCGATGACGTGGAAGTTTGGGGCAAGCGCGTGCAGCAGGTGCGTGATGTTCCACGCTGTCATGGTCATCCCGTGCAGGAGGAGCACCGTTGGGTTGCCGGGCGAGCCGGCCTCCCGGTACAGCATCCGCTGCCCCCACACGGTGCGCTCGTGGATGTGCACCGTGGCCTCGAGCCGACCCACCACGCAGCCGCTACAGGACTCGGCACGGGCCACTGGTGACGCCGCGAGGCCGTGAACGGTCATGGAGGTTCGTGACCGCATCCAACCGGGCTCTTAGCGGGGAGCCACTACGCGCAGATGTGTGCACTCCCAACCGTGTGGCGTGTTTGTCCAGCGCGGTGACGTGAGATGCCGCAACCAGAGCGCACTCCAAGAGGACGGACCCCAACACGGAAGGGACAGCCTTGGAACCCCGCGCAATCGACCGCCTGAGTCAGACCCTGGTGCAGGTAGAGCCGCCGCTTGAGCAGGTACGGACGCCCGAGCATCTTCGTGCCTGGGCTGATGCCGTCATCGAAAGGGCGACCGGTGTGCTGGCGGCGCAGCCACGCGGCGACCGTGACGCGGCCGTTGCGGCCCGGCCGGGACAGGCAGCGGCAGGCGGTGATGGTGTGTTTGGGCTGCGCGAGTGGGAGCTGGCGCTCTCTCGGGCGTTGTCGCGCCTGCAAGCGGGCGGCGGGCTGTCGTGCGGGGCGGACACGACCACGTTGGGGTCGGCGTTCGCTGCCCTGCTGTACGGGGGCCTGCTGCTGGGGCAGGCGTCCGGCGATGCGTGCCCGTTGCGGGCAGCTATGGACATGGCCCTGTCACAGATCGAGGGCGTCACGCGCAGCTGACCACCGGTGGACCATCGGGCCCGGGTCCCCCTGTCAACGCACTGGTCCGCCGCCCAGGGTGGGCGGCGGACCAGCGCGGCTGCAGGGCAGCCGTAGACAGGGTTCGGCTCGAGCGTCAGCTGGTGATGGTGATGACGGGCTTGCCCTTGCGGCGTTCGGTCGAGTTCAGCGCCGTCACGGCCTCGGCCAGCGGCACGACCTGCCCGATGTTCGTGCGGATCCGCCCGTCCCGGACGCGCTGGGCGATCTCACGCAGCTGGGCCGGTACGGACTCGACCACGAAGTCGACGACGCGCGCGTCGGCCGGGCGGAACTCGACCGGCCCGATGACCGATACCAGTGCCCCGCCGGGGCGGGTGATAGCTGCGGACTTCTTCTGCACGTCGCCACCGATGGTGTCGAAGACGAGGTCAACCGGGCCGACGTCCTCGAGGCTGTCGTTCTGCAGGTCGACGAACTCGTGCGCGCCGTACTCCAGGGCCTTCTCCCGGTCTCCAGCGCGGCCGGTGCCGATGACGTGGGCGCCGAACTCGCGGGCGAGCTGGGTGATCATCGTGCCGACGGCCCCGGCGGCCCCGTGGGCCAGGACGGTCTGTCCGGCCTGGAGGTGCCCGTGGTCGAACAGCCCCTGCCACGCGGTCAGCCCGGAGATGGGGAGGCTGGCGCCGACGGTGAAGTCGATGTCGCCGGGCAAGGGGGCCAGGTTGCGGGACTCGACGGTGACGTACTCGGCGAGGGTGCCGTCGCGGTGCCAGTCGGTGATGCCGAACACGCGCTGGCCCACCGTCAGCCCGGTGGTGCCGTACCCGAGGGCGGTGACCACTCCGGCCATCTCGTGTCCGGGGATGGACGGTGCCCGGTCGCGCTCGGCACGGTCGACCCAGGTGGAGGGCCACTCCATCTCGGTCCCGACGAACCCGGCCGCGTGGACCTGGACGGTGACGTCGTTGATGGCCGGTGACGGCTCGGGTCGGTCCGACAGGGTCATGCCGGCCAGACCGGCGGCCTGGTCGTTCACCACGATCGCCTTCATGGAACTCATCTCCTTGGGGTAGGTGTCTGGTTGCTGATGGGTTGGTGCCGGCCGGAGGTCGGCGCCTTACGAGAACCCAGGCGGTGGTTCTCGTCAGTCTCCTCGCGCCAGCCCGGCTGTCCACAGCCCCGGACCGGCGACCGGGGCGAGCACGGCTGCTACTCGGCGTTGCTGGGCTCGCGCGCCGCGAGCACCGTGAAGGCGGTCGCGGCCAGGGTGAGGGCGCCGTACCCGAGGGCGATCGTCGGCAGCGACACCGAGCCGGTGAGCGCGCCGGCGACCAGGCTGGGGAACGCGGCGCCGCTGTAGGACAGCAGGTAGATGACGGTGAAGATGGGCGCCCGGTCCGCGAGCGTGGAGCCGAAGAGCAGCCCGCGCACGGTGGCGCTGATCGCGACACCTTGGCTGGCGCCGGCCAGGACGGTCGCAGCCATGAACAGCGGCAGGCTGCCGAAGCTGACCGCGGTGATGATGCCAGCCATCGCCGTCAGGAATGCCAGCATGCCGACGCGCTGGGCCGTTGCGGGGGTGAACCGGCCGCCGATCGGTGCCCCGAACGCGCTGAACGCCATGTACGCGGCGAACACCAGGCCGATCGTCAGGGGGCTCTTGCTGTGCAGCTGGTCCTGCACCAGGGCCGGCACGAGCGCCTGGTAGAACGACCCGGTCGCCCACGTGGCCAGGAACACGGCCGCCGCGACCGGGACCCGGTGCCTGACCCGGGCGGGCAGGCTCACCTGGGGCAGGAGCGACCGCCACGCGCCGCCCCGCGGCGGCATCGTCTCGGGGCTGACCGCGATAGCCGCGGCCGTCCCGACCAGCAGGACCACCGCGACGACGAACACCAGCTCCCGCGGCCAGGGACCGAACTCGACCAGTGCGCCCGAACCGACCGCACCGACCGCCAGGCCGAACATTGGCCCCTGGCTGGACGCGACCGACGCCAGCCAGCCCGGCCGGGCCGGTGCGGTGTCGACGATGTACGCGGTGAGGCTGCTGCTGGCGATGCCGGAACCGACACCCATCAGCAGGCGCGCCGTCACGAGTGTGCCCGTGCTGTGGACGTGCAGCAGCATCAGGCAACCGAGCACGACCAGGGCCAGGCTCGCGGTGGCAGTGAGCCGCCTGCCCCAGTGGTTCGACAGGCGCCCGAGCAGCAGCAGGGCGGCGATGGTGCCGAACGAGTACGCGACGATCGCCAGGGACACCCCGGCGTTCGTCAGCCCGTCCTGCCGGCGGTAGACGTTGTACAGCGGCACCGGGGCAGCGTTGGCCGCGAACGAGAACACCAACGCCGCCACCGCCGACGCGAACGCCAGCCGGCGACCCTTCCTCGACATGGGTGCGGGAACGGACGGTGTCGAGAGGCGCACCCGTCCCGTCCCGTCGGACTGGGCGACGCTCATGATGCGCGGCCCGGGTTCCTGTCACGGTGCCGGCCGACGAAGCCCAGCACGTCGGAAGGCCCCAGCCGGCCGATGGGTCCCGAGGAGTACAGGGCGAGCAGGACGTTGCCGCCGGGGTCGAGCACGAAACCGGTGGACTGGAAGAACGTCGAGTCCGGGTCGGTGTAGCACTCCAGCGCCTTGGAGACCTGGGCGACGTCGGCTTCGCACCCCACCGGGAACGGGATGTGCAGGTCGGCGACGGTCTGTCCTGCGGTGGCCCGGGAGTCCGCGGACAGGGCAACGGTGACGATGCCCTCGGCCTGCATCTGGTCGTGCCGGGTGGCGAAGGACCGCAGCTGGCCCACGCAGTACGGGCACCAGGCGCCGCGGTACACCAGCACGACGCCGTAGCGTCCCTGCGTCGCCTGCGGGAGCACCAGCTCCTCGCCGCCGGTGGTGGGTAGTGAGAGGTGTGGGAACGGCGAACCGTTGGGCAACATCGGGTTCCTCCAGTGGTGGGTCCTGTCCCGTTCGCCATGGGGTGACCGAGCCGCCGGTGCTGGTTGGCCGAGCGCTCCTGCGAGCTGCGAGTCCTTCCGCTGTCGGGCCGCGGTCGTGAATGGGTCTGGGCTGACCCGGGTTGGTGCCCGGCACGCCGGGCGTCTTACCGGGCCCGGTCACCGCAGCAGAGCGCGAAGACGCGCCGCACCCGAGGAAAGACCAACCCGCCGCCGAACACGAAGATGCTGAGGTGCGTTGCGTCTGACCACCTGCGCGGTCCGGGAGCGCCGGACCGCTGCGCGAGTCCGCGCCTTCACGGCGATGATGGTCGACAGGTCGAAGGAGGACCAATGGATCTGACGGTAGTGAACAACCAGGAGAAGAAGCGGTACGAGGCCCGCACCGGCCCGACCGTGGCCGGCTACAGCGTGTACCAGGCCACGGCCTCGATCATGGTTATCGAGCACACCGAGGTGGACCCGGCCTACGAGGGCCAGGGGGTCGGCAGCGCACTGGTGCAGGGGATGCTCGACGACATCAGGGCCAAGGGCCAGCACCAGGTGCTGGCCGTGTGCCCGTTCGTGCGCAGCTGGCTGGGCAAGCACCACGACTACCGGGACCTGGTGTACGGGGCTGCCCCCAGCCACGTCACCGACTGAGCACGGGGTCTACGGCATGCGGATCGCCGTCGTGGGCGCCGGTGGTGTCGGCGGGTACTTCGGCGCCAAGCTGCAACTGGCCGGCAACGAGGTGCAGTTCATCGCTCGCGGCGCGCACCTGCGCGCCCTCCAAGCCGACGGGCTCAACCTGATCAGCAACGGGCAGACCCACCACCTTCCGGTCGTGACCGCCACCGACGACTTCGCCGACCTCCACGACCCCGACCTGGTGCTCGTGACCGTGAAGTCCTGGGACACCGAAGACGTCGCCCGCCGGCTCGGCTCGGCAGCCTCACCGGAGACCACCGTCCTGTCGTTGCAGAACGGCGTGCTGGCTCGCGACGTCCTGGGCCGCCACATCCCAGACAGGCAGCTGCTCGGTGGAGCGGCCTACATCTCCGCCTTCATCACCGGGCCGGGCACGATCACCCACCACGGCGAGCTCCAACGCATCGTCTTCGGCGAGTTCGACCGCACGCACACACCCCGGGTGCGCCAACTGGACGACACCCTGCGGCGGGCCGGCATCGACAGCCTCGTCGCAGACGACATCAACGTCGTCCTGTGGGAGAAGTTCACGTTCCTCGTCGGGCTGTCGGCCACCACCTCCATCACCCGCGCGCCGATCGGTGTGGTGCGCACCAACCCGCTGTCCCGCGCCCTCCTCCTGGAGCTCATGACCGAGGTGACCACCCTCGGCCAGCGCCTCGGCGTCCGCCTGGACGGCGACCTGCCGGCCAACCGGCTGCAGTTCTGCGACGCACTGCCCTACGACATGACCTCCTCCATGGCCAACGACCTGGCCCACGGACGCCGGCTCGAGCTGGACTGGCTCAGCGGGTACGTCGCCGCAACGTCCGACCGGTTCGAACTCCCCGCACCCGCGAACCGCGTGATCACGGCGGCCCTGTCCCCGTTCGTGAACGGGCCGACCTCGTAGGCCGCGGACCGCAAACGGCCCTACCGCCGCCCCCGCACACGGGACCATCGGGTCCAAAGCTGTCGGAATCCGACAGGCTGCGCCACTTGCATGGCGAGCTGCCGACAAAGGCACACCCGCGCGTTGACACCGCACGGAACGGCTGTACTTTTGGACCATGCAGTCCTTTCCTGAGGCACCACCGAGCAGTCTGGTTGAGCGCTTCTACGCAGGCGGCCCGCCCACGAAGAGTGGACTGAATCGACCAGTTGTCTCCGCGCCGAAACCGCCGTCCGGCCCAGCCGACAACCAGGCAGCACCGGCGCCGGCCCCGTCCCAGAAGGACCGCCCACGCACAGTCGTCGACCCCGAGCGGGATGAGGAGAACGCGCGCTGGACCGCAGCTCTCACCCAACCGGGGGCGGTCCGGGAACGCGCCGCCGACGCCCTGTACACCTACCTGTTGCGGGCCGCCCGCAGCGAGATCAGCCGCCGCTCGGACACCTCGCGCCTATCGGGGGCCGAGCGCGACGACCTGGCCCACCAGGCGGCGGCCGACGCGCTGGTGTCCATCATCAGGCGCATCCCCGACTTCCGCGGCGACAGCATGTTCACCACCTGGGCACGCAGCTTCGTCACGTTCGAGGTTCGGGTGAAGATCCGCCAGCACCACCGTCGCAGCCTCGCCCACGGCCTCACCGCCGAGGAATGGGACCGGATGCCAGCGCCTCGCGGCAGCGCCCCGGAGGCCGAGGCGGAGGCCGGGGAGCTCAAGCAGGCGGTTCTCGCAGCCATGGACGCCTCTTTGACCGAGCGGCAGCGGCTCGTGTTCCTCGGGGTGGTCGTCCACGGCGCCAGCATCGAGCAGCTCGCGACCCAGCTTGGGTCCAACCGCAACGCCGTCTACCAACTGATGTTCCACGCGCGGCGCAACCTTCGCGGCTACCTTGCCGAGCGAGGGTTCGTTCACGAGCTCCCCAGCCTGTAGCACCTCGGGGGCCGTTCCGGCTCGTGACGACCCCGGCCCCCGATGATTGACGCAGCCGGAGTCCTTCGTCAGCTCGCCCCAGGAATGGGGTTGACGCGCACCCCGCCGGGCGGGGCGTCCAGGTCAGCGCGCAGCAGCCGGTACACCTGGAGCTCGCGCGCGTAGTACTTGTCGGTCTCCCCGACCCACTCCATCCCAACCCGTTCCGCCAGCGCTGCCGCCCGACGGTTGCGCGGTCGCACCACGGCGAACACCTCCGCGACGCCGAGAGCGAAGGCGTAGTGGGCCAGCGCGTGCCCGGCCTCGGTCGCCAACCCCCTGCCCCACCGGGTGGGTTTGAGCTGCCACGCCATCTGCACGTCCTCCCAGCCCGGCCCGAACGGCAGCAGCGACGCCCCGCCCACGACCTCCGGGCCCTGCGGCGTACAGGGCAGGGTGACCGCCCACCGTCCCACCGGGGGCAGAGCCAGCTGGTCGTCCTCGACCCAGGACCGCAGAATCCGGGCCATGGAGTCGGCGTCCGGGACCCGAGGCATCTCCGGCTCGAGCCAGTGCGCCACCGCCGGGCTGCCGTAGATGCTCAGCGCAGCGGCCGCATCCGCTTGCGTCCACGGCCGAAGCACCACCCTGCTGGTGCTAATGACACGACCCTCGATCTGGCAGAAGTCAATCATCGGATCCCCGCAACTCCCTCACTCGTGCGCTGACGAACCGTGCTCGGGCCGCGACCACCACGGTGGCCGCCGGTCGGGGCTTAGGGATCGACGGCGGGAGGGGCAGCGACCACATCGACCTGCACGCGCAGGCCAGGGCGGCGCAGCTGGGCCACCACCACGAGCGACGTGGCAACGTCATGCTCGAGAAACCAGGCGGTCGCCCGCTCATACGCGGGGATGTCGGCCGGGTCGGTCAGCCACGCCCGGACGCTGACGACGTCGCGCAGGCACGCCCCGGCCGCCAGGAGGGCCTTGCGCACGTTGACCCACGCCTGCTGCGCCTCCGCCTCGAACGTCTCCGGAATCGCCCCCGTGGGAGTCAGTCCAACGATTCCTGAGGTGAGGACCTGCACAGTCCCGGCGGGCAGCCGCACAGCGTCGGCCCCGCCCCCGGCACGGTTGCACGCACCGACGCAGAACACCTGCGGCACGCTCGCCGGCGTGAGCTCCCGAGCTTGGGTCGGTGCCGGCGGTTCGTTGCCCTTCACTCGCTGCCTCCGTGGTCGCTGTCAGGTCCCGCACATGGCCGGGCGCACGCGGCCCCGGAAACAGCCGCCGCACGTTGCGCGTCGGGGCCGCTTTCGTGGTCTGTGCCGGCACCGGCGGACGTCTTAGCGACTGCGGCTGGGACTACCTTCTGCGAACGGCATGAGAGACGCGGCCCTGGGCACACCCACCACCTGTCGTGTCACCAGGGCCGCGCTCAGGTGGGTGCCAGCGAGGGTCGGCGTCTTAGCGTCCGGGCCGGGTCTCCGGCGGCGCCGGCTGGGCAGTCGGGTCGACAGCAGTGAGCGCCTCAACGCGGCGCCGCAGCTCGGGCAGCACCTCCTGCTCGAACCACGGGTTCCGCGCCTGCCAGCGGAAGTTCAGCGGGGAGGGGTGGACGAGCGGGAAGTGGCCCGGGAGGTACTCCCGGTGGGCGTGGACGGTTTCGGTGAGCGTGGTCTTGACCCGGCCCGCCAGGTAGTGCCGTTGAGCGTACTGCCCGATCAGGATCGTGAGTTGGACCTTGGGCATGTGCTCAAGGAGCAGCGGGTGCCACCGGGACGCAAACCCGTGCCGGGGTGGGAGGTCGCCGTGGTCGCCCCGGCCGGGGTAGTAGAAGTCCATGGGCAGCAGAGCCACGGTGCGAGGGTTGTAGAACGCCCCCGTGGACAGGCCAAGCCACCGCCGAAGCGTGACGCCGCTCGGGTCGTCCCACGGGATGCCGGACAGCTGGGCACGCCGGCCCGGTGCCTGCCCGACGATCACCAGCCTGGCGTCGGGATGTGCCGCGTACAGCGGCTGCCACCCCTGGTCGGTCGCCCACGCATTCTCGGGGTCGCGGGCGATGGCCGACCGCACACTGCGCAGCGTCCTCGCGTGCATGGGCGTCCCTTCTCGAGCACTGCTGTCGGTCATTGCAGTCTGTGCCGACTCCGAGACTCATCTGACGCCGGAAGGGCTGGCGAATCCACTGCGTTGGTCCGGGCGTGACAGATAGCCGGCGGCGAAGACACTCACAGCGCAGCAGACATCCGAGGAAGGGAAGCGTGTCATGGTGGAGTCGCTAGCCGGAATCGACGTGCGGGACGGGGACCCTGTCGCCGCCCAAGACCTCCCCGCGGCGGTGACCGCCGCCCCGCTGCAGTACACCGACGGGTCCCGGCAATGGTTCCTCACCTCGGGCCTGACCACATACCTCGAGAACGGGCACCCCACCGAGGGGCAGTGGTCGGTCGACGACGACGGCCGCTTCACCTCGTTCTGGCCACCGTCGTACCGGGCGACGTACGAGGTGACTTGGCTCGTCACGGACAGTCAGGTCACTGGCCTGCGCTTCAAGGACGCCCGAACAGGTGACCGGTTCGACGGGCTGTTCCACGGCAGCGCGTGAGCAGGCCGTCCCAAGTCGGCTGGGGTCGTCGCCCTGAAGTGAGCGGCGACCCTCAGCCGGCCTGGCCGGTCATGCGGGCGTGCACCGCGGCCGCCTGCACGGCCGCCGTGAGGGTCTTCGCGTCGTGCCGGCCGTAGTGGCGTCGCCCGTTGATGAAGAACGTCGGCGTGCCGGAGACGTCGCTGGCGTCCGCTGAGGCGACGTCCTGGGCGACCCGGTGCGCGTACTTGCCGGTGCGGATCTCGCGCAGGAACCGCACCTGGTCCATCCCGAGCTGCTGGGCGTACCGGCGCAGGTCCTCGATGCGGAGCCGGTCCTGGTGGGTGAGCAGGACGTCGTGGAGCTCCCAGAACTTGCCCTGCGCAGCGGCCGCCTCCGCTGCCTGCGCAGCCAGGGCGGCGTGCGGGTGCACCTCTGGGATGGGCAGGTGCCGCCACACCAGGCGCACGTCGCCGCCCAACGGCCCGGCGGCCAAGGACTTCTCCGCCCGGCCGCAGCTCGGGCACTCGAAGTCGCCGTACTCGACGATGGTGACCAGTGCGTCGTCCGGGCCTCGGACGTGGTCTCTGCCCGGGTCCACGGGCGCGGTCAGGTCGAGCAGCATCTCCGCGTCCCCGTTCAACGCCCGAGCTCGGCGCATGGGGTCGAGGGTGCGCGTGGCCGAGAACACGATGAACGTGGTCAGCGCCGAGCCGAGAACGGTGAGCAGAACCGCGACGCGCGCCTGCTCCAGCCGTTCCCCGGTGAAGGCGAGGTTGGCGATGAGCAGCGACACGGTGAACGCGGTCCCGGCAACGGTGCCGGTGCCGGTCACGGACGCCCACCCGACCGGCACCGTCACCTTTGCTCGACCGATCGCCGCGACCGCGACACTGGTCAGGACGACCCCGACCGGTTTGCCGACCAGGTACGCCGCCACGATGCTCCACGTGAACGGGGACGTGAACACGGTCCGGGCCTGCGGCCCGGTCAGCTGCACGCCGGCGTTGGCGAGGGCGAACAGCGGCACGATGACATACCCGGTCCACGGGTGCAGCAGCTTCTGCAGCCGCGCGTTCGGCGACAGTGTCGCCGCCAGACCGGCGACGGCGGCCTTGGCCAGGTCCGAAGACGGCTGTTCCCGGTACCGGCGGAACAACCCGAACGCCGCCTCCAGGCTGGACCGGCCCGGTGAGTACGCGGCGGCGGTCAGACCGAGCACCAAGCCGGTGACCAGTGGGTCGATGCCACTGCTCAAGGTCGCCAGCCACATGCCCGTGCCGAAGAGCAGGTAGCTGCCCAGGACGTTCGCGCCGGCCTTCACTGCCCCGAGCAGCGCCAGGTACGCCAGCACGGCGATGACCAGCGGCCACGGCCGCACGTTCGAGCTGTACACGACCGCGATGACGAGCAGGGCCAGCAGGTCGTCGATGACGAACAGGGTGAGCAGGAAGATGCGGGTGCGTTCCGGGGCTGACCGGCCTGCCACGGCGAGGACGCCGAGCGCCAGGGCGGTGTCGGTGGACATGGCCACACCCCAACCGTGCGCGGTGCCGCTGGCGTGGTTGAGCAGCAGGTAGAGCCCCACGGACGCGGCCGCGCCGCCGGTGCCGGCGGCCACCGGGAGCAGGAGCCGGCTGCGGTCGCGCAGCTCGCCCAGGTCGAACTCGCGGCGGGTCTCCAGGCCGACGACGGCGAAGAACGCGGTCATCAGGCCGCTGTTGACCCATTCGTGCAGGGTCAGGTCGACGCCGTGGTGCGCCAGCTGAACGGACAGGTGCGCCTCCCACACCCGCGCGTAGCTTCCGCCGAGGTTGGCCCAACAGACCGCGACCACGATGGCGGCGGCGAGGATGCCAGCGCTGCCGGACTCGGTGCGCAGGTAGGCCCGCGCCGAGGGAAGGGCCTCGCGCGCCATCCACTGGGTGACGTCACCCAGCGCGGCGCGTCGAGCGCGCTTCTTCACAGCGCCGACTCGTTCCCAGCCCGGCCAAGGACTGCGTGGGTCCGCCCGGTCTCCACAGGAGTCGACAGTAGTGGCTGGCCGTCTCGGTCAGGACGCACCCGCTAGTCCGTCAGGGACAGACTGCGTCGTTCCTGAGCTTCCTCCAGGTCCCCCCGGTCCAGGCGGTACCGCCGCAGGGTGGCACCGAAGAACTCGTCCGTCGTGCCCTCCAACCGCATGCCCAGCCGGCCGGCGACAGCGGCGCCGCGCTCGTTCGCGGGCTCGACGAGCGCGTACAGCTGCTCGGCACCACCCACGATGAACGCGTGGTGCGCGGCCGCGTGCGCCGCCTCGGTCGCAAACCCTTCCCCGGTGGCGTCCGGGCGCACCATCCACCACAACGTGAGTAGCGGCGAACCGGGGGCTGGGGTGGTGAGGAAGATGCTGCCGATGACCTCACCGGTGTCCTGGCGCTCGATGGCCCACCGGCCTTGTGGGACCGGCGCCTGGTAGGACTCGTGCGCCCACGTGTCGAGGAGCTTGGCGACGTCGTCGCGCCCGTGGACGGGCGGGACGACCGGGCGCATCCACGTGGTCACCGCGGGGCGGGAGAACAGCTCGTAGGCGACGTCGACGTCGACCGACTCCCACGGGCGCAGCAGCACTCGGGAGGTCACGATCTCCAGCGGCTGCAGCTGCACGTCGTGGTGGTCGTGGACGAATGCTTCTGGGGCGGTGGCATCGAACCGGCCGCGGCGGTGAGGCCGGCGGTGTGTCGTCGGCGCCGGGGACGGTGCGACCAGGTTCGCGTGCTCGGGGTGGTTCGCGATGTGGTCGGCGACGAAGGAGCACCCGGGTGACAGCGTCGCACCCTGCGCCCGCACGACAGCCACAGCATGCTCGACCAGGGTGGCGCCGACGTGGTGGCCGCGTTCGCGGGGTGCCACGTAGGTGTGGTCCAGGGCGACGTGGCCGGTGGAAGGCCACTGGTACGTGAGCAGCCCGACGACCTTGCCATCGCGCACGGCTTCGTACTGCTGGTTCACGGGGTTATCGATCACCACGAGCTTCGAGGTGTCGTCGTTGTGGGACGTTGCCACGCTCGACATGTGTCGCCTCCTGGAGCGGTCCGGGCTTCGCAGTAGAAGCATCGACGCACCGGCCGAGGCGTCCGATGCCTCCAGTCGGGACAGTGGTGTCGATGCACCCACATGGCTGGTAGTGGCCCGACCCGAGGCGCTCTTAGCGCCGCCACATCCCAGCCGTTGCCCACAACAGGCTGATAAGGCCGCCCGCGAACGGGACACCACCTGTCCCAACGCATTTCGCGTTCTGGTGCCGCCGCCGTGTCGGACACACACCGCCTGCCCGGGCGCCCGGGGGCGTGGCGCGCCAACCCCAAGACAAGGAGTCAGAAGTGACTGGAACCAAGGTGTCGGTGATCTACTACTCGGCCACCGGTGCGCTGCACACGATGGCGAAGCGGTTGGCCACGAAGGCCGAGTCGATGGGAGCCGAGGTGCGCCTGCGGCAGGTCGCCGAGCTCGCGCCGCAGGAGGCCATCGCCTCCAACGCGGCGTGGAGCCAGCACTTCGACAACACCAAGGACGAGCCGCGCGCAACCGCCGACGACATCGTGTGGGCCGACGCCGTGCTGCTGGGCACCCCCACCCGGTACGGCAACGTAGCCAGCCAGCTCAAGCAGTTCCTCGACACCCTCGGCCCGCAGTGGGCGCAGGGTCTCCTCGCTGACAAGGTGTACGCCGGGTTCGTGTCGTCCCAGACGCTGCACGGCGGCCAGGAGACCACGCTGACGGCCCTGTACCAGAGCGTCTACCACTTCGGCGGCATCGTCGTGGCCCCCGGATACACCGACCCGAGCAAGTTCGTCGACGGGAACCCGTACGGGGTGTCGCACGTGTCCGGGCCCGGCAACGACGCTCCGTTCACCGACATCGACTTCGCCGCACTGGACCACCTTGCACACCGGGTCGTGACCGCGGCCGGCAAGCTCGCCCGTGCCTGAGCTCGGGCACCAAGGGGGCGCCGCCCCCTGACGCGGCTGTTGGCCGGGTGCTCGAAAGGGCCCCGGCCAACAGCGCTGTCCGACACTGCCCCGTCACCATCCGGGAATGCCCTCGCCCGACCTTATGCACAGCCAGGCACGTTCTTCGCGGTACCCGCGGGCCGAGTACTGCGCGCGTGCCTGGGCGTTTGTCCGTGCGTACCGGGCTGCAGGCGGGGCTCAGAAGCCGGTCTCGCCGCGCGGCTGCTTCTGGTGGCGGTGCGGGTGCTTTGCGGCCTCGGCGACGGTGAGTTCTGCCGCCGGGTCAGCCTCCAGGCGGTCATCGGGGATGGGTTCTCCGCTTTCGACCGAGAGCCCGTACGTCCCGTTGGCCAGGCGCTCCTCTGCTCGGTCCACCGCGGCCAACCGTTCCTTCAGGCTGGTCGAGATCGCGATGTCGAGCGCCTCGTGCTCCAACGGCTGCGCACCGTCGGCGTCGCCGTCGCCAGCGTCACGCTCGGCGTCGTTGTCCTCGGCCCGGGCTGTGGCCGAGGAGGCCAGCAGGCCGTTGATTCGTTCGCGCTCGGCCAGCAGCAGCTGCTTGGCTCGGTCCAGGTCCATGGCTCTTCCCTTCGTCGTCCGCACCTGTGCGGGTCACTGGCTCTTCACGTAGGAGTCGACACGGCCACGCACGTGCTCGCGGCCGCGGGCCAGGGCACGCTGCAGCTCCTTGAGATCTGTTCCCATTGTGGTGGCTGCGTCGTGCAGGGAGAGGCCCTCGACGTCGACGAGGTACACGGCGTTGGCCACGGCTGGCGGCAGGTCATCCAGGGCGGTGTCGACGACGGTGTACAGCTCTTGGGTCTGGACGTCTTCGGCTGGGCCGAGGAACTGGGTGGCGTGCGGCCACGCGGCGGGTGGGCTGATCCAGCTGCCCCGGTCGTCGCCGTCGCTGTACAGCTCAGGCAGGAGCAGTTCGGCCGAGTCGGCGTCGGGGTCCAGAGCGTCCAGGTCGGCCAGTTCCCGCAGCGACCCATACGCCTCGACCCCGGCTGGCAGGTCGCGGTCGTCCGCGTCCGCCGGCGAGTGCACGTGATGCGCCAGGACGGTCTCGACGTACTCGCCTTCGCTCCCTTCGTCAGACTGCCTATGCAGGTCCGCGTGCAGCAGCAGGTATGTGGTCAGGTCCTCGCGTCGAGGCGTCCGGCCCGGGTCTCCCTCCAGGAAGTGGTCCCAGGTGTCCTGGACGAGGTCGTCGGCGTGGGCGGGGTCGAGCTGGCGCGCCAGGGATGTCAACGCCCCGTGCGCGTCACTCACCCCGTCCCGTTCGGGCAGCGCGTCGACCACGGGCTGTAGCGACGGTGTGGGGTTCCTGAGCCGTTGTGCGATCAGCGCGGACGAGGCTGCCGTCTGGGACAGGAGCTCGGCGCATTCCGGGCAGTCCTGGACATGTCGCGCCACCGCCTGCAGGTCATCCGGGGGCAGGAACCCACTCGTCGCCGGGCCCGCGTACGGGGCCACCTGTGCGCAGTCCATCTGACCACTCCTCCATGAGTTCATCGTCTGACCTGGCCGTGGGCGTGGCCGTGGGTCGCGTCAAGGGTTCGTGTCGACGGCACTGTTGATCTTTGCCGGCACGAGCCCGACAGTGGCCGCACACGCAACGAGCTCGCAAGACCCGTGCCCGGCCTCCTCGTTCCCGGTCCCGGAAAGCCACTCACCATTCCCGGCCTCACCCGGAGGGGCCGAAGCGTTCCACCCGGATGTCGTGGGCCGGCACACCGAGGGAGTCCAGCAGCATGGTGACGGCGTCGCAGAATGCTGGGGAGCCGCAGACGAACACCGGCTGGCCGACCGTGACCACGGGGCGCAGGTCGTCGCCGGTGAGCCGGCCCACGCCTCGGGCATCACCCGGGGGCGCCGTCCGCGTGTACACGACGCGCACCCCAGCTCCGGTGAGCTCGTCGGCGTAGTACAGGTCGGGCGGGGAGCGCACAGACACGACGAGGGTCATGTACTCGGGCCGGCCGGCTGCCCGTGCGGCCCGCAGCATCGACATCAGCGGGGCGATACCGCTGCCGCCGGCGACGCCGAGGAGTGGGGCGGTCACGTCCCAGACGAAGTGGCCGCCGATCGGGCCACGGATGTCCAGTGTGTCGCCGACGTCGACACCGTCGTGCAGGAACGATGACACCTCGCCGCCGGGGAGGCGTTCGACGGTGACTTCGAGCGGGTCCTGGCCCGGTGGTGACGCGGCCGAGTACGCGCGCTGGGCGTGGTACCCGTCGTCGGCGGTCAGCCGGAGGATGAAGTGCTGCCCGGCGACGAAGTCGTGCGGCCCGGCCAGCCGGAGCTGGAACGTCTTCGCGTTCGGCGTCTCCTGCCGCACTCCAACGACCGTCGCCGCTTGCCATGGCCGCACCGGGGGGACGGGTGTGGTGACGAGCCGGTCCATCAGTCGCCCTGGTAGCGCTGCTCGAGCCACGGGTCGCCGCGATCGTGGTAGCCGCTGCGTTCCCACAGTCCGGGCTCGTCGTGGTCCATCAGGGTCAGCCCGGACACCCACTTCGCGCTCTTCCAGAAGTACAGGTGCGGCACGAGCAGGCGGGCCGGTCCACCGTGCTCGACCGGCAACGGTTTCCCGTCGACCGTCCAAGCCACCCACGCCTTGCCGCCGGTGACGTCTCTGAGCGGAAGATTGGTGGTGTACCCGGTGTGGGAGCGGGCCATGACGAACGCCGCGTCCGGTCGTGGCCCGGCGAGGTCGAGCAGGGTGTCGACGGACACGCCTTCCCAGGTCATGTCGAACTTCGACCACGTGGTCACGCAGTGGATGGCGCCCTCGTAGGTCGAGGGGGGCATGTGGTGCAGGTCGGGCCACGACCACGTCTGCGGGTGCTCGACCAGGCCGTCGATGCTGAACGTCCACGTGGCAGTGTCCAGCCGAGGGGTGGGTTCGTAGCTCAGGACGGGCCAGCCGTCACCGGTGTTGTACTGCCCGGGCGGGAGCCGGGGGTCGCTGCGGTCACGCCGGGTGAAACCTCGGGTGATGGCCATGGGGCTGCTCACCTACCTTTCGTCGATGTGGGTCAGGACGGGTCCGTGCCGTGCGGGGCTACCTCTGCCTCGAGCATCCACGCGTGCTTCTCCACGTCAACCACGACCTGGTTGATCAGGTCCGCGGTCGGAGGGTCCAGCGTCTCGACGGTGGAGTGTGCGTGACGCAGGGCCTCCGAGGCCAGGCGCAGCCGGGTGCTGACCGCGCGGGCGGCCTGTTCGGTGGAGCGCTGCCCTTCGGGGGCAGCGAGCAGGGTGGAGGTGGACGCGACCACACCGAGCCGGGCGTCGGGGTAGGCGCCGAGAGCTCGCATGCGCTCGGCGAACGTGTCCGCCGCGTCGCGGGCGACGTCGACGATGTCGTCGAGGTGGGTGTGCAGGGAGCGGAAGCTGCGCCCGACGACGTTCCAGTGGGCCTGCTTCCCCTGCAGTTGCAGGTCGACCATCAGCACGACGGCGCCCTGCAGCGCCTGGCACACGGCAGCCTCGGCGCCGGCCGGCACGGGTGGGCTGTAGGAGGAGGATGCGGTCTGCGCGGTCATCTCGGGCTTCTCCTTCATTGGGACCGCCTACGTCCAGGTGTTGTCTGGGATGGGCGTGCGCGCCGGCGGCGCGGTGGCGGTTGATCGGTAGTGACGCCATCCGGGCGGATCTCTCGCCGGTGTGCACTTCGAAGAGGTCGCGTCGCTCCGGACGCCCGCGTGGGCCGCAGCAGCCAAGGAAGGCGATGGAAGATCCGAGCCCCGGGCGGCACCCACGTCAGGTACCACCCCCTGATCCTGAAGGAGTCCCACCATGACCCAGCCAGCCAACACACCGACAACGCCCGGCACCGGTCGTGCCACGGTCCGTCATGACGAGGCCGGCGGGTTCTACGAGGTCCTCGTCGACGGGGCCTCCGCCGGGCTGCTCGTCTACGGCCTGGAGGGAGGCCGCCGGGTCCTCACGCACGTGTTCATCAACGAGGAGTACCGAGGGCAGTCCCTGGCCTCGCTGCTCGTCCGTACCGCGCTGGACGACATCCGGTCCGCCGGCGGCACCGTCACGAACTACTGCCCGGTCGTCGGCCGGTTCGTGGACGCCCACCCCGAGTACGCGCCGGTCATCGACGCCGACCACCCAGGCCGGTGGCGGCGCAGCAAGACCGACCTGGCCGACACCCGCAACTGGACCTGACCTGAGGGCAGACGACGACTTGGCGCGTAAAGGCGTCGCCGCCAGCCGCACTAACAGGTCAGTAGTCGGTTCGTCCGACGCACCCCCAAGCAGTGCGCAGGGCACGGAAAGGCAGGACCGGTGACAGAGACTCACCCCGGTCGCCCGCGACTGACACTGGTCGGTCGCAACACCCCACCGGACGGCACCCACCCGGGCCCGCGCGCCACGGAACCGGCAGGCCCGCGCAATCCCTCCCCGATTCACGACAGCACTGATACCGCAACGCCAACCGCCACCAGATCTGGCATCGACCCAGGGCAGGTCACGACCGCCGCAAGGACCTTGCTGACTGCGCTGAACATCGACGACCTGCTGGGGACCAGGGCGACGCACATGGCCCACGCGCTCACGCAGATGGTCACCCGGCAGGAACTCGTCATCCAGGTCTCCCCGAACCGGGCTGACTACGAGGAGCTCATCGTCAGCAAGAGCATCGGGTTCCGCGCCCTGTGCGAGGAGCACATGCTGCCGCTGTCGGGTGTGGTCCACATCGGGTACATCCCGGGCGACTTCCTGCTGGCGGCGACGGAGCCGACCCGGGTGGTCAGCTACTTCGCGCGCCAGCCGCAGTCGCCGCAACAGCTGGCGTCCCAGGTCGGGCACTGGCTGGACCGTCAGCTGCAGCCGCGCGGCATCGGTGTTGTCGTCCACGCTGACCACACCTGCGATGGCGACCTGGGCATGTTCGAGCCGAGGGTCACCGTGTCCTCGACTCTGCTGGGCCGGCTCCGGGAGACGCCTTCGGTGCGTACCCACTTCCTGTCCTTGACCAGCACCCGCTGACCGGGCCCCGAGCGCCGCACTCGAGGGTGCTCTGGACTGTGTCCGGCATCAAGCAGCCGGTGCCGAGCCACGAAATCGGCGAGCTCTGCCAGTTGTTGTGAGGCAGAGCTCGCCGACGAGGCGAACCCGGGGCGGCCAGTCGGGTCAGGCGGGAGCCTGCATGCGCCGAGGAAGCTTCCAGCCGGGTCGGGCGAAGTGGCATGTGTAGCCGTGTGGGATCCGCTGCAGGTAGTCCTGGTGCTCCGGTTCGGCCTCCCAGAACGTGGAGGCGGGCGTGACCTCGGTGACGACCGGGCCCGGCCACAGCCCGGACGCGTCGACGTCCGCGATCGTGTCCAGCGCCTCCGCCTGCTGCGCGGGGCTGGTGAAGAAGATGGCCGACCGGTAGCTGGTGCCACGGTCGTTGCCCTGCCGGTTCAACGTGGACGGGTCGTGGATCTGGAAGAAGAACTCCAGCAGCTCCCGGAACGACACCACGCTCGGGTCGAACTGGATCTCGATCGCCTCCGCATGCCCTTCATGGTTGCGGTACGTCGGGTTCGCGATGCCGCCCCCGGTGTACCCGACTCGCGTCTGCAGTACTCCCGGCCGCTTGCGGATGAGCTCCTGCATGCCCCAGAAGCAGCCGCCGGCGAGGATGGCGACCTCGCTGTGCGAGTCCTCGGGGGCTGCTCCGGCTGAAGCTGACGTGTCCGTGGTGGTCATGGATCTTCTCCTTCGTTGGGCGGCGCCGTCGCACGAGGCTCGGGCGCCGGGGTGGTTGGATCTGTCAGTCGTCGGCGCCTGCGGAGTCATCCGGCAGTGGTCGCCGTGTCGAGGTCGTCGATGCGTCCGGCTCGCCGCCCGACACTGAGGGGGTCGGTTTCGCCCTGGCGAACGCGGCCTGGGCGGAGATGTGCGGCCGGTAGCCCAGGGTCATCACCTGCACCGTCAACGCGGGCGTGAGCACGGTCGCTGCTCCCGCTTTCGGACGGGGGCGGGCGTTCTCGTACGCGTAGGTCGCCGCATCGAACGTGACGAGGTTCCCCTCGACCACGAGTTCGGGGGCGCCGTCGTCCCCGATGACGAAGGTCCCCGTCGGAAGCAGACCCCACGGGGCGAACCAGTACCGGTCGGGGTCGACGTGCGAGCCGGGCTGGCGCTGGGTGTGCAGGATGCGGTCGAGCTCGGGCGCCCGCAGCTGTCGTGCGAGGGCTTGTGAGGCCAGGTCCCGGTACAGGTTGAACCGGGGCCGGCGGCACTCGGCGCACGGGCGGTGCCCGGCTGCCAGGGCCACGGCCTCGTCATGGAAGAAGAGCTGGGTGTTGTGGCCTGCCTCCCACTGCGGCAACACCCGGGACTTGAAGTCCAGTGTGCAGATGAGCCACGTCCGGGTATGGCTTGCGCGGGCCACCTGCCGGATGCCGTCGTCGTAGTGGAGCTGGCCGCGGTTGCCCATCCACGCCCCGCGAGCCGGGACGGACACGATCTGACCGGTGGGCAGCACCCGGTTCTGTGCCGGAATGCGCCTCATCGGGTTTGCCGCCGGTGCGCCTCGAGCATCCGAAGCCACACCTCGCTGATGGTCGGGTATGCCGGAACGGCGTGCCACAGCCGTTCGACCGGCACCTGCCCGACGATGGCGACGGTCGCGGCGTGAAGGAGCTCGCCCACGTCGGGGCCGGCGAACGTGACGCCGAGCACTGCGCCGGTGTCCCGGTTCACGATCATCCGGGCTTGACCGGTGTAGTTGTCCGCGTGCAGCCCGGCACCGGAGACGGCGCCGAGGTCGTAGTCGACGACCTCCACGCGAAGGCCGCGTTCGGCCGCGTCCCGCGTGGTCAAGCCGACGGTCGCGATCTCGGGGTCGGTGAAGATGACCTGGGGGACGGCGCGCCCGTCGGCCGTTGCGGACGCGTCGCCCCATGCGGTGAACAGGGCTGCGCGGCTGCCGGCCCGGGCGACGATGGCGGCAGCAGCGGCCCTGCCCTGGTACTTGCCCTGATGGGTGAGCAGGGCGCGGCCGGTGACGTCGCCGACCGCGTACAGCCAGTCGTGGCCGTCGACGCGCATGGAGTCGTCCGTGACCAGCCACGCCCCAGGGGTGAGGCCGACGGCCTCCAGGCCAAGGTCACCTGTTCGTGGTTGGCGCCCGGTCGCGATGAGCACTTCGTCGCTGCTCAGGACCGTACCGTCGGTGGTGGTCACCTCCACCTGCTCGCCGCGGCGAATCACGCCGGTGAGGCCGGTGTGCAGGTGAACGCGGACCCCACGCTCCTCGAGGGCTCGGGCGATGAGGTCGCCGCAGAACGGCTCCAGCGACGACAACAGCGTCGACCGGGCGACCATGTGGACGGTGCTGCCCAGGCACGCGAAGAGGGTGGCCATCTCCACGGCGACGACGCCGCCACCGACGATGGTCAACGACGCCGGAACGCGCTGCACGCTGGTCGCTTCTCGCGACGTCCAGGGCCGGGCACTACGCAACCCGTCGATGGCGGGGAGTGCCGCCTCCGACCCGGTCGCCACCACAACTGCGTGGCGGGCGTGCACGACCTCATCCCCGCCGCCGGTACCCGTGACGACAACCTCCCTCGCACCAGCGAGCCGCGCCGTGCCGCGCAGCACGGGGATGCCGGCCTCGTTGGCCCAGTCGACCTGGCTGCTGTCGGACCAGTGGTTCACCCACTCGTCCCTTCGCCGCAGAACCGCGGCCACGTCCAGCTGGCCCGCCGCCGCCTGCGCGGAGCCGGCCACGGCGCGGGCGGCATGTAGTGCCGAACCTGGCCGCAGCAGCGCCTTCGATGGGATGCAGGCCCAGTACGAGCACTCGCCGCCCACGAGGTCCTGCTCGACCAGGACGGCGCTCAGGCCGCCGCGGACGACACCCTCCGCCGCATTCTCACCGGCGGCGCCTGCCCCCAGGACGACCACGTCGTACTCGCTGCGTTGCACCGCCAGCCTTTCCACTGCGATGGGGGCGAGCGCGGTTGTGCTCGCCGTGAGGGGCTTGTGTCCCGCGGGTGGCCCCGCCTTACCGCCGTTGGGCCGGACACGAGGTTGGGTTGCAGTCGCGCAGCTGGCGTTCCAGCCGGGCCAGGAGCGCCTCCCAGGCGGTCACGAACTTGGCCACGCCCTCGCGTTCCAGCGTGGCGGCCACGTCGCGCAGGTCAACCCCCGCCGTGGTGACCTCGTCCAGCAGGGAGCGCGCCCACGCGAAGTTGGGTGTGACCGCGTCGACGATCGGGGTGGCGATCTGGGATACCGCCTCGAGCGTGGCGGGCGGCATCGTGCTCACGGTGTGGGGGGCGACCAGGTGCGTGACGTACCTGGTCGTGGAGTAGGCCGGGTCCTTGACGCCGGTGGATGCCCACAGCAGTCGCTGCACCTGCGCACCCTGCCGCTGCAGCTGCAGCCACCGACGCGACTGCACACTGTTCTGGAAGTGCTCGTAGGCGGTGATGGCCGTGGCGACGGCGGCCTTGCCGCGAAGGTGCGCCGGCGCTGCCTGCAGCCCGTCCAGGCGCCGGTCGACTTCGGTGTCGATGCGCGAGACGAAGAACGACGCTACGCAGTGGATGCCCGCCGAGGGGTGACCGTTCGCCAAGGCCAGCTCCACACCGTCCATGTACGCCTGGGCCACCTGGGCGTACCGGTCGGCGGAGAAGATCAGCGTGACGTTCACGCTGATGCCTTCACCGGTGGCCCGGGTGATCGCGGACAGGCCCGCATCGGTCGCGGGGACCTTCACCATGAGGTTGGGCCGGTCGACCAGGTGGCTCAGGCGTATCGCCTGGCTCGTCATGGCGTCGGCGTCGGCGGCCGCTCGTGGGTCCACCTCCAGGGAGACGCGCCCGTCACGGCCGGTGCTGGCGCGCCACACACCGAGGAGCTGGTCGCATGCTTCCTGCACGTCGCGGACCGTGATGACCTCCGCAGCACCGGCGGCATCGACGCCCGCGGCGCGCAGCTGCGCCACCTGGGAGTCGTAGTGGCTGCCGTCGGCCAGTGCCGCTTCGAAGATGGTCGGGTTGCTGGTCACCCCGACGACGTTGCGGCGCTCGGCGTGCCGTCGAAGGTCACCGTTGACGAGGATGGCGCGGCTGAGGTTGTCGAGCCAGATCGACACCCCGGCACGGGTGAGGTCGTCGTACACGGTCCAGGTCATCGCGGTCCTCGTCCGGTTCGGGTGCATGTGGGGTGGGTGCTTGGTGGCAGCCCTACGGGAGGTGGGACGTCACTCCCGTAGGGCTGCCATGAGTGCGCCGAAGGGTCGAAGACGCGGAAGGGGGTCGATCCTCGCCCGTGCGCTGGTCCCGGTGGGCGCGGTCGCCTCAGTTGCGGCCGGCCATGATGCCGCCGTCGACGTTGACGATGCTTCCCGTCACCCAACTCGCGTCGTCGGACAGCAGGTAGGCCACGGCGGCGGCGATGTCCTGCGCGGTGCCAATGCGTCCCAGGGGGTGGACGGCGTCGAACGTGTGGAGGGTGTCCTCGAGTCCCTCCTTGGGCAGGAACCCCTCGTACAAGGGGGTGGCGACCACGGCAGGGGCGACCGCGTTCACCCTGATGTGCTCGCCGGCCAGCTCGATCGCAAGGTTGTGCGTGAGCGCGTGCAGTCCGGCCTTGGCCATCGAGTACCCGGACGAGGGGGTGGCCGCGAGGGCCTGGTGCGCCCACATGGAGCCGATGTTCACGATGGAGCCGCCGCCGCGGGCGATCATCGCTCGGACAACCCCTTGGGTGAGGAAGAACGTGCCGCGGTTGATGTCGAGGTAGGAGTCGTAGTCGGCGGCCTCGTACTCGAGGAAGGGCTTGGGGATGAAGAACCCAGCGGAGTTCACGAGCATGCTGGCGTCCGCGTGGTCGCGTGCGAGGGTGTCGACCATTGTGGCGACCTGTTCCGGGTCGTTCAGGTCACCGGCGATCGTCGTGACATGGGCGCTGCCACCCAGGTACTGGACCGCTTCGTCCAGCTTGGACTGGTTGCGACCGAGTAGGACGGCGAAGCCGCCCTCGGCGGTGACCGTGGCGGCGGTGGCCAGGCCCATGCCGCTGCTGCCTCCGGTGACGACCAGCTTGCGGCCTGCGAAACGATCTGACATTGCGGGAACCTCCAGGTTCGATTGTTGCCGCCCCAAAACGGGACGCGGCTCGCTCCGTCGGTGCGAAGCTGTGGAGGTAGGTGCCAGGCCAGGGCTGTTCCTTACTCACTGACCGGATTTGTCCGCCGGGCGGGCACCCCTGATGGCAGGTCGCGGCCCGCTCGCTGCCGGGGGAGGAATGAGCAACGTCGCGGCACAAAAGGATCGAAGTTTAGTGGACCAACGGGTCCGCCCCTATACGGGTGTCCGGTCCGACAGATATGGTTTTTCCGTGCCCGGTGACCAGGGTCAGCAACCCCCACGGCTGACAGCTCGAGGAGCCGCTACGCGCGCCCGAATCCTGCAGGCTGCCGACGAGCTCATCCTCGTTCACGGGGTCAACCGCACTCGCCTCGACGACGTCAGGGCGGCCACCGGCGTCAGCAAGTCCCAGCTCTACCACCACTACCCCGACAAGGAAGCGCTCGTCGCCGCGGTCATCGCCCGACGTGCCGAGCGCATCCTCGAACGTGAGGCCGCCCTGCTGGGCCGGGTCGACTCGATGCGCGGCCTCCAACGGTGGCGAGACGCGGCTGTCAACCGTGTCGACCTGCGCCGCGGCGCACACGGGTGCGCCCTCGGATCGCTACTCAGCGAGCTCGCCGATCAGGACGAGAGCGCGTTGGCGTCCTTGACCGAGCACTTCCACACCTGGGAGATGCTCATGAAGGGCGCCCTGGACCGCATGCAAGCCAATGGCGCCCTTCGCCCGGACGCAGACACCGACCGCTTGGCCACCGGGCTCATGGCCGCCCTGCAAGGCGGGTACCTGCTCTCCCAAGCCGCCCACGGTGCGGCACCGATGGAGGCGTCGCTGAACATGGCGCTCGAACACATCAGCACCTACGCCGAGAAGGCCGCCTGAGGGGCCTAGGTCGGATCCACGGCCAGTACGGCCGCGCGCCTCTCTCGCGCAATCAGGGCAGGAGCCGCAGCAGGCTCGGTACAGGCTCACGCGAGGAGCGGCATCGCTCGGTACCTCCACCCACCAGGCCAGTGCGGGTCCTGCCACACCCGAGGTGACCTTGGCCGGCATCTCCGTGCCAGGCGGGTCACCCGCATCACGACCCACCGACCAGGACATCGGGTTCCGTCAGTACACCGAGACTGACGTCGAGAAGATCTTGGTCATCCGGCGGGTGAAGCCCCTCGGGTTCACGCTCGACCAGATGAGCGCCGCGGTGCGGCGGCGACTCAGGTAACAACCCGGCTCTGCCAGGAACGGCGACGGCCACGCGGGGCGAGTCATGGTCCGGGGGCGCGCCATCCCGAACTTGGGTCCGTGACCACCGCCGCCGGACGCCTACCGGACCGGGCCAAGCACCTGTTGCACTCCGAACTCCTACGGCGCCGCGGCGAAGGCCGCCCCGACAGCAGCACCCTCCGTGCGCCTCCCTCCGGCGACCCACGCCGTCACCTGGAGTTCTTCATGGACGCCCGCCGAAACGAACTTCGAGCAGCTCCTCCGTTGACTGGACGACGCCCTCGCCGATGTGCCAGACGCCGCGGGGGACGACCCTCTCCAGCATCACCACGCTGGCCCTGAAGAGCCCGTTCACGGAGCTGCGTGACCCTGTGGCACTGCGACGGTAGCTGGAGGACGCATCGGCGAGACGAAGGCCCGGACCACACGGTCCGGGCCTTCGTCGTCGTACCGCGCCGACCTCCAGCATCCCCCGACCGGCTCAGGGCCGTCCGCCCCGTCTTTCGCTCGCCACGCCGACCGGGCCGGCGCCGAGCCCACACGCCCCGGCCCACACGTCCGCGGCCGCCCGGCTCCGGCCGCCCGGCTGCGGCCGGACCTCGGTCAGTCGACGCCCTCGACGATGCGGAAGTCGCGCTCGACAGTGTCGGAGAGGGCGGCCAGCGCCTCCTGGTACGCCGCACTCCGGTGCGCCGCGACGGCGTGCTCGAAGCTGTCGAACTCGATGAGGAGGGTGCGCTCGGCGATGCCGGCGTCATGCGCCTCGACGCGGCTGCCACGGGAGAGGACACGACCGCCTCCGGCCGAGACGGCCGCACGGGCCAGCTCGTCGTAGGCAGCCAGCTTCACAGGGTCCGAGATGCTGCGGTAGGCGCTGACCCAGTAGCCCTTGGGCATGGAACCTCCAACTGTCGGGGTGGGTGCATCTCTCACGGGGTGGTCCGAGGTGGGCGTCGGCGGGCGAGGGCCAGGCTGGCCAGGGTCGTGATCGCCATGGCGCCGACGCCGATGAGCGCCGCGGTGGTGTAGGCGCCGTCGTCGGGGAAGAGGTGGTGGGGGCTGGTGCCCGCGGCGAGGACCAGGCCGCCGATGGCGCTGCCCAGGGAGTAGCCCACGCTGCGGACGACGTAGTTGAAGCTCATGGCGCTCGACGTCTCGCTCCTGGGGGTGACGGCCAGGATGACGCCGGGCATCGCGGCCGAGAAGCCGCCGACACCGAAGCCGAGGACGCCCATCGCTGCGAACAGCTCGGCCAGGTTCGACCGGGCCGCGGCGAACAGGGCGAACCCGGCACCGACCACGACCGCGCTGCCGGCGAGGAGCAGGGGATCGGCGAGCCGCGTCCGGACCCGAGGCGTGAGCTTGCCGGCCACGAAGCCCAGCACCGAGAACGGGATGAGGACCAGCCCCGCGACGAAGGTCGTCAGCCCGAAGCCGTAGCCGACGCCCTGGGGCGTCTGCGCGTACCGGGTGATGAGCGTGAGCAGGAGGTACATCCCGATCCCACCGACGAACATCGCCAGGTTCGCCCCGGCGACGGCTGGGTGCCGTACCGCCCGCACGTCGACCAGTGGTGTGGTGCTGCGCAGCTCGATGACGGCCCAGGCGCAGAGCAGCACCACCGCGAGGGCGGCGAGGGCCGACGCCCCAGCGAGGTGCTGGCTCCAGAGGGTCCGTTCGCCGGCGAGGAGCAGGACCAGGAGCAGCGCGGCGGCGAGGACGAACGCTCCTGTCACGTCCACGTGGCTGGAGCGGCCCTCGGGGGCTTCGGGCACGGAGCGCCAGGCGGTCAGGAGGGCGGCTGCGGTGACCACGAGGCCGAGGCCGTACGCGGCCCGGACCCCGCCGAGCTCGGCGAGCAGCGCGGCCAGCGGGTAGCCGACGCCGGCCCCGATGATCGACACCACCGAGATCAGGGCGATCACGGCCGCGCCGCGCTCCTCGGAGAGGTGGTCGCGCGCCACCCCCATCATCAGCGCCGTCAGCCCGAGCCCGACGCCCTGGGCCGCCCTGCCGGCCAGCAGCCACGCGAACGGCAGCGGCAGCACGGTGAGCGCGCTGCCGGCGACGACGACCGCCAGCGTGGTGAGGATCGTGGCCCGCCGGTGCGGGCCGGCTCCGAGTCGACCCAGGACCGGTGTGGCGACGGCACCGCTGAGCAGCGCGACGGTCAGCGTCCACTGCGCGCTGCCGAGCGGGACGTGGAACGCGGTCGCCACGCTGGTGATGAGCGGCGTCCCCAGGCTGGCGACCGCGGCCACGACCAGGGCGACGAACACCAGGGCGGGGACCAACAGCCGCGCCTCGGGACCGGCCCCTGCGGACGCAGTCACCGCGACCCCACGGACCCGCAGCCGGGTCACTGCCTCGGCCGTTCGCGGTCCTGGCTCTCGAGCTCCGCCAGGTGGTGCAGCGCCGGAAGCGCCGCCACCAGCGCCTCGACCTCGCCATCGGTGAGCTCGGCGACCAACCGCTCGAACGCGTGGACGCCGGCCTGACGTCGTGCCCGGACGTAGGAGGCCCCGGCCTGGGTCAGGCAGACCAGCGTGATCCGTTTGTCGGACGCGTCGCCCCTCCGCTCGACCAGCCCGGACTCCGCCAGCACCCGGACCAGGGTGGTCATCGCGGGCTGGGTGACGCCCTCGACCGCCGCCAGGTCGGTGATGCGCTGGGGGCCGGTCCGGTCCAAGGTGGCGAGGGTGGCGGCTGACGTCAGGCTCAGGTCCCTGGGCAGGCGTCTCGCGGCCCTGGTGGCCAGCCCGTAGAGGGCTGCACCGACGGCTGCGGACGCGTCGAGTGCGGAGTCCTGGGCTGGCATGGGGAAAGCATAACAGTTGTATATTCATACTTTATGGAAATTGCCGAGTCACCTCTCGACAAGGAGTGATCATGAGGAGTGCGGCGTCCGGGCTGGTGGCCGCGGCGGGGTGTGGGCGCCGGCCACCGCGTCGAGCTCGGCGCCGGCCACGACAGTCCAGCGGGAGAAGTTCCGGCAGCTGGAGCAGAGGTTCGACGCCCGCCTCGGGGTCTACGCGGTCGACACCGGAACCGGTGCGACCGCGGCGTACCGTGCGAACGAGCGGTTCGCCTACTGCTCGACGTTCAAGGCGCTCGCTGCCGCAGCGCTGCTCGACGAGACCACGGACGCCGAGCTCGACCAGGTGGTGCGGTACTCGGCAGAGGACCTGGTGACCTACTCCCCGATCACCGAGCGGCACGTCGACGAGGGGATGACGCTGCGCGCGATAGGCGATGCGGCCGTCCGGTACAGCGACAACTCCGCGGCCAACCTGGTGCTGCGCCGCCTGGGGGGACCGCAGGGACTCAAGGGGCAGCTCCGCGAGCTCGGCGACCGGGTCACCGAGCCGTCGCGCTGGGAGACCTCGTTGAACCAGGCGACACCGGGGGACAGCCGCGACACCAGCACCCCTCGCGCCCTGGCCGAGGACCTGCGCGCGTACGCCGTCGACGACGCACTCGATCCCGCCGACCGTGACCTGCTCAACGGCTGGTTGCGCGACAACACCACGGGGGACGAGCTGATCAGGGCCGGCGTCCCGGACGGTTGGGTCGTCGGGGACAAGACCGGCTCCGGGGGCTACGGCACCCGCAACGACATCGCTGTCATCCGGCCCCCGGGCCGAGCGCCGATCGTGCTCGCGGTGCTCTCCAGCCGCCAGGAGGAGGAGGCCGACTACGACGACGGGTTGATCGCCGAGGCGGCTGAGCTCGTGGTCGCGGGCCTGGTGCCCAAGGACTGAGAGCCCGACGCTCAGGCGGGGGCGGGAGCCTTGGCCCCGAAACGCAGGCCGTCGTACACGAGGTCGACCAGGGCGAGCGTCGACTCCGGGCTGACGCTGCGCGGCTCGCTGGTCAGGCAGATGCCACCCAGGGCCCGCAGCAGGTCGGCCGCCGCCACGTCGTCGCGGATGACGCCGGCCTCGATCGCGGGGGCCAGCATCCGCTCGGCCGCCAGCCGGAGGGTCTCGCGGGTGTGCTCGAAGTGCTCGGACCGCCCGTCGTTCATCATGGCGCGCAGCAGCGTCACCATGCCCTGCTTGACCGCGTAGAAGGCGACGAAGCCCCGCATCCACTCGCGCAGCGCCGCACCCGGGTCCTCGCCGGTAGACAGCTCGCGGGACCGCTGGTCGAGCCCGTCGATCTGCGCGCCGTAGACGGCGAGCACCAGGTCGTCCCGGGTCGGGAAGTGGCGGTAGAGCGTGCCGATGCCCACGCCGGCTGCCTTGGCGACGTCGTCGAGCGAGGTCTCCACGCCGCGCTCGGAGAACAGGGTGGTCGCGCTGTCGAGCAGCCGGGCGCGGTTGCGGGCGGCGTCGGCTCGCAGCGGCTTGGCCTCGTCGGCACCCATCAGGCAATCCCACCTTGCATAAACGGAGGAAGGCTCCGTATAGTTCTGGGAAGCGGAGGTTCTCTCCGCTTCGTGGCGCTTCCGCCACCGACCTCGTCTTCGCAGCGACGCGGAGGAGGCCTCCGCTTCACCACCATGATACGCCCTGTCGGGAAGGACCTCCCACCCCATGAGCTCCACCTCCACCCCGGCCACGCCCACCCGGACCTGGCTACCCCTCGCCGTCGTCCTGACGACCCAGATGATGATCGTGCTGGACTCGGCCATCGTGAACATCGCGCTGCCGGACATGCAGCAGGCGCTGCACATCGCCCCGGCGGACCTGTCCTGGGTCGTCAACGCCTACACGCTGGCCTTCGGCGGCCTGCTGCTGCTCGGCGCCCGCGCCGGTGACCTCTTCGGCCGCCGCACCGTCTTCGCCGTCGGCATGACGCTGTTCACCGCAGCCTCCCTGCTCGGCGGCTTCGCCGGCGCCGGCAGCCACCTCTTCCTCGCCCGGGCGGCGCAGGGCGTCGGCGCCGCCCTGGTCGCGCCGTCCGCCCTAGCGATCCTCATGGGCCTGTACCCGCAGGCCCGCGACCGCACCCGCGCCATCGGCTACTACACGATCGTCTCGGCCAGCGGCGCGGCGATCGGCCTGATCGCCGGCGGCATCCTGACCTCGTTCGCCTCCTGGCGGTGGGTCATGTTCGTCAACGTGCCGATCGGCCTGGTCGTGCTCGTGCTGTCGCGCCGGGCACTGCCGGCGAGCCGCGCCCGGCACGGCCGCGTCGACGTCCTGGGCAGCCTGCTCTCGACGGCCGGCATGACCGCGTTGGTCTACGGCTTCATCTCTGCCGCCGCGGACGGGTGGGGCAGTGTCTCGGCGATCGCCTCGTTCGTCGCCTCGGTCGTGCTGCTCGGCGGCTTCGTGGTCGTCGAGCGCCGGGTCTCCCAGCCCATCGTGCCCCTGCACCTGTTCGCCGACCGCGAGCGCGTCGCCGCCTACACGGCGCGGCTGCTGCTCGTGGCGGGGAGCATGGGCGCGTTCTTCTTCCTGAGCCAGTACTTCCAGCTGGTCCTCGGCTGGTCGGCCGTGCGCACGGGTATGGCGTTCGTCCCGTTCCCGGTGTCCGTGTTCGTCAGCTCCCAGCTGGCCACCCGGGTCCTCGTGCCGCGGTACGGCGCCCGCGTCGTCATGCTCGTCGGCATGACCCTGTCGGTCCTCGGCCTGGTCCTGCTCACCAGGGTCGACGTCGACACCACCTACCCCCAGCTCGTCGTGTCGATGGTCGTCTTCGCGCTCGGCAACGGCACGGCGTTCGTGCCGCTGACCGAGGCCGGCATGGTGCGCGTCGCGCCGCACGAGGCCGGTGTCGCCTCGGGCCTGGTCAACGTCACCCAGCAGCTCGGCGGCGCGGTCGGGCTGGCGGTGCTGGTGACGGTCTTCGCGTCCGCCGGGCGGGGCGCCGCGTCCGGGCCGGACGCCACGGCCTCCGCCAAGGAGCTCTTCGTCCTCGGTGCCGACCGTGGGTTCGCCGTGGCAGCCGCCCTGGTCGCCGTCGCGGTCGTGCTGGTGCTCGTCCTCGGTCGTCGGGGCCGGACCCCGCGGCCGGTCGCGGTACCGGTGCGGGAGGTCGTGCTCGAACCGGCTGCCTGACCCGCGGTGACGGTGCCCCCACCAGCCGACCGGCCGGTGGGGGCACCGCCGTGCCACGCACGCGTCCGCGGCCGCCGTGCCGTGCAGGGGTGGGCCCGGCCGTGCCGGCTGCCGGTCAGGCACCCGTGGCGGGGTGGCGCTTCCGGAGGTCCTGGACCAGGCGCTCGACGGCGGTGCCCAGGTGGTGTCCGAGGACGGTCGTCCCCTGGCCGACCTGGTGCTGGGCGGACCCGCCGACGTAGACCCGCGGCGGCGACGCGCTCGTGCGCAGGACGGCCACGGCCTCCCGCGTGGCGACCACGTCGGTGGGGGACGGGACGCCGAGGACCACCGCGGCCGGGAGGTGGGCACGCACGGCGGCCGCCCAGCTGGCGGGAGGTACGTCGGCACCCAGGTAGGCGACGGCCGTGCCCGCCCGCCGCAGCAGGACGGCGAAGGCCAGGACCCCCAGCTCGTGCCGGACCCCGCGCGGCAGGCCGACCAGGACCTGGCCGTGGCTCGGCTCCGGGCCCGCGGCGTCGAGGGCGGCCCCGAGCCGGCGCTGCACCACGTTGCTCACGAGGTGCTCACCCGCGACGTCGACCCGTCCCGCTCGCCAGTCACGCCCCAGCACGCGCAGCGCCGGGAGGAGCCACCCGTCGACGGCCTGCTCGGGCCCGGTGAGCGCAAAGGCCTGGTCGAGCGCCGCCTCGGCCAGCCGGGGGTCCAGGCGCCCCGCCGCGCGGGACAGCGCGCCCAGGTCGAGCCCGGACCCTGTCGCAGGACCCCCGGCGCCCGGTGCGCCGGCGGGCTCCGGCTCCTCGGGGGTGGCGTCCGGGTGGCTCTCCGCCACGTGCGCGGCGGCGTCGCGTGGCGACCACCCGGCGGCCACCAGGGCCGCCATCGCGGTCAGCAGCCGGACCGCGCGGTCGTCGTAGAGGCGGTACCCGGACTCGGTTCGTGCCGGGGCCACGACGGCGTACCGGCGCTCCCAAGCGCGCAGGGTCGCGACGGGGACCCCCGTCAGGGCCGCTGTGGTGCCGATGGTGTGCACGGTGCGAGGTTACCCCTCATCCTTGGACAAAGGCTGGACAACAAGCGATCGGAGGCGCATGCTCGAGAGGCGAACCACGGACAGGGGTTGTACGCCCGGGTTCGTGCACCATCGAAGGTCGTGTCCGGCTCCGGGGATCCGTCCCGTCCATCCCTCAACGGGTCCCTGGAGCCGGGCCGTAGCCGCCCGGTCGCCCTTCACCGTCGCCCTGCCGTTGGGGCCCGCGGCTGACAGGATGGCGCCCATGGCCGCGCCCCCGTCGCCCGCCGCGGGCCGCGTGGTCCGTTCCTCCCCGGACACGCCTCGGCCTGATCGCCGCCGCACGGTGACCACCGCCGCACCGGGGACAGCCACACCCGCCCGGGGCCGCACGGCGAGTGCTGCCCCCCGAGGGCGCGCCCAATCCGGCTGCCGCTGCACGACGAATGGCCCACGACGTCCCCGAGGAGAGGCACAGTGATGTCCGCAGCACGCAGCGCGGTGATCGGCAGCGGGATCGCCGGCCTGGCCGCCGCGCACGTCCTCGCACAGGACGGGCCGGTGACCCTCTACGAGGCGGACGGCCGGCTCGGCGGTCACGCGGACACGCACGAGGTCGCGGTGGGGGACCGCGTCGTCGGTGTCGACACCGGCTTCATCGTGCACAACGACCGCACGTACCCGACGTTGCTGCGGCTCTTCGACGAGCTCGGGGTCCAGACCCAGGACTCGGACATGAGCATGTCCATCCGAGACGACGAGGCGGGGCTGGAGTACGCCGGTGCCAAGGGCGCCCGCGGGCTGTTCCCGCGTCCCCGCAACCTGGCCGACCCGGCATACCTGCGCATGCTGGGAGAGGTGAAGCGGTTCCACCGCGCCGCCCGGGCGGTGCTGGCCCGCGACGACGACGACGCCGACCGCGACGAGACGCTGGGCCAGTTCGTCGCCCGGGTGCGGTTCAGCGACTACTTCGCGCGGCACTTCCTCGAGCCCGTCGTCGCGGCGGTGTGGTCCTGCGACCCCGACGTGTCCCTGCGCTACCCGGCGCGGTACCTCTTCGAGTTCCTCGACCACCACGGGATGCTCTCGGTGTTCGGCTCGCCGACCTGGCGCACCGTGGTGGGCGGCTCCGCCCGCTACGTCGAGGCGCTCGCGGCACGGCTCGACGACGTCCGGGTGGGTCTGCCGGTGGTGTCCGTGGTCGAGCGGGAGGAGGGCGTCGTCGTCGACGACGCACGCGGCGACCGGGAGGTGTACGACCGGGTGGTCGTCGCGACCCACCCGCACCAGGCGCTGTCGATGCTTCCCGAGGCGACCGACCTGCAGCGCGAGGTCCTGGGTGCCATCCACTACTCCTCCAACGTCGCCCAGCTCCACACCGACGAGTCGGTGCTCCCGCGGACGACCGGGGCACGGGCCTCGTGGAACTACTGGCGCCGGCCTGCGGGGGAGGGCTCCGGCGTGCTGGTGACGTACGACCTCACCCGGCTGCAGCGCATCGACGTGCCGGGCCGGCGCTTCCTCGTCACACTGAACGGCGTGGACCGTGTCGACCCCGCGCTCGTCATCGACACCATGCACTACGAGCACCCCCTCTACACGCCGGAGTCCGTTGCGGCGCAACGCAGGCTGCCTCTCCTCAACTCCGCTCGCATCGCCTTCGCGGGCGCGTACCACGGGTGGGGCTTCCACGAGGACGGCGCCCGCTCGGGGGTGCAGGCCGCCCGCGCGCTGGGGGTCGAGTGGGCCACCGGGCCGCGCCCCGACCTCGACGGCCGCGACCGCCACGCCGACCCCGACGGCGATGCGGTCCCGGTGGCGGTGGGTTCGTGAGGGCTGGTTCGGGCACCCGGATCTACCGCACGAGCATCCGCCACGCCCGCACCTCCCCGCTGCGGCACCGGTTCGCCCACCGCAGCCACACGTGGCTGGTCGACCTCGACGACCTGCCCCGCCTGGGCCCGCTCGCACCGCTGGCCCGGTTCTGCGCCCGGGACCACCTCGGCGACCCCACCCGGACCCTCCGGCAGAACCTCGACGCGTTCCTCGCCACCCAGGGTGTCGACCTGGGCGGCGGGCGCATCCTCATGCTCGCCATGCCCAGGGTGCTGGGCGCGGTGTTCAACCCGATCAGCGTCCACTGGTGCCACGACGCCGAGGACCGTCTCGTCGCCACGGTGGTCGAGGTGCACAACACCTACGGCGACCGGCACGCCTACCTCGTCCGGCCGGACGAGAAGGGTCGGGCCGAGGTCGACAAGGCGCTCTACGTGTCCCCGTTCAACGACGTCTCCGGGCGCTACACCCTGACGGTGCCCGAGCCCGGCGACCGGCTGCGCGTGGGCGTCGTCCTCCACCGCGACGGCCAGGAGCCCTTCGTCGCCGGCATGACCGGCGTGGCCCTGCCCGTGACCACCCGCAGCGTGCTGCGCCTCGCCCTCACCCAACCGCTCGAGCCGCTTGCGGTCATGGCCCGGATCCGCGTCCACGGGATCTGGCTCTGGCTGCGCCGGCTGCCCGTCCAACCCCGACCCCCGCACCACCAGGAGGCCGTCCAGTGACCACCGCTGACCCCGTTCTCGCGTCCCGTCCCACGATCGACCCGGTCCGCTGGCCCGACCTCGCGGCGTCACGGGACCGCGTGCGCCGCGGCGTGGAGTCGGCCATCGCCCGCCAGCTCTTCCGCTCCGCCGTGCGGCGTCTGGCCGTGCGGGTCGAGGCTGACGGCGAGGTGTTCGGCGGTGGCGCGAACGACCCTGCGGCTCCGCTCATGCGGCTCGTGCGCCCCGAGGCGTTCTATGCCGCGGTCGGCTCCAAGGCGCTGATCGGCTTCGGCGAGTCGTACATGGCCGGCGACTGGGACTCCCCGCAGCTGGCAGACCTGCTCGAGGTGTTCGCCGCCCAGATGGCCACCCTCATCCCGGCCCCGCTGCAGCGGCTGCGCGCCTTCTACGTCGCGCGGCACCCGTCCACCGAGCGCAACACCACCCGCAACACCCGCAGCAACATCGCCCGGCACTACGACCTGTCCAACGACCTGTTCGCGACGTTCCTCGACGACACCCTGTCGTACTCCTCCGCCCTGTTCGACGCCCCCGCGCAGCGGGTCGCGTCGGTCTCGGGGGAGACGGCCCTGACCAGCCCGGCGCCGGTCGCCCCCTCGTGGCCGGACCTCCGGGTGGCCCAGGAGCGCAAGATCGACCGCATCCTCGACGCCGCCCGGGTCGGCGACGGCACCCGGGTGCTCGAGATCGGCTCCGGCTGGGGCGAGCTCGCCATCCGGGCGGCAGCGCGAGGCGCGTCGGTCCTGACCGTCACCCTGTCGAGCGAGCAGCAGGAGCTGGCCCGCGAGCGGGTGGCGGCAGCCGGCTTCTCCGACCGCGTGGACGTCGAGCTGCTCGACTACCGCGCCGTCCAGGGTGAGTTCGACGCGGTGGTGTCCGTCGAGATGATCGAGGCGGTCGGCCACCAGTACTGGAAGGACTACTTCCAGACGATCGACCGGGTCCTGGCCCCCGGCGGGTCGGTCGCGATCCAGGCGATCACCATGCCGCACGACCGGATGCTGGTGACCCGCAACACCTACACGTGGATCAACAAGTACATCTTCCCCGGCGGGTTCCTGCCCTCCACCGAGGCCCTGGCCGACGTCACCCGGGAGCACACCGGGCTCCGGCTCACCGAGCGCCTGTCGTTCGGCCGCCACTACGCCGAGACACTGCGGCTGTGGGACGAGCGCTACCTCGGCGCCCTCGAGCGGGTCCACCGGCTCGGCTTCGACGAGGTCTTCGACCGGATGTGGCACTTCTACCTGCAGTACTCCGAGGCCGGCTTCCGCTCCGGCTACCTCGACGTCCAGCAGCTGGCCTTCCGCCGCGAGGTGACCGCATGACCGCCCTCGACACCGCACGTGCGTCCGAGTCCGCCTCTGCCGCAACGGGTTCCGCACGCCCTGGCCTGGCCCCCCAGCTCGCGGAGGCGCTCGCCCCCGTCGTCGGCGGCGAGCTCCCCGTCCGGCTGACGCTCTGGGACGGCAGCAGCGCCGGCCCGGCCGACGCCCCGCACGTCGTCGTGCGCTCGCCCCGTGCGCTGCGACGGCTGCTGCGGCACCCGGGGGAGCTGGGAGCCGCGCAGGCCTACGTGACGGGCGAGCTCGACGTCGAGGGCGACCTCGACGCCGCCCTCACGCACGTGTGGACGGTCGCGAGGCAGCGCGGGCTCAGCGGCATACGCCCCACGCCGTCGGTCGTGGCGGGAGTGGTCCGCCTGGCGCGCAGCGCGGGCGTGCTGGGCCGCCCGCTGCCCCCACCCGTCAGCCAGGCCGTCGTCAAGGGCCGCCTGCACAGCCGGCGCCGCGACCGGGCAGCGATCTCCCACCACTACGACCTGTCGAACGACTTCTACCAGCTCATCCTCGACCCGCACCTCGCCTACTCGTGCGGCTACTGGCGCTCCGACGACCCCGGCTACACCGTCGAGGACGCCCAGCGCGACAAGTTCGAGCTGGTCGGCCACAAGCTCGGCCTGAGTGAGGGATCGCGCCTGCTCGACGTCGGGTGCGGCTGGGGCTCGATGAGCCTGTACGCCGCGGAGCACTTCGGCGCGCGAGTCACCGGGGTGACCATCGCCGCCGAGCAGAAGCGCTTCATCGACGAACGCATCCGTGAGCGGGGCCTGCAGGACCGGGTCGAGATCCGGCTGCAGGACTACCGCGCCGTCCCCGACACCGGCTTCGACGCGGTCGTGTCGCTGGAGATGGGGGAGCACGTCGGCGAGCGCAACTACCCGACCTACGCCAAGGTCCTGCACGACGCGGTCCGCCCGGGCGGGCGGGTGCTGGTGCAGCAGATGTCACGGCGTGGGCGGCACCCCGGTGGCGGCCCCTTCATCGAGCAGTTCATCGCCCCCGACATGCACATGCGGCCGGTCGGCGACACGGTCGCCCTGATCGAGGGCTCGGGCCTGGAGGTCCGGGACGTGCACGCGCTGCGCGAGCACTACGTGCGCACGGTCGACGCCTGGCACGACACCTTCGAGGCCAACTGGGACCGCGCCGTCGACCTCGTCGGCGAGGAGGTCGCGCGCGTCTGGCGGCTCTACCTCGTGGGCGGTTCGATGGCCTTCCGCGACGGCCGCATGGGGGTCGACCAGATCCTGTCCGTCCGCCCGGACGGCCGTGGCCGGTCGGCGGTCGAGCCGGTCCGGCCGGTGGGCTGGTCGTGAGCGCGACCGTCGCCCTGGTGGCGACCGGCCTGTCCACCGCGACCGTCGCGTCCGGCTCGTCCACCGCCGGGTTCGACCTCGGCAGCTTCTGGGCCGTGACCGGGGCGTCGCTGCTCGCACTCGTCCTGCTCATGGCGGTCACGGCGGTCGTGGGCCACCGCCAGGGGCGGGTCAGCGTCGTCGACACCACGTGGGGCCTGGGCTTCGTCCTCGTCGCGCTGGTGTCCGCGCTCGTCGGTGACGGCGCCGGCTGGCGCCGCCTGCTCGTCCTGGTGCTCGTGGCCGTGTGGGGCCTGCGCCTGGCGTGGCACGTCACCCGCCGCAACGCCGGCAAGGGGGAGGACCCGCGCTACGTCGAGATGCTGGAGAAGGAGAGCGGCAACCCGACCCTCGTGGCGATCCGCAAGGTCTACGCCGTGCAGGGTGCCGCCCTGTGGTTCGTCTCCCTGCCGGTGCAGGTCAGCGCGGCAGCCGGCGACGGGGTGGTGTGGGTCGCGGTCGTCGGGGCCCTGCTCTGGCTGCTCGGCGTCACCTTCGAGGCGGTCGGCGACGCCCAGCTCGCGCGGTTCAAGGCCGACGCGTCGAACAAGGGGAAGGTCATGGACCGCGGCCTGTGGTCGTGGACCCGTCACCCGAACTACTTCGGCGACTCCAGCGTCTGGTGGGGCCTGTTCCTCGTCGCCGCCAGCGCCTGGCCGGGTGTGCTCACCGTGCTGTCGCCCGTCGTCATGACCTACTTCCTCGTCTACGGCACCGGTGCCAGGCTCCTCGAGCGGCACATGGCCGAGCGCCCGGGGTACCGGGAGTACCAGCAGCGGACCAGCTACTTCCTGCCTCGACCGCCACGCCGGGCCGTGGGGTCGGAGCGGGGATAGGGTCCGTCCGTGCCCGACGACTGCCTCTTCTGCCGGATCGCCGACGGCGCCGTGCCGTCGTTCACCGTCCTCGACGAGCCCCTGGTGCTGGGCTTCCTCGACACGCGGCCGGTCTTCAAGGGCCACGTCCTGCTCGTGCCGCGGATCCACGTGGACACGCTGCCCGACCTGCCTCGCGAGCTGCTGCCCACGCTGATGGGGGCGGTCCAGCGCACGGCTGCCGCGATGCCCGTCGGGCTGGGTTCGCAGGGCTCCTTCGTGGCGGCCAACAACGTCGTGTCGCAGTCGGTGCCGCACCTGCACTGGCACGTCGTGCCGCGGACCAAGGGTGACGGGCTGCGCGGGTTCTTCTGGCCACGCACCCGCTACTCCTCCGACGATGAGGCGCAGGAGTATGCCGCGCGCCTGCGGGCCGCCCTCGAGGCACCACCCGAGTAGCCCTGTGCCAGGCCAGGCCGGGCCAGGCCAGGCCGGACCGGACTCTGCCAGGAATGGATGGGCCGGGCCGGGCTGTCGGCGCCGTGCGCCACAATCGGGTCGTGCCGACCCACACCGTCATGCCGTCGCCGATCGGCGACATCACCGTCGTGTCCGACGCCGGTGCCGTCACGCGCGTCATGACCTACAGCCAGAAGCACGCGCCGGCGGCGGAGGAGCTGGGGGAGCGGGACGACGTCGCCGGGGCCGAGGCGGTGCGCCAGCTGGCCGAGTACTTCGCCCGGGAGCGCACCGAGTTCGACCTGCCGCTGGCACCCCGCGGCGACGAGTTCAAGCAGCGCGTCTGGGCCCTGCTGCGCGAGATCCCCTACGGCCAGACCCGGTCCTACGGCGACCTCGCCCGGGCGCTGGGCGACGTCAACCTCAGCCAGGCGGTCGGCTTCGCCAACGGGCGCAACCCCATCGCCATCGTCGTCCCCTGCCACCGGGTGATCGGCGCCGACGGCAGCCTGGTTGGCTACGCGGGCGGCCTCGACCGCAAGCGGTTCCTCCTGGCCCTCGAGGAGACCGAGGAGACCCGCGCCCAACGCCTGTTCTGACCGGTCCGCGAGACGGCCCGGACCGCGGACGTGATCCCGGTCGCACCGGCTGCTGGGACGGGGGCTGCCCGGCATACGGGAGGCGCTAGCGTGGTTGTCGAGAGTGCACGGCGTCATCGAGGACGGCGCCCGGGACAGAACCCCGGGTGGCCGTCCTTCGTCTTTGACAGGAGAGTATGGGCATGTCGTCGCATCAGGACGGGACCACCACCGGGCGCCACCGGGTGGTCGTGATCGGGTCGGGCTTCGGGGGGCTGTTCGGCACCCAGGCGCTGAAGCGGGCGGACGTCGACGTCACCCTGGTGGCCAAGACCACGCACCACCTCTTCCAGCCACTGCTCTACCAGGTCGCCACGGGCATCCTGTCGGAGGGCGAGATCGCCCCCTCGACCCGTGAGGTGCTGGCGCACCAGGCCAACGCGAACGTCCTGCTGGGCACGGTCACCCACATCGACCTCAGCGCCCGCACCGTGACCTCGCGCGTCCTCGACCGGGAGACCGTCACCCCCTACGACTCGCTCGTCGTCGCCGCAGGGGCCGGCCAGTCCTACTTCGGCAACGACCAGTTCGCCACGTACGCCCCGGGCATGAAGTCCATCGACGACGCGCTCGAGCTGCGCGGCCGCATCTTCGGAGCGTTCGAGTACGCCGAGCTCGCCAGCACCCCCAAGGAGATCCAGCGGCTGATGACGTTCGTCGTCGTCGGCGCCGGCCCGACCGGGGTGGAGATGGCCGGTCAGATCGCCGAGCTGTCGCGCCGCACCCTGCGCCACGACTTCCGCCGGATCGACACGGCCGACGCCCGCATCATCCTGCTCGACGCGGCGCCGCAGGTGCTGCCCGCGTTCGGCGACCGGCTCGGCACCAAGGCGCAGAAGCGGCTCGCGGAGATCGGGGTCGAGGTGCAGCTCGGCGCGATGGTCACCAACGTGGACGCCACCGGCATCGAGGTCAAGGACAAGGACGGCACGACGCGCCGGATCGAGTCGATCACCAAGGTGTGGGCCGCGGGCGTCCAGGCCTCCGAGCTCGGCGCCCAGCTCGCCGAGCAGTCCGGAGCTCCGCTCGACCGCGCCGGGCGGATCGAGGTGAACGACGACCTGACCCTCCCGGGCCACCCCGAGGTGTACGTCGTCGGCGACATGGCCTCGCTCAAGGGCTACCCGGGCGTGGCGCAGGTGGCCATCCAGGGCGCCCGGTACGCCGCGGAGTCGATCAAGCGGCGCCTCGCCGGCAGGCCGGCCCAGGGCCCCTTCCAGTACCACGACAAGGGGTCGATGGCGACGATCTCCCGGTTCAGCGCCGTCGCCTCGATCGGCAACCTGCGCTTCGGCGGCTTCGTCGCCTGGGTGCTGTGGCTCGCGGTCCACCTCGTCTACATCATCGGCTTCAAGCACCGGCTGACCACGCTGCTGCACTGGGCGGTCAGCTTCCTCGGCCGGGGGCGGTCCGAGCGCACGGTCACCGAGCAGCAGGTCTTCGCCCGCACGGCGATCGAGCAGCTGGGCGAGCAGTACGCCCCGTCGCTGCCGCGGGTCCCGGCCGACAAGCGCCCTCCGGTGCAGTCGGTCGCCCAGGCCCGCGACGAGGCCAGCCGCACCCTCTGACCGGGGCCGTCCCACCCCTCAGCCGGAACCGTCCGACCCGCCGTCGGCCGGGCGGGGGGGCACGTAGGGTGCTGGCATGCCGCTGGAGTACCCCATCCACGAACGCACCCTCGACAACGGGCTGCGGGTCGTCGTCTCACCCGACAGCAGCGTCCCGATGGTGACGGTCAACCTGTGGGTCGACGTCGGCTCGCGCCACGAGGTCGCGGGTCGGACCGGCCTGGCCCACCTCTTCGAGCACCTCATGTTCCAGGGCTCGCGGCACGTGGCCAGCGGCGAGCACTTCTCCCGCCTCATGGCCGAGGGCGGACGGCTCAACGCGACGACCTGGTTCGACCGCACGAACTACTTCGAGACGGTGCCCAAGGGGGCGTACGAGCTCGCGCTGTGGATGGAGGCCGACCGGCACGGGTACCTGCTCGACGCCGTCACCCAGGAGAACCTCGACAACCAGCGGGACGTGGTCAAGGAGGAGAAGCGCCAGCGCTACGACAACGTCCCCTACGGCAACGCCCTCATCGAGGTGTATGCCGCGACGTTCCCTCCCGGCCACCCGTACCACCACCCGACGATCGGGTCGATGGAGGACCTCGACGCGGCGAGCCTGCAGGACGTGCACGAGTTCTTCCGGCACTACTACGGGCCTAACAACACCGTGCTGACCCTCGTGGGCGACCTCACCCCGGAGGAGGGCTTCGCCGCTGCCGAGCGCTACTTCGGCCCGCTCCCGGCGTCCGCGTCGCCGCCCCGCGACAACCTGCCCCAGCTGGGGCCGCTCGAGGCCCCGGTCCGGGTCGACCGCCCGGGGGCCGTGCCCAACGACCGGCTGCACGTCGCCTTCCGGCTGCCGGTCGACAACACCCAGGAGTTCTTCGCCGCAGCCCTGGCCGTCGACGCCCTGGGTGGGCTGACCACCTCCCGGCTCGTGCAGCGGCTGGTCCGCCGTGAGCAGGTCGCCAACTCGGTGCAGGCGCACACCATGGGGTTCGTGGACGGTTCCTCCCTCGGCTTCCTCGTCGTCGACGTAGCCGAGGGCCACGACCCCGAGGCCATCGAGGCGGCCGTGCTCGAGGAGCTCGAGCGGTTCGCGTCGCAGGGGCCCACGGAGGTCGAGCTCGAGTCCGCGCTCGCCCAGTCCGAGCGGTCGTGGCTGTCCGCCCTCGCCGGGCAGGAGGAACGGGCCGACCTCATCAGCCAGCACGTGCTGCTCCACGGCGACGGGCAGTTCGTGAACACGTTCCTCGACCGCCTCGCCACCGTGACCGCCGAGGAGGTGCGGGCCGCGGCGGACGCCTGGCTGCGGCCCGAGCACCGGGCTGTCGTCCGGCACCTCGTCCAGGCGCAGGAGGATGCCGCGTGAGCACGCCCCGCACCACCGACCACGACACCACCGGGCCCGACACCACTGGGCCCGGCACCACTGGGCCCGACACCACCGGGCCCGACACCGCCGGGCCAGGGACCACCGTGCTCGACCCGACCGGCCGGCCACCGGTGCTGCCGCCGGAGCCGTGGCGCTTCCCCACCCCGTCCAGGAGCACCCTGGCGAACGGGGTCGAGCTGGTCGTCTACGACATCCCCGGCCAGTACGTCGTCTCCGTCCGCACGGCCGTGTCCCTCCCGCTGTCGGCCGAGCCGGCGGAGGTCGAGGGGGTGGCCACGATCATGGCCCGCATGCTCGACGAGGGGACGGTCGAGCACAGTGCCGAGGAGTTCGCAGAACTGTTGGAGCGCAAGGGGATCGCGATCGGGGCCGGGGTGAACGACGCCGGTTTGTCGGTCGACCTCGACGTCCCCAAGGGCCGGCTCGCGGACGCCCTGGACCTGTTGCGCCAGCTGCTCGCCGACCCCGTGTTCCCCCAGCCGGAGCTGGACCGGCACCTGCGGACCCGCCTGGCCGAGATCGAGCAGGAGCGCGCGCTGGGCCCGCAGCGGGCCGCGCGCCAGTTCGTCGCCACCGTCTTCGACGCCGGCGACCGGGCCTCCCGTCCGACGGGCGGGTCGCCCGACACGGTGCGCGCGATCACCCGCGAGGCAGTGGCGCGGTTCCACCGTGAGCGGGTCGGCCCGCGGGGTGCGACGGTCGTCATCGCCGGTGACCTGGGGGACCTCGACGTCCCCGCGCTGGCGCAGGCGGGCCTGGGTGCCTGGTCCAACCCCGCCCAGCTCGAGGTGCCGGTCCCGGTGCCGCCCACCTTCGCCACCGACCGTGCGCGGGTCGTCCTCGTCGACCGCCCGGGTGCGGTGCAGTCCGAGCTCCTCGTGGGGTGCCCCGGGCCGGACCGGCACGACGAGGGCGGCTGGGCGGCATACCCGGTCCTGGGCTTCGTCGTGGGCGGCTCGCCGAACGCGCGCCTCGACGCGGTGCTGCGCGAGGAGAAGGGCTACACGTACGGGATCCGCTCCGCCTTCCGGCCCCGGCGCCGCGGCGGCCTGTTCCTGACGTCCGGATCGGTCCGCGCCGACGCCACCGGGGAGTCGGTGTGGCTGCTGCTCGACATCCTCGGCCGGGTCCGCGAGGGCCTCACCGAGGAGGAAGTGCGCGCCGGCGTCGACTTCATCAGCAAGACGGCCCCGGGACGCTTCGCGACGGCCGACGCCGTGGCCGACGAGGCGGCGGCGCTGTCGCTCGAGGGGCTCACGACGCAGTTCACCACCGAGAACCTCGAGCGGATGCGTGCCCTCGACCCCGAGGCGCTGCTCGCGGCGTGGCGCCGCTGGGTGACGGGGGAGTGGACCGTCGTGGTGGTCGGGGACGCCTCGGTGCAGGCCGACGCCCTGCGTGGGCTGGGGGTCGGCGAGGTCACCGTCGTCCCGGCCTGAGGGGGATGTCGTCCGGGCTCAGGCGCGGGCGTCGGTGCCGAGGCGGGCGAGCACCTCGTCGTGCAGCAGGCCGTTGGTGGCGACCGCGTTGCCGCCCCACGGCCCGTCCCGGCCCGCGAGCGAGGTGAACCGGCCGCCTGCCTCGGTCACGATGGGCACGAGGGCCGCCATGTCGTAGACCGCGAGGTCTGGCTCGGCCGCGATGTCCGCGGCACCCTCGGCGACGAGCATGTACGACCAGAAGTCGCCGTAGGCGCGGGTGCGCCAGCAGGTGTCGGTGAGGTCGAGCAGCTCGTCGTACCGGTCGACCGCGCGCCAGCCCTTGAGGCTGGAGTAGGAGAGCGAGGCGTCCTCGAGCCGGGAGACCCGGGAGACGGAGATCCGCTTCGCGGAGGTGAGGCTGCGGCCCGACCACGCGCCGGAGCCCGTGGCGGCCCACCAGCGGCGACCCAGGGCCGGGGCGGCGACGAGCCCCAGCACGGGGGTCTCGTTGTCGACGAGGGAGATCAGCGTGGCCCAGACCGGCACGCCCCGCACGAAGTTGTGGGTGCCGTCGATCGGGTCGACCACCCACCGCCGCGGGCCGTGCCCCGTGGTCTCGAACTCCTCGCCCTCCACGGCGTCCCGGGGCCGGGTGCGCTTGAGCTGGGCGCGGATGAGCTCCTCGGCGTCGCGGTCGGCGTCGCTGACCAGGCTGAGGTCGGGCTTGGACTCCACCACGAGGTCCTCGGCGCGGAACCGCGCCACCGTGATCCGCTCCACGGCATCCGCCAGGACGTGGGCGAGCCGCAGGTCGTCGTCGTAGGGCACGCCGCCACGCTAGACCAGCGCGGACCGGCCACCGGGGACCGGCGACGACACGCCGGGGGCGGAATGTGCCGCAATGCCCCGGGAAGGCGCCAGATCGCCGCTCGGCCGCAAGATTGCTCTCGAGTCGGCTGCAGGACGATCACGTTTTTGTCTCGGGTTGTGCCAGACCGTCGCCTTTACCGTCTCCTTGCTCTTTCATGGGTCCCACACGACGACGCCTTGTGCGTTGCAGGGCTGCGCGCCGATCGGTGCGCCGTCTTGACCATCCCGTCCACACCGGTCGGGGAACCCCTACGTAGGAGGACATCAATGCGAGGAACTGCTCGCACGGTGGCTGTTGTTGCCGGAGTCTCCGCCGTCACGCTGCTCGCCGCAGCCTGTGGCGGAGGCAGCAGCAACGACAACACCAAATCCACTGCCGGCGGCAAGACCGGTGGCTCGGTGACGGTCCGCGGGTGCAACCCCCAGAACCCGCTGATCCCGAGCAACACCACCGAGACCTGCGGCGGCAACGTGCTCGACGCGATCACGGCGAAGCTCATCCACTACAACGCGGAGACTGGTGCTCCCGAGAACGACATCGCCGACAAGATCGAGACGTCGGACAACCAGAACTTCACCGTGACCATCAAGAAGAACTACAAGTTCCAGGATGGCACCGAGGTCAAGGCGAAGAACTTCGTCGACGCGTGGAACTACGCCGCGTACGGTCCGAACGCCCAGTCCTCCGGGTACTTCATGGAGCCGATCGAGGGCTACGACGCCACCCAGTGCGCCGACGCCGACTGCAAGACCAAGCCGAAGACCGACAAGATGACCGGCCTTGCGGTGAAGGACGACTACACCTTCACGATCAAGACCACCGAGAAGGTCTCGAACATGCCGGTCCGCCTGGGCTACTCCGCCTTCGCGCCGCTCCCGGACTCGTTCTTCAAGGACCCGAAGGCCTACGGCGAGAAGCCGATCGGCGCCGGTCCCTTCAAGCTCGACTCCTGGACCAAGAACACCGAGATCAAGCTCAGCAAGTTCGCTGACTACTCGGGCAAGTACAAGGGCAAGCTCGACGGCATCACGTTCAAGATCTACCAGGACAGCGACGCTGCCTACAACGACGTGATCGCCAACCAGCTCGACGTCACCGACGAGGTCCCGTCCTCGGCGATGATCGACGACAAGTACAAGACCGACCTTCCGGACCGCAACGCCCAGAAGGCCGTCGGCGTCATCCAGACCATCACGTTCGCGCCGGTCAAGGTCGACCCGAACTACGCCGACCCGAAGATCCGCCAGGCGATCTCGATGGCGATCGACCGCCCGACGATCATCAAGCAGATCTTCAACAACACCCGTCAGCCGGCCACCGGCTGGGTGTCCCCGGTCGTCGACGGCTACAAGGCCGGCCAGTGCGGTGAGTACTGCACCTTCGACGCTGCCAAGGCCAAGGCCAAGCTCGACGAGGCCGGTGGCTTCAAGGGCGGCAAGATGACCATCGCCTACAACGCCGACGCCTCGCACAAGGCGTGGGTCGAGGCCACCTGCAACTCGATCAAGGGCGCTCTCGGTGTCGACTGTGTCGCCACCCCGGTCGTGGACTTCGCGACCTTCCGCGCCCAGATCGCGGCCAAGAAGATGAAGGGCATGTTCCGCACGGGATGGCAGATGGACTACCCGTCCATCGAGAACTTCCTCGCCCCCATCTACAAGACCGGCGCGTCCTCGAACGACGGTGACTACAGCAACCCCGAGTTCGACAAGCTCCTCAACGAGGCTGCTGCCCAGACCGACGCGGCTGCGGCGAACGCCAAGTACCAGGACGCGGAGAAGCTCCTCGCCAACGACATGCCGGCCATCCCGATGTGGTACTCCACCGCCACCTTCGGCTGGTCCAACAAGGTCACCGGTGTGAAGATCACCGCCTTCGGCACCATCGACTTCACCAGCCTCGCGCTGAAGTAAGTCGCCCTGGCGGCCCGCCCCCAGGGGCGTGCCGACCGAGCAGCGACCGTCGGCCTGCCGGCCCCGTGCCGGCAGGCCGACGGCCTGTCCGGGCAGGGCCCCGGGTGAACCCCGGGGCCTGCCCCATGTACCGTCCATACGACTATGTTGTGTCGAGGAGCGGCGGGTCTGTCGGACCCGCTCGGCCCGACCAGCCACGCCACCGGGACCCACCCCATCCCCGCGGGCGTCGATCTTGAGGAGGTGACGTGTACAAGTACATCCTTCGGCGATTGCTCCAGATGATCCCGGTGCTGCTTGGAGCCACGTTCATCATTTTTGCCATGGTTTCGTTGCTGCCGGGTGACCCCACGGCAGGCATGTGTGGCGAGCGCCCCTGCTCGCCGGCCTTCGTGGCCAAGTTCCGCGAGGAGCACAACCTCAACGACCCGTTCATGGTGCGCTACGGCAAGTACCTCGGCCAGGCGGTTCAGGGTGACCTCGGCACCACCTTCCGTGGCGTGGAGGTCTCGGCCGAGCTCGAGCAGCGCTACCCCACCACCGCCAAGCTGGCCGGCATGGCCATCCTCTTCGAGGCGGTGATCGGCATCATCGCGGGCGTGCTCGCGGGCATCCGCAAGGGCAGGTTCATCGACAACCTCGTCCTCGTGAGCACCCTGTTCGTCATCTCCGTGCCGATCTTCGTCATCGGCGCCACGCTGCAGTACTACCTCGGCGTGAAGTGGCAGCTGTTCCCGGTGACCTACTCGGCCGACCGCGCCCTGTACTCGCTCGTCCTCCCGGCGTTCGTCCTGGGCAGCGCGTCGATCGCCTACGTCGCGCGCCTGACCCGCACCAATCTGGTCGAGAACCTCCGGGCCGACTACCTGCGCACCGCGATCGCCAAGGGCCTGACCCGGCAGCGCTCGATCGGCGTGCACGCCCTGCGCAACTCGCTCATCCCCGTGGTGACCTTCGTCGGCGCCGACTTCGGCTCGCTGCTCGGTGGCGCGATCGTGACGGAGCGCATCTTCAACATCCAGGGCGTCGGCGGATACCTCTTCACCGGCATCCACAACCGCGACGGCGTCTCCGTGGTGGGCACCGTGACGATCCTGGTGCTCGTGTTCCTGCTCGTAAACCTCGTCGTGGACCTGCTCTACGGCGTGCTCGACCCGAGGATCAGCCATGACTGAGGCTTCGACCATTGCCGTCTCCGCCGAGACCGGCCCGGCCGGTGGGGACGTCCAGGACGCACCCCGCTCGCTGACCTCGGACGCGTGGCGGTCGCTGAAGAAGAACCCGATCTTCTGGGTGTCGGTCGTCCTGATCGCCTTGTTCCTGCTGATGGCGGCCTGGCCGTCCCTGTTCACCAGCACCGACCCGTCGGCCGCGGTGCTCAAGGACGCCCGCGTCCCCCCGAACGCGAACGCGTGGTTCGGGCGTGACATCCAGGGCTACGACATCTACTCGCGCACCATCTACGGCGCCCGCGCCTCGATCCTCGTCGGCGTGTTCACGACGGTGACCACCGTCATCATCGGCGGGGCCCTGGGCATGCTGTCCGGGTTCTACGGTGGCTGGCTCGACGCGGTCGTCTCGCGCATCACCGACATGTTCTTCGCGATCCCGCTGCTGCTCGGCGGCATCCTGTTCATGTCGGTCAAGCCGAACGACCCCGACACCCCGTACCTCGTCGTGGTCGGCAAGGTCGTGCTCGTGATGGCGATCTTCGGGTGGCCGAGCCTGGCCCGCCTGATGCGCTCCAGCGTGCTGCAGGTCAAGCCGAACGACTACGTCCAGGCGGCCCGTGCCCTCGGCGCGAGCCCGTGGCGGATCATGAAGTCGCACGTCCTGCCCAACGCCGTCGCCCCCATGATCGTCGTGGCCACCATCAACCTCGGCGTGTTCATCTCGGTCGAGGCGACGCTGAGCTTCCTGGGCATCGGCCTGACCCCGCCCGCCATCTCCTGGGGTGTGGCGATCTCGGACGCGCTGCTGGCCTTCCGGACCACGCCGCACATCCTGTTCTTCCCCAGCCTGTTCCTGTCCCTGGCGGTGCTGGCCTTCATCATGCTCGGCGACGCGGTGCGCGATGCCTTCGACCCGAAGTCGCGCTGAGCGGGAAAGACGAACACCACATGACGACCACTGACACCAAGCCCAACCGGTCTCACAAGACCGACGGGCCCGTGTACACCCCGCAGGACGGCCTGCTGCTCGAGGTGGACGACCTCTACGTCGAGTTCCACACCCCCGACGGGGTGGCCAAGGCCATCAACGGCGTGGACTTCGACCTGCACGAGGGCGAGACGCTCGCGATCCTCGGCGAGTCGGGGTCGGGCAAGTCCGTGACCGCCCAGGCGATCATGGGCATCCTCGACATGCCCCCGGCGAAGATCCCTGGCGGGCAGATCCGGTACTGCGGGCAGGACCTGCTCACGATGCCGGAGGACCAGCGGCGCCGGACCCGTGGCCCGGAGATCTCCATGGTCTTCCAGGACGCGCTGTCCTCGCTCAACCCGGTCTTCCCGGTGGGCTGGCAGATCGCGGAGATGTTCCGCAAGCACCGCGGCATGAACAAGTCCGACTCCCTGGAGCGGGCGATCAAGCTGATGCAGCGGGTGCAGATCCCGGCGGCCAAGGAGCGGGTGAAGGCCTACCCACACCAGTTCTCCGGTGGCATGCGGCAGCGCATCATGATCGCGATGGCGATCGCGCTCGACCCGGCGGTGCTCATCGCCGACGAGCCGACCACCGCCCTGGACGTCACCGTCCAGGCGCAGATCATGGCGCTGCTGCAGGAGCTGCAGGAGGAGCGCCAGATGGGCCTCATCCTCATCACCCACGACCTCGGTGTCGTCGCCGACGTCGCCGACAAGATCGCGGTCATGTATGCCGGCCGCATCGTCGAGCGCGCCGACGTGTACGACCTGTACCGGCAGCCGGCCCACCCGTACACCAAGGGCCTGCTCGAGTCGATCCCGCGCCTGGACCAGAAGGGCCAGCAGCTGGCCGCGATCGGCGGCCTGCCGCCGAACCTCATGCGGATCCCGCCGGGCTGCGCGTTCAACCCGCGCTGCCGCTACGCCCAGGACGTCTGCCGTGAGGAGCGTCCCCAGCTGCTGACCGTGGCACCCGGCCGCGAGAGCGCCTGCCACTTCGCCGAGGAGGTCCTCCATGGCTGAGCCCATCCTGACCGCGACCGACCTGGTCAAGTACTACCCGATCAAGGGCGGCGTGCTGCGCCGCACCGTCGGGCAGGTCAAGGCCGTCGACGGCGTCAGCTTCGAGCTGCTCAAGGGCGAGACCCTGGGCATCGTGGGCGAGTCCGGCTGTGGCAAGTCCACCCTCGGTCGGCTGCTCATGCGGCTCGAGGAGCCGACGTCCGGCACGGTCATGTTCGACGGAGTCGACATGTACGCGCAGAAGGGCCGCGCGATGCGGCGCCTGCGCCGGGACATCCAGATCGTGTTCCAGGACCCGTACACCTCGCTGAACCCGCGCAAGACGGTGGGCGACATCGTCGGCGAGCCGTTCGAGATCCACCCGGACGCCGTGCCGAAGAAGGGCCGTCGCAAGGCGGTGCAGGACCTGCTGGACCTCGTGGGCCTCAACCCCGAGCACATCAACCGGTATCCGCACCAGTTCTCCGGCGGCCAGCGCCAGCGCATCGGCATCGCCCGCGGCATTGCGCTCAACCCGAAGGTCCTCATCTGCGACGAGCCGGTCTCGGCGCTCGACGTGTCGGTGCAGGCGCAGGTCGTCAACCTGATGGAGAAGCTGCAGGACGAGCTCGGGCTGTCCTACATCTTCATCGCCCACGACCTGTCCGTGGTCCGGCACATCTCCGACCGGGTCGGCGTGATGTACCTCGGCAAGATGGCCGAGCTGGGCGAGGAGGACGACATCTACGGTCGCCCGACGCACCCGTACACCCAGGCCCTCCTGTCGGCGGTGCCGGTGCCCGACCCGACCCTGCGCGACAAGAAGGAGCAGATCGTCCTCAAGGGCGACGTGCCGTCGCCGGCCAACCCGCCCAGCGGCTGCCGGTTCCACACCCGCTGCTTCAAGGCGCAGGAGAAGTGCTCCGTCGACGAGCCCGTGCTCGAGCTGCGCCCCGACGGTGTGGGCCAGCACCTCTCCGCCTGCCACTTCGCGGCACCGCGCGAGATCATCCCGACCGTCGACGTGTCTGGCCAGGAGCCGGTGTTCCGGGCCGAGGTCCGTGACCAGGCGTCGTTCGAGGAGCCGTTCGAGCGGGTCGGCGACGGGACGCAGGACTCCTGACCCGCACCACATCCGAGCCGTACCGACCGCGCCGCCCCCTCGCTGGGGGCGGCGCGGTCGTCGTGGTCCCGTGCCCGGGAGGCGTGGTGCCGCGGGTCAGGGCGTGCGGTCGGGGAGCCGGCGGTTGAGCGAGAAGAGCCGCCCGAGGACCGGCATGAGCACGATGTTGAGGCCGTGCAGGATGCCGATGATGAGCAGGATCCCGCCGAGCCGCGACAGCTCGAAGGTCACCTGCTCGGCGCTGACGTGTCCACTGATCTCGTTCTTCCAGTCCGGCTGCGGGGCCACGTGCACGCTGAACAGGATGAAGGCGGCGAAGATCAGGTAGTACACGATGTCGGTCAGCACGATGTAGCTCTTGCCGGTCAGCGGGTTGTCGTGGAAGACGTCGGCTGCGTACGCCCTCCCGAACCGCTTGATGAACGGGCCGAGCCACAGCGCGATGCCGAGCAGGGCGAGGTTGGTCGCCACCTCCAGGACCCACCAGGGCATCTCCAGTCCTCTCTCTCCACGGGGTGTCAGGGTCAGCACGAGGGTGGTCGCGGCAACGATGCCCACGACCCACAGGACCACCGCCCAGCGGACCCGCCGGCGGCGTTCGCGGTCGTGCTCGATGCCGTCGACGACGCGCTCGAACAGGTCCGGCGCAGGTCCGCGGGTCTGCCCGACCTCGGTGAGGGCGTCGTGCAGCCGGTCCTCCAGGGCGCTCATCGCTTCTCCTCCAGGGTCGATGCGAGCGCGCGCAGGCCGCGGCGCAGGTGGGTCTTCACCGAGTTGGGCGAGAGCCCGAGGGTGCGGGCGATCTCCTCGACGGGCAGCTCGAGGTAGTAGCGCAGGGCGACGCAGTCACGTTGGCGGCGGGGGAGGGCGCGGACGGCGTCGACCACCTCCTGGCGTGACTGCGCCGCCGTGGCGGTCTCCTCGGCGGAGGGCTCGTCCGGCTGGGCCGGTGGCCGGTGCCGCAGGGACACCAGCCCTCGGCGGTTGTGGTCGCGGGCGAGGTTGATGACGATCGAGCGCAGGTAGGCGGCGGCACGGTCCTGGTCGCGGATGCGGGCCGCGCTGCGGGACAGGCGGATGAAGGCCTCCTGGACCAGGTCCTCGGCGGCGGTGCGGTCGTCGACGAAGAACCTGGCCAGCGACACCAGCCTGGCCGCCTCGTCCCGGAACAGCACGACGACGAGGTCGTCGGCGGCCACCCCCGGCGCCGCCGCGACCCCGTCCTCCTGTAGTGCACCCACCGCCTCCATCACCTCGACAGACGATCCGCAACGCGTCTCGGGTGACACGGATTCTTGCGTGTTTCTACTGATCTCGTGGCGTCACCCGCAGAACCCGTGGGCTGCGTCGGTGGGGTGTCAGCAGCAATTCAGGCACGGACGTGCCGAAGGACGGCACGCCCGCCGATCGAACGAGGAGAGTCGACCATGACCCGCACCCCACCCACCCGTCCGAGGCGCCGGAGGGGGCGCCTCGGGCCGGCCCTGGCCCTGGCGGCCGCCGTGACCACCGCGGTGGCGGTCGGCCCCGCGGTGGCCGGTCCCGCCCTGCACTTCGGCGACTCGCTGCGGGACCTGACCCCCGCTGCCGGTGGTCCGTTCGACGGCGCCACCGCGACGCTGGAGCTCGTGCCGCACGACGGCGCGACCACGGTCGTCCTCGGGCTCAAGGGCATCGACCGATCGGTCGCGGGGCGCACCTTCGGGGCGCACCTGCACACCGGCCCGTGCGTGGCCGGCTCGGGCTCGGCGGCGGGTCCGCACTACAACCACAGCGGGACGGTGCCCGCGACCGTCAACGACCGGACCGAGGTGTGGCTCGACTTCACGGTGACCGGTGGGGGCACGGGTAGGGCTGTCTCGCACGTCGCCTGGGTCCCCGAGCCGGGACAGCGCTCCGTGGTGGTGCACGAGCGCGCGACGTCCCCCGACGGGACCGCCGGGGCCCGGCTCGCCTGCCTTCCGGTGGTGTGGTGATGAGCCGCCATCCTGGGCTCCGCGCCGTCCTGGCCGGCGTGGCCTTCGGGCTGGCCTGGGGGGTGGTCGCCCGGGTCTTCATGCGTCTGGTGTCCGACGCGCCGAGCTTCAGCTGGGCCGGGACGCTGGGGATCCTGGCGGTCGCCGCGTGGTTCGGGGCCTTCGTGGCTGCCGCGAGCGCCAAGCTGCGAGCGGGACGCCGTGGGTGGTGGCGACTGCTCGCGCTCCCCGCGCTGCTGTTGTTCGCGGGCCAGGGAGCGCCGTTCCTGCCCGGGGCGCTGCTCGGCGCGATCGCGCTGTCCCGTCGCTGGCGCCCGGCCCTCTCCGTCCCGGTGGCGGTCGTCGCCAACGCGGCGGTGCCGGTCGTGATGTGGTGGCAGCTGCGGCTCGACGAGGTGACGATGCTGTCCGCGCCGTACCGCGCGCAGGCGGCCGCGCTCATCCTCATGCCGTTGCTCGGGCTCGCCCTGGCCTGGTGGTCGAGGGGCCTGTTCGTCCCGGCTCGCGGGCGCCGGCTGGCTCAGTCGGCCTCTCCCGAGCGGGCACGCAGCAGCCGGCGCAGCGAGTCCAGCCTCGCCGCCCCTGCCGGGCCGGCCTGACCCGAGGCCACCCAGTCGTCGAGGGCGCACTCCTCCTCGTCGTGGCTGCACCCTCGCGGGCAGCCGGCGGTGCCCGGCTCGAGGTCGGGGAAGTGCTCGATGATGCGGCCGAGGTCGACGTGCGCCAGGCCGAAGGAGCGGATGCCGGGTGTGTCGATCACCCAGCCGCCGCCGCCCGGCAGCCGCAGCGCCACGGCGGAGGTCGAGGTGTGGCGCCCGCGGCCGGTGACGTCGTTGACGACACCGGTCGCGCGGTGCGCCTCGGGGACCAGGGCGTTGACGAGGGTGGACTTGCCCACGCCCGAGTGACCGACGAGCACGCTGACCCGGCCGGACAGCCGCTCGTGCAGGGCCTCCAGCCCGTCGAAGCCGCTCTCCCCGGTCGAGGTGACGACGTGGGCGACGTCGAGCGGGGCGTAGTGGCCGAGGAAGTCCCCCGGGTCCGCCAGGTCGGCCTTGGTGAGGACGAGCAGCGGCTCGAGGTGGGCGTCGTATGCCGCGACGAGACAGCGGTCGATGAGGCGCGGGCGGGGTTCGGGGTTCGCGAGGGACGAGACGACGACCAGCTGGTCGGCGTTCGCCACGATGACGCGCTCGAACGGGTCGGTGTCGTCGGCGGTGCGGCGCAGCACCGACTCCCGCGGGGTCACCCGGACGATCCGCGCGAGGGCGTCGGGGCCCCCGGCGGTGTCCCCGACGAGGTCGACGTGGTCGCCGACGACGATCCCCTTGCGGCCGAGCTCACGCGCCCTCATCGCGGTCACGACACGCTCCGGCATCCGCTTGCCGCCCACCCCACGACCCACCAGGACCGTGTACCGGCCACGGTCGACGGCGGTGACGAACCCGGGCAGGGCGTCCTCGTGGGCAGGGCGGTCCTTGGAGCGCGGGCGCGACCCGCGCCGGCTCGGCCGGATCCTGACGTCGCTCTCGTCGTAGTCGGAGGCGCGACGGGTCATGCGCTGACCGCATCCCGGCTGGAGCCCACCAGGCCCTCCCAGAGCGTCGTGAACTCCGGGAGCGTCTTGCCGACGGTGACGACGTCCTCGACGACCACACCCGGGACCCTCAGCCCCAACACCGCACCGGCCATGACCATGCGGTGGTCGGCGTAGGTGTGGAACAGGCCGCCGTGCAACGGTGCCGGCGAGATCCGCAGGCCGTCCTCGGTCTCGGTGACGCTGCCCCCGAGCGCCTGCAGCTCGCGGGCGAGGGCGGCCAGCCGGTCGGTCTCGTGGCCGCGGATGTGGCCGACCCCGCGGATCTGCGAGGGGGAGTCCGCGAGGGCGGCCAGCGCCGCCACGACGGGGGTCAGCTCGGAGGCGTCGTGCAGGTCGAGGTCGACGCCTGAGACCTCACCCGTGCCCGCCACGGTCAGCCCCTCGCGGGTGAGCGACACGTCGGCGCCCATGGCGTCGAGGACGTCGCGGATCGCGTCGCCGGCCTGGGTGGTGTGCTGGGGCCAGCCGGGCACGGTGACCCGGCCCCCGCAGACGAGCGCGGCGGCGAGGAACGGTGCGGCGTTGGACAGGTCGGGCTCGACCTGGACGTCGAGCCCGGCGAGCTCGGACGGCTCGACCCGCCAGGTGTTGGCGTCGCTGTCGTCGACGATCGCCCCCGCGTCGCGCAGCGTCTCGACCGTCATCTCGATGTGCGGCTCCGACGGCACCGGCTTCCCGTCGTGGTGCACCGTGACGCCGTCGTCGTAGCGGGCGCCGGCCAGCAGGAGCGCGGAGATGAACTGGGACGAGGCCGAGGCGTCGAGCGTGACCCGGCCGCCCGGCATACGGCCGGTGCCGAGGACGGTGAACGGCAGGGTGCCCCGACCGCCGTCGTCGATGGTGGCGCCGAGGGCGCGCAGCGCACCGAGGACCGGGCCCATCGGGCGCACCCGCGCCTGGGCGTCGCCGTCGAAGGCGACCGGGCCGTCGGCGAGGGCCGCGACCGGCGGGACGAAGCGCATCACGGTGCCGGCCAGGCCGCAGTCGACGCGGGTGCCGCCACGGACCGCGGCGGGGGTCACGTGCCAGTCGAGCGACCCCGAGGCGTCGGGCAGGTCCTCGACCGTGGCCCCGAGCGAGCGCAGGGCCTGCGCCATGAGCAGGGTGTCGCGCGAGCGCAGCGGCGCCCGCAGCAGGGAGGGTGTGCTCGCCAGCGCGGCCAGCACGAGGTAGCGGTTGGTGAGCGACTTGCTGCCCGGCAGCACCGCCGTGCCGGTCACGTCACCGGGGGGAGTGGGGGCGGCCCAGTCGATGCGGGCCGCCGGCGCAGGGTCAGGTGAGGGCATCGTGCGCCTGGCTCGCGGCGAGCTTGGCCTCGCGCCGGGCTGCGTGGGCGGCGTGCTTCGCCTCGCGCTTGGCGCGCTTCGCCGACCGGTGGGCCGAGTCGCTGGCGAGCCCGGCCCGGTAGGCCAGCCCGGGCCGTCCCTCGGTGTCGACGGCAGCGAGCAGCAGGCCGCCCATGAGGCCGACGTTCTTGAGGAACCCGATGCGCTGCGTGCGCCGGGCGGTCTGGTCCTTCTCCACCCAGAACGGGTGTCCGACGTAGGTCGTCGGCGCGAGCGAGCCGGCCAGCGCCAGGGCGGCGAGCCGCGGCAGGCGTCCGGTGGCCAGGAGGGCGCCCGCGCCGACCATGGTGGCGCCGTTGGCGCGCACGAGCAGCTCGGGGTCGTCGGGCAGGCCGAGCGGGGCCACCCGGTGCGCGAACGGCGCGACCTTCTCGCGCAGGGCCGCGGGGTGGCGCAGCTGCTCCAGGCCCTGGGCGACGAAGATCGCGGCGAGCATGGGTCGGGCCACGCGGCGGACGAGCGTCATGATCACTCCTGTGGTGCCGGTCGGGGTACGGAAACGTCGCCTCCCTTCCTACCGTATGGACCGGTCGGTGGCCCTGCGTACCCTGTCCAGCATGTGCGGGCGATACGCGGCGACGGCCAACCCCGACGAGCTGGTCGAGGAGTTCGAGGTCGAGGACGACCGTTCGCTGGAGCCCGTGCGCACCATCCTGAAGAACCCGCAGAACCCTCCCGCCGGCACTCCCGACTGGAACATGGCCCCGAGCAAGCTGGCGCCCGTGGTCCTCAGCCGGGTGCCGCGCGAGCAGAAGGAGGAGGGGTATGCCGGCGAGCCGGCCGGCGTGCGCCAGCTCCGGTTGCTCACGTGGGGCCTCGTGCCGAGCTGGGCCAAGGACGTGAAGGTCGGCATGCGGATGATCAACGCCCGCGCCGACTCGGTGCTGGAGAAGCCCTCGTTCGCCCGGGCGGCGGCGGCCCGGCGCTGCCTCGTCCCGGCCCAGGGGTGGTACGAGTGGCAGAAGTCCCCGGTGGCCACCGACGCCAAGGGCAAGCCGCGCAAGCAGCCGTTCTTCACCCACCGGGCCGACGGTGACGTCGTCGCGTTCGCGGGCCTGTACGAGTTCTGGCGGGACAAGGACGTCGCCGACAAGGACGACCCGGACGCGTGGCTGACGACCTTCACCATCCTCACCACCGACGCCGAGCCCGGGCTCGACCGCATCCACGACCGCCAGCCCCTGGTGCTCGAGCGTGCGGACTGGGCGGCCTGGCTCGACCCGACCATGACCGACCTGGGCGAGGTGGGCCGGCTGCTGGGACCGCGGCCGCCGGGCCGGTTCGAGGCGTACCCGGTCGGGGCGGCGGTGTCGTCCAACCGCAGCAACGGCCCCCAGCTGGTCGAGCCCGCCGGGCTGGACGAGCTCGACGGCGTGGTCGATCCGATGACCGGCGAGATCATCGGCACCGGCGGCCGGGGAGCCCCCGGTGAGGGCGGGCCGAACCCGAGATGACACCGCGGACGACGCGCACCGAGGTCGACACCCCGATGGGGCCGGCCCGCATCCACCTCACCCGGCCGGCCGACGTCGGCGGGGTGCTGGTCCTGACGCACGGCGCAGGTGGCAGCCTCAGGGCGCCCGAGTTCGCCCCGCTCCGGGACGCCCTCGTGGCCGACGGGTGGGCCGTCGCGCTGGTCGAGCAGGCCTGGGTCCTCGCGGGGCGCAAGATGCCGCCGCAGGCGCCGACCCAGGACCCTTCCTGGCTGCCGGTGGTGGAGTGGCTGCGGTCGGGGCGGCGGCGCCTGGCCGGACCGCTCGTCGTGGGTGGCAAGAGCAACGGGGCGCGGGTCGCGTGCCGCACGGCGCACCTCTCCGGCGCCGACGGCGTCCTGGGCCTGTCCTTCCCGCTGCACCCGCCGGGACGGCCCGAGGCCTCGCGGGCGCAGGAGCTGCGCACCCCGCTCGCCCACGGCATACCCCTGCACGTGGTCCAGGGGCGCACCGACCCGTTCGGGACGCCCGAGGAGGTGCGCGCCGAGCTGCCGGACCCGGCCCTGGTGAGCGAGGTGACGGGCGGCCACGCGTTCCCGCGCAACCCGGTGGACGTCGTCGCGGCGGCCCACCGGTTCGTCGCCCTCCTCGCCTGAGGTCTCCCGGCCCGCGGTGGGTGTCGGGCGCCCGGTGACGGACCGTGCACCGACGGGGAATGAGGGTCCCCGTGGCGTCGTTGACACCGGTGTCCAACCCCGACCCGCGGAGAGACTGCCTGTGCCCACTGTGACCGATCGCCCGAGCCGTCGACGTGTCGACCTGTCGCCGACGGGCCCCCTGGGCTTCTCCGCCCCCATCGCCGAGCCCGTCCGTGCGGCGCACGGGCTAGGCTGGAGGGCAATGAGCGACACACCCGACACCACGGTCGACGTGGCCACCGAGTCACCGGCCGAGCGGCAGGCCCGCTTCGAGCGCGAGGCGATGCCCCTGCTCGACCAGCTGTACTCCGCGGCCCTGCGCACGACCCGCAACCCCGCCGACGCCGAGGACCTGGTCCAGGAGACCTACACCAAGGCGTTCGCGGCGTTCCACCAGTACAAGCCCGGCACCAACTTCAAGGCGTGGATGTACCGCATCCTCACCAACACCTACATCAACAGCTACCGCAAGAAGCAGCGGGAGCCCCAGCAGTCCGACGCCGCGGAGATCGAGGACTACCAGCTCGCCCGTGCCGAGTCGCACACCTCCTCGGGCCTGCGCTCCGCCGAGGTCGAGGCGCTGGACCACCTCCCCGACACCCAGGTCAAGCGGGCGCTGCAGGAGCTGCCCGAGGACTTCCGGATGGCCGTGTACCTCGCGGACGTCGAGGGATTCGCCTACAAGGAGATCGCGGAGATGATGGACACCCCGATCGGCACCGTCATGTCACGCCTGCACCGTGGCCGGCGCCAGCTGAGAGAGCTGCTCACCGAGTATGCCGCCGAGCGCGGCTTCGCAGCGCAGGGTGCGGACCGATGAGCGGCGAGGGCTGCGGCCGCACGGCAGGCGAGGACCCCGCGTCGGGCACCGACTGCTCGGAGGTCCTGCACCGCGTCTACGAGTACCTTGACGGCGAGATGACCCGTGACGACACGGAGAAGATCAAGCAGCACCTCGACGAGTGCGGCCCCTGCCTGAAGGAGTACGACCTCGACCAGGCGCTCAAGGCGCTGGTCAAGCGCTCGTGCGAGAACGAGGCGGCACCCGTGGAGCTGCGCACCCAGATCGTCGCGCGCATCACGACCCTGCGGTACCAGATCAGCGAGTAGCACGACGCACCGGGCGCGGCCCCGGACGCACGAAGCGGGCGGTTCGACCTGGTCGAACCGCCCGCTTCGTGCTGCGTCGGAGCGCGTGCTCAGGCGTTGGGCTTGCGGCCGTGGTTGGCCGCGTTGCCCTTGCGCGAGCGGCGCTTGCGGGCGCGCTTGCTCATGGGATTTCGCTTCCGTCGGGGGGTGGTGGTGCCGAGACGACACCCGGGCCACCGACCAGTCTCTCATACCGGGGTGCGCGCTCCTGCCGTACCGGGCAGTTAAGGCCCCTTCCGAGCCGAAAAGCTCGCCGAACGGGGGAGGGCAAGGTTCAAGACTTGGCAAAGAAGGGGTCTGTTGCAGGCAAAAGAGACCAGTTGGCGGGCATCATAGACCCGTCGACCAAGCGAACCCCTGACGGTTGGCGACAAGTACCGGCCCGAACCAACCGAACGGCTGAGTTCGTACTCGGGCAGAAGGAGCAGCAGCCATGAAGGCTATCACCACCCTCTTCGAGTCCATCCTCAGCAACGACGAGTCGATCGTCTGGAACCCCACCGACGGCCCGACCGAGTTCTCCCGCGGCTGGAGCTGGGCGCCGGTGGACGCTGCTGCGCGCGGTTGGTCCTGGGCCCCCTGATCCGCGGCCGCGCCGGCTCGGCGCCGGTGACGCGCAGCAACCCCGGCAACGCGGTGTCACGTCAGCTGCGGCATCACCCCCCTAGATTTGTCCTGTGAGCCAGGACTCCCGATCCGACGGGCGCAACTCGCGCCTCGGCAGCCGCGTCACGCTGGCGTTCGTCGCCTTCGTGGTCGTCCTGGCTGTCGCCCTCCTCGGGTGGGGATGGTCGCTCTCGGGAACCCCCCGCGACTGGTTCGCGGTGGCACTCCTGTCGTCCTTCGGACTCACGGGATGGCTGCTCCGTGAGACCCACGTGGGCGCGCGTGTGCAGCTCAGCTTCATCAGCATCATCCTGCTGGCATCAGCAGTCATCGTCGGCCCGGTGGGAGCCGGCCTCGTCGGGGCGCTCGCCACGCTCCTGAAGTTCGACCGGGCGAAGCTCATCGTCCGTGTCTTCAACGTCGCGATGTTCTCCAGCGTCGCGTCCCTCGGCGGCCTGGTGTATCTCTGGGCCGGGGGCATGGCCCGGATCCCCGCGGAGACCGGAGCAATGGACATTCTCGTCGGCGTGGGGATCCCGCTCCTCGTGGCTGACGTGACGCAGTGCCTGCTCAATGCCCTGTTGATCGCGGGGATCCTGCGGGCCGCGAGCGGTAGCCCGGTGCGCCCCCAGGTTGTCCTGCTCCTCAGTACGTCCGGACTGGCCTACATCGGCTACGGAGTCATCGGCTTCCTGTTCGTGGTGCTCTGGATCCCGGCCGGGGTCGGCTGGTTCAGCTCCCTCCTCGTCCTGGCGCCGCTGTTCGTCGCACGCTGGGCGTTCGAACAGTACGGTGAGGAGTTCAGGGCCCACGAGCGGACCCTGCGCGCCCTTGTCGTCGCCGAGGAGAAGAAGGACCCGCTCACGGCCGGGCACAGCGAGAGGGTGGCCCAGCTGAGCGAGTGGCTCGCGGAGTCCCTGAACCTGGGGCACAAGGAGATCCAGGACGTCCGTACGGCGGGCATGCTCCACGACATCGGCAAGGTCGGCGTGCCGGCGCGGTACCTGCGCTCGCGCAAGCCGCTCGAGGACGAGGACCTCGTCGTCATCGCCGAGCACGCCGGCGCCGGCGTCGAGCTCGTCCAGGGGATCGAGTTCCTGTCCGGGTCGCTCGACGGCATCGCGCACCACCACGAGCGGTACGACGGCCTGGGCTACCCTTCCGGCCTCGCCGGGGAGGGCATACCCCTGGTCGCCCGGATCGTCGCCGTGGCCGACTCCTTCGACGCCCTGACCACCGAGCGGTCCTACCGGCCGGCCCTCGACGTCGCCGAGGCCGTCCAGGTCATGCGCGACCGAGCGGGCACCCACCTGGACCCCCTCGTCGTCGACGCCCTCGGCAAGGTGCTCGCCCGGCATCCGTGGCAGCCCACGGTCCGCCCCGCCGAGGGGGCGAGCCCCTCGCTGGCGCTCGACCACGACGAGCCCGAGGTGTCGGACCGGCTCGCCCTGCGCCGCGACCTGCGCGCGCACATCCACGGCGTCCCCGACGTCCGCGGATCGGCCAGGATGAGCTCGTGACCGGGAGCTGGCGGACCGTCCGGTTGGGGGCGCCCATCGCCGTCCTGGCCCTGCTGGTGGCCGTGGCGTCGTGGTGGTCCGCGGCGCCCCACCTGGGTTCGCTGGTCGGGGACGAGTGGGGCCGGCTGCTGCTCTTCCTCGTCGCCATCGCGCTGGGGGAGACCGCGCGCCTGACCATCCTCACCGGCCGCGAGACCGCCCCCATGTCGACCGCGGCGGCGCTCGGCCTGGCCTTCTCGACCATCGCGTCCGACGGCCGTCCCGCCATCGGTGCCGACGTGGTCATCGCCACCATCAGCGCGGGCATGCTCGTGGGACAGGGCCTGCGCCGCGCCCGTGGAGCCGTCCCGCAGTGGGGCGACGTCGCGGCGCGACTGCTCGGTGCTGCCGTGGCCCCCGTGCTCTTCCGGCAGCTGGACTTCCGGGACCACACGCTGCTCGACTGGCAGGCCCAGTGGGAAGGCCGCCGTTGGCTCGTGGCGCTGGTGATGCTGCTCGTGGGCAGCGCCGCCATGGTGGTCGACCTCACGCTGGAGGCGTGCATCCGGGCCGACCGGCAGGAGGCGCCGCTGCTGCCCGCGATCCTCGACGAGTACCGGTCCGTGGGGGCGCTCGCCAGCGCCCTGGTGACTTCGGGGGCGCTCATCGCGCTGGCCGAGGTAGCCATCGGGGTCGCGTCGGTCCCGCTGTTCCTCTTCCCGCTGGTGCTCACCTACTTCGCGGTGCAGCGGTACGCCTCGATCCGCACCACCTACCGGCAGACCATCGGCGCGCTTTCGTCGCTCACCGACCTGGCCGGGTACACCCGGGCCGGCCACGGCTCGCAGGTCTGCGACCTCGCCGTGGCGGTGGGTCGCGACCTCGGGATGGGCCACCGCGAGCTCACTGACCTCGAGTACGCCGCACTGCTGCACGACCTTGGCCAGGTCGCGCTCCGCGAGCCGATCCCGCAGGGAGCCACCGTCATGGCCGCCCCGGCGGACCAGCAGCGGATCGCCCAGGACGGAGCGGAGATCGTCCGGTCCACCGGCGTCCTCGACGAGGTCGCCACCATCCTCGAGGCGCAGACGACGCCCTACCGGCAGGTCCGCGAGTTCGGGCAGGACCTGCCGCTGTCGAGCCGGATCATCAAGGTGGCCAACGCCTACGTCGACCTCGCCGGACCCGACGAGAGCCAGGACGAGCACGCGATGGAGCGGATCCACCTCGGTCTGGGCTATGAGTACGACCCGCACGTGGTCGACTCGCTCTCGCGGGTGCTCACCCGCCGCCGGCGCGCGGCCGGCGCCTGACCCGGCACACGACGAGGGGGTGGTGCCGGACCGACGTCCGGCACCACCCCCTGTCTGCAGGCGCCCGGGTCAGGGTGACCCGGTGGTGAGGTGCACGTCGGTCTCGAGGTGCTTCTCCACGCGGGGGTCGCCCGCGTCGGCGAAGTAGTCGCCCTTGATCGTCTCGTCGTGGCCGCTGTCCACCTTGAGCGCGTTGAGGATCAGCGTCAGCACGGCGGCGACGATGAGGTTGAGGACGAACGCGGTCATCGCGATGTAGCCCATCTTGCCGATGCTCGGGATCATCGCCAGCGAACCGCCGAAGTGGGCCTTGGTGGCCGGGTTGACCACGTTGTAGGCGGTGAGCGTGCCGTAGACCATGCCGACCGCCCAACCGGCGAGCAGTGCCCAGCGGTGGAACCACCGCGTGTAGAGGCCGAGCACGATGGCGGGGAACGTCTGCAGGATCCAGATGCCGCCGAGCAGCTGGAAGTTGATGGCGTTCTGCTTGTCCAGCGTCAGCACGAAGACGAGCGCGAACGCCTTGACCAGCAACGAGACCAGCTTGGAGACCTTGGCCTCCTGGGCGTGGGTGGCGTCCGGCTTGATCCAGTCCTTGTAGATGTTGCGGGTGAAGGTGTTCGCGGCCGCGATCGACATGATCGCCGCGGGCACGAGTGCCCCGATCGCCACCGCCGCGAACGCGACCCCGGCGAACCAGCTCGGGAACATGTCCTCGAACAGCTGGGGGATGACCAGCTGGGCGTTGGGCTTGCCGTCGAGGCCGATCGGCTTGGTGCCGGCCTTGATGGCGACCCAGCCGAGCAGGGCCAGCAGGCCGAGCACGAACGAGTACGCCGGCAGGATCGAGGCGTTGCGCCGGATCGTGTTGCGGTTCTGGCTCGAGAGCGTCGCCGTGATCGAGTGCGGGTACATGAACAGGGCGAGCGCCGACCCGAGTGCCAGCGAGGCGTAGGCCCAGTACTGCTGGCTGTTCGGGATGAACGCCCCCGCGGGCTTCCCTGTGGCCGGGTTGGGCTTGGCCATCTTCGCCTCGGCGGCGCCGAACACGGAGTCCCAGCCGCCGACCTTGGACGGCAGGTAGATGACCGCGACGATGATGACGAGGTAGATCAGCGCGTCCTTGACGAAGGCGATGACCGCCGGGGCGCGCAGGCCGCTCGAGTACGTGTACGCGGCGAGCAGCGCGAAGGCGATGAACAGCGGCAGGTCCTTGGCGAGGGCGTTGCTGCCGCCGAGTCCTGCCACCTCGAGGACCGCCTGGATACCGACGAGCTGCAGCGCGATGTACGGCATCGTCGCGAGGATGCCCGTCAGCGAGACGGCCAGGGACAGCCCTCGCGAGCCGTACCGGCCCTTGACGAAGTCCGCCGGCGTGACGTACCCGTGCCGGTGGCTCACCGACCACAGGCGGGACATGAAGATGAAGATGATCGGGTAGAGCACGATCGTGTAGGGGACGGCGAAGAAGCCGCTGACCGCACCCAGCGCGAACATGGCTGCCGGGACAGCGACGAAGGTGTAGGCCGTGTAGAGGTCGCCGCCGAGGAGGAACCAGGTCACCCAGGTGCCGAAGCGGCGGCCGCCGAGGCCCCACTCGTCGAGGGACTCCATGCTCTCGGCACGGCGCCAGCGGGTGGCCAAGAAGCCCATCGCGGTGACGAGGAGGAAGAGCACGACGAGGACCGCGAGGGCGACCCCGTTGACGCCGGTGTGGGCGGCGGCGGGGACCAGGGTGGTCATCGGTCACCGTCCACGGCGTCGCGGTCGGTGCCCGTCCGGCCGTCGGTCCTGCCACCGGTCATGGGCCGGTGCGGCCGCGCCTTGAGGACCAGCCGGTAGGCCGTGTACGTCATCCCCGAGCACAGGAAGACCCACAGGAACTGGTACCAGATGAAGAAGGGGAACCCGCCGAGCTTGGGCTCGACCTTGGCATAGCTGCTCACCCACATCAGGGCGATGATGGGGATCGCCAGCAGGACTGCGGCCGCGGCCAGCATCCCTTTGTTGGCGGGTGGAACGGTGTCGTGGTCGACAGCGTTGTCGGTGCTCACCTCTCGTACCTCCACATGAGGAAAGGGCGGGCTGCGTTCGCAGTCCGCCTTGCACCGTATTCCTGGAAGTCCCGGTCGTGGGGGATCTCGCCGTGGCGTCTTGCGCCGGTAGGTGGGTTGCCAGCGCCGAGCGGTCGCCATCCCCGCGATCCCGTCAGCCACAGGACGCGCGAAGGGCCGGTCTGCACGGTGCGGACCGGCCCTTCGGATGGGGAGGTGAGGCGCCTCAGGCGGCCTTGGTCTCCTTGAAGATCTTGTCGATCTCGTCGATCTTGGCGAGCAGCTCGTCGGCCTTGCCGGCGTCGAACTCGCCCTTGGTGCCGGACGCGCCCGCGAGCTTGGTCGCCTCGTTGAAGAGGGTGTGCAGCTGCGGGTACTTCTCGAAGTGCGGCGCCTTGAAGTAGTCGGTCCACAGCACCCACAGGTGGTGCTTGACCAGCTCGGAGCGCTGCTCCTTGATGACCACCGCGCGGGTGCGGAAGTCGGGGTCGTCGTTGTCGGCGACCTTGGCGATGATCGCCTTGATCGACTCGGCCTCGATGCGGGCCTGGGCGGGGTCGTAGACACCACAGGGCAGGTCGCAGTGGGCGCTGACCTCAGTGGTGCGGAAGAAACGGGAGAGCATGCGAATCCCTTCTGCGAGATGGACCATCACGTGCTCCACCAACCTACCCCGCGCCCCCACCGGTCGCACGGCGCCCCCTGACCCTGGGCAGACGCAGGCGGTGGGGGAGGCGGAACAGCACGAGACCGCGGATCTGGTCGCGCGCCAGCGAGCCGACGCCGTAGGTCCACGAGTCGGCGACGCCGGGCATCGCCTGGTTGTCGCTCTCCACCCAGTAGCGGCGGGGGTCCTCGGGGTCGCGCATGGTGACCCGCTTGACCGCGAGCGGCCGGGGCGCGCCCGACTCGTCAGGGGGGAGTCGGACGATGGCGAGCCGTCCCAGCTTCGGGGGAGCGCCGCGCAGGACGACCATCCGGTCGCCGGTGTGCAGCGTGGGCTCCATCGAGCGGCCCTTGACGACGACGAGGCAGAGGCTCAGCACTACTCGTCGCGTTCCTGGTGCATCCGGCGCAGGAACGAGCGGGTGCGTTCGTGCTGCGGGTTGCTGATGACCTCGGAGGGCTTGCCCTCCTCGACGACCACACCGGCGTCCATGAACACCACCCGGTCGGCGACCTCGCGGGCGAACCCCATCTCGTGGGTGACGACGATCATGGTCATGCCGTCGTGGGCGAGCTGGCGCATGACCTGGAGCACGTCGCCGACGAGCTCGGGGTCGAGGGCGGACGTCGGCTCGTCGAAGAGCATGAGCTTCGGCTGCATCGCGAGGGCCCGCGCGATGGCGATGCGCTGCTGCTGGCCACCGGAGAGCTGGGAGGGGTATGCCGCGTGCCGGTCCTTGAGGCCGACCTGCTCGAGGAGGGTCATGGCGCGGTCGCGGACGTCCTTCCTCTTCTCGCCCTTGACCTGGATCGGCGCCTCCATGATGTTCTCGAGCGCCGTCATGTGCGGGAAGAGGTTGAACCGCTGGAACACCATCCCGATGTCGCGGCGCTGGGTGGCGATCTGCTTGTCGGTGAGGTGGTGCAGCGTGCCGCCCCTGTCGGTGTAGCCCATGAGCTCGCCGTCGACCCAGATGCGGCCGCCGTCGATCGACTCCAGCTGGTTGATGCACCGCAGGAAGGTCGTCTTGCCGGAGCCGGACGGCCCGAGCAGGCAGACGACCTCGCGCTGCTGGACGTCCATGTCGATGCCCTTGAGGACCTCGTTGCCGTGGAACGCCTTGGTGACGTTGACGGCGTGGACGAGGGGGAAGTCCTTGTTTCGTGCCGCGGCGTCCGAGGCCGCGCCGCGGGTGCGTCGCGAGGCGGCGGCGCCCGGCGACGCGTCGGCGTTGCTGGTCGTGTCGGTGGCCATCAGTGGTCCGCCCCGATCTTGAGGAACCGGGCCCGGTTGGCGGCGGTGGGCTGGCCGAAGCCGCGGCCGAACCGCTTCTCGAGCCAGGACTGCCCGACCATGAGGACCGAGCAGATGATGAGGTACCAGGTCACCGCCGCGACGTAGGAGCCCATGATCCGGTAGGTCTGGTTGGCGACGGCCTGGGTCTGGAAGAAGAGCTCGACGTTCACCGGCACAGCGGCGAGAAGCGAGGTGTCCTTGACCATGGCGATGGTCTCGTTGCCCGTCGGCGGCACGATGACCCGCATCGCCTGCGGGAGCACGATCCGCCGCATCGTCTTGCTCGACGACATGCCGAGGGCCTGGGCGGCCTCGGTCTGCCCCCGGTCGACCGACAGGATCCCGGCGCGGGCGATCTCGGCCATGTAGGCAGCCTCGGAGAGCCCGAGGCCGATGATGCCGACGATGATGCCGCTGCTGATCGTGCGGACGTCCAGCGTCCAGAAGGTCGGGTCGCCGAAGCCGAAGGCCTTGGCGATCTCCTTGCCGAAGGGGATGCCGAAGTCGAGCGTCGGGTAGAGGTACAGCACGCCGACACCGAGGACGGCGAGCAGCACGTACCGAGGGATGGCGCGGAAGAACCAGGTGTAGACGAACGACACCCCACGCAGCACGGGGTTGCTCGACAGCCGCATGATGGCGATGAGCACCCCGCCGACGACGCCCAGGATCATCGAGAAGATCGTCGTGAGAATGGTGCCCTGGACCAGCCCGCTGAGGACCGGCTTGTAGTTCATCACCTTGAGCGCGAACCCGAAGTCCCACTTCGGGTTGGTCACCCAGGAGCTGATCATCATGGCGACCAGCACGGCGATGACGGCCAGCGCCACCCACCGCCACGGGTGCGGCACGGGTCGGGCGTGGATCGCCCCCGGGCGGGCGCCGTCGCCGGCGCCCGCCCCGGTCGAGCCGGGCCGCTGTTGCGTTGCCTCGGTCATGGTGCCTGCCTCTCGGCGGGTCAGGGGTTGACGGCGAAGTCGGTGATCGACCCACTGTCGTTGCCCCACTTGCTGAGGGCTGCCTTGTAGCTGCCGTCCGCCGCGGTCGCCTTCAGCGCGTCGGCGATGGCCTGGGCGAAGTCGGTCTCGTCCTTCGGCACGACGAAGCCGTAGGGGGCCGAGTCGTAGATGTCACCGAGCGCCTCGAGCTGCCCGTTGGTCTGCTTGACCGCGTAGAGGCAGACGGGGGAGTCGGCGAGCATCGCGTCGGCCTTGCCGGAGACCAGGTCGGCGGTGACCTTCGACTGGTCCTGCTCGACGATCTGCTTGATGGCCGGCTTGCCGGCGGCGATGCACTTCTTGGAGCGGGCGGTCAGGTCGTCGACCTGCACCGTGCCCTTCTGCACACCGATGGACAGGCCGCAGGCGTTGGCCGGGTCGACCTTCTTCGGGTTGCCCTTCTTCACCGCCCACTGGGTGCCGGCGTTGAAGTAGCTGACCATGTTGACCTGCTTCTTGCGCTGGTCGTTGATGGTGAAGGAGGAGACGCCGATGTCGTACTTGCCGCTGCTCACACCGAGGATGATCGTGTCGAAGCCGGCGTTCTGGAACTCGGCCTTGAGCCCGAGCTTGGCGGCGACCGCGTTGAAGAGGTCGACGTCCATGCCCTGGACGGTCTTGCCGTCGCTGGCGAGGAACTCGTTGGGGGCGTAGGAGGCGTCGGACCCGACGACGATCGTGCCCTTGTCCTTGATCTTCTGCGGGACCTTGGCGGCAAGGGCCTGGTCCACGCCCCCGCCGGAGCTGGAGGACGAGGACGAGGAGGAGCTCGAGCTGCTCGAGGACGACGAACCGGTGTCGAGCGAGCTGGAGCCGCACGCGCTCAGGGCGAGTCCGGCCGTGGCCAGGCCCGCGACCAGGGCGGCGGCGGGGCGAAGGCGTGAGGTCATGCTGGTGAGGTCCTTCCTCGGGGTATGCCGCGTGGCTGGGACGGTTTGCCCACCACGGCTGTGGGGATAGGGGCATCCTGCCAGCCATACCTGCGAACGGCGCCAGTCCTGCCCAGATCGTTTCCGTCTCGCATCCGAGAACCTGTGACGCGACGCCGGTCACACTCTTGTCACGAGGGGTGGTGGCCTCCGGGGGCGCTGTGCCACGATGAACTCGCGGGTAAACCCCCGCCTCTGCGTTTCTGTGTGGCCACACCCGGCTCCATCTCGAGACCGCGCGGTTCGATCCGTGCGCGGTGTGCCCCAACGCCCCCTCCTTCTTCTGAGGTGACCTTCCGTGTCCGCGTCTCCGTCGTACCCGTTGTTCGACCCGTTTTCCCCGGTCTTCCGGGCGCACGAGGGCGGCAAGCTAGGTGTACACGCCACGCAGCAGCTGCGTGACCGGGCCGACCTGTCCCTGCTCTACACGCCCGGGGTGGCCGACGTGTCGCGTGCCATCGCGGCCGACCCGTCGCTCGCCGGCCGGTACACCTCGCGTTCCAACACCGTGGCGGTCGTCTCCGATGGCACGGCCGTCCTCGGCCTCGGCGACATCGGTCCGCTCGCGGCGATGCCGGTCATGGAGGGCAAGGCCGTCCTCTTCAAGCACTTCGGCGGCGTCGACGCCGTGCCCGTGTGCATGGAGACCGGCACGGTGGACGAGCTGGTCGACGCCATCGCCCGGATCGCGCCGACGTACGGGGGCATCAACCTCGAGGACATCTCGGCGCCGCGGTGCTTCGAGATCGAGCGACGCCTCCAGGAGCGGCTCGACATCCCGGTCTTCCACGACGACCAGCACGGCACCGCGATCGTCGTCCTCGCCGGGCTGCTCAACGCTGCGAAGGTCGTGGGCCGCGAGCTGGCCGGTCTGCGGGTGGTGGTGTCCGGGGCCGGCGCGGCGGGCGTGGCCGTGACGCGGCTGCTCGCCCGGGCCGGGGTCGCCGACATCGTCGTGTGCGACTCGCGCGGCATCATAGCCCCGTCCCGCACCGACCTGGGGGAGCAGGCGCACAAGCGCCGGCTCGCCGCCACGACCAACCCCCGGGGCCTGTCCGGCTCGCTGGGCGACGCCCTCGTGGGTGCCGACGTCTACGTCGGGGTCTCCGGTGGCCAGGTGCCCGAGGCACAGGTCGCGCGGATGGCTCCCGGCTCGATCATCTTCGCCCTGGCGAACCCCACGCCGGAGGTCCACCCTGAGGTGGCTGCCCGGTATGCCGCGGTGGTCGCCACGGGCCGGTCGGACTACCCGAACCAGATCAACAATGTGCTCGCCTTCCCTGGGATCTTCCGTGGGGCGCTCGACTCGGGGGCCCCTCAGGTCACCGAGGCGATGAAGCTGGCCGCGGCGCGCGCTATCGCCGACCTGGTGCCGGAGCCCAAGGCGGACGAGATCGTCCCCAGCGTCTTCGAGCTCGGAGTCGCCGACGCCGTCGCCGCTGCCGTGGGAGGACGCGCCTGAGACGGTGATGGCCGAGGTGGATGCGGACGGCAACTAGGATGAGCACGTTTGTCGGGTCCATCCACGATTACGGGGCGTCTCCTTGCGGTTGCTCATCACCGGCGGTGCCGGGTTCATCGGCTCCAACCTGGCTCGGCTGGCACTCGCCGGGGGACACGAGGTCAGCGTCATCGATGACCTGTCCACCGGGTACGCCGACAACCTCGACGGTCTCGACGTGCGCTTCGTCAAAGGATCGATCCTCGAGCCGGCAGCCCTGTCCGAAGCGATGGCGGGTGTCGATTCTGTCGTGCACCTCGCCGCCCTCGGCAGTGTTCCCCGAAGCATCAAGGACCCGATTGCTTCGCACGCCGCCAACGCGACGGGCACCCTGACGGTCCTCGAGAACGCACGGGCGCACGACGTCGAGCACGTGATGGTCGCGTCCTCGTCGTCTGTGTACGGACTCAACCCCGCCCTGCCCAAGAACGAGCGCGAGTGGGTCCGGCCGATGAGCCCCTACGCCGTCTCGAAGCTGGCGACCGAGCAGTACCCGCTGGCCTACCAGCAGTCCTACGGCATGAAGACGATGGCGTTCCGCTTCTTCAACGTTTATGGCCCCCGGCAGCGCGCGGGGCACGTGTATGCCGCGGTGATCCCCGTGTTCATCGACGCTCTCCTTCGCGGCGAGGCGCTTCCGGTCAACGGTGACGGGACGAACTCCCGAGACTTCACCTACGTCGGAACGGTGTGCCGCGTTCTCCTGGACGCCGCGCAGCGTCGCGTGTCGCACCCGGAGCCGGTCAACCTGGCCTTCGGCACCAACACCACGCTGACGCAGCTCATCGCCCTCATCGAGAGTGCGGCCGGCGTGAAGGCAGAGGTGGTGCACCGCGACCCCCGGCCGGGCGACGTCAAGCACTCTCAGGCGGACAACGCCGTCCTGCGCGGACTCTTCCCTGACGTCGAGCCCGTCTCGCTGGAGCAGGGTCTGAACGACACCATTGCCTGGTTCAAGGAGAACTCGTGACCACCAACCTCGTCGTCGTAGGGCAGGGATACGTCGGCCTGCCGATGGCCCTCCGTGCTGCCGAGAAGGGCCTCACCGTCGTGGGGCTCGACACCAACACCGGCGTGGTCGAAGCCCTCAACGCCGGGGTCTCGCACATCGACGACGTCACGGAGACCGACCTGCGGGCCGGGCTGGACGCCGGCTTCACGGCCAGCACCGACGCTGCGGTCATCGCCGAGGCGGACGTCGTCGTGGTGTGCGTGCCGACGCCCCTCAGCGAGGACGGTGGACCGGACCTGGGCGCAGTCGAAGGCGCCGCCCGCGCGATCGGCGCACACATCCGGCCGGGCACCCTCGTCATCCTCGAGTCCACCACCTACCCGGGTACGACCGAGGAGGTCTTCGCCCCGCTCGTACTCGGCGACGACCTGGTAGCCGGTAAGGACGTGCACATCGCGTTCTCGCCGGAGCGCATCGACCCGGGCAACCACGAGTTCGGGGTGAAGAACACGCCCAAGGTCGTCGGGGGACTCACCCCTGAGTGCACGCGCGCCGCAGCGGACTTCTACGCCCAGTTCATCGATACGGTCGTCGAGGCGAAGGGGGCGAAGGAGGCCGAGATGGCCAAGCTTCTCGAGAACACCTTCCGGCACGTGAACATCGCCCTCGTGAACGAGATGGTCCGTTTCTCCCACGAGCTCGACATCGATCTCTGGGATGCGATCAACTGCGCGGAGACCAAGCCCTTCGGCTTCATGGCCTTCCGCCCCGGCCCGGGCGTGGGTGGACACTGCATCCCGGTCGACCCGTCGTACCTTAGCCACCGGGTGAAGGCCCGCCTCGGGTATGCCTTCCGCATGGTGGAGCTGGCTGAGGAGATCAACATCGCGGCGCCGCTGTACGTCGCAAACCGGGTGTGGCAGGCGCTCAACGACCGCCGGGTGGCGGTCAACGGAGCGAAGGTCCTGCTGCTGGGGGTGACGTACAAGGCCAACATCTCGGACCGGCGCGAGAGCCCCGCCGACCCGCTGGCCAAGCGCCTTCTCGAGTGGGGCGCGGACGTGAGTTACCACGACCCATTCGTGGCCGAGTGGACCATTAAGGGCGCGGGCGACACCCGCCTCACGTGTGTCGACGACCTAGACAAGGCACTCGAGTCGGCCGACATCGTCGTGCTGCTCCAGAACCACCACGAGTACGAGGCCGACTCCCTGTCACGGCGCGCCGGCGTCCTGCTCGACACCCGGGGTGCCTTCGAGGAGTCGGCGGTCGTCGAGCGCCTCTAGGGGCGATGAGCATGCGCGACCTGCCGCAGGAAGTCCCGCAGGCGGCGGCCCTGAGCGGCATACCCTCGCGTCCGCCACACGAAGTCCCGGGCGGCTGCGCCGCGGCGCCGTCGCTCGTCAGCGGTGAGGTCGAGGACCTCCTCGATGGCGTTCGCCAGCCCGTCAGCGGTGTCGTCGGCCCAATGCAGGTGGTCGCCGTACTCCGCGGGTATGCCGGGTAGGCGCGTGCTTATGACTGGCGTTCCCGACGCAAGGTACTCCATGAGCTTGGACGGAAAGGAGTAGCGGACGAAGTCCTGGTCGACCGGGCGCGGCTGCACGAGCACACTGGCACGGCGGTACTCGGCCAGCACCTCCTGACGCGTGGCGAACCGAGTGGGCTCGACCCGCCGGTCGGTCTGCGCCGCGGCGTCGATCGCCTCGGCCAGCTCGCCACGGCCGAGCGTCCGCAACACGACGTCCGGGTGGTCGAGCCGCTGGACGGCGTCGAGCAGCAGACCAGCGCCGTACGGTCCGCTGAGGCCGCCTGCGTACATGACGACGTGAGGTTGCTGCTCTGAGATGGAATCTGCTGGCGGTTCCTCCTCGGGGAGGTCGTCGACGATGCCCTCCATCACGAGCGGCGGGAGGCTGGGGGCGTAGTGCTCAGCCAGTGCGGCCGTCAGGGCCACGACGCCGTCGAGCCTGGCAAGCAGGCCCCGGACCACCGCGATGTCGAGCCGCTTGAGTGCCCGAACCAACCGTGAGTCGTCGGGCAGGACGACACCTGGCGGATCGGTGAGGATCACGACGAACGGCGTGGAGAGAAGCCGACGGGCCAGTACGCCGTACAGCAGGTACGGGCTGTGGACGCCATGGACAAGTACCACATCGGGCCGCTTGCGGCGCAGAAACCTCGTGCCGGAGGTCAGGCAGGACCAGAACCGCGTGATGTGCTTTGCGAGCAGCAGGTTGACGAAGCCCAGCGTGCGCCCCTCGACACCATTGGCCACGAAGGCGCTGCCGCGGACTGCGACGCTGGGGTTGCCCGGATAGCTGGTCAGCGGCTCCGACGACAGCAGGGAGACGCTGAGGCCCGCCGCCCGGAGCGCCCGGACCACTGACCAGGCGAAACTGTGCGTCTGGGTGGGCATGTGAGCGTCTGTCTGGAGGATCTCCGCCACGCGCTCGTCCGAAATCGTGAAGCCAAGCAGGACGATTCTCATTGGCGGTCCGTGTCTGTCAGGATCGCCTGGTACATGCGGTCCCAACCTCTCACCATGTGATCCTCGGTGTACGAATTTCGGATCACGTCTACGCCTTGCTGACCTAGGGAGGTCCGTAGTCCCGGTTCCCGGACCAGCCGTTCGACTGCGTCCGAAAGCTGCACGCGATCACTCACAGGTACGAGGATGCCCCCGCCTTGCTCGAGTACCTCCACGTTACCTCCGACGGCACTGGCCACAACCGGCAGCCCCGCCGCCATCGCCTCCAGCAGGGCGTTCGACAGGTTCTCGTGGAGAGTGGGAAAGGCGAAGACATCACATGCCTGAAGAATGTCCTGCACGTCGTGCCTTCGGCCCAATGCGACCAGCCTGAGGCCAGGCACGGCGGTATAGGCCGCGGTGATTGTTGCCGCATCGGGGCCGTCACCAACGAGAACGAGGACAGCCGAGGTGAGCGCCTTTTGATCCAGCCGCCCCAAGGCGTCTGCCAACTGCAGATGGCCCTTCTCGAGGCTGAGCCTGCCCACGACGACGACCCCCACATCACTCGGGGATAGTCCAATCCCAGCCCTCTTTTTTGCACGATCGGCCGCCGTTACCGGCAGCGGGACGTTGACTCCGTTGGGGACGTACCCACGCACGTTCTCGCGCACGCGATCGAGGAAAGTCCGGTCGCGCATCGCTCGACACACGGCTGCGACGTCAGTCGCCATCGAGAGTGTGGCGGGCTCGATCCCGCGAACGAGAACACCCTGCCGCAACCGGTTGGTCGAATGGCTTAGGTCGCGCACTGTCCCATGGATACTGACGAGGATCCGTGGGCATCGCGCCACCCGTGCCGCGAGCACACCGTGGAACCCTTCGTTACCCAGTCCACGAACGTGGACGAGATCTGGGCGCACCTCTCGCAACATTGAAGCCCACGCCTGCACAAGTGGGAGGTTGATGCCACCAGCCGGGCCGGGCTGGTGCATGCGGACAAACTCGTAGCGGTCGGACAGCGGCGACCTCAGAAGGCGTTCCAGGGCTCCGATCGGACCACCCGAACCGGTGTCGCCGAACGAATGTTGGACGATGACGGGCTTAGACGGGGTGCTCAACTCAGCGTCACCAGCCAAGCACGAAGTGCTGGAGCCCACGCACCGTAGTGCAGGTGCGCGGCGGTCTCCCGCGCCCTTAGGCGCAAGGAGTGGAGCTCGGGATCAGTAAGTCCGTTGGCCCGCCGCAGCGCCGTGGCAACGGCGTCAGCGGTCACTTGTCCGTCGGCACCCGTCTCACAGATGACTGAGTTGTCGAGGTCCCTCAGGTAGTCCGCGAGGTCGCTCGTGATATTGGCAAATAGGGGGCAGCCGGCGGCGAGGCTCTCGGGCACCTTCGACGGGAATCCCGCCTGTGCGTATCCCGCTCGTGGCCTGAGAACGACCGAGAAATCGGCCTCGCGGAGTTGACTGAGAACTTCTTCACGTTCGAGCCTTCCCAGGACCTGCACGACATTGCCGAATTTCGACACCCTGTCGGGACCGACATCCTCATTGGCTGCGAGTTGATTCGAGTCAGTACCCGCGACCCGCAAAAGGATCGGGCGGGGGGCGCCGTCCTGATCCATGACAGCGTCGACGAGGACTCCTAGCTGGTCCTTGTTGGAGGGACTGCCAATATAGAGCAGGGTCAGTGGATCTCGAGGGTCTCGGGGTGATGGGGTGGCGTACTCAGCCATGTCGATCAATGGGGGTATCCGGAGCACGGGTCGCCGTTCCGCATAACCTCCCTCCAAAGTGCGTGAGATCGCAATTACGCCGTCAGGAAGGATCTGTGAGAGGCGCGAAGTCCATCGGTGGCGGACGAGATACGGCGAGCGCCACCCCGACGGAAACTGCTCGACGTCGTGTCGTTCCACAACATCGCTGATCATGGTGACCCGCAGAAGGGTGTGCAGCACCAGGTGCGCACCGAGGGTATACAGACCAGACGCGAAGGTTGCGTAGGACCGTCGGCCCGGTGACCTGAGGCGCCTTATCGTGTTGGCGAGGCGAACGGGCCGGTTCAAGCGCCGCACGAACCGTCTCGATCGCGATGCGCCCTGTTCGCCGATGCAGACGTAATCGACTCCGTCGTAAGCACCGATCGTGGACGGCCGACCACCGTCGGTAGGTGGCGCATCATTAATTACGAGCGGGTTGTATCCGGCCGCTGCTGCGCACTTCGCAAGTCCTAGCATGCGATTCGCCGAGGCATCTCCAGCCGGGTAGCGAAAGGCGCCAATTACGAAAAAGTCGTAACTTCTGGCGCCGCTGCCAAGGTTAGTCACGCGTTGATCCTTGCTTGCCTTCGGACAATGCAGGCGCGCCCTCGCGAAAGCGTATGACTCGCGCAGGAACCCCGCCCACGATCGCATAGGGAGGCACATCTCGGGTCACGACGGCGCCAGCCGCGATCACGGCCCCATCCCCGATGTGCACTCCGGCAAGAATCACGGCGCGGGTGCCCACCCAGACGTCACTGCCGATTACGACGCCGGGATCGTCCTCTGTGCTCTTCATGTCATCTGTGACATCAATCATTGGAAGTCCGGCCACCTCTGTCCGATGGTTGCCTCCCCGAATCGTCACCTCGGGCCCGAACATGACGTGATCACCAATCGTGATCCTGCTGCGAGTGGCTAGGAGGACGGGTCGATACCCGAGATCGACCCGATCGCCGCAGAAGATCGTGTCGTACGAGTACACGCCGTCGGGGTCAAACCGGAAGTCGGTGCCCACGTGTCCGAAGCGACGAGCCGACACAGTGCCGTGGGACCAGCGACGTGCCCTGGCCACAAAGCTGAACGCGGCATCGAGGGGTCGGGCGATAAAGAGGGCAAAGGACGAAAGGCGGTCCGTCTGTGCGCGCATCATGCATCTCCTTCTCCATGGGGGACCTCCGCCGCTTCACTAGCTCAAGCCCCGACGATCCTGCGACGAATGCCTGGGTGCCTATCGGCTTAGCGGTATCTCGGCCCCCGCCTGGGGTAGATCTCCCGCATCGGTGGTCGGAGTCGCATCGAGGGCAGGGGCTTGGCGATTTGCAGGCGGGCAGGACTCGGCTTTCGTCGCCTGAGTGCGTACATTATCAACAACGAAACGAATGCAATGAGGGAGGGTCGCCCTGTGCCAATTTGGTTGTTCGCTGGAATGTAGGCAATGCACAATACTTCTTGGCACAACAACAGCACGCTAAGACGGTCTCGCTGGAAGACGCTTTCGAACCACAACTTAGCAAGCCACCAGCCCAGGAGACCCATGAAGACGATAGTCCCAGGGAATGTTATATCCGAGGCCAGCCAAGGATAAATGGTGGCCCAGAACTGCCCTTGAGGCCAGCCGGTCCGCACCTCGGTTCGAGCGGGATAGGTGTTGTCAACCTGGGACTGCCCCCCAAAATACTGACCCCAGTAGCTGTCGAGAGCTCTGGAAGCGCCTAGCCCCTTGGTCCACTGGAAATCCGTTCCTAGGTTATAGGACAGCCCTAGGTATCCATGGGTGGGGTAGAAGAGGGTTGCGCTCACCCCACGGCCGATGTCCGGACCCATGATGGAAGTGACAATGGGATTGGGCTCGAAGAGCCGTTGGATTCCAACTGCCTGGATTCGCTGCGCTTGATTGAACGCCATATATGAACCGAAGGTCGCAATCAACAGCGCCATGACGATCTTCGAACCCTTTGAGGCACGACGCTTCCCGGCGCGACCCCAACCGCCTTTGGAGCGAAGGAGCAAGGCAGTGAGGGTGAAGATAAGTACATCTCCTAGCCCTTTGAGCGTGCCGATGAAGAGGAAGAAGGAGCAGTAGATCGCCAGACCTAATGCTGCAAAAATGCGCAAGGCCAACTTCAGGTCGCGCCAGTACAGAATGGCGAAAGGAATTAGCGGCGTAGAACCAACCGCAAACAATGTCAGTATCTGGACCGCGGGGTTTCGAACTCCTTCGGCTGTCTGCATCTCGTAGACACTGAACTTTGCGAAATATGCCGCCCCGGGATGAGTTATTGCTTGAATGACGTCGCCGGGGGTAGCGGCTCCGTACGTGCGAAGCAAGGCGATGCCGTATGCCATGTAATATGCGGCGCTCAGTCCAATTATGAGCGGTAGGTTCCGCGGCGCCTGCGGGGGTTCAGCGGGTGCCAAAAGTAGGAACTGCTTCAGGCGCGCAACCTTGAGCAGATATCCAGTTACAAAAGCCGCGACAGTCAGAGACACAAACGTCGTCAGCTGAAACATGCTCTGGACTTTGCCAGTTTGCCCGACAACCAGAAAAAGGAGGAACGTCCCGAGAAGGTAGACGGCGGAGTAGTAGAGGGGAGTCGCGAGCTTCGGCCCTCGCGCTACTCCTCGATCCGGCGCTGCGTTCGATCGAGAGATAGTCACTTTGTTTCTCGGTTCGTACTGTCAAAGTGTCTGCGAAGGGCTGCTTCCTTCTCTGCCCCTGCAAGGTGTCCGAGTCCCAGAGACTTCTCCCTCATTCGTGCCAAGTAGTCATCCGTGGTGCACAGCAGTTTTGCGGGTACCCCTCCCACGACCGAGTTCGCAGGCACGTCGCGTGTTACTACCGCCCCGGCCGCGATGATGCTCCGATCGCCGATTCGCACGCCCGGGAGCACGATAGAGCGAATTCCGAAATACACATCGTTGCCAACAACAATGGGGGCAGTCCACTCGAGGTCAGGGACCTCTTTCCTGAGGATGAGCGTGCCGCCATCGTGCGTCACGAACTGTACGCCTGCGGTCACGTATACGTTGTCGCCCAGCGTGACGAGCCAAGGCTCCGAGCCGAACATCGCACGGTCGATCCCGTAGAACCGCACGCGACCCCGGAGCTGCACACCGATCATCCTGGCAAAGGCTTCGGGGTCGGTTGCAGCGAGGCGGCGATCGTTCAATCTGCGAAAAATGGCCCGCGCGTTCGTAAGAAATCTGCTCACTGTTGCCCCGATCCCGACAGCGTCTGCTTGAGAGTTCGGCGGTAGCCGACGTGAACTGCGGGGCCAAGAAACGCCATGTATGCGGCTGCCCCGGTGAGCGCGAGTCCGGCAAGCCCCGCCTTCTGAGCCGCGAGGAGTTTGAGTGGGATCCCGATTAGTACGAATGCTAGCCAGCCCAGCACCTGCGGCCGAAGGTAGCCACGCGCGTTCTGGACCATCAGGCGCGGAGAGGCGATGGCGAGCATGAGCCACCATAGCGAGAGTCCCAGCAGCATCCCGGGGCGACCGGAGACGTCAACCGAACTCCAAGCTCTAATGAGGTGAGGACCGAACGCAACCAAGCAGACGGCTGGAACTGCCACCGCGGCGCCCGACAGCAACGTCATGCGGGAAACGGTGCGTTTGACCCATTCGGTCTCACCGCGTGCGAGAGCGTCGGCGGCAGCTGGCCAGAGGGGGAGATTGAGAAGGGACACAACTAGGCCCAAGGCGGTGAGAAGCTTGGCAGGCACCGCATAGGTGGTCACCTCGGCCAGTGAAAGCGTGTGGGCGACTATCAAGTTGTCTGAATTGATGGCGACTGAGGTCAACACCGACACCAGAAGGAATTGCCCGCCCAAGCTCATTAGACCGCGCACGGCGTTCCGACTTACTCTTCGCGCCGTCGGCCGGAGTTCCCGGTTTCTCGAGAAGAACCAGATGGCGTTTATCGTGTTGGTGAGGGGCAGCGCGAAGCTCGACGCCGCGATGACCTCGATCGGCGCTGCTGTGAGGGCGACCGCAGCCCCAGTAGTGGCGATCGTCAGAAGGCCAGCTGCCGCCTGCCACAAGTTGCTCTGACTGACTTCCTGCCGCGCGTATTGAACCCGCTGTACCAAGGAGAGGGGGATGTTGATCAGGAACGCGGACAGGCAGATGAGGGCAACCGCGCGAGCCTGCCCCGATGTCTGAGCAGTGGTTGCCCCGAGAAGCCGCGTCCAAGGGATCCAAGGCGCGCACAGCCATATAGCTCCAATTAAGGTCAGTGACGCCGCCCCGAGCAGAGCGTAGGTAGTAGATATGAGTCTCGAGGCGCCGCGAGTGTCGCCAACGGCCAGTCGCTCGCCGAGTTGCGTCATCAGACCATTGCCTAGGCCAAGATCCGCCCACATGACCATCGCCGCTACAGCGCTCACCGCCATCCATAAGCCGTATGTCTCGGCCCCTAGGTAGCGTAGGGTGATAGGGATCAGCACTAGTGGCCCAACCGCCGCGATTCCGCGACTGATGAATGACGTGAGGATCCCGCGTCTCAGCTGACTCGACCGTGTCAGGCCCGCAGCGGCCATCGCCGGGTCGCTTTGCGATGCCTCTTCTGGACCGATCACCCTTGCTGCCATCCCCGTCTAACCCCGAATTCCGGCCCAAGCGCGGTGACGTCCTCGGGTCGAGAGAATGAAACGCACGGCTCGCTCGGAGCAGTTGTCGATCGCATAGTCAGCGGGGACGTGCTGGCCGGCGCTCCGGTCGTGCACCACGACCTCAACCGCCTCCACGACGTTCTCCGGATCCAGGCCCGTCATGATGATTGCCCCGGTATCCAGGGCTTCGGGGCGCTCGATGGAGTCGCGCAGCGTGATCGCCGGGAAGCCGAGGACTGACGACTCCTCACTGATGGTGCCGCTATCCGACAGGACACACAGCGCGTCCTGCTGGAGGCGCACGTAGTCGATGAAGCCGAGCGGCTTGTGGAAGACGATTCCTTCAGGGAGTTCGCGACCGAGAGCCTCCAGGCGATTGCGGGTCCGCGGATGGGTCGAGACCAGGACAGGGACCTGGAACCTCTCGTGCGCAGCCACCAGGCAGTCAAGCAACTGGCCGAGGCGATCCGGGTTGTCGACGTTCTCCTCACGGTGCGCGGAAACCAGCAGGTACCGGCCTTGCTCGAGGGAGAGGGTCTCCAAGATGCTGCTCGCCTGGAACTGCTCCCGATGATGCAGGAGCACCTCCTTCATGGGCGATCCAGTGAGAAGGATGCGACGGGGATGCAGCCCTTCTGACAGGAGGTTGCGACGGGCGTGCTCGGTGTAGACCAGGTTGAAGTCGGCCACGTGGTCGACCAGCCGCCGGTTGGTTTCCTCGGGGACGTTCTCGTCGAAGCAGCGGTTGCCGGCTTCCATGTGGTACACGGGGATCCGCATCCGCTTGGCCATGATGGCGGCGACGCAGCTGTTGGTGTCGCCCAGGACTAGGACGGCGTCGGGTTGCTCCGTCAGCAGGACCGCCTCGGCCTTGATGAGCGTCTCCCCGAGGACGCGACCGAGGCTGCTCGTGTCGACCTCGAGGAAGTGGTCGGGCTTCCGGATGCCCAGCTCGTCGAAGAAGATGCCGTTGAGCTCGTAGTCGTAGTTCTGCCCGGTGTGGACGAGCACGTGGTCGACGGTCTCATCCAGACGGGACATCACCCGGGAGAGCCGGATGATCTCCGGTCGGGTCCCGACGATGGTCATCACCTTGGTCATGCGCTGGCCTCCACGGCTACAGGCTCCCAGAACGTGTCCGGGTTATCAGGATCGAAGAGCGAGTGGGTCCAGAAGAGGGTGGTCAGCTCGGTGTCACCGGTGTTGGTGATGTTGTGGACCCACATGGTCGGCATGTCGACCACCGCCGGCTCGGCGCCGTTGACGTCGAAGGACACGACCTCTTCCGTGCACACCCGGCGCAGGGAGATGCGTGCCTGACCGCTCAGGACGACGAAGCGCTCGACCTTGCTGAGGTGGAAGTGCTCGCCGCGGGTGATCCCCGGCCGGGTGGTCGAGACGAAGGTCTGGCCCTGGCCACCGTGGGCCCGAACGGTCTCCACTAGGCGCCCGCGGTCGTCCGAGTGCGCCGTGAGGGTGATGGGGTAGTGCCCGGGGAACAGGGCGGCGCGGTAGGTGTTGAACAGGTCCACGCGCAGGGCGGTGTCGAGGGCGGGGATGTCGCCCGTGGCATACAGGCCGTGGAACTCGCGCAGCAGCTCCCAGACCTCGAGGACGCTCGTGGGCGTGCCCTGGGGCTCGAGGCGTCCGGCGGGGGCCAGTAGGCCGTCGAGCAATGCCCGGGCGGCCCGCTGGGCGTGCAGCAGATCCACGGGCCGGTCCTGGATGGAGGGCTCGTTCCCGTCGATGGCGGCCTGGACGAAGGTCGCAACGAAGGAGTTGTACGACGGACGGCCGTGCTCGCCGAACAGGTTCGGCAGCATCACGTTGACGAACGTGCTGCCGGTGTCCGCGCTGGCCGCTGCGAGGAGCTCGGCCGCCTGCTGCTTCCCGGCGCCGTACGGGGTGCCGTTGCCGCTCTGGATCGAGTTGGCGTTGACCAGCTGCACGGGTCGGCCGGCCTCGCGGACCGCGGCGGCCAGGTCCTCGGACAGCCGGACGTTGCCCAGCCGGACCTGCTCCGGGTCCTCAGCTCGGTTGACGCCGGCGATGTGGATCACGGCGTCGGCGGAGTGCACCTCGTCCGCCAGGGAGCCCCAGCTCTCCCGCGTGACGGCGACCACCTCGTGGTCCGTTTGGGCGCGCAGCCGGGCCAGCGTGTGCCAGCCGAGGAAGCCGCCGGCACCCGTGACGAGGACCTTCACGGGCGGACCCCGGCGAGCAGGGTCTGCATCTCGGGCAGCTTGAGCAGCAGTTGCTTGGTCTGCTCGACGTCCATCCGCTCGGTGTTCTCGGAGGTGTAGTCCTCCACGGCGACCGCGTCGCGCTCGCCCTCCTCGAAGTACAGCTCGTACTCGAGCGAGCGCGCATCCAGCGGGACGCGGTAGTAGTCGCCCTGGTCGTTGGACTTGAGCATCTCCTCACGGCTCAGGAGCGTCTCGTGGAGCTTCTCGCCGTGGCGGGTGCCGATGACGCGGATCTGCGGGTCGTCGACGCCGAGCAGGGACGCGACTGCACGCGCGAGGACGTCGACCGTGGAGGCCGGCGCCTTGCGGACGAACAGGTCGCCGGGCTCGGCGTGGTTGAACGCGTGCTCGACCAGGTCCACCGACTCCTGCAGGGACATGAGGAAGCGGGTCATGCTGCGCTCGGTGATCGTCAGCGGCTTGCCCTGCTGGATCTGCTGGACGAAGAGCGGGATGACGGAGCCGCGCGAGTACATGACGTTGCCGTACCGGGTCACTGACACGGTCGTCTTGGAGTGCGGGTTGTTGCGGGCGAACGCCTGCGCCGTCTTCTCCATGAGGGCCTTGCTCATGCCCATGGCGTTGACCGGGTAGACCGCCTTGTCGGTGCTCAGGCAGACGACCGAGCGGACGCCTACACGGGCAGCTGCCTCGATGACGTTGTGGCTGCCGGTGACGTTGGTCTTCACGGCCTGCTCTGGGAAGAACTCGCAGGACGGCACCTGCTTGAGGGCAGCCGCATGGAAGACGAAGTCGGTGTCGACGAAGGCGGACAGGACGCTGTCGTAGTCGCGGACATCGCCTAAGAAGAAGCGCAGTCTCGAGTCCGAGAAGCGCTTGCGCATCTCGTCCTGCTTGGCCTCGTCGCGGCTGAGGATGTGGATCGTCTCCACCCCCCGACCGAGGAGGTGTGCGGCCATGGTGGAGCCGAAGGAGCCGGTCCCGCCAGTGATGGCGATGGTCGCCCCTTCCATGTTCTCGGAGTGCACTACCGCGTCCTTCCAGATGCCAGAGAGGTCATGAGCATTGCTTCGAGTCGATCAAGTCCAGCGTCGGCAGAGAACTGCTCCTCGAACAGCGCCCGGGCGTTGGAGCCCATCTCCGCAAGCCTCGGGTCCGTCGAGGAGACCAGCGAGCGGATCGCCGAAACCGTACCTTCCAGGTCGCCGGGGGGAGCCACGACCCCGGCGTGGTGATGATCGATGAGGGCGGCTACGTCGCCGGCGGCGTGCGCAAGGACCGGCTTCCCGAAAGCGAAGGAGCTCTGCACCTTGCTCGGCATCGTGGCTCGCAGGAGGGGTGTGTCCTGAAGGGAGACGATCTGCACGTCGGAGGCGTGGATGTAGGCACCGACTCTCTCGGAGGGGAGGCTACCCAGAAAACGCACGTTGTCGAGACGGGAAGTCTTCGCCAGGGCTTGAAGGCGTTCACGAGCGACACCGTCGCCCAGAACCACAAGTTGCGCCTCAGGAACATGGCCGAACGCCTCGATCAGAGGGTCGAGGCCCTGAAGCTCTCCCACGTTGCCCGCGTACATGAAAAGGCGGCCCTCCGGAAGACCAAGAGCGGCCCGGCCGTCGGGACTGATCGCGGAGACATGCTCGTCATCGATCCAGTTGGGCGTGTCGAAGATCTTGGAGCTCGGCACCCCCCGATGAATCAGGATGTCGCGCATGCTGGGGCTGATCACGCCGATACCCGACGCCTGCCGATAGGTCCAGGAGCAGAACCGGTTCAGCACTCGTTCGATGCCTGCGACGACGCGGCCGCTGCCGACGAAACCGCTCTGGGTGACGCTGTCCGGCCACAAGTCTTGGATGATCAAGCAGGTCGGTGCGTGCCGAGGCCACCGGGACAACAGCGCCGGCATCGCGGCGGTTGCCGGGGACGAGTACACGAGCCAGGCGTCGGGTCGGGGGAGCCGGGTCCAGCCGACAACCGTTGATGAGGCCGCGAAGGATACGTAGTTCAGCATCCGCTGCACCGCTGATCGATCGTGGCTGGGGTGCAGGGGTGCGCGGTGGACGGTCACGGAGCCCACCTGTTCACGACGATAGGGACGCAGGGGGTAATCGGGGTGAAGGACCCCCGTGGGATAGTTCGGAAAGCCCGTCAGCACATGGACCTCATGTCCCCGAGATGCAAGACCAGTTGCGATGGCCGATGCCACCACCGTGCCTGGCTCGGGTGGGAACCACTGCGTCACCACTGCGATCCTCATCGCGCGGGTACCCCCATGACGGTGAGACCGGGAGACACGCTTCTCGTCACCACAGCCCCGGCCCCCACAATGGCCTGCGGACCTACCTCGAGACCTTGCAGGACCGTGGCGCTAGCTCCAACGAGAGCGGAGGCGCCTACCGTCACGAAGCCAGAGATGCATGCCTGCGGGTTCAGCCGCACAAAGTCGCCAATCGTCGTGTCATGGCCAACGGTCGCGTTCTGGTCGATGTGGACGTGTCGCCCAATGTCGATGTTCGTGCTCAGCCGGGCACCTGGCGCGATGACTGTGCCCGCCCCCAAGCGAACGTCTCGTCCAACCGTGGCGTCGGGATGGATCAACACTGGGTACACAGGTGCAACAGGTTCAAGTCGCCGCACAATGGTCCGGCGAGCCATCGCATCACCAATTGCGATGACAACGGTGGGCTCGGCCGGTTGCGTCAGCAACCAGTCGAGCGTTCCGACCAACCGGGAGCCAGCTCTCCCCACGAGCGAGGCGAGCTCGGCCGAAGGCGAGTCGTCCACCACGCCTTCGACAGCATGGCCGGTGGCGCCGATGATCTCGATGACTTCACGTCCGAATCCTCCACCGCCGACGACGACGATCCCGGTCACGGCGTCCGCCCATCAGACGCCGATCCCATGAATTCCGATGTCGTTGCGTGCCCCTCAGCCGTGACTCCGTGTCGTCGGACCACCTGCCTGACGGTCCTCAGCGCGATGGCCAAGTCCAGGCGAGGGGAACAATGGTCGGCGTACTCGACGTCGAGGTCCAGCTTGCGTTCCCACGTGATGGCGTTGCGGCCTGAGACCTGCGCAAGCCCCGTCATGCCGGGTCGTACCTCGTGCCGCCGGGCCTGGTGCGGCGAGTATCGATCCAGGTACTGCATGAGCAGTGGCCGCGGGCCGACGAGGGACATGTCTCCGCGGACGACGTTCCACAAGGTGGGCAGCTCATCCAGGCTCGTCGACCGCAACCAGGCGCCGAACCGTGTCATCCGACTCTCGTCATCGGTCCATCCGCGCTCGATGTCCACCGGGAGCATGGTGCGGAACTTTCGCAGCTCAAAGGGTTGGCCCTGCAGCCCTGGTCTCGCCTGGCGGAACACGACCGGAGACCCAAGTCGGCGTCGTACCGCAACGGCCACGACCGCCTGGAGGGGCATCGAGAGCACGAGCGCGGGGATCCCAACAAGCAGGTCGAGGGCGCGCTTGCCCGGATAGCCGACCATGATCAGCGCACGCCGAGGGCGGACCGCAACTCGATGATGACGCGGTCGATGTCGCCATCGCCCAGCGCAGAACCGCTGGGAAGGGTCACGCCACGAGAGAACAGCTGTTCGGACGCGCCTGTTGCAAACACGCGCTCGTCAGCGAACACAGGTTGCAGGTGCATGGGCTTCCACAGGTGGCGCGCCTCGATGTCGGCCGCGTCGAGATGCTTGATGACGCCACATGCATCCGCCATGTCGGGGTCGATGACGATGCAGGTCAGCCAGCAGTTGTCGACGTACTTGCTGTCACCGTCGAGGCCAAGAAACCGCACCTCGGGCACGTCGGCCAGGGCCTCCTGGTAGCGATCACGGATCGTGCGTCGGCGAGCGATCATGGCATCAAGTCGGGACAACTGCGCCCGGCCGAGGGCCGCCAAGAGGTTCGACATGCGGTAGTTGAAGCCGACCTCGGTGTGCTCGTACCACGGCGCTGGTTGGCGAGCTTGGGCCGAGAGGTACCGGGCGCGGGCCACGACCTCGCCGTCGTTCGAGAGCAGCATTCCCCCGCCCGACGTGGTCATGATCTTGTTGCCGTTGAACGACAGGGCGGCCGCACGACCGAATGAGCCGGCCGCTCTCCCGTCCAAGGAGGCGCCCAACGCCTCTGCGGCGTCCTCGACGAGGGGAACGCCCCGCGACAGGAGTCCATCAACCAGTACTCGGTAGTCCGCACAGCGCCCGAACAGGTCCACGGTCATCACAGCGGCGACGTCGGCGCCCTCGGCCCTCAGTGCGTCGACCGCATCCAAGAGCAGCTGAGGGTCAACGTTGCCGTCGTCCAGGCGTGAGTCGACGAAGACCGGCGTAGCACCGGTGTAGACCACGGCGTTGGCGCTGGCCGCGAACGTCATGGACGGCAGCACGACGATGCGCCCGGGCTTGGCCCCGGAATCGAGAAGCGCTAGGTGCAGAGCAGCCGTGCCCGAGGACAGGGCCAGGGCGTGGGAGACGCCAGTCCGCTCGGCGACCTCGGCCTCGAACGCATCGACGTCGGGACCCAGGGGTGCAACCCAGCCAGAACGCAGGGCGTCGAGGACGTAGCGCTCCTCGACATCGGTGACGTCCGCCCTGGACATGAAGATCCGTGACATCAGAGGGCGCGACTCCTGTCGGCGATGGTCGTGGCCTCGCGTCGCATCCACTGGGCGGCGTGGGTCGGCTCGGCGTGGGTGGTCAGGGCCACCTGGCCGGCGTCGATCGCCGGCACCTCGACACTGCTCACGAGTGGGTGGGCGGTGTGGCGACGCTCCTCGTCAGGGGAGAAGAGCTCTTCGCCGAGCTTCTCGCCCGGGCGCAGGCCGGTGTAGGTGATCTCGATGTCGCGGCGGCCGCTCATCCGGATGAGGGTCTGGGCGACCTCGACGATCTTCACCTGCTCGCCCATGTCGAGCACCATGACCTCGCCGTCGGAGCCGATCGACGCGGCCTCGAGCACCAGCTGGCACGCCTCGGGGATCAGCATGAAGTAGCGCTCGACCTCCGGGTGGGTGACGGTGATGGGGCCGCCTCGCTCGATCTGGGCGGTGAACGTGTGGACGACGGAGCCGCGAGAGCCCAGGACGTTGCCGAACCGCACGGAGACGTAACGGCCGGGCTCGCGGTGGGCGAAGTCGGCCGTGAGCCGCTCGGCGACGCGCTTGCTGTAGCCGAGGACGCAGCTCGGGTTGGCCGCCTTGTCGGTAGAGATGTTGACGAACGAGCCGACGCCGACCTCGGCAGCCGCCTGGAGCACGTTGTGGGTCCCGATGACGTTGCTCTTCCACGCCTCGAGGGGGTTCGCCTCGAGGAGGGGCAGGTGCTTGAGGGCGGCGGCGTGGAACACGATGTCGGGCCGGGTCTGGGTGAAGACCTCGCGCATCCGGGCGACGTCGCGGATGTCCGCGAGGACGACGGTGTCGGTGTTGAGCAGGCCCTGGCCGTCGAGGCTCATCTGCGTCGACTGCAGGCCCGACTCGTCGCGGTCGAGCATGTAGAGCTTGGCGGGGCCGAAGCGGGCGATCTGCCGGCACAGCTCGGAGCCGATCGAGCCTCCGGCGCCCGTGACGAGGATGCTCTTGCCGGCGATCTGGTCGGCGATGACGGCCGTGTCGAGGTCGACGGGGCGGCGCCCGAGGAGGTCGGCGACATCGACGTTGCGCAGGTCGCCGGCGGTCGGCCGGCCGCCGATGATGTCCCTGATGGGCGGCAGCAGCAGGACCTGTAGCCCGGCGTCCTCGCCCAGCTGGGTCAGCTCGCGGATCGTCGGAGCCTCGGCCAGGGGGAGCGCGATGATGAGGACCTCGGCGTCGTGCTTGGCCGCCACTGCCGCCATGTCGGTGCGCGTCCCACGGACCCGGACGCCTTCGAACCGCAGGCGTGCCTTCGCGCGGTCGTCGTCGAGCAGGGCCACCGGGGCGTAGCCGCTCCCGGCGTCGCGGATGAGGCTGCGGGTGAGGCGGCGGCCGGCCTCGCCCGCGCCGAACACGATGGCGCGCTGCTCCGCCTTGTGGATCAGGGCCTGCCGGGCACGCCAGGACCGGATGATGAAGCGCGCCGCGAACATGCCGATCATCGCGAAGGCCGGCGCCGTGAAGGGCACGCTGCGGGGGATGGGGCCGAGGTGGAGGGCGAAGACGAGGGTCAGGAGGACGAGGGTGGTGAGGGCCACGGTGCGACCCACGTCGTAGGTCTCCTCGAACGACCCTCGCTCGTGCCCCACGGCATACGGCCCGAAGACCGTGCCGAAGACGAGCTGCGCCAGCATGGCTGCCACGGCGAACCACAGCATGGCCGGGCTGATCGTCTGCTCCAGCCGCAGGTCGAACCGGAACCAGGCGGCGAGGAAGATCGCGACGACCCAGGCGCCGGAGTCGATGAGGGCCCAGCTCCAGCGGGTCAGGCGCTCGCGACGCTGACGTCCCCTGCTCGGCGGCATCGCACGGCCCTTCCACCTTGGTTGCCCGACAAAACCATCAGGAGTTTACAGGTGGTTTGGGTCGGGTATGCGCAGGTCTACTAGTCCGTTTGGTCCGTGTTGGACCCTCCGCAGGCGCCTGACCTGCGAAGACCGACCCAGAACGGTCAGCTCGAGGCGTCCACCCGCTGGGCCAGCTGGTCGTAGTAAGCCCGGCACTCGGCATACGAGGGAAGCAGTCCGGCAACCTGCGCCTGCGCCAGCGTGGGCGCGGCGGCGTCCTTGGGGGACAGCAGTGGTGACTGCAGTCCCTCGGGAAGGGTGAGCCCGACCTCGGGGTCGAGCGGGTGGAGGCCGTGCTCGCGGCCCGGGTTGTAGGGCGCGGTGACGAGGTACATGGCCGTGGTGTGGTCCTCGAGGGCGACGAAGGCGTGTCCCATGCCCTCGGGCAGGTAGACCGCGCGGCGGTCCCGGGTGTCGAGCAGCACCGAGTCCCACTGGCCGAAGGTGGGGGAGCCGACCCGGATGTCGACGACGAAGTCGATGAGGGAACCGGTCAGGGCGGTGATGTACTTCGCCTGCGACGGGGGCACGTCCGCGAAGTGGATGCCCCGGACGGTGCCCCGGGACGACACCGAGACGTTGGTCTGGACGATGTCGGGCACGTGCCCCACGTGCTCGGCCAGCAGGTCGCCGCGGAACGACTCGAGGAACACCCCCCGGTCGTCCGGGAACTGGCGCGGGGTGACCTCGAAGGCGTCGGCCACGGAGAGGGGACGGATGTGCATCACGCCTCCACCCGGGCACGACCCTCGGCCAGGACGCTGTGCAGGTAGCTGCCGTAGCCGCTCTTGGCGAGGGAGTCGGCGAGCCGCTCGAGCTCGTCGTCGGTGAGCCAGCCGTTGCGCCAGGCGATCTCCTCGACACAGCCGATCTTGTGGCCCTGCCGCTGCTGGACGACGTGGACGAACTGCGAGGCGTCCATGAGCCCCTCGAATGTGCCGGTGTCGAGCCACGCGGTGCCGCGCTCCAGGACCGTGACCGTGAGGGTGCCCCGCTCGAGGTAGGCGTTGTTGACCCCGGTGATCTCGAGCTCGCCGCGGTCGCTGGGCTCGAGGTCGCGGGCGATCTGGACCACGTCGTTGTCGTAGAAGTACAGGCCCGGCACGGCGTAGGAGCTCTTCGGCTCCGCGGGCTTCTCCTCGATCGAGAGCACCTGCCCGTCCTCGGCGAACTCCACCACGCCGTAGGCCGACGGCTCGGTCACGTGGTAGGCGAAGACGTGGCCGCCGGTGACCTCGGTGTTGTCGCGCAGGGCAGTGCCGAGACCGGTGCCGTAGAAGATGTTGTCGCCGAGGACCAGCGCCACGGAGTCCTGGCCGATGAAGTCGGCCCCGATGACGAACGCCTGGGCCAGGCCCTCGGGCCGCGGCTGCACGGCATACGAGAGCTCGATGCCCCACTGCGAGCCGTCGCCGAGGAGCCGCTGGAACTGGTCGGCATCCTCCGGGGTCGTGATGACGAGCACCTCGCGGATGCCGGCCATCATCAGGGTCGACAGCGGGTAGTACACCATCGGCTTGTCGTAGATCGGCATGAGCTGCTTGCTGATGCCCAGGGTGATCGGGTGCAGTCGGGTGCCCGATCCGCCGGCCAGGATGATGCCCTTCATGCGGCGACTCTAACGGTCGCGCGCGCCCGCGGGGGCAGCCGGGGCCTGCTCATCGGGTACCCTTCCCGGGGTCGCGGAGCCGGACTGGGCCGCCGATCAGGGCGTCGAGGCATCGGCGTGGAGGCAGGGCGGGGCCCGGTCCCAAGGCTTCAACGGGAGGATCTTCGAATGGCTGTTCGTGACGCGACGGGGCCTCTTGCCTATCGCGGTCTCGTCTGGAACTTCGCCGAGCGTGACCTCCGTGCGCGGTTCAAGGGGACCGCGCTCGGGTGGGCCTGGTCGCTCGTGGTGCCCCTGGCCACGCTGCTCACGTACACGGTCGTCTTCGCTGTCATCTTCCGGGCGGCGCCACCGGACTTCGGCTCCGGGCGCAAGGGCAACTTCACCGTCTGGCTCCTGGCCGGCCTCGTTCCGTGGACCATGTTCGCCACCTCCATCAACACGGCCATGCCGACGCTGTTGGCCACCGGGCCGCTGCTCAAGAAGATCTTCTTCCCCTCCTACGCGCCCATCCTCGGCTCCGTCATCGCCGTGCTGATCCAGTCGGCGATCGAGCTCTCGATCCTGCTCGTCGTCCTCGTGGTGCTCGGGAACGTCGCCTGGACGTGGCTGCTGGTGGTCCCCTGGGCCGTGAGCTTCGTCGTGTTCATCGCCGCGATGTCCCACATCCTGTCGATCCTGAATGTCTACTTCCGGGACCTCGTCCACATCATCGGGGTCACCCTGCAGCTGCTCTTCTACATCTCGCCCATCATCTACCGGATCCAGATCATCCCCGAGGAGTGGCACGGGCTCCCGCTGCGGCTGGTGATCTCCGCGAATCCGATGACCCAGTTCATCCAGGTCTTCCGGGAGCTGGTCTACGGTCTCAACCTCCCGCCGGCGCACGCCTGGCTCTACTGTTTCGGGAGCTCCGCAGTGGCTGCCGGCCTGGCGATCCTGGTCCATCGAACCCGCGGCCTGGACCTGGGGGAGGAACTGTGAGCAAGAATGCGAGGGGCCCGGCGGTCCGGGTCGAAGGTGTGTCCAAGCGATTCATCCTCCACACCGAGAAGAGGAACTCTCTCAAGGAGCGTCTGGTCAGGGGTTCGGGCAAGACCGACGGGGAGTTCTGGGCGCTTCGTGACGTCAGCTTCGACGTCGAGCGGGGGACCACCTTCGGTCTGGTCGGTCACAACGGCTCGGGCAAGTCGACGATGCTCAAGCTCTTGGCCGGAGTCCACCGACCCACGTCGGGGCGGGTGGCCACCACGGGCCGGTTGTCGGCGTTGCTCGAACTCGGCGCCGGCTTCCACGGCGAGCTCACCGGTCGCGAGAACATCTACCTCAACGGTGCCATCCTCGGGCTGTCCCGACGCCAGATCGAGGCGTCCATGGACCAGATCGTGGACTTCGCCGGGATCGGCGACTTCATCGACTCGCCGGTGAAGGTCTACTCCAGCGGGATGTACGTCCGGCTCGGGTTCTCGATCGCGGTGACGATCGAGCCCGAACTGCTCATCGTCGACGAGATCATCGCCGTGGGGGACGAGGAGTTCCAGCGCAAGTGCTTCGACCACCTGTTCGAGCTGCGCAAGCGGGGCACGACGATCATTCTCGTGTCGCACGCCCTCGGCCTGGTGCAGGACCTGTGCGACCAGGCGGTCTGGCTGGACCACGGGCACATGGCTGCCCTCGGTGACTCCCGCGACGTGGTGCAGCAGTACCTCGACGCGGTGAACACGAGTGAGGCGGCGGCGGCCGACGCCGCCGGCGTGGTCGAGGCACCCGAAGTGCCCGGGGCCCATGCCCGACTCGGGTCCGGGGAGGTGCGCATCACCGCGGTGGAGTACCTGGACGGAAGTGGTGCGGCCACCCCCGTCCTGCTCACCGGGGAACCTGCCGGATTCAGGTTGCACTACGAGGCCAAGGAGCCGCTGCGGGACGTCGTCTTCGGGCTGGGCTTCCACCACGAGTCGGGCGTCATCGTCGCGGGTCCCAACTCCGGGGTGGGCGAACCCGTGGTGCCCGAGCTGCAGGAGCGCGGCACCGTCGACTTCACCGTGCCTCGGCTGAGCCTGCAGCCCGGGGTCTACGAGCTCTCCGCCGCAGCCGTGTACAGGGGCCACACCTACGACTACATCGACCGAGGTTATGAGCTCAGGGTCCGTGGGGTCCCTTCGGGCGAGCCCGGGCTGACCCGGATGTTCGGGGCGTGGACGAGCGACCGCGTCGCCTCGGGACAAGGAAGGACATCGCATCGTGCTGACCTCTGAGGAGACGTCCGTCCTGCTGCACTCGTGGCTGACGGACTTCCCGGACCGTGCCAGGAACGTGCTGGTGGAGTCGCAAGGCCTCACCGATGAGGAGCGATCGGCGCTCTGGGGGGCCCTGACCAGTGAGCCGCAGGCCACCGCACTCGACCGGCTGGGCGAGGCGATGTCGTCGATCGGGGCGCCGCAGGACCTGGTCAACGAGGTCTACCGCGCCGCGTTCTACGCAGGCCCGCACTGGGCAGCCCTCGTCGACGACACGCTCTTCGCGCACTTCGCCGCGAACCGGGCGGGCAAGGTCATCGACAAGTGGCCGCACTACTTCCCCGTCTACACGCGGTACCTGTCCAAGTACGTCGGCCGGGCCCCGCGTGTCCTCGAGATCGGCGTGTACCGCGGCGGTTCCATGCAGATGTGGTCGCGCTTCTTCGGCGAGGGTGCGCAGCTCGTGGGCCTCGACATCGACGAGGCTGCCCTCGTGGCGGCCCGTGACTCCGCCGCGGCCTACACCGTGGTGCTGGCAGACCAGGAGGACCCCGAAGCCCTTGCGCGGGTCGCCGACGAGCACGGTCCCTTCGACGTCATCCTCGACGACGGCGGCCACACGATGACCCAGCAGATCGTCTCGGTCGAGACGCTGTTCCCGCGACTGGCCGAGGGCGGCACCTACATCGTCGAGGACTGCCACACCTCCTACTGGCCCGAGTACGGCGGTGGCCTCGATCGCGAGGGGACGTTCATGGAGTGGGCGAAGGCCCGCCTCGACGACGTGAACGGGTACCACTTCGCGGGGGGTGTCCACCCGCTGTGGACCCGCCACGTCGACGGGATCCACGTCCACGACAGCCTGGTGGTCCTGGAGAAGGCGCATCGCTTCGCTCCCTTCAGCGAGCAGACGGGCGGGGCAGAGTTCGCCTTCGGCACCCGGCGCCAGTCCGCCATCGCCTCGGAGGTGGTCGCGACGCGCCAGGCCGCCCTTGCCGACCGGGACGTCGCACGAGCCGCGTTGGTCGCGGCCGAGGAGCAGCACGCCACCGAGCTGGCCCAGGCCCGAGAGGCGATCGACCAGGAGCGCTCACGCACCGAGAACGACCTGCGAAGGCTGCGGGGTGAGCTGCGGGGTTACCGCGACCGCCTCTCGGAGGCCGAGAAGAAACTGGCCGAGACCGACGCCGAGCTCGAGCAGACTCGGAACAACCTGCTCGAGTCGTGGCAACACGTCCGCGAGATGCGACAGACCGTCTCGTGGAGGGCCACGGCCCCCGTCCGGCGGCTCCGCCGACCACGGTGATGGGGCCGGGACACATCGGTCGCCGATCCAAGGTCGGGGCCGCGACCCTCGAGTCGGTGGTCGTGGAACGCAGCGGTCACGGCGGGAGCCAGGGGCGGGTGGCCGTCGTGGCGCAGTACTCCACGCAGCCCACGGTGTCACGCTCACTGAACGAGCTCGTCCGACAGCTCCTGGGTGGCGGCTACCGGGTTGTCGTCGTCTCGGCGTCCGAGTTCGCGGGCCCACTTGTCTGGGACGACGACGTGGCGGCCGAGATCACCGTGTTGCGCAAGCCCAACCTGGGATACGACTTCGGGTCCTGGGCCGTCGGCCTGGCCTGGGACGAGGGGATCTCCCCACAGGACGCAGTGATCCTCTGCAACGACAGTCTCGTGGGGCCGCTGTGGTCGCTCGAGGGTCTGCTGCGCGAGTTCGAGGCCACCGGCTCCGACGTGTTCGGCCTGACGGACACGGTGCAGTTCCGGCACCACCTCCAGAGCTACTTCCTGGGCTTCCGCCGGGGCGTGCTCGCGGAGCCTGCCCTGCGTCGCTTCTGGGACAACATCGTCCACCTGCAGGACAAGGACCACGTCATCCACCGCAACGAGCTCGGACTCAGCGCCATGCTGCGCAAGGAAGGCTTCTCGGTGACCGCAGCGTTCCCGCACCAACGGACCGTGTCCAACGGACTGAACCCGACGATCAGCGGCTGGAGGACCTTGCTCGAGCTGGGCTTCCCCTTCGTGAAACGCGAGGTGCTGCGAACACCCGAGGTGGCGCCGAACGGCGAACAGATCCCGACGTACGTCCTCAGGCGCTACGGCGTGGACCTCGAGGAGTGGCTGTGAGGCGGGTGACCCCGGCCGCCGTCCGCCGCCGGTTGTCGCGCCTGCGGGCCCGGGTGGCTCCGCGTCGCCGGCTTCGAAAGCTGCTGGGCCGTCCTGAGCTGTCGGTCCTGGGGGACTCCGCCGCCCCGGGCTCACCCGCCGACTTCGAGGAGTGGCTGGGGCGTGTCCGCGGGCGGGCTGCCTCCGGCTTCCCGGAAACCTGGAAGGTCAGGCGCGACCTGCCCGTCGACGCCCCGGTCCGGGTCGGCGTGGCGATGCACGTCTACTTCACCGAGCTGGTGCCGGAGCTGCTCGACGAGCTCGCGACCCTGCCCGTCGAGTTCGACCTCTACATGACCAACGCCTCCGGCGAGACCCTCGACCTGGACGTCGCGGCTCTGCCCCGCCTGTGCAACCTGCGGGTGTTCGACGTCGACAACCACGGGCGCGACATCCTCCCGCTGGTGCAGCTGGTCAACGCCGGTCTGCTCGATCCGTACGAGATCGTCCTGAAGGTCCACACCAAGAAGAGTGTGTGGCGGGAGGGGCACGAGCTCACGGGCACCGGGGAGCAGTGGAGGCGCGAGCTCCTGGACGGCCTCCTGGGGTCGCCTGGCAACGTCGAGCGCATCCTGGGAGCCTTCGCCACGGCCCCGGACCTGGGCATGGTCTCCAGCGACGGCTCGGTCCTCGGGCCGGAGTTCTGGGGCGACAACCAGGCTGCGGCTGCCACCCTGCTGCGGCGGATCGAGCTCGGGCTCGACGACCAGCACCTGCGTTTCGCGGCTGGGTCCATGTACTGGTGCCGAGGTTTCGTGCTGCAGGGGCTGCGGGCCCTCAACCTCACCGCAGCCGACTTCGAGCCGGAGGGCGGCCAGGTCAACGCCACCACGGCGCACGCCCTCGAGCGCGTCCTCGGGCTCCTCGTCCGCGAGAGCGGCCAGCGGGTGGTCGAGGCAGGCGTCCTCGACGCTCCTGATGACCCCACGGCATACACCCGCTATGCGGCCCAGGCGCCTCGTGAGCCGAACGCCCGGGTCGTTCCCTTCTACCTGCCCCAGTTCCACCCCATCGAGGAGAACAACCGGTGGTGGGGCGAGGGCTTCACCGAGTGGACCAACGTCGCTCGGGCTCAGCCGGTCTACCACGGGCACCACCAGCCGAAGATCTCGACGGACATGGGGTTCTACGACCTGCGGCTGGACCGGATCAGGGAGCAACAGGCCGACCTTGCTCGCAGGCACGGCCTGCACGGCTTCATGTACTACTACTACTGGTTCGCGGGCCGGCGGCTCCTGGAGAAGCCCATAGAGGCCCTCGCGGCGGGCGGTCCCGACTTCCCCTTCTCCATCATGTGGGCCAACGAGAACTGGACCCGTCGGTGGGACGGCCGGTCCGACGACATCCTCATCGGGCAGGACTACGACCGAGTGCCGGCCGAGGACTTCATCGACGACGTCATGGACCTGCTCAAGGACCCCCGGTACATGCGGGTCAACGGCCGGTGCCTGCTCTCGGTCTACCGCCCCGGCCAGATGGACAACTTCCCCGACGTGGTCGAGGAGTGGCGCCGCAGGGCAGGGGAGCACGGTATCGAGCTGCACGTGGTGAGTGTCGATGTCGCCCATGAGTTCGACGCCCTGAGCGGCTCTGCTGCCGACAACGGGCTGGACGGACTGATGGGCTTCCCCCCGCACAACCACCTGTGGTCCTGGATCCCTCACGAGGGCCTGCACGTGAACCCGTCGTTCAGGGGCAACCTGCTGAGCTACCAGGCCATGGTCAAGGATGCCGAGGCCAGGCTGAGGTCCGGCCCGGAGGAACAGTACTTCCCGGGAGTCATGGTCACCTTCGACAACACGGCACGGCGGCAGTGGGCTGGAGACGTGTGGTTCGGGGCGAACCCCTACACGTTCCGGCGCTGGCTCGCCCAGGCCGTGAGCGCGGTCTCGGACCGGCCCGCAGACGAACGAGTGGTCTTCGTCAACGCCTGGAACGAGTGGGCGGAGGGGGCCGTGCTGGAGCCGAACGACCGCCACGGCTCGACCTACCTGCTGGCCGTCCGCGATGTCGTCCACGTCTGAACCCACACCACCCCTTGTCGTCCTCCCGGTCTACGGGCAGGTCGAGAAGGCGGCCCGCGCACTGCGTGCCCTCGACCGGTGGACATCTGCGGACGTGCCGTTGCTGGTCATCGACGACCATGGCGCGGAGCGGGTCGACGCGGCGTGGCTCACGGACGTGGTCAGCCCGGGACGACCCACCACGCTGGTGAGCCATGAGGAGAACCTCGGCTTCGTACGCACGGTCAACGAGGCCTTCGCGGTGCGCGAGGGACGGGACGTGGTGGTGGTCAACAGCGACGTCGTCGTCTTCGAGGGCTGGCTCGAGGGCCTGACCGCCGCAGCGTGGGACTCGCGTACGGCCAGCGTGACGGCCACGGCCAACCGCGGCTCGGTCGCCAGCCTCCCAGGGGCGTCGGAGCTCCAGGGGCCCGACCAGCTCGAGCCGCTGGCGTCGCGGGCCAGGTCACGGGCCGAACCGGCCCGGGAGCTGCCGGTCGCGGTCGGGCACTGCGTACTCCTCACCTCCCGTGCGCTGTCCGAGGTGGGGAACTTCGACGAGGCATTCTCACCGGGGTACGGCGAGGAGGTGGACTGGTCGATCCGTGCCGCGCGTGCAGGCTGGCGGCACCTGGCCGCACCGAGCACGCTGGTGTGGCACGACGGCGCCGCGAGCTTCGGCCGTCGGAAGTGGCTCCAGCGTCGTCACGAGCTGCTGCTCCTGCGCCGCTACCCCAGGGAGTTCACGGCCCTGCGGACGCAGGCCAGGTCGAGCTGATCCCGCCCGCGCCGTCGAGGCCCGGATGAGCGGTCAGACCCGCGCCAGCAGGACCAGGGCTTCCGGGAAGAGGACGTGTGCCGGGATCCAGTCCACGACGGTGAACCCATGCTCCCCCCAGACCCGTTCCACGAAGCTGGGGGGTGCCACCGCCCAGCCGTAGAAGTCGGAGGTGCGTGGACCGTCGGACCCGTCGCTTCGATACCAGAAGCGCCCTTCCCGGTACCCCTCGATGTCGGCCGCGAGGTCGTCACTGTTCTCCCGCGACGGGCCGACCGCTGCGTCGGCCCCCGTCGGCTGCGCCGATGCCTCAGCCCTCATCGAGAAGAACGAGTCGTCCAGCAGGGTCAGCGCCACCCAGCCGCCCGGATGCACGAGACGCCCGAGCTCCGCGGCCCAGGCGATGTGCGCCTGCTTTGACAGGTGCGAGAAGACACTGAAGGACAGGACTGCACCGAAGGCGTCCGAACGCAGTGCCGTGGGTGGGAATGGGTCCACCGTGAGGGCATTCAGCCCTGGAAGGGTGGTGTTGACGAGAGCGGTCATGGACGAGTCGACGTCGAGGGCGTAGAGGTCGGTCGCCCGGAGGCTGCCCAGGAGCAGACGTGAGACCCGGCCCCAGCCGGAGCCGAAGTCCATGACGCGGCCACAGTCGGCCAGCCGTGGAAGGCCCCGACGTTCCAGCAGGTCATTCACGACCGCCACGAAGCTGTAGGCCTGGAGGTAGGCGGGCGCGCCAACCTGACCCACGAACTTCGCCTGCACCTCGGGGGGAGGATTGGCGGGGATCTCGACGCCGACGTCGACGACCGCCGGCGCGCGGAGGATCGTGCGAGCCTCTGCGAGGTTCGTGGCCAGGCGGTGGAGCCGAGGGTCGAGCACGTCGACCGGGAGGCCGGACTCCTCGTCTCCGATGACCGCAGGGACGGGCGTCCCTGGAAGTGGCGTGGCAGCCAGCGCGCGGGCGAGAGCTGGGGCGTCGAGGCCACCGGTCGCCAGAGCGGGAAGAGAGCTCCGGATGAGGTCCGTGAGCCAGGGCAGGGCAAGCTCGTCCTCCACCTGCTGCAGGAGGGGGTGGCGCGGCCCCTCGGAGGAAGGAGCCCCATGCCCCAGGGTGACGAAGAACTCGAAACCCTCGGTGGGCGCCGACCCCACCACCTCGAGGTCATGGAAGCCGAGCTCGCCCAGGTCGCGGATGAGGAGGGCGAACGAGGCGGGAGTGAACTTCCAGTGGTGGGCATCGTGGTAGCCCGCCTCGGCGAGCGCACTCTCGATGAGCTCGATCGCCGGTAGCAGGCTCTGGTGCTGGAGGAGCTCGTGACCGGGGTCGCCGTCCTGCCAAGCCAACTTCCCCTCGCGGGCCACGGCGTACGCCACATGGTCGACCAGCGTGCCTGGGGAGTGGAAGCGACGCGGAGCAAGGTGTGCGTCGACGACGTCGCCGACCGATGTGAGGGGCTGGTGCCGGTCGAAGCAGAATCGCTTGTCGGGCACGACGAGCGCCACCCGGCCCTCCCGGTGGATCAGGGTGCTGCAGTCCCGCAGGAAGCCCACGAGGTCGACCGTGTGCTCGATGACGTGGGAGGCGACGATGTAGTCGTAGACCCCGCGCCCCGGGACGGCGTCGAGGAGCGAACCGCCCCTCCAGATGTGGTCGACCTCGTCGATCTGCGCAAGTGCCTCGGGGGGCACTCCCCACGCGTGGAACTTCTCGACGAGCGTCGCGCGGTCGGCGTGGTCCACGGTCTCGATGTGACTGCCGCTGTTCTTCGGCACCAGAGGGTTGTACGAGGGGCCGATCTCTAGGCCTCGGCCGGCGAGGTTGACGAAGGCCAAGGCCCTCTCGACTCGGTCCATCGCTGCGCCCTCGCCCCTCGCCCTGCGTGTCCTGGGTGGTGTGGGGACGGCGGCCGCCCGACGTCCGGGCGCCCAACCTAGCGAAGCCGCTACCCTCGGGCCGGGACAGGACCCCCGACCCGCCGTGACGCGTCCGATCAGCAGGATCGCAACGCTGCGGCGCCACACGGGAGGTCCCACGCAAATGCACGAAGGAGCCCAGGTGACGGAGCCGCCCACCGCCCGCGACTGGTCCAGCTTCCTGGACCACGACTACTCGACGGGCGAGCAGACGCTGGACGGGGTCTGCCCGATCTGCGACGCCCCCACGGCCTACCTGGCTCACGGCCCGTGGCTGCGTGACCTGTTGGTCTGCCCGACCTGCGCAGGATCGTCTGTGCCGCGCGAGCGGGCAATAGCCCGCGTCATCGAGTGGCTCTACCCCCACTGGCGGAGCCTGACCATCCACGAGGCGGCGCCAGCCGCGCGGGGGTCCAGCGCGTGGCTGGCGAGTGGCGCGTCCGCCCTGACGACCTCCAAGTACGACCCGGACCTGCCGCTCGGGGTGAGGCAGGGGGACTGGTCCAACGAGAACCTGGAGGCCCTCACCCTCCCCGACTCATCCGTCGACCTGCTGGTCCACACCGACGTCCTGGAGCATGTCAACCGCCCCGACCTGGTCATGCGGGAGGCAGCACGGGTGCTGAGACCCGGTGGTGCCTGCATCTTCACGACGCCGACCTTCGGCCACCTCGCGACCACGACACGGCGGGCGATCTACCACCCGGACGGCACCGTCGAGCACCTCCTCCCACCCGAGTACCACGGATCCGAGGACCCTGGTCGCGCGGTGCTGGTCACGTTCCACTTCGGCCATGACCTGCCGGAGCTGATCCTGCGATGGAGCGGGATGAGCACCGACGTCATCCGCACCACCGACCCCCGGTCCGGAGTGCTCGGCCAGCACACCGAGGTCTACGTCTGCCGGCCGGCGTGACCCACGGCAGCCCGGCCCCACCGATCAGGGTCCTGGTCGACGCGAGCGCGCTGCCGGCCCAGCGCGGTGGCGTGGGCCGCTACGTCGACGAGGTGGTCCGGGGGCTCGCGCGACTCGACGACGAGGTGCTCGTCGTCGCCCAGGAGCGCGACGCCGAGCTCTACCGCTCGATGGTCGGCCCCACGCGGACCCTGGTCGTGCCTCGGTGGGCCGCGCACCCGGCGCTGCGGCTGGTGTGGGAGCAGATCGGGCTGCCCTTCCTCGTCAGGCGGCACCGGCCCGACGTGCTGCACTCGCCGCACTACACGCTGCCGCTGGCCGTGGTGGGGCGCCGGGCGCCGGCCCGGGTCGTGACCATGCACGACGCCACCTTCTTCAGCCACCCCGAGGTGCACGGGCCCGTCAAGAGCAGGTTCTTCCGGGCCTGGATCCGCGTCTCGTCGCGCCTCGCCGACGCCGTGGTCGTGCCCAGCCGGGCGACCGCCGGCGAGGTCGTGGCACACGCCGGGGCCGACGCGGGTCGGATCCGGGTCGTCCCGCACGGCGTTGACCTCGAACGGTTCCGCCCGGCGTCCGCCGCGGAGGTCGAGGCGGCCCGGGAGTGGCTCGGCACCGGTGACACCCCCTACCTGCTGTTCCTCGGCACCATCGAGCCGCGCAAGAACGTCCCTGCGCTCGTGGACGCGTACGTGCTCGCCTGCGAGGGCCGCCCCGACCCGCCCGTGCTGGTCCTCGCCGGGGCCCGCGGCTGGGAGGACCGGCTGGAACACGCCGTCGCTCGGGTGCCGGAGCCCCTGCGGGTGCTGCGACCGGGGTTCGTCCCGGACGACCTCCTTCCGGGGTTGCTGGGCGGGGCGCTGGTGATGACCTACCCGAGCCTCGGGGAGGGGTTCGGCCTGCCGGTCCTGGAGGCCATGGCGTGCGGGGCCGTGGTGTTGACCACCCGCGAGCTCTCGCTGCCGGAGGTCGGCGGCGACTCCGCGGCATACGCCCCGGGCACCTCGGCCGAGGCGCTCGCCGGCACGCTGGCCCAGCTGCTCGACGACGTCGACATGCGGGGACGCCTGGCTGCATCCGGTCGCGTGCGGGCTCTAAAGTTCTCCTGGGGACGCGCGGCGTCCCTCCACCAGGAAGCGTTCAAGGGGGCAGTGTTGGGCAGGACCTCGAGGGCACGCGCGGAGGCGCGGGGCTTGTGAGCCGCACCCGGTTGCTGGTGGTGACGTACTCGCCGGGGGAGTTCCTCGACGAGCTGCTCACGTCGGTCAGGCACGCCAGCCACGACGCCATCCCGGTGACCATGGTGGACAACGGTTCCACCGACGGAGCACCAGAGCGGGCGCGTGACCAGGGGCGGGCCGAACTGGTCTCCAGCGGGTCGAACCTCGGGTACGGCCGCGCGGTCAACCTGGGTGCGTCGGCGGCGACCGAGGAGTGGCTGCTCGTCACCAACCCGGATGTTCGCTTCGAGGCGGGGGCGGTCGACAAGCTGCTCGACGCCGCGCATCGCTGGCCGCGGGCAGCGGCCCTCGGGCCGGGCATCGTCACCGACGACGGCCTGCTCTACCCCTCGGCTCGGCAGATCCCGCGGCTGCGCAACGGTGTCGGCCACGCGCTGCTGGGCTGGGCGTTCCCGCGCAACCCCTGGACCGTCCGCTACCGCCGCGAGCGTCACGAGCCCGTCGAGGGGCGGGTCGGGTGGCTGTCGGGTGCCTGCCTGCTGCTGCGGCGTGAGGCCTTCGAGGAGGTCGGGGGGTTCGACCCGGCCTACTTCATGTTCTTCGAGGACGTCGACCTGTGTGAGCGGCTCGGCCTGGCCGGGTGGGACGTCGTGTACGTGCCCGAGTCCGTGGTCGTGCACCACGGTGGCCATGCCACCAGCCGCAACCGCGACGCCATGTCGTGGGCACACCACCAGAGCGCCTACCGCTACCTCGCCCGGCGCTACTGCGGCCCGGGCCTGTTCCCGGTCAGGGCCGTGATCTGGGCGGGTCTGCGCCTGCGCTATCTTGCTTCACGCCGTAACGACCGTGTGCTGCACGGTGCGCCGCCCACGCGGCCGGCCGAGCTGCTGCCCGACGTCCCAGCCGAGCTGCTGGACGAGCTCGCGGGCGACGGCGTGACCTCCCTCAACCAACCGCAGGAGACGCCATGAAGGTCCTCGTGACCGGTGCGGCCGGCTTCATCGGCTCCAACTTCGTGATCCGTGCCCGCGAGGTGCGGCCGCAGTGGGAGCTCACCGTCCTGGACTCCATGACGTATGCCGCGAACCTCGCCTCCCTGGACCCGGTCGCCGACGAGGTGCGGGTCGTCAAGGGCTCGGTCACCGACCCCGAGCTCGTGGACGAGCTCGTCGCGGCGCACGACCTGGTCGTGCACTTTGCCGCCGACTCGCACAACGACAACAGCCTCGACGACCCGTGGCCGTTCATCGACACCAACATCATCGGCACCTACCAGCTGATCCAGGCGGTGCGGCGGCACGACAAGCGGATCCACCACATCTCCACCGACGAGGTCTACGGCGACCTCGAGCTCGACGACCCCGCCAGGTTCACCGAGTCGACCCCGCTCAACCCGTCCAGCCCCTACTCGGCGAGCAAGGCCAGCGCCGACCTGCTGGTGCGTGCGTGGATCCGGTCGTTCGGCCTCAAGGCGACGCTGTCGAACTGCTCCAACAACTACGGCCCCCGGCAGCACCCCGAGAAGCTCATCCCTCGCCAGATCACCGGGATCATCGACGGCATCAAGCCCAAGCTCTACGGCGAGGGCCTCAACGTCCGCGACTGGATCCACGTCGACGACCACAACGACGCCGTCATCGCGATCGTCGAGCAGGGCCGCCTGGGCGAGACGTACCTCATCGGCGCCGACGGCGAGATGAACAACCGCGACATCATCGGGCTGATCCTCGAGCTGATGGGCAAGCCGGCCGACTGGTTCGAGCACGTCCCGGACCGCCCGGGCCACGACCTGCGCTACGCCATCGACTCCAGCAAGCTGCGGGCCGAGACCGACTGGCGCCCGGCGCACCCCGACGTCCGTTCCGGCTTGGCCGACACCATCGCCTGGTACGAGGCCAACGAGGACTGGTGGCGCACCGCCAAGGTCGTGGCCGAGACCCGCTACCAGAAGCTGGGGCGCTGAGAGTGACGCGCTGGGCGATCACGGGCGCCGGGGGTCAGCTGGGCCTCGACCTCCAGGTCGCCCTGGCGCTGTCGGGGGTCGACGAGAAGTCGGTGACCGCCCTGAAGCGGTCCGACCTCGACGTGACGGACCTCGACGCGGTCCGCGACGCGGTCCGGGGCCACGACGTGGTCGTCAACTGCGCGGCATACACCAAGGTGGACGACGCGGAGACCCACGAGGCGGAGGCGTTCGCGGTCAACGCCGTCGGTGCCGGGAACCTCGCCACCGCGTGTCGCCAGACGGGCGCCAAGCTCGTGCACGTGTCCACGGACTACGTGTTCTCGGGCGATGCCGAGGAGCCGTATGCCGAGGACGCGCCGCTCGCGCCGCGCTCGGCCTACGGGCGGACCAAGGCCGCCGGCGAGTGGGCGGTCGAGGCGCACTGCCCGCAGTCGTGGATCGTCCGCACCGCATGGCTCTACGGCGGTGGAGGCCCCAACTTCGTCAAGACCATGGCCAGGCTTGCGGGGGAGCGGGAGACGCTGTCGGTCGTCGACGACCAACGCGGCCAGCCCACCTGGACCATGGACGTCGCGGAGGCGATCCTGCGACTGGTGGGCGAGCGTGCGCCGTACGGCGCCTGGCACGCCACCAGCCGGGGGGAGACGACCTGGTGCGGGTTCGCGCGAGCGGTCTTCGAGGGACTGGGGCACGACCCGGAGCGGGTCCGGCCCATCTCGAGCGCCGAGTACCCGGTGCCCGCGCCGCGACCGGCGTACTCGGTGCTGGGGCACGAGGCCTGGCGGATGGCGCGCATCGCCCCGCTGCCGGACTGGCGCGAGAGCCTGGCCAAGGCGCTGCGCCAGGGCGTAGCGGAACCCCTGACCCCGCCCGCGACTGCCACGACCTGACCACTGCCGGGGCCACGATCGGAGGCCACGACGGGGGGGCCACGACGGGGGCCACGACCGGGGCCATGACCGGGGCCATGACCGGGGCCATGACCGGGCCACGACCGGGGCCATGACCGGGGCCACGACCCTGACCACTGCCGGGGCCACGATCGGACAGGCGGGAGTGTCAGTGGTCGCCCCTAGCGTTGGTTCATGGCAATTTCCCCGCACGCACTCCCGGACCGGAAGCTGGCTGCGCCCGGTTCCTCGGGCCGGCCGGTGCTGGGTGGTGTGCAGGCGGGTCTTGCGGCTGTGCGGGGGTCCGCGCCCGAGCGCATCTGGGCGCTGACCGACGACGAGGTGGGCGAGTCGATGAGCGCGCTGGCCGACCTCGCCACGGCCACCTCGGCCCTGCTCGTGAGCGTGCTGGCCGAGGCCCGTCAGCGCAGCCTCGGCTCCGGGGAGGGCTGGGACCTGCTCGACTGGGCGCGGGCGCACGCACCGATGCTGCCCGCACGCACCCTGCTCGACGCCCATGCGGTGGCGGGGGCGGTGGGGGACCTGCGACTGGAGGCGGTGGTCGACGCGGTCCGCGCGGGGGCACGGCCGCCCTGCGAGGTCGAGGCAGACGCGGCCGAGACAGACGAGGTCGAGGCAGACGAGGGCGCCCCTGGAGACGGCGACGGAGGTCGCAGCGGTGCCGACGCGGTCCTGCCCGTGGGTAAGGCGGCGCAGCTCGTGCGGTTCAACACCGGGGTGCGCGGGCTGGCCGACCCGGCCCAGCTCGAGGGTGCCACGGACCAGTTGCTGGCCAGTTCCTGCGGACCCCGCGGGCTCTCCGAGAAGGACGTCGGGTGCGCTGTCCGGCGCACGGCCGACCTGCTCCGCCCCGACCGGCTGGTCGAGCACGACGCCGACGTCCGGCGGGCACACCAGTCGTGGGTGAAGAGCAAGGGCCCCTGCGGCCTCTCCCGCTACACGTTGCTGCTCGACGAGGAGGCTGCGGCCATCGTCGACGCCGCGGTCGACGTGTTGGCCAAGCCGAAGCCGGACGCCGACACCGGGGAGCACGACCCCCGCACGCCCGCCGCCAGGCGTGCCGACGCCCTGGTCGACCTCGTCCGGCGCGCCGTCGCGGCGCCGGACGGGCAGCCCAAGCAGCCCAAGACCATGCTCACCGTCACGGTGCCGCTCGCCGTCCTCCGTGGCGAGTGCCGCGGGGCGGGCATCCTGCCCGACGGCTCGCACCTGACCGCCGCCACGGTGCGGCGACTGGCCTGTGACGCCCACATCGTCCCCGCGGTCCTGGGTAGCCGCGGCGAGGTGCTCGACCAGGGCCAGGCGGTCCGGCTGCTCACCCGGCCGCAGCTGCGCCACCTCTGGCAACGGGACAAGCGATGTACGTTCCCAGGCTGCTCCAAGCCGCCGGCGTGGACGGACGGGCACCACCTCGTCCACTGGGCCGACGACGGTCCGACCGACGTGGGCAACTCCGCGCTGTTGTGCCGAGCGCACCACACGGTCGTGCACCGGGAGCGCTACGGCGGTCGCGTCGTCGACGGCCCGGAGGGGCCGCGGGTGGTGTGGGACCTCAGGGCCGACTCGTACGACGCGCACCTCGAGGCGTTCCGCGCTGCCCGCCGCGCCGATGGATCGCCGCCTCGACCATGACCCCGCCCCGGACCCCACCGCGTGGTGGGGACTCTGGCGTGTCTCGGCGTCGGTGGGGGCGACTTCTCGCCCGCCCGGGCACCAGGTGCACGCGCACCTCCGACGGTCAGCGACGGCGGGTGAGTCGGGCGAGCGCGCCGGGCATCGAGGCGAGTCCTCGGCACCATCGCCGCAGGTGGAGGCGGAGTAGCTCACTTCTCGTCAGTGTCCGGGCTCGGTGGGAGCTGACCAGGTGCTCGGCCGGTGGGAGGAGGGCGCGGCGCAACGTGGCGGGCTTCTCCCGCCAGGGAGCGCGGCGCAGCTCGACCAGCCACATCATCGAGGGACCGAAGCCCCGTTGCCGGGCATGCCACTCGGCCAGCCGGGAGGCCAGGGCCGGGTCGTCGGCCGTTGCCGCTCCGGCTGCCCCCACCGCCGCAAGCAGGGGTGCCGCCGATCCTGCCGCCCCGGCGACAGCGGCGAGCTCGGCCAGCTCGGCCCTGGCTGAGGGGGGCCATCGTTCCGCGGCGGCCTCGAGGTGGGCCAGGTCCTCGCGGCTCTGGGGCTTCCCGGGGTCGCGGAGGGCGTGCAGGCCGACGACCAGCGCTTGACCCTGCGTGGACGGCGTGGCCACCCGGCGTCCGGCGAGCTCGACCTCGGTGCGACTGGCCCAGAGCGCGTCGAACACGACGGCGGGGTCGGCGAGGAAGCCCGGGAAGTTGTAGTGCACGTCGACGTCGCACGGCCACTCGCGGTGGAGGTAGTGCGCCGAGTGGTCGAAGGCGAACTCACCGGCATACCGCAGCACACCGATGGGCGTGCGCAGCTGCCAGCCGGCCGACTCCATCGCGCGGCACACGGAGTCGAACGACGCCGGGTCGACCAACACGTCGACGTCTCCCGAGGGGCGGGTCGGGCGGACGCCGAGCGCGACGGCGGTGGGGCCCTTGATGAAGAGCACGCGCGCGTCCGCACCCTCGGCGAGCCGCGCCACCAGGGCGTGGGCGAGCAGCACGGCCTCGTCCAGGCGCAAGTCCGCCCGGGCCTGCTCAGCGCCCCTGCCCATGCGCGGAGTATGACACCGGCCACGGCGCCCGACGGCCCGATCGCACTAGGGTCGGGGACATGCTCGCCGTCTACGCGAAGTCCCAGTCCGCCGACGACCCCCTGTCCGGCCTCGAGGTCGGGGAGCGCCCGAACCCCACCCCGCGTGAGGGCTGGGCCACGGTGACCCTGCGCACCGCGGGGCTCAACCACCACGACGTGTGGTCGCTGCGGGGCGTGGGCCTGGCCGCCGACCGGCTGCCGATGATCCTCGGCTGCGACGGGGCCGGGGTCGACGAGGACGGCAACGAGGTCATCGTGCACGCCGTCGTGCCGAGCGAGGGCTGGCAGGGCGACGAGACCCTCGACCCCCGTCGCACGCTCCTGTCCGAGCTGCACGACGGCACCCTGGCCGAGCAGGTCGCCGTGCCCCGGCGCAACCTCGTCGCCAAGCCGGAGGGCCTGTCGTGGGAGCACGCCGCCTGCCTGTCCACCGCCTGGCTGACGGCCTACCGGATGCTCTTCACCAACGCCGGGCTCACGCCGGGGGCGACCGTGCTCGTGCAGGGCGCCGGCGGAGGCGTTGCCACCGCGCTCGTCCAGCTCGGGGCCGCCGCCGGGTACCGGATGTGGGTCACCTCGCGGGACGAGGCCAAGGGGCAGCGCGCGCTCGAGATCGGGGCGGACCGCGCCTTCGGCAACGGGGAGCGCCTGCCGGAGCGGGTCGACGCGGTCATGGAGACCGTGGGCGCCGCGACCTGGTCGCACTCGGTCAACTCGCTCAACCCCGGCGGCACCATCGTGATCTCGGGCGCGACGTCCGGCGACGCGCCCGCCAAGGCCGAGCTGACCAAGATCTTCTTCAAGCAGCTGCGGGTCGTGGGCTCGACGATGGGCACGCGGCTGGAGCTCGAACGGCTGGCGCGGTTCGTCGTGCAGCGCGGGATCGAGCCGGTGGTCGACAGCGTCCTGCCGCTCGCGGACGCACGCACCGGGTTCGAGCGGATGGCGAACGGCGACGTCTTCGGCAAGGTGGTCTTCACCGTGGGGTGATGTGGGCGGATGCGGGCTGGTCCGGACTTGATCTGCTCGCGTCGGTCCCGGAGCCGTTCAGGCGGTTCTCAGGATTCAGGCGTATCACCGTCGCATGGCCGAGATGCCCCACCCCCACTCACCGGACGAGGTGATCGACCCCCGCTGGACCCGGCTGCTCCACGCCGGCGCAGGGGAGGAGTCTTCGTCCCACGGTTCTTCGGGTCACGCCCACCTCGGCGAGGAGATGCGCGCGATCATCGAGCCCTGGGAGGCGGGCCGGCGCAGCACCCGGGAGACGCTCAAGGCCCTCAAGGACCTCGCCGACGACGCCCTCTGAGCGGACCCGGCCCGACGACGCCCTCTGGGTGCGCCCCGGACCTCGGCATGCTCAGGGGGTGCCACCTCGTGCGGGCGTGCCTGCGCAGTCGCGGGCGCCCGCGTCAGCGCGGGCTGATCTGCAGCCAGTCGTACCAGCCGTTGTGCAGCACCAGCCACGCGATGAGGCCGTAGCCCGCCTGGCCCGGGTGGTGCGGCACCGAGCTGGCCGCCAGGTCGCTCTGCCACTGCTCGTGCCCCAGCAGCGGGCTGAAGCAGTCGACGAACGGCACCCCCCGGCGCGAGCACACGTCGCCCTGCGCCTCCACGAGCACGTCGAGCTTCTCGTTCACCTCGGGGTCGTCGGTGGGGGCCGGGCTGACCACGAACGTGCCGATCCCCGCGCTCGCGGCGTCGTCGAGGATGTTGGCCAGGTTGAGCCGGTGCCGCGCGAGCGAGACACCCGACGCCGCGTCGTTGCCCCCGATCGAGACGACCACGCGCTTCTCGGACCGGCCCGCCCAGCGCGGCTCGCACTCGGGCTTCCAGCGGGCGAGCAGGTCGGCCGTGGTGTCGCCGCGGACCCCCAGGTTGTATGCCGTGAGCGCCAGGTCAGGGTGCTGGGTGCGCCCCACGACGCGGGTCACCCAGCCCTGGCCCTTGGGGTCGCCGACCCCTGCCACCATGGACGCGCCGAGGAACACCAGGGCGACGTCACGCTGGCCCTCCGTGGACACCTGGAACTCGGCGCTCGGGGTGAAGGTCGGCTCGCTCACGCGTCAGTCCTCGTCGTCGTCGAGCCGGGCCAGCCAGGTGGCCAGTCGCTCGACGGGGGTCTCGAATTCGGGGTTGAGGTCCACGAACGTGCGCAGCTGGTCGGCGAGCCACTCGAAGGTGACCTCCTCCTCGCCACGTCGAGCAGCCAGCTCCTCGATGCCACGGTCGGTGAAGTACACGGCTGCAAGGCTACGGGAGGTGACCTGCGCACTCACGGCAGCCACGCGGCATACCCCCTGCGCTCTGGGCCGCACACGCAAAACGGCGGTTGCTCGACTTCCCGCGCGTTGACAACGCGCGTTTTGTCGAGCAACCGCCGTTTTGCGCAGACCCCGGCGGGTCAGCGGGCGAAGGCCTGCGCCACGAGCTCGGCCTGCTGCTCGGCGTGCCGCTTGCTCGACCCGGTCGCCGGCGAGGCCGAGGCCTTGCGCGAGACCACCGTGAGCTGCCGGGTCTCGCCCTGCTCGGCGAGCGCCTGCGGCAGGTTGAGCGCCATGAACGGCCACGCACCCTGGTTGCGCGGCTCGTCCTGCACCCAGACGACGTCGGCGTTCGGGTACTTGGCGAGCTCGGCGGCGATCTCGGCGGCCGGGATCGGGGCGAGCTGCTCGACCCGGACGATCGCCGTCGCGGAGTCGCCGGCCTTGTCACGGGCGGCCTCGAGGTCGTAGACGACCTTGCCGCTCGCGAGCAGGACCCGGGTGACAGCCGACGCGTCGAGCTGCATGCGGTCGGGCAGGACCGGGCGGAACGTGCCGGTGGTGAAGTCCTCCGGCATGCTGCCGGCCGCCTTGAGCCGCAGCATCGACTTCGGGGTGAAGACGATGAGCGGGCGGCGCGGCCGGGCGTAGGCCTGGCGACGCAGCAGGTGGAAGTAGCTCGCCGGGGTCGACGGGTAGGCGACCGTCATGTTGTCCTCGGCGAACATCTGCAGGAACCGCTCGATCCGCGCGGAGGAGTGGTCCGGGCCCTGGCCCTCGTAGCCGTGGGGAAGCAGCAGCACGACGGACGAGCGCTGGCCCCACTTCTGCTCCGAGGACGACACGAACTCGTCGACGATGGTCTGCGCGCCGTTGAAGAAGTCGCCGAACTGCGCCTCCCACAGCACCAGCGCGTCGGGGCGCTCGACCGAGTAGCCGTACTCGAAGCCCATGGCCGCGAACTCGGACAGCAGCGAGTCGTAGACCCAGAACCGGGCCTGGCCCTCGCCCAGGTAGAGCAGGGGGGTCCACTCCTCGGCGGTGTGCTTGTCGATGAGCACGGCGTGGCGCTGGACGAACGTGCCGCGGCGGCTGTCCTGGCCGGCGAGCCGGACCGGGGTGCCCTCCATGAGCAGCGAGCCGAACGCGAGCAGCTCGCCGGTCGCCCAGTCGATGCCGCCGGAGCGGACCGACTCGGCGCGCTTCTCCATGGCCTGGAGCAGCTTCGGGTGGATCGTGAAGCCCTGCGGCGGGTTCACGAACGCGTCACCGATGTGCTGCAGCTGGTCGGCCGGGATCGCGGTGTCGGTCGCGGACCGGGTGGTGGTGTCGGCGGACTGCGCGCTCGGCGGCTCCAGGCCGGTGTGGCCCTCGGCGTCCGTGCCCGCCTTGGTGGCGTCCTGCGTGGTCTCGGCCGGCGCCTTGAGCGCCTCCTTGGTCTCGACGAACACCCGCTCGAGCTGCTGCTGGTAGTCGCGCAGCGCGGCCTCGGCGTCCTCCTGGCTGATGTCGCCGCGGCCGATGAGGGCCTCGGTGTACAGCTTGCGGACCGAGCGCTTCGCCTCGATGAGGTTGTACATGAGCGGCTGGGTCATCGACGGGTCGTCGCCCTCGTTGTGGCCCCGGCGGCGGTAGCAGACCATGTCGATGACGACGTCCTTGTTGAACTGCTGGCGGAACTCGTAGGCGAGCTCGGCCACCCGGACGCACGCCTCGGGGTCGTCGCCGTTCACGTGGAAGATCGGCGCCTGGATCATCCGGGCCACGTCGGTGGAGTACGTCGAGGACCGCGAGGCGGACGGCGACGTCGTGAACCCGACCTGGTTGTTGATGACCACGTGGATGGTCCCGCCGGTGCGGTAGCCGCGCAGCTGGCTCAGGTTGAGCGTCTCGGCGACGACGCCCTGGCCCGCGAACGCCGCGTCACCGTGCAGGAGCAGCGGCAGGACGGTGAAGTCCTCGCCGGCGAGGTCGAGCCGGTCCTGCTTGGCCCGGGTGATGCCCTCGAGGACGGGGTTGACGGCCTCGAGGTGGGAGGGGTTCGCGGCGAGGTAGACCTTGGTCTTGCTGCCGTCCTCGGCGACGAACTCGCCCTCGGTGCCCAGGTGGTACTTCACGTCGCCGGAGCCCTGGACCGACTTGGGGTCCTGGCGGCCCTCGAACTCACGGAAGATCTGGCCGTAGGACTTGCCCGCGATGTTGGCGAGGACGTTGAGGCGCCCGCGGTGCGGCATACCGATGCAGACCTCGTCCATGCGGTCGGCGGCGGCGCGGCACAGGATGCGGTCGAGCAGCGCGATGACCGACTCGCCACCCTCGAGGCTGAACCGCTTCTGGCCGACGAACTTGGTCTGCAGGAAGGTCTCGAACGCCTCCGCGGCGTTGAGCCGGCGCAGGATCCGCAGCTGCTCGTCAGGGCCTGGCTTGGCGTAGCCGACCTCGATCTTGGACTGCAGCCACCGGCGCTGCTCGGGGTCCTGGATGTGCATGTACTCGGTGCCGATGGTGCGGCAGTAGGAGTCGCGCAGGATGCCCAGGATCTTGCGCAGCCGCAGCATCGGCGCCCCGCCGAAGCCGCCGGTCGCGAAGTCGCGCTCGAGGTCCCACAGGGTCAGGCCGTGGCTGGTGACGTCGAGGTCGGGGTGGCGGCGCTGGCGGTACTCCAGCGGGTCGGTGTCGGCCATGAGGTGGCCGCGCACGCGGTAGGCGTGGATGAGCTCCTGGACGCGGGCCGTCTTGTTGACGTCGTCGTCGTGGTGGGCCGAGATGTCCTGGACCCAGCGGACCGGCTCGTACGGCAGGCGCAGCGACTCGAAGATCTCGTCGTAGAAGCCGTTCTCGCCGAGCAGCAGCTGGTGCACGATCCGCAGGAAGTCACCGGACTGGGCGCCCTGGATGATGCGGTGGTCGTAGGTGCTGGTCAGCGTGAGGATCTTGCTGACGGCGTTGCGGTTGATGGTCTCCTGGCTCGCGCCCTGCCACTCGGCGGGGTACTCGAGGGCGCCGACGCCGATGATCGTGCCCTGGCCGGACATCAGGCGCGGCACCGAGTGGACGGTGCCGATGGTGCCCGGGTTGGTCAGCGAGATCGTGGTGCCCTGGAAGTCCTCGACCGTGAGCTTGCCGCCGCGGGCCTTGCGCACGACGTCCTCGTAGGCCGACCAGAAGTGGGCGAAGTCCATGGTCTCGGCGGCCTTGATGCTCGGCACGACCAGCTGGCGGGTGCCGTCGGGCTTGGCCAGGTCGATGGCGAGACCGAGGTTGACGTGGCCGGGGACGACGAGGGCGGGCTTGCCGTTCTCCTCGGTGAACCCGTTGTTCATCTCCGGCATGTGGCCCAGAGCCTTGACGAGGGCGTAGCCGATGAGGTGGGTGAACGACACCTTGCCGCCACGGGAGCGGGCCAGGTGGTTGTTGATGACGACGCGGTTGTCGATGAGCAGCTTGGCCGGGACGGCGCGCACGCTCGTGGCCGTCGGGACGGTCAGCGAGGTCTCCATGTTGGTGACGACCCGGGCGCTCGCGCCCCGCAGCGGCTTGACCTCGGCCTGCTGGACGGCGCCGGCCTCCTTGGGGCGCTCGGGGTCGCGCGGCTTCGGCGTCTCCTTGACCGGTGCCTCGCCCTTCTCCTCGATCTTGGCCGCCTGGTCCGCAGCGGTCGAGGTGGAGGCCGGGGCGGTCGGGGCCTGGGCGAGCGCGGCCGGGCGCAGGCCCGTCGCGCCGGCCGGGGCCGGCTTCGCTGCCTGGGCCGTCTGTGCCGGGGTCTGGGCCTCCGGGCCCGGCTTGGCTACCGGAGCAGCCGGTGCCGTCTGTGCTGCCGGAGGGGCGGCCGGTGCCGGAGCGGCGGGCCGGGCTGCGGGCGCCGACGCGGCCGCCGGGGCTCCCGACGACGCGGGGGCCGAGGTGCCTGGGGTCCGGCCGTTCGAGGCGCCGTTGCCGCCTGCGCCGTTGCCGCCGGCACCCTGGCCCGGCTCGTAGCCCTCGAAGAAGGACCACCACGCCTTGTCGACCTGGTTGCGGTCCTGCTTGTACTGCTCATACAGCTCGTCCACGAGCCACTCGTTCGGCCCGAAGGCCGCCAGGGGGTCGTTGGTCGGGGACTGGTCGGGCACGGCGGATACGCCTCTTTCACGGGTCGGCACGGACGCTCACACGGATACGTCCCAGCCTAGCCCTGCCGCCTGCCCGCCGCTGCGGGGGGATGGGCCCGTTTCGTGCGGTGTCGGACACGTCCACCCGGGTGTCCCGGCGCCTCACCCCTCCCCTCCGACTTCGGGCCACCTGACCCCCCGACCAGGCGTGCCTGACCGGGGCTGGGTGGCCCGAAGTGCGGAAGGGGGCGGGCTCAGCTGATGTCGCTGCGCGCGGTCCGCCACGAGCCGAAGCCCGCCAGCACCACGGCATACGCGGCGAGCACCAGGGCCGCCACCCACCAGGTGAGCGGCTTGACGGCGTTCGCGCCCGTCTGGGTGACGCCGCTGACGATGGCGTTCGTCGCCTGGGTCGGCAGGTACGGGACGATGTGCTCGCGCCCGAAGTCCCACAGGCCCAGCAGCACGCCGGCGATGGGCTCCAGGATCCACGCGACGCCGACCGAGATGAGCAGCGCGGCGACCTGGTTGGGGATGAGGATCCCCGCGCCGAGCCCGATGAGCGCCCAGAGGCCGAGGACGAGCAGGCTGAGCGCGAGCGAGCGCAGCACCTCGGTGCCCGGGAACGCGTCGGCGCCGCGCGCGTTGAGCACGATCGCACCCGCGACGACCGAGCCCACGAGCGAGAGCAGGCCGTACAGCGCGCCGATGCCGAGCAGGGCGATGACCTTGGCCCCCATGACCCGGCCGCGGCGTGGCGTGCCGAGGAAGGTGCTCGTGATCGTCTTGTGGCGGTACTCCGAGCCGATCTGCATGACGCCGATCACCAGCGTCAGCAGGTAGCCCAGGCTGAGGTAGCCGGTGTAGACGCTGTTGGCGATCTGGACCGCGTTGCCGGTGGGCGCGCCCTGGCCGGGGCCGCCCTGCGTGGCGGCGTCGCTGGTGAAGAGGAAGCCGAAGGCCACGGCGAGGCCGGCCCCGGCGACGAACATGGCGATCGCCATGCCCCACCACATGCGCGTCGTGAAGAACTTGCGGAACTCCGACCGGATGGCGGCGCTCATTCGTTGCCCCCTTCCTGCCCGGCCATGGCGTCCCGCTCGGGGGCGGCCGCCTGTCCGAGGTTGCGGTTGGTGCCCTCGGTCAGCTGGAAGAACAGTGCCTCGAGGTCGGTGTGGGCCTGGCGCAGCTCGTACAGCGGCAGGCCCGCGCGCAGGGCGACGTCGCCGATGAGCCGCAGGTCGTCGGTGGCAGCCATGAGCGCGCCGTCCTCGACGTGGGTCGTGACGTCGGCGACGCGCAGGGCGCCGGCGAGCGCGTCGTTGTCGGAGGTGCGGACGACGACGCGGCTGTCGCCGTGCAGGTCGGCCATCGCGCCCTGCTTGACCAGCCGCCCGTTGCTGATGATGACGACGTCGTCGACGGTCTGCTCGACCTCCTGGAGCATGTGGCTCGAGATGAGGATCGTCTTGCCCTGGCCGGCCAGGTGGCGCAGGAAGCCGCGCAGCCAGCGGATCCCCTCGGGGTCGAGGCCGTTCGCCGGCTCGTCGAGGATGAGCACCCTGGGGTCGCCGAGGAGGGCCGCCGCGAGGCCGAGCCGCTGCCGCATACCCATGGAGTAGCCGCCCGCGCGCTTGCGGGCCGCGGCCGGGATACCGACCAGCTCGAGCATCTCGTCGACCCGCGCCGTGCTGACCCCGGCGGTGTCCGCAAGGACCCGCAGGTGGTCACGGCCGGTGCGCCCGGGGTGGAAGTTCGTCGCCTCGAGCGCCGAGCCGACGACGGACATCGGGGTGTCGATGTCCTGGTAGCGGTGCCCGTCGATGGTCGCGGTGCCGCCGGTCGGGCGGATCAGGCCCAACAGCATGCGCAGGGTGGTCGTCTTGCCCGCGCCGTTCGGTCCGAGGAAGCCGGTGATCCGCCCGGGTTCCACGGAGAAGGAGAGGTGGTCGACGGCGGTGAAGTCGCCGAACCGCTTGGTCAGGTCCTGCACGTCGATGCGCGCGCCGGACGTCGGTGTCGTGCTGGTGGTGGGTGTGGTGGTCGTCATGTGTCCCCCGGTGCATGTGCCATGACGGCATCCTCCCAACCGACGTGGGGTGAGGGTCAACCGGGTTGTCGCCGGGTTTTCGCCGGGCTGTCGCTGGGTGGTCGGGCGGCGCGGTGCGACCGGGAGGGCGCGCGACCCTAGGATGGTCCGCACTATGACCGAGTGGTTGGGGGTGCTGGCGGGCATCGGGCTGACGGCCGGTACGGCAGTCTTCGTCGCCACGGAGTTCAGCCTCGTCGCCCTCGACCGGCCCGCCGTCCAGAAGGCCGCCGACGCGGGGGACGCCCGGGCCGGCGTCGTCCTGGGATCGCTGCGACGGCTCTCCACGCAGCTGTCGGCCGCCCAGGTCGGCATCACGCTGACGACCCTGGTGCTGGGCTTCATCGCCACCCCTTCGCTCGGCGTCCTGCTCGAGACCCCGCTGCACGCGCTGGGCCTGCGGGGCAGCACCCTCGAATCGGTGGGCGCGGTCCTCGCGCTGACCATCGCCACGTTGTTCTCGATGGTCGTCGGCGAGCTGCTGCCGCAGTTCCTCGGGATCTCCGCGCCGCTGCCGACCGCCAAGGTCGTGGCCGGCCCGGTCCGCGTCTTCGCCCTGGTGGCCCGGCCGCTCATCGCCGTGCTCAACGGCTCGGCCAACCTCTTCCTGCGCTCGCTCGGCGTCACCCCGCAGGAGGAGCTGTCCGGCGCACGCACCCCCCAGGAGCTGGCGTCCCTCGTGCGCCACTCCGCCGAGGCCGGGACCCTCGACGCGAGCACCGCGCGGCTCGTCGCCAAGTCACTGGGGTTCGGCGAGCAGACCGCGGCCGACGTCATGAGCCCGCGTGCCCGCGCCACGTCGATCGAGCGGACGGCCACGGCCGAGGACGTCGTGCGGCTGGCCCGCCGCACCGGGCACTCCCGCTTCCCGGTCACCGGCGAGGACTGGGACGACATCGACGGCGTGGTCCACGTCAAGAAGGCCATCGCCGTCCCGCACGACCGCCGGTCCGACGTGCCGGTCTCGGCGCTGATGGTGCCGCCGCTGCTCGTGCCCGAGACGATCCGGCTCGACCCGCTCCTGCTCATGCTGCGCGAACAGGGGCTGCAGCTGGCCATCGTCGTCGACGAGTACGGCGGGACCGCGGGCATCGTCACCCTCGAGGACGTCGTCGAGGAGATCGTCGGCGAGGTGTCCGACGAGCACGACGTCTTCCGCACCACCGGCCGCGAGCTCACCGACGGCTCGTGGACGGTCCCCGGCCTCTGGCGCCCGGACGAGGTGCGCGAGCGGCTCGGCGCGGACGTCCCGGACGGCCCGGCATACGAGACCACGGGTGGCTTCGTCATGGCGGTCCTCGGCCGCATCCCGGTCGTGGGCGACACCGTCTCCATCCCCGGATGGGACATCTCCGTCGTCGCCATGGACGGCATGCGCGCCGACCGGCTGAGGTTCGTCCCGGCCCCCGACGGGGACGGTGCGGACCAGTCCCACGGCGCGGACGGCTTGGGCGGCAGGGACGGCGCTGACGGGGGCGACGGCGCTGACGGGGCGGACGGCAGGGACGGCGCGGACGAGGGCTCCACCGCAGGCTCGCGCGAGGGCGCCGTCGACGCCGGGGCACGGCGGGTCCGCCACCCGAAGGTGGGGGAGGACCAGTGAGCGCCTTGGCCGTGGCGGTCACGGTGCTCCTGCTGCTGCTCAACGCCTTCTTCGTCGGTGCGGAGTTCGCGGCGATGGCGGCGCGGCGCTCGCAGCTCGAGCCGCTGGCCGCTGCCGGGTCCCGGCGGGCCCAGACCTGCCTGGACGCCCTGGAGCAGATGGGCTCGCTGCTCGCCTGCGCGCAGCTGGGCATCACCGTGTGCTCGGTGCTCCTCGGTGCGATCTCCGAGGCGGCGCTGCACCACGCCCTGGAGCCGCTGGTGCACCTGCTCGGACTGCCGACCGGCGTCACGGACGGCCTCGCGCTGGCCCTGGCGCTGCTCGTCGTGGTCTACCTGCACGTCGTGGTCGGCGAGATGATCCCCAAGAACCTCGCCCTGGCCGGACCCGAGCGCGCCGCCGTCGTGCTCGTCCCGGTGCTCATGACGATCACCCGCGTGCTGCGGCCGGTGATCACCGTCATGGAGTGGATCGCCAAGTCGCTGGTCAGGCTGTTCGGGGTCGAGCCCAAGGACGAGATCGCCTCGACGTTCACGGTCGAGGAGGTCGAGAGCATCCTCGCCGAGAGCCACCACGAGGGGCTGATCGAGGAGGGCCAGCAGTTCCTCGTGGGCGCGGCGCTGGAGTTCAGCGACAAGGACGCCGTCGACGTGGCGGTGCCGCTCTCGGAGCTGGTCACCCTGCCGCTGACCGCGACGCCGAACGACGTGGAGCGGCTCGTGGCCAAGCGCGGCTTCTCGCGCTACCCGCTCGTGAACCGGGCGGGGACGCTCGCGGGCTACCTGCACCTCAAGGACGTGCTGTACGCCGACGAGTCCGAGCGCGACATCGCCGTGCCGGTGAAGCGGGTGCGCAAGCTCGCGACGGTTCAGGAGGCCGACGAGGTCGAGGAGGTGCTGCGCACCATGCAGCGCACGGGGGCCCACCTGGCCCGGGTCGTCGACCCCGAGGGCTCCGACGTGGGCGTCGTGTTCCTCGAGGACGTCATCGAGGAGCTGGTCGGCGAGGTCGCCGACGCCTCCCAGCGCTGAGGGCGGCTCCGCGGCACACAGCCGACGCCGAGGGGGTGGCAAAGGGTCCTTCCCACGCCGGCGAAGGACCATCTGCCACCCCCTCGACACCGAGGAGGTGCGCGAGCCGCGCCACCAGGGCCTGCCGCCGCGCCGGGTTGGACAGGTCCGACTTCGTGATCTCGAGGTACTTCCACCCGTCGTCCTCGGCCAGCAGCCGGCGGGAGATGTCGTCGTCCCCCCGGCGGAAGGACGTGAAGTGGTGCTCGCCCTGGTACTCCCCGATGACCCGCGCCCTGCGCCAGAGGAAGTCCGACCGGCACAGGAAGCCCGAGCCGTCGGCAGCCATGACCTCGACGTTGAGCTCCGGCTCGGGGAGGGCGTGCCGGACGAACACCAGCCGGGCGCGTGTCTCCATCGGCGAGTCGGCCCCGACCCGCACCCACCGGAGGGCCTCGCGCAGCCGGCGGACAACGCGCACCGGCCCGCGGCGCGCCAGGGCCCGAGCCAGCAGCTCGCTCGTCCCTGCCCGCCTGGCGACCCAGTCGCCGACCACGACCAGGTCCTCGACGCCGAGCCGGTCCCCGAGGTCGACCCACGTGTCGACGGCACTCACCACCCGCAGGCCCGACACCGTGCTCACCTGGCGTAGCTCGAGGCCGGGGTGGGGGCTGACCTGCGGCCGCCGGACCGGGTTGCGGCGCGACGGCCGCATGACGTGCAGTGGCTCGACGTGCTCGAGGGCCTGCGGGAGCGGCATCCCCCACACGGCTGCGGCGGTGCAGTGCGAGAACGCCACGTCGCCGGGCAGCACGAGCGCCGCGGCAGTGGCCGCGACGAGGACGGTCGGATCCGACCCCGGGGACGTCGTGCACCGCACGCCGTGCAGCGGTGAGCCGAGGTCGGGCGAGCGCAGCCGGCCGCGGCGCACCCCGGCCTCCCGCGCCTGCGCCACGGTGAAGGGGCGCCCCGCGAGTCCGTCGGGCAGGGGGATGCGCGGTGTGGCCATGCCGTCCATGCTGGCCGGCCGCGCGGCCCACCCCACGCGTATCCACAGCCCAGACCGTCCGGTGCCGTGGGGCGTGGCGGCGCGGGTCCACGCCCACGCCGAGAGGGTGGCACACGGCTGCTCGGAACCAACTGAACCGCCGGATGCCATCCCCTCGGTGGCGGGACGCGGACCCACCGTGAGCCCTCCCGGACACGACGAAGGCCGGACACGACGAAGGCCGGGCGCTGCGGCGCCCGGCCTCTCGACGTGCCCCCGGCAGGATTCGAACCTGCGCTCCCGCCTCCGGAGGGCGGTGCTCTATCCCCTGAGCTACGGGGGCGACACGTGCGCCTCGCAACAAGGCGCCCGCAGAGGTTAGCAGCCTAGGGTGGCATCCATGGAAACCGGGGGACTGGTGTACGTCTGCGACGACACCGAGCAGATCCGCCGCCTCATCCGCGTCAACCTGGAGCTCGAGGGCTACCAGGTCGAGGAGCTCGAGGACGGCGAGGCCCTGCTCGGTCGGCTCCGCGCGGTCCAGGAGCTCCCGGACGTCATCACGCTCGACGCCCAGATGACCCCCCGGGACGGCTGGTGGGCCGTCGACCGGATCCGCGAGGACGCCCGGCTGTCCAGCATCCCCGTGATCATGGTGACCGCCTCGGTGCAGCAGCACGACCGGGCCCAGGCGCACGGCTCGGGACTCGACGCGTTCCTCGCCAAGCCGTTCGACCCCGACGACCTCATCGAGCTGGTCCGGGGCCTCGCGGCCGGCGGCCGGGACGCCGCCGCCGCGCCCTAGAATCGTGCGGGTGACCCCCGAAGAGCTCTCCACCGCCATCCGCACCGCCCTCGCCGACGCCGTCGCCGCCGGCGAGCTCCGCGTGGACGTGCCGGAGCAGGTGCGCGTGGAGCGCCCGCGCAACCGCGACCACGGGGACTGGTCCACCAACGTGGCGCTGCAGCTGGCCAAGGGCGCCGGTATGCCGCCGCGCGAGGTCGCGACGCAGCTCGCCGCGCGCCTCGGCGCGGTCGACGGGGTCAAGGCCGTCGACGTCGCGGGCCCGGGATTCCTCAACATCACCCTCGACGCGGCCTCCGCCGGCGAGCTGGCGCGCTCCATCGTCGACGCCGGAGCAGCGTTCGGCCGCAACGAGTCCGAGGCCGGACACGTCATCAACCTCGAGTACATCTCGGCCAACCCCACCGGCCCCCTGCACCTCGGCCACACCCGGTGGGCCGCGCTCGGTGATGCCATGGCCCGCCTGCTGAGGGCGTCCGGCGCGACGCTGACGACCGAGTACTACCTCAACGACGCCGGCGCGCAGATGGACAAGTTCGCGCGCAGCGTCGTGGCCCGGGCCAAGGGGGAGCCGACTCCGGAGGGCGGGTACCCCGGCGAGTACATCGACACGCTTGCGGCAGCCGTGCTCGAGCAGCGCCCCGACCTGCCCGAGCTGCCCGAGGACGAGGCGATGACCGTCGCCCGGGAGCTCGCGTACCCGCTCCAGCTGGCCGACATCCGGGAGACGCTCGAGGCGTTCGGCGTGCACTTCGACGTCTGGTTCTCAGAGAACACGCTGCACGACGAGGGCGCGGTCGAGCAGGCCGTCGCCCGGTTGCGCGAGCAGGGGCACGTCTTCGACCAGGACGAAGCGATCTGGCTGCGCACCACCGACTTCGGCGACGACAAGGACCGGGTCCTCATCCGGGCCAACGGCGAGCCGACGTACTTCGCCGCCGACGCCGCGTACTACCTGTCCAAGAAGGACCGTGGGTTCGACGAGAAGATCTACCTGCTCGGTGCCGACCACCACGGCTACATCAACAGGCTCAAGGCGATCGCCGCCTGCGCGGGGGACGACCCGGAGCACAACATCGAGGTCAAGATCGGCCAGCTGGTCAACCTCGGGGGTGCCCGGCTCTCCAAGCGCGCCGGCAACATCATCGAGCTGCGCGACCTCATCAGCTGGATCGGCACGGACGCGATCCGCTACTCCCTGGCCCGCTACCCGGCCGACAGCCCGCTGTCGCTCGACGGCGAGGAGCTGCGCAAGCAGACCAACGACAACCCGGTCTTCTACGTGCAGTACGCCCACGCCCGGACCTCCAACGTCGCCCGGCTGGCGAACGAGGACGGCGTGCGGCGCGAGGACGGCTTCGACCCGAGTCTGCTGTCCGACCCGACCGAGGCCGCACTGCTCGCCATCCTCGGCGACTTCCCGCGGGTCGTCGCCCAGGCCGCGCACCTGCGCGAGCCGCACCGGGTCGCTCGCTACCTCGAGGACCTCGCCGGCCGGTTCCACAAGTGGTACGACACCTGCCGCGTCCGGCCCATGACCGCCGACGAGGAGATCACCGACGTGCACCGCACGCGCCTGTGGCTCAACGACGCCACCCGGCAGGTCTTGGCCAACGGACTGGACCTGCTGGGGGTCTGCGCACCCGACAGGATGTAGCCCATGCGTGCACACGAGGCGGGGGCGCTCCACGCCGAGGGATACGGCGGGCCCCCGCACTGGCTGCCCTGGCCCACGGACGTCATGGAGCTGCTGCCGCAGCTCTGGCCGAGCACCGTCGACCGGGACGAGGAGGGCCGCCTCACCGTGGGCGGCCTCGACGTCGTGAGCATCGCGCGCGAGTTCGGCACCGCGGCCTACGTCGTGGACGAGGAGGACTTCCGCGCGCGGGCGCGGGCGTTCCGGGACGACTTCGCGGCCCCGTTCGCCGACCTCGGTGGGGTCGACGTCTACTACGCGGGCAAGGCGTTCCTGTGCACGGAGGTCGCGCGATGGGTGGCGCAGGAGGGGCTCTCGCTCGACGTCTGCAGTGGCGGTGAGCTCGCGGTGGCCCAGCGCGCGGGCTTCCCCGCCGAGCGGATCGGCATGCACGGCAACAACAAGAGCCTCGCCGAGATCCGGCAGGCCCTCGAGTACGGCGTCGGCCGGATCGTGGTCGACTCGTTCGAGGAGATCGACCGGATCGCCAGTGTCGCGACGGAGCTCGGCGTCCGGGCCCCTGTCATGGTGCGCGTGACGGTCGGCGTCGAGGCGCACACCCACGAGTTCATCGCCACCGCCCACGAGGACCAGAAGTTCGGCTTCTCGCTCGCCGGCGGCCGCGCCGCCGAGGCCGTGGCGCGGATCCTCGCCCGGCCCGACGTGCTCGACCTGCGCGGGCTGCACTCGCACATCGGCAGCCAGATCTTCGACACTTCGGGCTTCGAGGTGTCGGCCCGGCGGCTGGTCGGCCTGCACGCCGAGGTCGCCCACGTCCACGGGGTGCACCTGCCCGAGATGGACCTCGGCGGCGGCTACGGCATCGCCTACACGTCCGAGCACACCCCGCTGTCGCCGCGCGCGCTCGGCGAGCAGATGGCCGACCTCGTCCGGCGCGAGCTCAAGGCCGCCGGCGACGGCAGCCCCGACACCCCGGCGCCGCGGATCTCGATCGAGCCCGGCCGCGCCATCGTCGGACCGAGCACGTTCACCCTCTACGAGGTCGGCACCGTCAAGGACGTCGACCTCGGTGGAGGATCCACTCGCACCTACGTCAGCGTCGACGGCGGGATGAGCGACAACATCCGCACCGCCCTCTACGACGCCGACTACTCCTGCACGCTCGCGAGCCGCCGCTCCGACGCCGCGCCCCGGCTGGCGCGCGTCGTCGGCCGGCACTGTGAGTCGGGCGACATCGTGGTGATGGACGAGTACCTGCCTGACGACGTCGCCCCCGGCGACCTCGTGGCGGTCCCAGGCACCGGCGCGTACTGCCGGAGCATGGCCAGCCAGTACAACCACACGCCGCGGCCACCCGTCCTCGCCGTCCGTGACGGGCGGGCCCGCGTCATCGTGCGGCGCGAGACCGTCGAGGACCTGCTGGCCCTCGACGTCGGCTGAACGCACCAGCCGGCTGCACGCACCCTCCGGCTGCACGCACCGGAGGATGCCGCGGCCCCTGCAGCCGTAGCACCCCCGGTCCACCCGTCGGGTCGTCCCTCCCCGACAGCGGTGCCACCGTCAGCGGCGGAACACCCGGATCGTGCCCGGCCCGGTGACGTTGCCCTGGTCGTCCATGGCCGCGAGCGTCCCGACGTAGACCGAGCGGCCGGACGCCTCGACCGACACGGGCGAGTCGACCGACCGGAACGTGCTCGTCCGCCCGTGCCGCAGTGCCGTGACCTTGCCGCCGAACAGCTCGGTCACGAGGACCGTGCCGTCCGGTGCCAGCGCCACGTTGGTCGCGCCCGACAAGCCGGTGGCCAGCCGGGTCGCCTTCCCCGACCACTGGTCGACCCGGTACACGCTGCCCCGGGCGCCCAGGCTCGGGTCCTCCGGACCGCCGGGCAGGGTCGACACCAGCAGGCTGCCGTGGTGGGCGACCTCGACGTCGGTCGGCACCGGCTCGAAGGCGTACGTCGTCCCCACGATGCAGTCGGGGGCACCGAGCGCGGACGCCATGTCGGCCGTGATGGTGACCGGCTGCGGCGGCAGCACGGCCAGGGTCGAGACGTGGCCGCGGCGGTCGACGCGCAGGATGGCGTTGGCCGCGGCGTCGGCGACCGCCCACGAGCCGTCGCCGAGCGACACCGTGCTGTACGGGTGCGACTCGACGATGCCCTGGTAGGTCGCGGGGCCCCCGGTGACCTGCTCGAAGAACGCGACGGCGCAGGGGTTGGCTCCGCCGACCAAGCCGTAGGTCTGGGTGCCGTCGGGGTTGACGGAGGACTCGTAGCCGGAGAGGTCCGCCACGACGTCGGCGTGGCCGCGCCGCTTGATCGTCAGGGTCGTCGCGCCGGTGGCGTAGTCCGACGCGGTGTAGGCCCAGGAGCCCTGGTCGGTGACGTCGAGGCCGGCGACCTCGCCGGACTGCGGGCCGGTGGCGAGGGTCTGCAGGCTGCCGTCGCGGCGGACCAGCGAGACGGTCGAGGTGAAGCCGTCGGCGACGTAGACCTTGTCGCGCGCGACGGCCAGCTGGAACGGCGCCAGCACCTGGTCGGTCAGCGTCCGGTCCCAGTGGGCCGGCGGCCGGCCGTGACCCTGGTGGGCCGAGGCGGACGTGGCCGGCGCGAGCACCAGGGCCAGCGAGACGGCGGCCACCCCCGTGGCAGTGAGCGTGGTTCTGCGGATCATGAGGCCTCCCGGCGGCTCTCGAGTGCGGATTCGAGCGGCGCCGGGCCGCCCTGTCCGGGACCGGCGCCCGCGGAGCAGTCTGGCGTCGCATGTCCGGTTCGTCGTCCGCCGTTCTGACTAGTACCGATTGCCGGATAGGGTCCTTTCGCGAGCCGGGCACGTCCGGATCGCGGACCACCGGGGTCCACAGGGTGGACACCGGGGGAGGATGAGGCGGTGCTGAACGAGGAGCGGTCGGTGAGCGAGGCAGAGCGCGGGGGGCGGACCCCGCAGCAGCCCCAGGCGCCCTTGCGCGTGGCGCTGCTGGGCTGTGGCGTGGTCGGGTCGTCCGTCGCGCGCATGCTCACGGAGCACGCCGACGACCTCGCGGCCCGGGTCGGCCGCCCGCTCGAGCTCGTCGGCATCGCGGTCCGCCGCCCGGGGCGCGAGCGCCCGGACGTCCCGGTGGACCCCAGCCTGTTCACCGCGGACGCCGAGGAACTGGTCACGCGCGCCGACATCGTCGTCGAGGTCATCGGCGGCATCGAGCCGGCCCGCACCCTCATCGAGTCGGCGATGAAGCACGGCGCCTCGGTCGTGTCGGCCAACAAGGCCCTGCTCGCCGAGGCCGGTCCGTCGCTGTACGCCGCGGCCGCCGAGCACGGGGTGGACCTCTACTACGAGGCCGCGGTCGCGGGTGCCATCCCCATCCTGCGCCCGATCCGTGAGTCGCTCGCCGGCGACGACGTCCGCAGGGTGCTCGGAATCGTCAACGGCACCACCAACTACGTCCTCGACAAGATGGACACGACCGGCCAGGGCTTCGTCGAGGCCGTCGAGCAGGCCCAGGCGCTGGGCTACGCCGAGGCCGACCCGACCGCCGACGTCGAGGGCTTCGACGCCGCCGCCAAGGCCGCGATCCTCGCCTCACTGGCGTTCCACACCCGGGTGTCGAGCGAGCAGGTCCACCGCGAGGGCATCACCGAGGTCTCGGCTGCCGACGTCCAGGCCGCCCGCGAGATGGACTGTGTCGTCAAGCTGCTCGCAATCTGCGAACGCACCGAGACGGTCGACGACGAGGGCCGTCCCACTCCCGGCGTGAGCGTGCGCGTGCACCCGGCGATGATCCCGCGCGGCCACCCGCTCGGTGGCGTGCGCGACGCGTACAACGCGGTGTTCGTCGAGGCCGACGCGGCCGGGCAGCTCATGTTCTACGGCAAGGGCGCCGGGGGAGACCCGACCGCCAGCGCCGTCCTCGGCGACGTCGTCGCCGTGGCCCGGCACCGGGTGGGCGGCGGGCGCGGACCGGGGGAGTCGGCCTACGCCGACCTGCCGGTGCTGCCCATGGGTCGCGCCCTCACGAGGTACCACATCAGCCTCGACGTGGCCGACCGCCCAGGAGTCCTGGCGCAGGTGGCCATGGCCTTCGCCGCGCACGACGTGTCGATCGAGACCGTGCGGCAGTCGATCGTCGAGCACCCCGGCCCCGACGGCGCCCCGTCGACCCGCGCGCAGCTCGTCGTCGTCACCCACACCGCCCCCGACGCCGCGCTCGCCGCGACCGTGGAGGCGCTCGCGGAGCTCGAGACCGTCCGCGAGGTCACCTCCGTCATGCGGGTGGAGGGCGCCTGATGGCACGCCTGTGGCGCGGCGTGATCCGCGAGTATGCCGAGCGGCTGCCGATGCTCGACGGCGCACCCGTCGTGACCCTCCAGGAGGGCGGGACCCCGCTCATCCCGGCGGAGTGGCTCAGCGAGCGCGTGGGCGCGGAGGTCTTCGTCAAGTACGAGGGCCTGAACCCCACCGGCTCGTTCAAGGACCGCGGCATGACCGCCGCCATCTCGATGGCGGCCAAGCACGGCGCGAAGGCCGTCATCTGCGCCTCCACCGGCAACACGAGCGCCAGCGCCGCGGCCTACGCCGTCAAGGCCGGTATGACGTGTGCGGTGCTCGTCCCGGACGGCAAGATCGCCCTGGGCAAGCTGAGCCAGGCAATCGCGCACGGCGCCACGCTGCTGCAGGTCGAGGGCAACTTCGACGACTGCCTCACCGTGTCGCGCAAGCTCGCCGAGTCCTACCCCGTCGAGCTGGTGAACTCGGTGAACCCGGCGCGCATCGAGGGCCAGAAGACCGCCTCCTTCGAGGTCGTCGACGCCCTCGGTGACGCCCCCGACATCCACTGCCTGCCGGTGGGGAACGCCGGCAACATCACGGCGTACTGGAAGGGCTACCGCGAGTACCACCAGGGCTCGCCGACCCCCGGCCCGGCGTCGCACCTGCCGCAGATGTGGGGCTTCCAGGCGGCGGGCGCCGCGCCGATCGTCCTCGGCCACCCCGTCGACCAGCCCGACACGATCGCCACCGCGATCCGCATCGGCAACCCCGCCTCGTGGCGGCAGGCCGAGGCCGCGCGCGACGAGTCCGGCGGGCGGATCGAGTCCGTCACCGACGAGCAGATCCTCGCGGCCCACCGCATCCTGTCCGCGGAGGAGGGCATCTTCGTCGAGCCGGCGTCGGCCGCCTCCGTGGCCGGCCTGCTCCAGGTCCACGCGGCGGGACAGGTCCCGTCGGGGGCGCGCATCGTGTGCACCGTGACCGGCCACGGGCTCAAGGACCCGCAGTGGGCGCTGCGCCAGGCCGACGGCTCGGAGGTGCAGCCGACCCGGATCCCCGTCGACGCGTACTCCGCCGCGGTCGCCCTCGGCTTCGAGGGCTGATGGCCGACCAGCTCGCGCCGGGGACCTCGGTCGGGGTCCGGGTCCCGGCGAGCAGCGCCAACCTCGGCCCCGGCTTCGACTCGGTCGGGCTCGCCCTCGGCATCTGGGACACCTGCACCGCGACCGTCACCGACGAGCCCGGCGTCGTCGTCGACGTCGAGGGGCAGGGCGCCGGTGAGGTGCCTCGCGACGCGTCGCACCTCGTCGTGCGGACCATGCTGCGGGCCTGGGGCGAGCTCGGCGTCGCGGCGCCGCGGGGTCTGCACCTGCGCTGTGCCAACACCGTGCCGCACGGGCGGGGCCTCGGGTCGTCCGCGACGGCGATCGTCACGGGAATCGTTGCGGCGCAGGCGATCCACGACGTATGCCGTGGGGCCGTGGGTGATCCGGACCTCGCCTTCACCAACGACCTGGCGGCCCGCCTCGAGGGGCACCCCGACAACTCCTCGGCCTCCGTGTTCGGTGGGCTCACCCTGTCGTGGTCCGAGGGGGAGGGGCACGTCGCCACGGTCCGGCTCCGGCCGCACGACGACCTGCGCGTGCTCGTCCTCGTGCCCGGCACGCAGCTCTCCACCGCCACAGCGCGGTCGGTCCTGCCGACCCACGTCCGGCACGCCGACGCGGCCCGCAACTCCGCGCGGGCGGCGCTGCTCGTCCACGCCCTCACCCACGACCCGGGCCTGCTGCTGCCGGCCACCCGGGAGTGGCTGCACCAGGAGGCGCGCCGGGCCTCCTTCGCCGCGTCGATGCAGCTCGTCGACCTGCTGCGCGAGCACGGCCACGCCGCGGTGATCTCCGGGGCCGGGCCCTCCGTCCTCGTCCTGAGCCGGCCCGTCGAGGTCGACGAGGCGGCCGCGCTGGCGCCCGCCGGGTGGCTCGCGAGCCGGCCCGGGGTGCCCACCACGGGGGCACATGTGGTGCTCCGCGAACGCGCCGAGGGGATTTCGCAGACCCGGGACTGATGCCGCCCGCAACGGTGTTACATTGAGTGCGCGCCTCCCCGAGATGCCCCCTTTTCGAAGCATCCCCCGGGTGAGCTGCACCCACCACATGTCGGCCGTCCCGATGCTGCCGTGGCCCTGTCGTGCCGCATGTGGCTTCCACAGGTCAGTTCTCTGGCCCAAGCACCGGACCGAATCTGACTGGTCCGCATACGAGGGGGAAGGATCCTTCGTGACAGACACCACCACTCTCGACACTGCGAGCCCGCAGGACGAGAAGCCGCGTCGCTCCGGAGCGCTCAGCACCATGAAGGTCGCGGAGCTCCAGGGGCTGGCCGCGAGCATGGGGATCACCGGCACCGCGAAGATGCGCAAGAACGACCTCGTGACGGCGATCAAGGACCGCCAGTCCGGGGGGAGCGCAGCCTCCCGCCAGGAGGCCCGGGCCGAGACGGCTCGCACGTCCGAGCCGGGCCGCGCCCCCGTCGCCGACCGTGCCCCCGTCGCCGACCGTGCCCCCGTCGCCGACCGTGCCCCCGTCGCCGACGGCGCACCGGTCGCCGACCGTGAGCCGGCCCGGAGCCGTCGCTCCGCGAGCCCCCAGACCGCACCCCGGACCGAGGCCGCACCCCGCACCGAGGCGGCACCCCGGACCGAGGCGGCCGAGCAGGGCCCCGGACGAGCCGCCGAGGCCCGTCGCGGTGAGCCGGCCGACCAGGCCGGCGACGAGGGCCGCGGCGCCCGTCGCGAGCGTGCCGAGCGCGAGGACCCCGGCGCGACCGGCCGGGCCGACCGGGACCGGCGCCAGGCCGACCGTCGTGACCACGCCGACCGCCGCGACCAGGCCGACCACCGTGCGCCGGACGCCCGTGGTGAGCGGGGCGACCGGGACCAGCGTCAGCGCGACACCCGCGAGGGCGATGACCGCCAGGGTGAGCACCGTGCTGAGCGTGGCGACCGCGACCAGCGACAGGGCGACCACCGCCAGGGCGAAGGGCGACAGGGCGACCACCGCCAGGGCGACGGGCGCCAGGCCGACACCCGTCGCGGCGGCGAGCGCGACCAGGACGGCCGTGCCCACGACGGCCGTGCCCACGACGGCCACGACGACGACACCCGTGGCGACCAGCGCCAGCAGGGTCGGGGCAACGGCGGACAGGGCGGCTACGACGACGACGCCGACGGGCGGGGTCGGCGGCGCAACCGCAACCGCAACCGCAACCGGGACAAGCGACGCGGCGGCCGTGGCGACTTCGGCGAGTACGACAACGAGCCGCAGGTCGCCGACGACGACGTCCTCGTGCCCGTCGCCGGGATCCTCGACGTCCTCGACAACTACGCCTTCGTCCGCACCTCCGGCTACCTGCCCGGCCCCAACGACGTGTACGTCCCGCTGGGCATGGTCAAGAAGAACGGCATGCGCAAGGGCGACGCGGTCACCGGCGCGGTGAAGGCCCAGCACGAGGACCAGGGCCAGCGGCAGAAGTTCAACGCGCTGGTCCGGCTCGACACGGTCAACGGCATGAGCCCCGACGACGCCCGCAAGCGGGTGGAGTTCGGCAAGCTGACCCCGCTGTACCCCCAGCAGCGGCTGCGCCTGGAGACCGAGCCGCACATCCTGACCACCCGCGTCATCGACCTCGTCGCGCCGATCGGCAAGGGCCAGCGTGGCCTGATCGTGGCCCCGGCGAAGGCCGGCAAGACGATGGTGATGCAGGCGATCGCCAACGCGATCACCACCAACAACCCGGAGTGCCACCTCATGGTCGTCCTCGTGGACGAGCGCCCCGAGGAGGTCACCGACATGCAGCGCGCCGTCAAGGGCGAGGTCATCTCCTCGACCTTCGACCGCCCGGCCGAGGACCACACCACGGTCGCCGAGCTGGCCATCGAGCGCGCCAAGCGCCTCGTCGAGATGGGCCACGACGTGGTCGTGCTGCTCGACTCGATCACCAAGCTGGGTCGCGCCTACAACCTCGCCGCCCCGGCGAGCGGTCGCATCCTCTCCGGTGGCGTCGACTCGGCCGCGCTCTACCCGCCGAAGAAGTTCTTCGGCGCGGCGCGCAACATCGAGAACGGCGGCTCGCTCACGATCCTGGCCACCGCGCTGGTCGAGACCGGCTCGCGGATGGACGAGGTGATCTTCGAGGAGTTCAAGGGCACCGGGAACATGGAGCTCAAGCTCGACCGGGGGCTGGCGAACCGCCGCATCTTCCCCGCGGTCGACGTCAACAACTCCGGCACCCGCAAGGAGGAGATCCTGCTCTCCTCCGACGAGCTCAAGATCATGTGGAAGCTGCGCCGGGTGCTCGCGGCACTCGACCAGCAGCAGGGGATCGAGCTGCTCATCGACCGGATCAAGAAGACCAAGAGCAACATCGAGTTCCTCATGCAGATCCAGCAGACGTCGTCGATCAAGGTCGACGACGACAAGGACGACTGAGGACCGGTCCTCGACCCCTCCCGCGGGGCCCGGCGCCGAGACCGGTGCCGGGCCCCGCGGCGTGGCGGTCCGTCCCGTATGCCGGGCAGCCACGCCGGTTCCCAGCTCCAGACCGTCGCGGAGGCCTGCGGCACCGTACATTTGACCGCGTACGCGCGCAGGCAGGCCAGAGAGGACGCACGTGACCGAGCCACAGGGGGCCCGGGTGCTCGTCGCCGACGACGACCCCGACATCCGAGACCTCGTCGACTTCAAGCTCAGCCAGGCGGGGTATTCCGTCCAGGCGGTCCCGGACGGGCTCGCGGCCTGGGACGCGTTCCAGCAGCAGCCCCCGGCGCTCGTCATCCTCGACGTCATGATGCCGGGGCTCTCCGGCATCGACGTGCTGCGCAAGATCCGCGACAGCGACACCCCCACCACCCCGGTGCTCCTCCTGTCGGCCAAGTCGCGCGACACCGACGTGGACACCGGCTTCGCGGTCGGGGCGGACGACTACGTCATCAAGCCGTTCAGCCCCCGCGAGCTCCTGCACCGCGTGAACGGGATCCTGTCCCGGGCCCGATGAGCGCCCCATGAGCTGGCACACGCTGCTGGTCGCGACGCTCGTCGTCCTGGTGTGCTCGGTGGCCCTGGCGGTGGTGGTCGCGCTCACCAAGGTGCTGCGCACCCGGCGTGAGCGGGCCACGCGAGCCGCCCTGGCCCCGTACCGGATGCACCTCGTGGCGCTCGCGGCCGGCGAGGACGAGGACGGAGACCACCTCCAGACCCTGATGGACGCCCCGGAGGCGGTGCGCGGCGTCATCGACGACGCGGTCGTCGAGTTCCTGCAGAAGGTCCGCGGCGCACCCACGGAGGAGCTCTCCATGGTGCTGCTGACGCACGGGGCCCTCGAGCGGGCTCCCCACCACCTGCGCAGCCGCCACGAGCGCGAGCGGGCCCGGGCCGCCCAGATGCTCGGGCTGTGCCGGGTCGGGAGCGCGCTGCCGCTGCTCATCGAGGCCCTGCGCGACACCTCGCTCGAGGTGCGTGTCGCCGCCGCCCAGGCGCTGGGGCAGCTCGGCGAGGCGACCGCAGCGGCACCCCTGCTGGCCGCCGTGGGCGCCGAGCACGGCATACCGGCGGGTGTCGGTGCCGACGCGGTGGGCAGCCTCGGGGTCGGCGTCGCGCCCGCCCTCGTCGACGCCCTGGCGTCGCCGAGCCCGACGACGAGGACGGTCGCCGCCTACGTCAGCGGGATCGGCAGCTTCCGGCGCAGCGTCCCGGCCCTGCGCGAGCTCGTGCGCTCCGACCCCGAGCTCAGCGTCCGCGAGACCAGCGCGACCGCGCTCGGCAGCATCGGCGCCGCCGACGACGTCGAGGTGCTGGCGCAGCACACGGCGGCACCGCACCCGCTGCCCCTGCGACGCATCTGCGCCGAGGCGCTCGGCACGCTCGGCGACCCCGCCGCGGTGCCGCACCTGGCAGCCCTGCTCGGCGACCCCGATCCCCGCCTCGCCGAGATCGCCGCCACCAGCCTCCTGCAGCTCGGCCCGACCGGGCACGCAGCCGTCCAGCCGGTCGAGCAGGCCGAGGCCGAGTCGGCCCAGCAGGGGATCTGGGACCCGCGTCGCGGGCTGCCGGTCGCCTCGGCCGCGACGATGGAGGCCCTGCGTGAGGGTCGTACGGACGGCGTGAGGGGCGCCCCGTGACGGCGTTCCTGGACTCCCTGCGCTCCGGGGTGGTCTGGCTGCTCGCTGCCACCACCGTGCCCGTGCTGGTCTACTTCGTCCTCATCAACTCGTCCTACCTGGTGACGATCGTGCTGGCAGCGCTGGAGATCCGGTCCGAGCGCCGCCGGGACGAGGCCGGCGTGCAGACGATGGGGCGGTCGCTCACGCCGGGGATCTCCGTGCTCGTGCCGGCCCACAACGAGGAGGCCGGCATCGTCACGTCGGTCAAGGCGCTGCTCTCGCTGCGGCACCCGCGGCACGAGGTGGTCGTCGTCGACGACGGCAGCACCGACGGCACGCTGACCCGGCTCGTCGAGGCCTTCGACCTCGTCCAGATCCCGCGCGTCCTTCCCCAGGACGTCCACGTGGAGGCGGCGCTGCGTGGCGTCTACGTGCCCCGCGACGGCCGCACCCGGCTGCTCGTCGTCACCAAGGACAACTCCGGCAAGACCGAGGCCGTCAACACCGGCATCAACGCCGCGACCGAGCCCCTCGTCGCCGTCATCGACGCCGACTCGGTGCTCGAGCCGGACGCCCTGCTCCGGGTGGCCCAGCCGTTCTCCGACGACCCCACGCGGATGGTCGCGACGGGCGGCACGATCCGCGCCGTCAACGGCTGCCGGGTGGTCTCGGGCCGTGTCGTCACGGTGGCCGCGCCCCGCAGGTGGCTGCCCCGGATCCAGGTCGTCGAGTACTTCCGGGCCTTCCTCCTGGGGCGGACCGGCTGGTCGCGGCTGCACGGGCTCATCCTCATCAGCGGCGCGTTCGGGCTGTTCCGCCGCGACGTCCTCGTGGAGGTCGGTGGGCTCGACCACACCAGCATCGGCGAGGACTTCGAGCTCGTCATGCGGATCCACCGGCACCTGCGCGACGAGGGCCGCGACTACCGCGTGCGGTTCGTCCCCGAGCCGGTGTCCTGGACCGAGGCCCCGTCGACCCTGCGGGTCCTGCGCAACCAACGGCGACGGTGGCACCGGGGCCTGTGGGAGACGCTCTGGGCCTACCGGGGGATGCTGCTGCGCAAGCGGTACGGCCGGGTCGGCTGGGTGGCGCTGCCGTACTACTGGGTGTTCGAGCTCGTCGCGCCCCTGCTCGAGGCGTACGGCATCGTCATCCTGCCGTTGGCGCTGTGGCTCGACGTCGTGGACGTACCCTTCGCGTTGCTCTTCCTGCTGCTCGCGTACGGCTACGCGGTCTTCGTGACCCTGGCGGCGCTGGCCGTGGAGGAGTGGGCGTTCCACCGGCACGACCGCTGGCGCGACCTCGGGGTGATCCTGCTGGCCAGCCTGCTGGAGAACGTCGGGTACCGCCAGCTCACGGTCTGGTGGCGGCTCGAGGGGTGGTGGTCCAGCCTGCGCGGCCGCAAGCAGGTGTGGGGCACCATGACGCGCACCGGCTTCCAGGGCGGCGAGACGCCGTGAACCGGGCACCGGGCCTGCGTCGACGGGGGGCCCGCCTGGCCACCCGGTCCGTGGGGGTGCAGGTCCGCACCCTGGCCCTCAGCGTCCTCGTGGTCCTGCCGGTGGTGTTCGGGCTGGTCTTCGCCCAGCAGGTGCGCCAGAACCACGCAGCGACGGCGCTCACGCTCGCCCTCGGGCCGGCCTTCGAGGCCAACAACGCCGCGATGCTCGACATGACCGAGGCGAACGCCGGCTGGAGCCAGCAGGTAAACGGCGCGGCCCCGATCATCCGGTACCGCCTCAAGGAGGAGGCCGTCGTCGGCGACCTCGACGCGGTGGGGCGGGCCATCGCCTCGAACTCCCTCGACGACGAGCAGCGGACCCGGTACGCCCGGCTCCTCGCGGCGCAACGAACCGCGGTCCGGACGTGGTTCGAGACGGCCACCCGGACCGAGTCGGACCTCGGGCGGTCGGCCGCGGTCGCCGGCGCCGCCCAGGACGACGCGAACCGGGCCTTTCGCGCCGTGCGGGACACCAACCGCGCCCTCTTCGCCGCGCTGAAGAGCGAGCGCGACGACGCCCGGCGCGACACCCGGGCCTCCTCCGGGCTGGCCATGGCGCTGCTGGTGGTGGCGGTCGTCCTCACGACCGGCCTCCTCGTGGGGTGGGGGCTGCTGCTGAGCCGGTCGGTCTCGCGTCCGCTCGAACGGCTGCGGGCGGTGGTGGCCCGGCAGCGCGACGGCGACCGGGAGGCGACCGCCGACGTCAGCACCGGCGCCGCGGAGGTGCGCGACCTCGCCGACGACTTCAACGGGCTCACCCGGGCCAACCTGGTCCTGCAGGAGCAACAGGCGGCCGTGCTGCTGTCCTACCAGCTGGCCCTGGACGTGGCCCGCGTCGTCCACGGCGCCCCCGACATCGACTCGGCCGTGTATGCCGTCTGCGCGATGCTGGGGGAGGGCCTGTCCGCCGACCGCGTGCTGCTCTACACCTACGACGGGTCCGGCGAGATCGACCAGCGCACCCAGTGGCACCGCTACGACCTGCCCGACCTGCCGCCGTTCCCGCCCTCCCTGGCCCAGGAGGTGGCCCTCGTCAACCGAGAGCTGCGGCGGGCGGCAACGTTCTTCGCGGTGCCCGACTTCCTCGACGCCCAGGTGCAGCAGCAGGAGCGGGCCGAGCGGTTCTTCCGGGCCACAGGTGCCCGCAGCCTGCTCATGGTCCCCGTCGGGACGGGCGCCCAGGGCCTCGGCGTGCTCTCCGTCCTCATGGTCGACGGTCCCCGCCGGTGGCGCCGCCACGAGATCCAGTCGGCGCAGCAGTGCGCCGGGTACGTCGCGCAGTCGATCGTGGCGCTGCGGCTGCGGGAGATGCAGGACGCCCAGCTCACCCGGCTCACCGAGCTGGACCGCCAGAAGACGGACTTCCTCGCGACCGTGTCGCACGAGCTGCGGACCCCCCTGACGTCGATCGCCGGCTACCTCGAGCTGCTCGAGGACGGCGACTACGGCGACCTGACCCGACCCCAGCTCGACGCCCTCGGCACCATCCGTCGCAACGCGGTCCGGCTGCGCGGGATGATCGAGGACCTGCTGGTGCTCAACAAGATCGAGGCGTCCGGTGTGCAGCCCAGCCTGCAGGAGCTGCCGGTCGCCGTGCTGCTCGGTGACGTGGTCGAGGTGCTGCGACCCGGTGCCGCGGCGGCCGGGGTCGAGCTGCAGGTCGCCGCCGTGGACCCGGACCTCCTCGTCCGCGTCGACCGGCAGCACATGGAGCGGGCCTTCATCAACCTGGGGTCCAACGCCGTCAAGTTCACGCCGGCGGGTGGACGGGTCGACCTGTCGGCCCACCAGGACGCCGACCGGGTCGTCGTGACCGTCTCGGACACCGGCATCGGCATCCCCGCCCGGGACCAGGCCCAGCTCTTCGAGCGGTTCTTCCGGGCGAGCAACGCGACCGACGCCGCCATCCCCGGCACCGGCCTGGGCCTGGCCATCGCCCGGTCGATCGTCGCAGGTCACGGCGGTGAGCTGACGCTGGAGTCGGTGGAGGGCGAGGGGACCACGATCCGCGTGCTGCTGCCCCTCGTCGGGCAGGCCGCGCCGGGGAATGCCGCCCGGGTCGACGCCGTTTAGGAGAAGGTGCGCCACCTCTGGCACACTTGACCGCTGACCGGTTCACCGCAGTACGGGCAGATCCCGCGGACCCGGCCGCACCGACTCGAGGAGCACGCTTTGAAGAAGGACATCCACCCGGAGTACGTCGCCACCACGGTGACCTGTACCTGTGGCAACACGTTCCAGACCCGCAGCACCGCTGCGAACGGCGCCATCCACGCCGAGGTTTGCTCGCAGTGCCACCCGTTCTACACCGGCAAGCAGAAGATCCTCGACACCGGTGGCCGCGTGGCCCGCTTCGAGGCGCGCTACGGCAAGAAGGCCGCGGCCGAGAAGAAGTAGCTTTCCCGCTGCGCCGGTCCTGACCACACGGTCAGGGCCGGCGCATTGCGTTATCCCCCGAGCACAGCCCACCTCATCCCGCCTTCACCACGCAGATCCGAGGGAACCACCCATGCTGGAGTCCGCAGCCGCCCTGGTGCAGGAGCACGCCGAGCTCGAGAAGGAGCTCGCCGACCCCGCGGTCTTCGGCGACCAGGACAAGGTGCGGCAGCTGAACAAGCGGTATGCCGCGCTGGCGCCGACCGTCGCGGCCTACCACGCGTGGCACACGGCCCAGGACGACCTGGCCGCCGCCCGCGAGCTCGCCACCGAGGACGCGTCGTTCGCCGAGGAGGTCCCGGCGCTGGAGCAGACCCTGGCCGCCGCGGAGGAGAAGCTGCGCCGGCTGCTCGTACCGCGCGACTCGGACGACGACCGCGACATCATCCTCGAGGTCAAGGCCGGCGAGGGCGGCGACGAGTCGGCCCTGTTCGCCGGGGACCTGCTGCGCATGTACCTGCGCTACGCCGAGCGCCGCGGCTGGAGGACCGAGGTCATCGACGCGACCGAGTCCGACCTCGGCGGGTACAAGGACGTGCAGGTCGCCATCAAGGCCAAGGGCACCCCCGAGCCGGGGGAGGCTCCCTGGGCCCGGCTGAAGTACGAGGGCGGCGTGCACCGGGTGCAGCGCGTTCCGGTGACCGAGAGCCAGGGGCGGATCCACACCTCTGCTGCCGGCGTCTGGGTCATGCCCGAGGCCGAGGAGGTCGAGGTCGCCCTCGACCCGAACGACCTCAAGATCGACGTCTACCGCTCGTCCGGCCCCGGCGGGCAGTCGGTCAACACGACCGACTCGGCGGTGCGCATCACCCACCTGCCGACCGGCGTCGTCGTCTCCTGCCAGAACGAGAAGAGCCAGCTCCAGAACAAGGAGTCGGCGATGCGGGTGCTGCGCGCTCGGCTGCACCAGCTGGCGATGGACGAGGCCGCGGCCGCCTCCGCCGAGGCCCGCAAGAGCCAGGTGCGCACGGTCGACCGCAGCGAGCGGATCCGCACCTACAACTTCCCCGAGAACCGCATCTCCGACCACCGGACCGGCTTCAAGGCCTACAACCTCGACACCGTCCTCGACGGCGAGCTCGACCCCGTCGTGCAGTCGGCCGTCGATGCCGACGAGGCCGCTCGCATGGCCGCGGTCGCCGAGGGGTGAGCACGCTCCGCGCGCAGGTCGTGGCCGCCACCCGCGCCCTGGCCGACGCCGGCGTGCCCTCGCCCGAGGCCGATGCGCTCGCGCTCGCCGCGCACGTCCTCGGCTGCGACGCCGGCGACGTCCGGCGGCGGATGGTGCTGCTCGAGGAGTGCGGCGCCGGCTTCGCCGACCGGTATGCCGGGCTGGTCGCCGAGCGCGCGGCGCGGCTGCCGCTGCAGCACCTGACCGGCCGCGCCCACTTCCGCCACCTCACGCTCAGGGTCGGGCCCGGGGTCTTCACGCCCCGCCCCGAGACCGAGGTGGTGGCCGGGCTGGCCATCGAGGCTGCGCGGGCCTGCGGTACCACACCGGTGGTCGTGGACCTCTGCACCGGGTCCGGCGCCATCGCGCTCGCGGTGGCCGACGAGCTGCCCGGCGCCACGGTGCACGCAGTCGAGCTGTCGGTCGAGGCGCACGCCTGGGCTGCGCGCAACGTGGAGGCGACCGGGCTCCCGGTGGAGCTGCGGCTCGGCGACGCCACCACGGCATACCCCGAGCTCGACGGCACGGTCGACGTCGTCGTGTCCAACCCGCCCTACATCCCCGTCGGGATGGTCCCGCTCGACCCCGAGGTCCGCGACCACGACCCGGAGGTGGCGCTCTACGGCGGCAGCGAGGACGGGCTGGCGATCCCGCTCGCGGTGGCGCGCCGGGCGGCCGGGCTGCTGCGCCCGGGTGGGACGCTCGTGATGGAGCACGCCGACAGCCAGGGCGAGAGCCTGCCCGCGGCGCTGCGGCGCACGGGGGAGTGGTCCGACGTGGCCGACCACCCCGACCTCACCGGCCGCCCGCGGGCCACGGTGGCGACCCGCGCCTGACCCCCCTTTCTCGCACTCGTGGCCACTGAGCCGCGGTGTGGGGCGCAGTCCCGGTGGCCCAGTGGCCCGAAGTGGCAGCCGCGGGGGACGGCGGGAGGGGAGCGCGGGCCCTGGGTGGGGGCCCCGCGCGACCGGAATAGGCTGGGGCCCATGAGCCCGGTCTACGACTGCACCACCGACGAGGGTCGCGCCGAGGGGGTCGCCAAGGCGGCCGAGGCGGTCCGTGCCGGGGAGGTGGTGGTCCTCCCCACGGACACCGTCTACGGCGTCGGCGCCGATGCGTTCTCGGCCGAGGCCGTCGCCTCCGTGCTGGCGGCCAAGGGCCGCGGCCGCGAGATGCCGCCACCGGTCCTCGTGCCGAGCGTGCGCACCGTCGACGGTCTGGCCACCGACGTCCCGGCCTATGCCCGCGACCTCATCGGGGAGTTCTGGCCCGGCCCGCTCACGCTCGTCCTCACCGCCCAGGCGTCCCTCGTGTGGGACCTCGGCGACACGAACGGCACCGTGGCCCTGCGCATGCCCAAGGACGACGTGGCCCTGGCCCTGCTCACCGAGGTCGGCCCGCTCGCCGTGACGAGCGCCAACCTCACCGGCCAGCCGCCCGCGACCACGGTCACGGACGCCGCAGCCCAGCTCGGCGCCGCCGTCTCGGTCTACCTCGACGGCGGCCCCACGACGAGCATGGAGGTGTCCACGATCGTCGACTGCACGGGGCCGACGCCGACGGTCCTGCGCGCGGGCGCGATCACCCAGGACCAGATCGACGATGTCCTCGAGCGCCCCTCGGGGGCCGAGCCCGCCGCTGCCGACGAGCCGGCCGCCGCTGCTGACGAGCCGGCCGCCGCTGCTGACGAGCCGGCCGCCGCTGCTGACGAGCCGGCCGCCGCTGCCGACGAGCCGGCCGCCGCTGCCGACCAGCCGGCCGCAGCGGCTCTCGAGCGCCCGACCGACGAGACCCCGGCGGAGTCCGCGGACGGCACCGGGACCACCGGCGAGGACGCCCTAGAGTTGCCACCGACCTCCGAGACCGCCGCCGACACCCCGGGAGAGACCCATGAGCGCTGACACCTTCTACGGTTCCGACTTCGGGGCGCTGGAGGCCTTCGACCCGGAGGTGGCCGGTGTGCTCGTCTCCGAGCTTGACCGCATCCGCAGCGGCCTGCAGCTCATCGCCAGCGAGAACATGTCCAGCCCCGAGGTGCTCACCGCCCTCGGCTCGACCCTGTCGAACAAGTACGCCGAGGGCTACCCGGGGCGCCGCTACTACGGCGGGTGCTCCGAGGTCGACAAGGCCGAGAACCTCGCCATCGAGCGGTGCAAGGCCCTCTTCGACGCCGACCACGCCAACGTCCAGCCGCACTCGGGCGCCAGCGCGAACCAGGCGGTCTACGGCGCCTTCATGCAGCCCGGCGAGACCATCCTCGCGATGGCCCTCCCGATGGGTGGCCACCTCACCCATGGCACCAAGGTCTCGTTCTCCGGCAAGTGGTTCAACGCCGTCCACTACGGCGTCGACCGCCAGAGCGAGGACATCGACTACGCCGAGGTCGAGCGCCTCGCCAAGGAGCACCGGCCCAAGGTGATCCTCGCCGGCGGCTCGGCGATCCCGCGGCTCATCGACTTCGAGTTCTTCCGCAGGCTGGCCGACGAGGTCGGCGCGATCTTCTGGGTCGACGCCGCGCACTTCATCGGCCTCGTGGCCGGCAAGGCGATCCCCAGCCCCGTGCCGTACGCCGACGTCGTCACCTTCACGACCCACAAGGTGCTGCGGGGACCGCGCTCGGGCGCGCTGGTCTGCAAGGAGGAACACGCCGCCAAGCTGGACAAGGCGGTCTTCCCGATGATGCAGGGCGGCCCGCAGATGCACACCATCGCGGCCAAGGCGGTCAACTTCAAGGAGTGCGCGACGCCGGAGTACCAGGCGTACGCCAAGCAGGTCATCGAGAACGCCTCCGCGCTCGCGACAGCGTTGGGGGAGAGGGGGATCCGTCCCACGACCGGCGGCACCGACACGCACCTGTCGCTGCACGACCTCCAGGGCGTGGATGTCACGGGCGCCGACGCCGAGGCCCGGGCCGACGCCGCCGGCATCGTGCTCAACAAGAACGCGATCCCGTTCGACCCGCAGAAGCCCAACATCGCCAGCGGCATCCGCGTCGGCACGCCCTGCGTGACGACCCAGGGCATGGGCACGGCCGAGATGGAGCAGATCGCCGAGCTCATCGCCACCGCCGTGACCCGGGGCGACGCCGACCCCGACCACGAGGTCTCCCGCCAGGTGCGCGCCGGGGTGACGGACCTCGTGACCAGGTTCCCGGCATACCCTCGGGGCTGACCCCGGCGCCGAGCCCGGACACGGTCGCCGACACCACCCGAGAGGCACGTGGGTGCGCGAGTACCTCCTGGTCCTGATGGTCGCCGCGGTGGTGACGTATGCCGCGACGCCGCTGCTGCGCGCCGTCGCCGTGCGCCTGGGTGCCTTCACGCCCGTCCGTGACCGGGACGTGCACTCCGCCCCCATCCCGCGGCTCGGGGGAGTGGCGATCTTCCTCGGCTTCGCGGCGTCCATGCTCGCGGCGAGCCACCTGCCGTTCCTCGGGCAGGTGTTCGTCCTCGGTCCCGAGCTCAAGGGCGTCCTCTACGGCGCCGCGATCGTGTGCCTCATCGGGGCGATCGACGACATCCGCGAGATGGACTGGCTGACCAAGATGGGCGGCCAGATGATCGCCGCCGGGATCATCGCGTTCAGCGGCATCCAGCTCTTCCAGCTGCCGATCGGCGGGGTGACGGTGCTGCCGACGCCGATCATGGTGGGGCTCACCGTCTTCGCCGTGGTCGTCTTCACCAACGCCGTGAACTTCATCGACGGGCTCGACGGCCTCGCCGCCGGGGTCGTCGTCATCGCGGCGACGTCCTTCTTCATCTACAGCTACGGCATCTCGCGCACGTTCGACCCGCCCAACGTGTTCTCCTCGGCCACCCTCATCTCGGCCGCGCTCATCGGCTGCTGCCTGGGCTTCCTGCCACACAACTACCACCCGGCGCGCCTCTTCATGGGGGACTCGGGCGCGCTCCTGCTCGGCCTGCTCCTGGCCGCGGCCACGATCTCCACCACGGGCAACGTCACGCCGTCCCAGGTCAGCACCAACCCGGTCGCGGCGACCCTCCTGCCCCTGGTGGTTCCACTGGCCATCATCCTGCTGCCGCTCGTCGACATCCTGCTCGCCGTCGTGCGCCGCACGCGGCGGGGGGAGCGGCCGTGGCACCCGGACAAGCAGCACCTGCACCACCGGATGCTGCAGATCGGGCACGGCCACCGCCGGGCGGTGCTGCTGCTGTGGCTGTGGGCGGCCGTGACGTCGCTGGGCTCGGTCAGCTTCGTCCTCGTCCCCGACCCGCTCGTGGCCGGGATCGGGGTGGTGGTGGCGGTGGTCGTGGCCGGGGTGCTCACGGTGTGGCTGCCGCGCTGGTCCGCCCCGGGCCACCGCCCGCGTCGCATCGCCTGACCGCCCCCGGCCACCGGCCCACGGTTCCCCGAATTGGATCAGCCGATCGGGGCGATGCCGCGGCAGCGGGTCCACCGCGTCCTCTCGGGGACCCGGTTCCCCGGGGGCCCACGCGGCCCCCGGGCGCCCGCGTGGGCGCGTGACCCCGCAGGTCATGGGCGGCGTTTGGGCTGCGCACCGAGCTTGTGATAGCTTTCACAAGCGCCGGGACGGCGCCCCGACCCTCCTTCGCCAGGCATCCCGCCACGACGAACCAGGCAGGCAGACCATGACGCAGCAGACCGCGCCCAGGGGTGACAACCTCTTCCACGTGGTGCTGCGCCGGGCCCTCGTCCCGGCCGCCGCCGCCGGTCTGGTGACCGCCGTGGTGCTGGGCGTGGTGCGGGGCCCCGGGGGAGGGGTGGCCGGCGTCATCGGCGTCGTCATCGCCCTGGCGTTCTTCGCCTCGGGGCTGGTCATGGTGGGCCGCTTCGTGCGCGACCGCACCGAGCCGATGCTCTTCATGGCCGTCGGCATGGCCGTCTACCTCGCCCAGGTGCTCGTGCTCCTGGGTGTCCTGGTCGTCGTCCGGCAGGTCGACGCGTTCGACAGCGTCGCCGCCGGGATCGCGATGCTCGTGACGGTGCTCGTCTGGCAGGGCGCGCAGGTGCTCGCCTGGAGGCACGCGCGCGTGCCGGTCTACGACGAGCCGGACCCGCGGGCGGTGGAGCCGTGAGCACGGCGTCCCGCGTCGCGACCGGTCCCGCAGGTCGGGTAGCGTACGGGCTGTCGTCCGCCACGACCCCGGCCAGCGTCCGTCCGCGCAGTTCCCGCTGCACTGGCCCCCGACCCGGAGCGGCGGTGCGGATGCTCGACAAATCACTGGAGGAGAGGCTGTGAGCCTGAACGTGGTGCCCCTGCACATTGCCGGCGCCGTCCCCGCCGCCGGCGGCGAGGGCGGGTTCGAGACGCCGGGCGTCGCGAACTTCTGGTGGCCGCTGATCGGCGGTGACAGCCCCTGGACCTTCACCCGTCCCGCGCTCGTGCTGCTGATCTCCGTCGGCATCCTGGCCTGGTTCTTCGTCGGGACGAGCAGCAAGCTCTCCGTCGTCCCCAGCCGGCGCCAGTTCCTCGTCGAGGGCACGTACAACTTCGTGCGCAACACGATCGGCCGCGACATCATCGGCAGCAAGGACTTCCTGCAGTTCCTGCCGCTGCTGTTCACGCTCTTCACGCTGATCCTGCTCAACAACGTCTTCGGGATCGTGCCGTTCGTGCAGTACCCGACCATGAGCCGCCTCGGCATCCCGCTGGTGCTCACGCTGATCGTGTACATCACCTACCACACGGTCGCGATCCGCCGGAAGCACGGCGTCGTCCCCTACTTCAAGTCGCTCGTCCCGTCCGGCCTGCCGGGCTGGCTGCGGCCGATCCTGTTCGTCCTCGAGTTCCTCACGTACTTCGTGATCCGGCCGCTCACGCTGGCCCTGCGACTCATGGGCAACATGCTCGCCGGCCACCTCATGCTCCTGGTGTTCATCCTCGGCGGCGAGTACCTGCTGCTGCACGGCAGCAACCTGTTCCTGAAGTTCTCCGGCCTGCTGTCCTTCGGCTTCTCGATCGGCATGACGTTCTTCGAGCTGCTCATCGAGTTCCTGCAGGCGTTCATCTTCACCCTGCTGGCGGCGCTGTACATCGCCGACGCGGTCTCCGAGCACCACTGACCTCCAGCCCCGGGGCCCCGGTCCCGTCAGCACCAACTGAATACACACCCCCACGACACCGGGAACCGTCCCGGTGCCACCGAAAGGATCGAAAATGACCGGCAACATCGCCTTCCTCGGCTACGGCCTCGCCGCGATCGGCCCCGGCATCGGTGTCGGCCTGATCTTCGCCGCCTACATCAACGGTGTCGCCCGCCAGCCCGAGGCCCGGGGCATGCTCCAGACCATCGCCTTCACCGGCATGGCGATCACCGAGGCGCTCGCCATCCTCGGTCTGGTCTTCGCGTTCGTCTTCAAGGGCTGACCTCCCCCTAGACCCACCCTCCCGAGCTCCAACAGATAGGACGCGATGTGATTACCGCATCCGTGGTTGCCGCCGGGGAGACCAACGGTTTCCCTTCGGGTTTCCCGCTGCTCCCGCACCCGGCCGAGATGATCGTCGGGGTCATCGCCTTCGCCATCTTGTACTGGCTGTACAAGTCCAAGGTGGTGCCGCGCATGGAGGAGATGTACGCCGAGCGCACCGCCGCGATCGAGGGTGGCATGCAGCAGGCCGAGGAGGCCCAGCAGCAGGCCCAGGCTGCCCTCGAGCAGTACCAGGCCCAGCTCGCCGAGGCGCGGGCGGAGGCCGCACGCATCCGTGAGGAGGCGCGCGAGCAGGGCGCGGCGATCGTCGCGGAGATGCGCGGTGTGGCGCAGGCCGAGGCGGCTCGCATCACCGAGGCGGCGCACAAGCAGATCGAGGCCGAGCGCCAGCAGGCTGTCGTCCAGCTGCGCACCGAGGTGGGCCGCCTGTCCACGGACCTGGCCAGCCGCATCGTCGGGGAGTCGCTCGAGGACGAGGCGCGTCAGCGCGGCATCGTCGACCGCTTCCTGGCCGAGCTCGAGGCCGGCGACATCAGGCCCGCGAAGGTCGGGGAGGGTGCCTGATGCGCGGATCGTCGCGGGCAGCCGCGATCGCCGGCAGCAAGGCGCTCGACGCCGCGCTCGCCGGGGGTGTCGACCGGAGCGCGCTCGGTGACGAGCTGCTCTCGGTCGCGGCCATCATCGATGGCTCCGCCACGCTGCGCCGCGCGCTCGCAGACCCGTCCCGCGAGGCTGCCGACAAGTCGGCGCTCGCCGAGCGGCTCCTCACCGGCAAGGTGACGCCGGAGACCGTCGTGGTCGTGAAGAACCTCGCCGGACAGCGCTGGGCGGCCGAGCGTGACCTCCCCGACACCGTCGAGGAGCTGGGCATCTCGGCCGTCCTCGCCGGTGCGGAGCAGGCAGGGCGGATCGACCGGGTCGAGGACGAGCTGTTCCGGTTCGAGCGGACCGTGGCCGCCAACCCCGAGCTGCGCGACGCCCTCACCCACCAGCAGCGCGACGCCGGGTCTCGGGCCGGGCTCGTCCAGGAGCTGCTCGAGGGCAAGGCCGCACCGGAGACGCTGCGACTGGCCCGACAGGCGGTGCTCGCGCCCCGGGGCCGCAAGCTGGACCGGACGCTGGAGTCCTACCTCGCGCTCGCCGCCCAGCGACGTGAGCAGGTGACCGCCGTCGTCACCGTGGCGCGCGACCTCACCACCCAACAGCGCGAGCGGCTCGCCGCGGCTCTGCAGGACACCTACGGCAAGCCGGTGCTCCTGCAGCAGGTCCTCGACCCGAACGTCATCGGCGGCATCCGGGTGCAGGTCGGCGACGAGGTCGTCGACGGCACCGTGCTGCGGCGGCTCGACGAGGCTCGTCGGCACATCACCGGGAGCTGACGGCCCATCCGACAGCCTGCACCCCCAACGACAACGCAGGACACACCACAGACTTCGGCTCAGCCCGAGCCGGCAGCTGCACCACCAAGGGAGAAGAGAGTCAGATGACGGAGCTTTCGATCCGTCCGGAGGAGATCCGGGACGCACTGGACAACTTCGTTCAGTCCTACGAGCCCGGCGCGGCCTCCCGCGAAGAGGTCGGCCGCGTCGTCGACGCCGGTGACGGCATCGCCCACGTCGAGGGCCTGCCCTCGGCCATGACCAACGAGCTGCTCGAGTTCGAGGACGGCACGCTGGGCCTGGCGCTCAACCTCGACGTCCACGAGATCGGCGTCGTCATCCTCGGTGACTTCTCCAAGATCGAGGAGGGCCAGGAGGTCAAGCGCACCGGCGAGGTCCTCTCGGTCCCCGTCGGCGACGCCTACCTCGGCCGCGTCGTCAACCCACTCGGCCAGCCGATCGACGGCCTCGGCGCCATCGAGACCACCGAGCGCCGCGCGCTCGAGCTGCAGGCGCCGACCGTGGTCCAGCGCAAGTCGGTCCACGAGCCGCTGCAGACCGGCCTGAAGGCCGTCGACGCCATGACGCCGATCGGGCGTGGCCAGCGCCAGCTGATCATCGGCGACCGCCAGACCGGCAAGACCACGGTCGCGGTCGACACGATCATCAACCAGAAGCAGAACTGGGACTCCGGCGACCCGGAGAAGCAGGTCCGCTGCATCTACGTCGCGATGGGCCAGAAGGGCTCCACCATCGCGGCGGTCCGGGGCACCCTGGAGGAGGCCGGTGCGCTCGAGTACACGACGATCGTCGCCGCCCCCGCCTCCGACTCCGCGGGCTTCAAGTACCTCGCCCCCTACACGGGCTCGGCCATCGGCCAGCACTGGATGTACCAGGGCAAGCACGTCCTCATCGTCTTCGACGACCTGTCCAAGCAGGCCGAGGCCTACCGCGCGGTGTCGCTGCTGCTGCGTCGTCCGCCGGGCCGCGAGGCGTACCCGGGCGACGTCTTCTACCTGCACAGCCGGCTGCTCGAGCGCTGCGCCAAGCTCTCCGATGAGCTGGGTGCGGGGTCGATGACCGGCCTGCCGATCATCGAGACCAAGGCGGGCGACGTCTCGGCGTACATCCCGACCAACGTCATCTCGATCACGGACGGCCAGATCTACCTGCAGGCCGACCTGTTCAACGCCAACGTCCGGCCGGCGATCGACGTGGGTGTCTCCGTCTCCCGCGTCGGTGGCGCAGCGCAGATCAAGGCCATGAAGGACGTCTCCGGTCGCCTCAAGCTCGACCTCGCGCAGTTCCGCGCGATGGAGGCCTTCGCGATGTTCGCCTCGGACCTCGACCCGGCCTCGCGTGCCCAGCTCGCCAAGGGCGCCCGCCTCGTGGAGCTGCTCAAGCAGCGCCAGGCTGCACCGTTCCCGGTGGAGGAGCAGGTCGTCTCGATCTGGGCCGGCACCTCCGGGCAGCTGGACTCGGTCGCCGTCGAGGACGTGCGCCGGTTCGAGGCCGAGTTCCTCGACTACCTGCGCCGGGAGAAGAAGGGCCTGCTCGACGCGATCCGCGAGTCCAAGAAGTTCGAGGACGAGACGCGCTCCGGGCTCGAGGACGCGGTGAAGTCGTTCAAGGAGCAGTTCGCCGCCTCCGGCGCCGAGGGGACCCCCGTGGGCCGCGAGGCCGACCCGGGCGAGCTCGAGCACGAGGTCGAGCAGGAGAAGATCGTCAAGCAGAAGCGCTGACGCGGTATGCCGGGTGCGCACCGCGTGCGCACCCGGCACCACGGGGCACTCGGCTCCGCCGGGCTACCGGCCCACCACCACCGAACGAGAACCAAGGAGAGGCGGCACAGATATGGGAGCGCAGATGCGGGTCTACCGCCAGCGCATCCGGTCCGTCCAGGCGACCAAGAAGATCACCCGCGCGATGGAGCTCATCGCGGCCTCCCGCGTCGTGAAGGCCCAGCAGCGGGTCAAGGAGTCCTCGCCCTACGCCCGGGCGCTGACCCGGGCGGTGTCCGCCGTGGCGACGTACTCCAACGTCGACCACCCGCTCACCACCGAGCACGACGACGTCCGCCGAGCGGCGGTCCTGGTCATCACCTCCGACCGCGGTCTCGCCGGTGCGTACAGCTCCTCGGTCATCAAGGAGAGCGAGCGCCTCATGGGCGAGCTCCGCGAGGCCGGCAAGGAGGTCGTGCCGTACCTCGTGGGTCGCAAGGCGGTCGGCTTCTACAAGTTCCGCAAGCGTGAGTACGCGCAGGAGTGGACCGGGTTCACCGACCAGCCGACGTTCGACGTGGCCAAGGAGATCGGCGAGTCCCTCGTGGCGGCCTTCAACCAGCCCTACGACGAGGGCGGCGTCGACGAGGTGCACGTGGTCTTCACGCGCTTCGTCAACATGGTCACCCAGGAGCCCGACGTCATCCGCATGCTGCCGCTCGAGGTCGTCGAGGGCGAGGAGGCCCCCGACCCCGACGATGTGCTGCCGCTCTACGAGTTCGAGCCGAGCGCCGAGCAGGTCCTCGACGCGCTGCTGCCCAAGTACGTCGGCGCGCGCATCTACAACTGCCTGCTCCAGGCGGCCGCGTCCGAGCTGGCCTCCCGCCAGAAGGCGATGAAGTCCGCCACCGACAACGCCGAAGAGCTCATCAAGAAGTACACCCGGCTGGCCAACCAGGCCCGTCAGGCCGAGATCACCCAAGAGATCAGCGAGATCGTGGGCGGCGCCAGCGCCCTCGCCGACGCGAGTTGAGAAGGTAGAGAGAAACCAATGACTGCCACTGTTTCTGAGAACGCAGCGGACACGACCGTGGCCGGCGGCGTGGGTCGCATCTCCCGCATCATCGGCCCGGTCGTCGACGTGGAGTTCCCCGCCGACGCGATGCCGGAGCAGTACAACCTGCTCACCACGACGGTCGAGCTCGAGGGCGAGCGGAGGAACCTCAACCTCGAGGTCGCCCAGCACATCGGCGACAACATGGTCCGCGCCATCTCGCTCCAGCCCACCGACGGCCTCGTGCGCGGCACCCAGGTGCAGGACACCGGCGGCCCCATCACCGTGCCGGTCGGCGACCAGACCCTGGGCAAGGTGTTCAACACCACCGGTGAGGTCATGAACCTCGCCGAGGGCGAGACCTTCGAGGTGAAAGAGCGCTGGGGCATCCACCGCAAGGCGCCCGCCTTCGACCAGCTGGAGTCCAAGACCCAGATGTTCGAGACCGGCATCAAGGTCATCGACCTGCTGACGCCCTACGTCCAGGGTGGCAAGATCGGCCTCTTCGGTGGCGCCGGTGTGGGCAAGACGGTGCTCATCCAGGAGATGATCGCCCGGGTCGCCCGCGACCACGGTGGCGTGTCGGTGTTCGCCGGCGTCGGCGAGCGCACTCGTGAGGGCAACGACCTCATGGTGGAGATGGAGGAGGCCGGCGTCCTCGGCCAGACCGCGCTGGTCTTCGGCCAGATGGACGAGCCGCCGGGCACCCGGCTGCGCGTCGCCCTGTCGGCGCTGACCATGGCGGAGTACTTCCGCGACGTGCAGAAGCAGGACGTGCTGCTCTTCATCGACAACATCTTCCGGTTCACCCAGGCCGGGTCGGAGGTGTCGACCCTGCTCGGCCGCATGCCGTCCGCGGTGGGCTACCAGCCCACCCTGGCCGACGAGATGGGCACGCTGCAGGAGCGCATCACCTCGACCCGTGGCCACTCGATCACCTCGATGCAGGCGATCTACGTGCCGGCCGACGACTACACCGACCCGGCGCCGGCGACGACGTTCGCCCACCTGGACGCGACCACCGAGCTCTCGCGTGAGATCGCCTCGCTCGGCATCTACCCGGCCGTGGACCCGCTCACCTCGACGAGCCGGATCCTCGACCGGCGCTACATCTCGGCCGAGCACTACGACACGGCGGTGCGGGTCAAGCAGATTCTCCAGCGCAACAAGGAGCTGCAGGACATCATCGCCATCCTCGGCATCGACGAGCTGTCCGAGGAGGACAAGATCCTCGTCAACCGGGCCCGTCGCATCCAGCGGTTCCTGTCGCAGAACACCTACGTCGCCAAGCAGTTCACCGGCATCGAGGGCTCGACCGTGCCGCTGACCGACACGATCGAGGCGTTCACCAAGATCGCGGACGGCGAGTACGACCACGTCGCCGAGCAGGCGTTCTTCATGTGCGGTGGCCTCGACGACGTCGAGCGCCAGTGGGCCGACATCCAGAAGAACCTCTGACCCGCGACACCAGCGAGTTCCCGTGGGGCCGGCCACTGCGCCGGCCCCACGGCATACCGGCTGCCGGCTGCCGGCACCGGGCGGATACAGTGAGAAGGACGCACGACACGTGCCGTACCAACGGAGGATCCCGTGAGCACCCTGCAGGTTGAGCTCGTCGCCGCGGACCGCAAGGTCTGGGAGGGCGAGGCGGACATGGTCCAGGCCCGCACCGTCGACGGTGAGCTGGGCATCCTGCCCGGCCACACGCCCCTGCTCGGTGTGCTCGTCGAGGGCGAGGTGCGGATCAAGTCCGCCGGCGGCACGAGCACCGCGACCATCGACAGCGGCTTCCTGTCCGTCGACCGCGACAAGGTCATCATCGTCGCCGAGGCGGTCGACGCCTCGCAGGTCGGCTGACCCGGGGCCTCGAGGGAGGGCGGTTCGCATGTCGCTCGTGATCTCCGGGGAGATCCTTGCCGGCGTGCTCATCGCGCTCGTCCTGACGGCCCTGCTCTACATCTTCGTCCGGCGGCGGCTGCTCTCCTCGGGCGCCCCGCTCATGCTCTGCGCCCTCCGGCGCCGGGGTCGTACCCAGTACCGGCTGGGGCTGCTGCGGTTCTCGGGCGGCGCGCTGGAGTGGTTCACCCTCGTGGGGCCCTCGCCGCGGGCCGCCCGCACCTGGGAACGCGCCCTGCTCGAGCTCGGCCCACCGCGGCCGCCGGTCAGCCCGATCGCGGGACTGCCGGAGGCGGTCACCGTGGAGTGCCGCTACCGCGGCGACAGCTTCGAGGTCGCCCTCGCGCCGGCGGCCTACACCGCGATGCGCAGCTGGCTGGAGAGCTCGCCCCCCGGCTTCAACGTCAACGTCGCCTGAGCCGCGCCCGGCTCAGCGCTTCGACGGGCCCTCGGCCCGGCCTCCGCGCCTCGACGGGCCCTCGGCCCGACCCCCGCCGGGCTGCCACAGCACGTCGCCGCCGATCGGCAGGTTGGCGACGCGGGCCAGCACGAACAGCAGGTCCGACAGTCGGTTGAGGTACTTCGCCGCGAGCACGTTGACCCCGCCGTGACCCTTCGTCCCGTCACCCGGCTGGTCGCCGTAGGCGTCGATGGCGGCCCACGTCGCCCGTTCGGCCCGGCGCACGACGGTGGTGGCCACGTGCAGGTGCGCCGACCCGGGGGTGCCGCCCGGGAGGATGAACGAGCGCAGCCTCTCGACCCGCTCGAGGTAGCGGTCGCAGTCGGCCTCGAGCTCGTCCACCCACTGCTGCTGCACGCGCAGCGGCGGGAACTCGTACTCCGGCTGCAGCGGCGTGCACAGGTCGGCCCCGACGTCGAACAGGTCGTTCTGCACCCGCAGCAGCGTCGCGCGCACGTCCTCGGGCAGGTCGCCGGTGGCCAGCGCCACGCCGATCTGGGCGTTCGCCTCGTTGGTGTCCGCGTAGGCGAGCAGCCGCACGTCGGTCTTGCTCGTGCGGCTCATGTCCCCGAGGTGGGTGTGGCCGTCGTCGCCCGTGCGGGTGTATATGCGGGTCAGGTTCACCATGGGAGGAGCGTATGCCGGGGCGGCGCCGCGTCGGCAGCCGGGCGACCGTGCCCCCGCGGCGGGGCCGGCCGTGGCTCCGTGGCGGGGCGACGCCGCCTCCGCGGCGGACGGCCGCGCCTCCGCCGCGGGACGGACCCCGCAGCGTCGGTAGGGTGGGCCGGTGGCCGAGAGATTCCGTGTCGTCGGTGGTGCCAGCCTGCAGGGCGAGGTGCCGGTCCGGGGCGCCAAGAACAGCGCCCTGAAGCTGATGGCGGCCGCCCTGCTGGCCGTGGGGCGGACCCGGCTGACCAACGTCCCGGCGATCCTGGACGTCACGATCATGGCCGAGCTGCTGCGCCGGCTCGGCTGCACCGTCGACTACGACGCCGCGGCCGGCGTCGTGGAGATCGACGTGCCCGCGACCGTCGGCCACCGCGCCGACTACGACCTCGTCCGGGCGCTGCGGGCGTCCACGGCGGTGCTGGGACCGCTGGTCGCCCGCACCGGTGCTGCGGACGTCGCCGTGCCCGGTGGTGACGCGATCGGCTCCCGCGGCCTGGACCTGCACGCCGCCGGTCTCGAGGCGCTGGGCGCGAGCGTCCACGTGACCCACGGCTTCCTCGTGGCCGAGGCGCCGCGCGGCCTCACCGGCGCCGAGATCCGGCTCGAGTTCCCCAGCGTCGGCGCGACCGAGAACGTCCTCACCGCCTCGGTGCTCGCCCGGGGGACGACGCGGCTGGAGAACGCCGCGCGCGAGCCGGAGATCGTCGACCTCGCCGAGATGCTCAACTTGATGGGGGCCAGGGTCACCGGCGCGGGCACCTCGGTCGTCGAGATCGAGGGTGTCGAGGCGCTCCGGCCCACGGAGCACGCGGTGGTGGCGGACCGGATCGCGGCCGGCACCTGGGCGTTCGCCGCCGTGGCCACGCGAGGTGATCTCGAGGTCGTGGGCGGCGTGCCGGAGCACCTCACGGCTGCGCTGGAGCTCGTCCGCGCCAGCGGGGCCACCGTCACCGCGACCGAGCGCGGGTTCCGGGTCGACACCGGCGGCCGGCGGGCGACGGCGTTCGACGTGGCGACGCTGCCCTACCCGGGCTTCCCGACCGACCTGCAGCCGTTCGCGCTCGCCGCGAACGCCGTCGCCGTCGGCTCGGCCCTGATCACCGAGAACCTCTTCGAGGCGCGGTTCCGCACCGTCCAGGAGCTCAACCGCCTCGGCGCGGAGACCCGCATCGACGGCCACCACGTCATGGTCCACGGTGTCGAGCGGCTCTCCGGGGCGCCCGTCGAGGCCAGCGACATCCGCGCCGGCGCGGCGCTGGTCATCGCCGGCCTGGTCGCCGACGGCGTGACCACGGTGAGCGGGGCCCACCACGTCGACCGTGGGTACGCCGGGTTCGCCGAGGCCCTGCAGGGCCTCGGCGCCGACGTCACGCGCGAGCCGGACGAGGCGCCCTTCTTCTGACGGCCGGGCCGGCTCGCCGAGCTGCCTCGCCGCCGGGCCCAGCCGCCGGGCCGGGTTGCGCCGCCGGGGTGCCGCCGGGTCGTTACCAGATCTTGATCCGTCCCGGGACAACCGCCGACCCCGCGTCGACCGTCTGTGTGGGTGAATGGGTGGACGGGACGAGGGGGTACGCATGTCGGTCAGCAGCCTGGGGGCCTTGCCGGTGGAGGTCCGTGCCGTGGGGAACGGCCAGGAGGTCGCGATCACGGGGCGGATCGACGTGCACAGCGTCCCGGACGTCCGGCTCCTGCTCCACGAGATCATCGACACCGGGTGCGGCGACGTCCACGTGCGCCTGGCCGCCGCGGAGATCGGCGACGCCACGGGGCTCGGGGTGCTGGTCGAGGCCTACAACCGGGCCCGCCGGGCCGGTCGCCGGCTGGCCGTCGTCGACATGACTGAGCGCACCGGGCGCCTGTTGCGTGCGTCACGGCTCGACCGGGCGCTCGTGCTCCGCGGCGACGGGGACCCTGCGCCTGTGGTGGCCGTCACCGCCTGAGCCCCTCCCTGCGCGCGCTACCCGCAGGTACGTTCGGCCCCATGGCCGAGCCCACCGACGTCCCCGTGCCCGACGCCGCCGCGCCCGCCCGTCCGGAGCGCGACCGACCCTGGGTCATGCGGACGTATGCCGGCCACTCCAGCGCCGCCGCCAGCAACGAGCTCTACCGGCGCAACCTCGCCAAGGGGCAGACGGGGCTCTCCGTCGCCTTCGACCTGCCCACGCAGACCGGCTACGACCCCGACCACCCGCTCGCGCGCGGCGAGGTCGGCAAGGTGGGGGTCCCGGTCTCGCACGTGGGGGACATGCGGGCGCTGTTCGACTCGATCCCGCTCGACCGGATGAACACCTCCATGACGATCAACGCGACGGCGATGTGGCTGCTCGCGATGTACCAGGTGGTCGCCGAGGAGCAGGCCGCCGCCGCGGGCAAGGACTCGGCCGAGGTGGTCCACGCGCTCGCCGGCACCACCCAGAACGACATCATCAAGGAGTACCTGTCGCGCGGGACCTACGTCTTCGCGCCGGAGCCCTCACTGCGCCTCATCACCGACATGGTGGCCTACACCGTGGCCGAGATGCCGCGGTGGAACCCGACGAACATCTGCAGCTACCACCTGCAGGAGGCCGGGGCGACGCCGGTGCAGGAGATCGCGTACTCGATGTGCACGGCGGTCGCGGTGCTCGACGCGGTGCGTGACTCGGGGCAGGTGCCGCCGGAGCGGTTCGGCGAGGTCGTCGCCCGGATCTCCTTCTTCGTCAACGCCGGCGTGCGGTTCGTCGAGGAGATGTGCAAGATGCGCGCGTTCGTCGCGCTGTGGGACGAGCTCACCCGCGAGCGCTACGGCGTGCAGGACGCCAAGCAGCGCCGGTTCCGGTACGGCGTGCAGGTCAACAGCCTGGGGCTCACCGAGGCCCAGCCCGAGAACAACGTCCAGCGGATCGTGCTGGAGATGCTCGCCGTGACCTTGAGCAAGGATGCCCGGGCGCGGGCCGTGCAGCTGCCGGCCTGGAACGAGGCGCTCGGGCTGCCGCGGCCGTGGGACCAGCAGTGGTCGCTGCGGATGCAGCAGGTCCTGGCCTACGAGTCCGACCTGCTCGAGTACGACGACCTGTTCACCGGGTCCGCGGTGGTCGAGGCCAAGGTGGCCGAGCTGCTCGAGGGCGCGCGGGCCGAGATCGCCCGCGTGCAGGAGATGGGCGGCGCGGTGGCCGCGGTCGAGAGCGGCTACATGAAGTCGGCGCTCGTGGCCTCGCACTCGCGGCGCCGGGCGCGGATCGAGTCCGGTGAGGACGTCGTCGTCGGCGTCAACCGGTTCGAGACGACCGAGCCCAACCCGCTCACCGCCGACCTCGACGCGGCGATCCAGGTCGTCGACCACGACGTCGAGGTCAAGGCGGCCGAGGCGGTGCGCCGGTGGCGCGAGGAGCGCGACGCCGACCCCGGGCGCCGGGAGCGGGCGGCAGCAGCGCTGGCGCGCCTGCGCGAGGACGCGCGTACCGGCAGCAACCTCATGGCCGCCTCGCTCGAGGCCGCCCGCGCGGACGTGACCACGGGGGAGTGGGCGCAGGCGCTGCGCGAGGAGTTCGGCGAGTTCCGCGCGCCCACCGGCGTGAGCGGGTCCGTCGGGGTGACGGGGGAGACGGGCAGCGCCGAGCTGCGGGAGGTGCGCGAGCAGGTGCGCCGGACCGCCGAGGAGCTCGGCGAGCGGCTGCGGGTGCTCGTGGCCAAGCCCGGCCTCGACGGCCACAGCAACGGCGCCGAGCAGGTGGCGGTGCGGGCGCGGGACGCCGGCTTCGAGGTCGTCTACCAGGGCATCCGGCTGACTCCGGAGCAGGTCGTTGCCGCGGCGGTCGCCGAGGACGTGCACCTCGTGGGCATCTCGATCCTGTCGGGCTCGCACATGGCCCTCGTGCCGGAGATCCTCGAGGGGCTGCGCAGCGCCGGTGCCGGTGACGTGCCGGTGATCGTGGGCGGCATCATCCCCGAGGCCGACGCCCGCGCCCTCAAGGAGCTCGGGGTGGCGGAGGTCTTCACCCCCAAGGACTTCGGGCTCACCGAGATCATGGGCCGGTTCGTGCAGGTCATCCGCGCCTCGCGCGGGCTCCCGGCGCCGAGCACGCAACCCGCCTGACCGGCCGGGTCGGCCTCAGGCGAGCCAGCTGCTGCGGCGCAGCACCGCCCGCAGCGACAGGTCCTCGTCCACGACGAGCACGTCGGCGTGCTGGCCGGCCGCCAGGGTGCCCACACGGTCGAGGGTGAGCGCGGCGGACGGCGTGCGGCTGGCCGCGGTCACGGCGTCGAGCAGGCCGACGCCGAGCTCCTGCACGCACCAGCGCACCTGCTCCAGCAGGGTGGACACGCCACCGGCCAGCGAGCCGTCCCTGACCAGCCGGGCCTCGCGGCCGACGACCCGCACCGCCTGGCCGCCAAGGGTGTACTCGCCGTCGGACAGTCCGCCCGCCGACATGGAGTCGCTGACGAGGGCGATGTTCGCCGCCCCGACGGTGTCGAACACCATCCGCACGGTGCCCGCCGCGAGGTGCACGCCGTCGGCGATGACCTCGACGACGGCCTCACCCCGTGCTGCGGCGGCCAGGGCGGCCGCCACGGGTCCGGGGGCGCGGTGGTGCAGCGGCGGCATGCCGTTGAACAGGTGCGTGACCAGGGGGCGGCCGCCTCGGGCTCCCGCAGACCGCACGAGCTCCAGCGCACGGGCCGCGACCTCCCACGGCGCATCGGTGTGCCCGACGGCCGCGAGGGCACCGGCCGCCGCCAGACGTGCCGGGAGCCGGTCGGCCCCGGCGCGCTCGGGGGCGTAGGTCATGTGTGCCAGCCACGGCCCCGCGGCTGCTGCCACCCGCTCCATGAACCCGGGGTCGGGGTCGGTGAGGGCGTCGGGGTTCTGCGCGCCGCAGCGGTCGACCGACAGGAACGGCCCCTCGAGGTGGATGCCCGCGAGCTCCCCGGCCTCGGCGAGCGGGACCAGGGTGCCGATGCCGGCGAGCAGGACGTCCTGCGGCGCGGAGACCAGCGAGCCGACCACGGACGTGCTCCCGGCCCGGTGGTGGCGGGCCGCGGCGCGGGCGGCCGACTCCGGGTCGGTGCCGAACTCGCCCCCGGCGCCGCCGTGGCAGTGCACGTCGACGAGCCCGGGCAGGATCGTCGCGCCCGGCTCCCAGCCGGACGGCGTGGGGGCCTGCGCCCACTGCGCCGGGACCGCGGCGCGCTCCCCGGCATACGCGATGGTGCCGCCGTCCACGACGACGGCACCGTCGGCCACCACCCGGTCGGGCAGGACGGTGCGTCCGTGGAGCAGGAAGGCGGTGTCGGGAGGCGTCGAGGTCACGACAGGATGATGGACCGGGTCAGGTGGCGCGGTCGATCCGGGTCCACCCCGGCGAGCCGCGCCTTGACCAGGCAGAGGCGGTGCAGACGGACCAGGTCGGCGAGCGGGTCGATGTCGCGGTGCTCGAACCAGGCGCCGGTCGCGCGGACGTCCTGCGCCAACCCGCTCGGCACCTCGCCGAACGCCCACGTGGCGCGCCCGGTCGTCGCGATGCTGATCGGGCCGTGGCGGTACTCCATGGCGGGGTACGCCTCGGTCCAGAACTGCGCGGACTCGCGCAGCTTGAGAGCGGCCTCCTGGGCCAGGCCGACGGTCCAGCCGCGCCCGAGGAAGGTGAGCTGCTCGGCGGCGGACACCCCGGCCAGGGCCGACTCCTCGTCCTCGGCGAGGACGGCCCGGGCCTGGTCGGCGATCCGGGGGAGGTCCTCGCCGAGGGTGGCGCGCAGCAGGGCCAGCGTGGTCGTGGCGAAGCGGGTCTGCACCACCGACTGCTCGTCGACCTCGGGCAGGAGCAGGGTGCGCTCGGCCAGCTCGGGGATGGGGGTGTTGCCGGTGGCCACGATCGCCGTCGTGGGCCGGCCCGCCTCGGCGAGCCGGCCGAGCAGCTCGACGACCTCGGTCGTGGTCCCCGAGCGGGAGATGGCGACGACCCGGTCGAAGGTTCGGGTGTGCGGGTACTCGCTCGCGGCGTGGGCCTCGGTGTGGCCCTGGCCGGCGCTCTCGCGCAGGACGGCGTACGCCTGCGCCATGTAGTAGGACGTGCCGCAGCCGACGACGGCGACCCGCTCGCCCGGGGCGGCCAGCGCCTCGCGAGCCTCGGGGAGCCGGTCGAGGACCGCCTCCCAGTCGTCCGGCTGGCTGGCGATCTCGCTGGCGAGGTGGCTGGGGTGCTCGGTCATCGCGGTCATGGCTCCTTCGCCCATTCATGAGTGATTTCGCTTGCTCAGAGTGTCCAGCAATCAGAATCGATCAGTCAAGTGCACGGTGCGGCGGGCCTGGCCCACGGCCGAGGTGGGCGGGCAGTGCGCCCGGATGCGTGCGGAACCGCTTGACGGAAGAGTGACGGGCGCGCCAAGGTGTCCGGCATGGCCGCGTGTTCGTGAGTGTTGCTCCCGACAAACGAAACAAAACGATCAGGGCCGACAGAAGGACCAGAGCACGACAGAAGGGAGCCGGACGTGACCAGCGGCGCGGCGAAGACACTCGACCGGGGCGCCCGGTGGAGCGCCCTCCTCGGGCTCCTGGCCGAGCGCGGCCGGCTCAGCGTCGGCGAGGTGGTGGAGGTGCTCGGTGTGTCCGAGGCCACCGTGCGCCGGGACTTCGGCGACCTCGCCGCCCAGCAGCTCGTCACCCGCACCCACGGCGGGATCGTCGCGACGGCCGTCGCCTACGACCTGCCGGCCCGCTACAAGCAGGCCGGCGGTGACGACGCCAAGGAACGGATCGCGGCGTTCGCCGCCGACCTGATGCGGGACGGCAGCGTCGTCGGGTTCAACGGCGGCACCACCACCAGCGCCGTGGCCCGCCGCCTCGCCGCCCGCTCGGACCTCGCGATGTCCTCGAGCCGTCCGGCGATCACGGTCGTGACCAACGCCCTCAACATCGCCACCGAGATGGTGCTGCGGCCGTTCATCCGGTGCGTCTCCCTGGGTGGCGTGGCCCGGCCGGAGTCCTACGAGCTGTCCGGGCCGCTGGCCACCATGGTCCTCAACGAGCTGTGGCTCGACACCGTCGTCCTCGGCGTCGACGCGGTGTCCGCCGCGGCGGGGGCGATGTGCCACCACGAGGGCGAGGCGGGCATCAACGCCCTCATGGTCGAGCGCTCGGACCGGGTCGTCGTGGCGGCCACGGGCGCGAAGGTGGGGGCCCGTGCCTTCGCGCGCATCTGCCCGTCGGCACGGATCGACACCGTGGTGACCGATGCCACGGCCGACCCGGCCGCCGTGGCCGACCTGCGTGCGGCCGGTGTCGCGGTGGAGGTGGTCTGAGCCGTGACCTGCGTCGTGGCCGCCGTGGACGTCGGCGGCACCCGGATGAAGGCTGCCCTGGTCGACCGCAACGGGCGTGAACGCGTCACGCTCACCCGGCCGACCCCGGGCGACCTCCACCTGCCGGGCGCCCTGGTGCGGGCCGTGGCCGCGACGGTCGAGGAGCTGCGTTCCGGCCCCGCCGACGCCGGCCCGCTCGAGGTGGCGGCGGTGGGCGTCGTCGTGCCCGGCATCGTCGACGACGCCCGCGGCGTGGCGGTCTGGGCCTCGAACCTGGGCTGGCGCGACCTGCCGGTGACCGACCCGCTCGCCGAGGCGCTGGGCGTCCCGGTCGCCCTGGGTCACGACGTCCGGGCGGGGCTGCGGGCCGAGGTGGCCTGGGGGGCCGCGACGGGCTCGCGCAACGTGCTGTTCATCCCACTCGGCACCGGCATCGCCGGCGCCCTCATGCTCGACGGGCACGTCGTCTCGGCTGACGGCTGGGCCGGCGAGATCGGGCACGTGGTCGTGGAGCCCGACGGACTGCCCTGCCCGTGCGGGCAGCGAGGGTGCCTCGAGACGGTGTCGTCCGCTGCCGCCGTGGCGCGGGCGTATGCCGCGCGCACCGCAGGCCGCGCCGATGCCGCCAGCGGCGCCGTTGCCGCCAGCGGCCCCGTTGCCGCCAGCGGCCCCGTGCTCGACGCCGAGGCGGTGGCCGGGCTCGTCCGCGGAGGGGAGCCGGACGCCGTCGCCGTCTGGGACCACGCGGTCACGGCCCTGGCGCGCAGCCTGGTGATGATGACCACCGCCACCGGCGTCGACCACATCCTCATCGGCGGCGGCCTGGCCCAGAGCGGCGAGACGCTGCTCGCGCCGCTGAGGGAGGCGGTCCGGGACTCGCTCACCTTCCAGCGGCCGCCCCGCATCGAGCCCGCGCTGCTCGGGGAGCGGGCCGGGTGCCTCGGCGCAGCGTGCCTGGCCTGGGACGTGGTCGCGTGATCCTGACCGTCACGCCCAACCCCGCGCTCGACGTCACGTACGACGTGGACCGGCTCGTCCCGCACACCAGCCACCGCGTGCGCCGGGTCCGCGAGGTGGCGGGCGGCAAGGGGATCAACGTCGCCTCGGTCCTCACCCGCCTCGGCGAGCCCGTCCTTGCGACCGGCGCCCTCGGCGGAGCCGCCGGTGAGCAGGTCCGCCGGGACCTCGACCGGCGCGGCATCCGGCACGACTTCCACCCCTGCGCGCTGCCCACCCGCCGCACCGTGACCGTCGTCTCGGCGCACGACGGCGACGCCACCGCCTTCAACGAGCCGGGGCAGGAGTGGCCGCCGGAGCTGCGCGACGAGCTGGTCCTGCACGTGGAGCGACTGCTCCGGGTGCACCGCCCGTCGGTGCTCGTGGCGTCCGGCAGCGCGCCGCCCGGCTTCGGAGGGCAGGGGTATGCCGCGCTGCTGGCCGCCGGGCACTCGGCCGGGTGCCACGTCGTCCTCGACGCCTCGCAGGACGCGCTCATCGGCGGCCTGCCGGCGCAGCCCGACGTGGTCAAGCCCAACCGGGACGAGCTGCGCGCCGTCAGCGGTCTCGCCGACCCCGTCGAGGGCGCCACCGCGCTGCAGCGTGACGGGGCCCGCCACGTCCTGGTGTCGCTGGGCGCCGAGGGCATGCTGCTCGTGCACCCGGACGGCACGGTGCTGCACGCCCGGCTCGAGGCGCCGCTGCGGGGCAACCCCACCGGTGCCGGGGACGCCTGCGTCGCCGCCGTCGCCCGTGGCCTGGCGCGTGGCTCGGCGTGGCCGGAGGTGCTGGCCGACGCCGTCGCCTGGTCGGCCGCCGCGGTGCTCCAGCCCGTGGCCGGTGAGGTGTCGGTGGAGGACGTCGCGCGACTGCGCGGGCTCGTCCGGTTCGATGGTGTGGAGGTGCGCTGAGGTGCTGGTCGGACTGACGGAGGTGCTGGCCCGGGCCAGGGACGAGGGGCGAGGGGTCGGCGCGTTCAACGTCATCCACCTCGAGCACGCCGAGGCCCTCGTCGGCGCGGCGGAGGACTCCGGCCTGCCGGTGGTGCTCCAGGTGAGCGAGAACACCGTGCGCTGGCACGGCTCGCTGGCGCCGCTCGCCGCGGCGACGCGCGCGCTGGGGGAGCAGTCGGGGGCCGAGGTCGTGCTCCACCTCGACCACGCCACGTCGCGAGACCTCGTCACGCAGGCGCTTCGCCTGGGCTTCACGTCGGTGATGTTCGACGGGTCCACGCTGCCCGACGAGGAGAACCGGGCCCAGACCCGCGAGGTCGTCGCCGAGTGCCACGCTGCCGGGGTCGCGGTCGAGGCCGAGCTCGGCGAGATCGGCGGCAAGGACGGGGTCCACGCGCCCGGCGCGCGGACCGATCCGGGCGACGCGGCCCGGTTCGTCGCGGACACCGGTGTCGACGCACTCGCGGTGGCCGTGGGCACCTCGCACGCCATGACCGAACGGACCGCAGCGCTGGACCTCGGACTCGTCCGCGCCATCCGCGAGCAGGTGCCGGTGCCGCTGGTGCTGCACGGGTCGTCCGGTGTCGACGACGACGGGCTGCGCGCCGCGGTCGGGGCCGGCATGACCAAGGTCAACATCGCCACCCACCTGCAGGGCGTCTTCACCGGGGCGGTCCGCGGTGTGCTCGACGCGGACCCCCGGGTCGTGGACACCCGGAAGTACCTGGCTCCCGCGCGCGACGCCGTCCGGGCCGAGGCGGCTCGGCTGCTCACGCTGCTCGCCCTCCGCTGAGGCCTCCCTGCGCTGGGGCCTGCCCTCGCGGCCCGTGCGCGGCATACGCTCGGGGCATGAGCGACCTGCACTGCCCGGCGACGCTGCTGGTCGCCCGCCACGGCGACGCGGAGTACGGCCACCCATCCGTGCTGTCGGACGAGGGCGGCTGGCTCAGCGAGCACGGCCGCGACCAGGTCCGAGCGCTGGCGGAGTCGCTGCGCGGCCGCAACGTCGCCCGGGTGCACACCAGCCCGCTGCAGCGCGCCGTGGAGTCCGGGGCCGTGGCCGCGCAGGTGCTGGGCGTGGACAGCGTGGTCGTCGAGGGCCTCGAGGAGTTCTCGGTGGGTGCCCTGGCCGGGCGCCCGCACGACGACCCCGAGCTCATGTCCGTGTTCAAGGCCTGGATGCACGGGGACCTCGGGCGGTTCATCCCCGGGGGCGAGACAGGTGCGGAGGTCGTCGCGCGCTACCGCGAGGCGCTGCTCTCGATCGCCGACCAGCACCGCGGCGAGACCGTGCTCGTGTTCAGCCACGGGGGAGTGATGTCGTTCGTGCTGCCCCGGATCGACGGGCCCGTGCGCGCCGACCTGGCGGCGGCGGCGTTCCTGCCCAACTGCGGGATCGCCGAGGTCGCCGTCGACGGCGACGGGTTCGCGGTGCGCTGCTGGCCGGGGTCGGTGGACCGCTCGGTCGTCTGAGCCCGCGCGCTCAGAAGAGGCGGTGCTCGCTGGTGTCGATGCCCTTGAGCGCGTCGTAGTCGAGGGTGACGCAGCGGATGCCGCGGTCGGTGGCCAGCGTGCGCGCCTGAGGCTTGATCTCCTGGGCGGCGAAGACCCCGGTCACCGGTGCCAGGTGCGGGTCGCGGTTCATCAGCTCGAGGTAGCGGGTGAGCTGCTCGACGCCGTCGATGTCGCCGCGGCGCTTGATCTCGACGGCGACCGAGCCGCCGTGCGCGTCCCTGCACAGGATGTCGACGGGGCCGATGGCGGTCATGTACTCGCGGCGCACCAGGGTCCAGCCCTCGCCGAGGGTGGAGATGTGCTCGGCGAGGAGCTTCTGCAGGTGCGCCTCGACGCCGTCCTTGATGAGCCCCGGGTCGACGCCCAGCTCGTGGGAGGAGTCGTGCAGCACCTCGTGGATGAGCACCCGCAGGCGGTCCTCGGACTTGGCGTGCTGGACGACCCAGACGGCGCTGACGCCGTCGGCCGCCTCGTGCGCCTCGGGGGTCACCTCGGCCATGGCGCACGGCGGCGACATCCAGTTGAGCGGCTTGTAGGAGCCGCCGTCGCTGTGGACGAGCACCGAGCCGTCGACCTTGACGAGCAGGAGCCGGGTGGCCAGGGGCAGGTGGGCCGAGAGCCGGCCCTCGTAGTCCACCGAGCACTTCGCAATGACGAGCCGCACGAGGCGCCACTCTACGGGCGGCCAGGCCGGCGACCCCGCCCGGGACCGAAGGCCCGTTGCGTGGCGATCCCGGGCGGCGCACACTCTGACTCAGAGGTGAGTGCAGATGTCGGTCGTCCTGGGCTACGTGGCAGGCCTGGGTGGCCTGTGTGCCCTGGTGTGGTGCGCCGGCAGGGGGATCCACTGGGCGGTCATGGGGCAGACGCCCCCGCTGCTGCGACCCGTCGTCGACCGGTGGCAGGCCTGGCTGGCGGCCCGACGGGGCGCACCCGAGCCGATCCCACCCGTCCTGCTGGCGCTCGAGCTCGACCGGCTCGCCCGCCACGTGCGCTACGTGGACCAGTCCGACCTGCCCAACAAGGCCGAGCGCCTCATGGCGGCCCGGCTGGCGTACGACCACGCGCTGCGCGACTACTGCCGAGCGGTGGACATCCCCGTCCCACCGGCCATCCGCGGCCTGTCGCGCGAGCAGCGGTTCCACATGGAGTCGGCCCTCATCGGCGCCGGCCACGAGTGGTGACGTCGCTGCGCTGAGGCGGGGCAACGGCATACCCCGCTCCTGTGGCTCGTCCCCGCGCAGGCGTCGACCGTCCGCGCGCGGGTGTCGACCGTCACTGCGCCCGGGGGTCCCGGGCGCCTCCACCGTCTGGGAGACTCGCCCGCATGGCTCGGAAGTTCAGCAAGGTCGGAGTGATCGGTCTCGGCACCATGGGTGCCGGCATCGTCGAGGTGTTCGCGCGCAACGGCATCGACGTCGTCGCGGTCGAGGTCGACGACGCGGCGGTCGAGAAGGGTCGTGGGGTCCTCGAGCACTCGACCGGGCGCGCGGTCAGCCGCGGCAAGCTCTCGACCGAGGACCAGTCGGCGCTGCACTCGCGCGTGCACTTCACCTCGAGCATGGACGACCTCGCCGACTGCGAGCTCGTCGTCGAGGCGGTCCCCGAGCACCTCGACCTGAAGAAGGAGGTCCTCGGCAAGCTCGACGCCATCGTCGGCCCCGAGGCGGTCCTCGCCACGAACACCTCGAGCCTGTCGGTCACCGAGATCGCCGTCGCCACGAGCAACCCCAAGCGCGTCGTCGGCATGCACTTCTTCAACCCCGCCCCGGTGCTGCAGTTCGTCGAGGTCGTGCGCACCGTCGTCACCGAGGACGAGGTCTTCGAGGACGTGAAGGCGCTCGCCCAGCGGCTCGGCAAGCAGCCGGTCGTCGTGGGCGACAAGGCCGGGTTCATCGCCAACGCCCTGCTCTTCGGCTACCTCAACCACGCCGTCTCGATGTACGAGTCGCGCTACGCCAGCCGCGAGGACATCGACGCGGCCATGCGGCTCGGCTGCGGCTACCCGATGGGCCCGCTCGCCCTCATGGACCTCATCGGCCTCGACACGGCCTACGAGATCCTCGACACGATGTACAAGCAGGGCCGTGACCGCCTGCACGCCCCCAGCCCGATCATCAAGCAGATGGTCAGTGCCGGCCTCAAGGGCCGCAAGAGCGGCCGTGGCTTCTACACGTATGCCGAGCCCGGCTCGTCCGCGGTCGTGGAGGACGCGCTGACGCCGCGTCCGGTGGGGGAGTCCGGCGCCACCCTGCGGCCGGTGCGCACCGTCGGCGTCGTCGGCTCCGGCACCATGGCCACGGGCATCGTCGAGGTCTTCGCCAAGGCCGGCTACGACGTCACCTACGTCACCCGCAGCCAGGCCAAGGTGGATGCGGTCACGGCCGGTGTCACCCGCTCGCTCGAGAAGGCCGTGCAGCGCGGCAAGCTCGAGGAGCAGGCCCGCGACGAGGCGCTCGGCCGGCTCACCGGGTCGACGTCGCTGGAGTCGCTCGCCGGCGCGGACCTCGTGGTCGAGGCCGTCGTCGAGGACCTCGCCGTCAAGCAGGCGCTGTTCGAGAACCTCGACGAGATCGTGCGCCCCGGAGCGATCCTCGCCACCACGACCTCGAGCCTGCCGGTCGTCGAGCTCGCCGCCGCCACCACGCGGCCGCAGGACGTCATCGGCATGCACTTCTTCAACCCCGCCCAGGTGATGAAGCTGGTCGAGGTCGTGCACACCGTCTCGACCGACGCCGACGTCGTCGCCACGGTGCAGGACCTCTGCGCGAAGATCGGCAAGCAGGCGGTGTCGTGCGGCGACCGCTCGGGCTTCATCGTCAACGCGTTGCTCTTCCCGTACCTCAACGACGCGGTGAAGATGCTGTCGGCCAACTACGCGAGCGCCGACGACATCGACACCGCGATGAAGACCGGCTGTGGCCTGCCGATGGGGCCGTTCGAGCTGCTCGACGTCGTCGGCCTCGATGTGTCGCTCGCCATCCAGCGCGAGCTCTACCTCGAGTTCCGCGAGCCCGGCTTCGCCCCCGCCCCGCTGCTCGAGCACCTCGTCACCGCCGGCTACCTCGGCCGCAAGACCGGCCGCGGCTTCCGTACCTACGCCTGACCCCGGCATACCCTGTCGCCCGCGGGTAACGCGGACGGGGGGACGGCGCGTCAGGACGGGTGAGGAGGCGCGCCGCGGCTCCCGCACCGGAGGGGGAGCCATGGCCAGGACCGACGAGGAGCCGCTCGAGGCGCTGCTGCGCCAGACATTCGCCGACGCCCGCGACGGCGTCGGGACCGGCCCGGGGCTCGACGCCGTGCGCACCGGCGCGTTCGCTCGCGCCACGAGGTTGCGGCGGCGCCGGGCAGCGTTGCAAGGCGCTGGAGCCACGGGCCTGGTCGCGGCCGCCGTGCTGGCGCTGGTCGTGGGGACCGGTCCGTTCGGGGTCGGGGCGCGGCTCGCACCCGCGGGGCCCTCCGCCGTCCGCGAGGGCGGCGCGGGGTCGGTCCGGGCGTGGCAGCAGCTGGTGCCGGGGACGGGGTCCTTCGCCTACCGCTTCCCCGACGCGCTGCCCGGCAGCCCGCCCGCCGGGCTCATCCCGCTGACCCTCGGTCCGGAGGTGGTCACGCCGGGCAGCCCGACCGTCCCGGCCCCCGGTGCAGCCAAGCAGCTCTCGTTCGAGGACGCCGACCTCGTCGGGGTCGCGGGCGTCTGCGCCTTCGACGCCCACCCCGACCGGCGGCAGCCGGTGGCCGGGCGGACGTGGCAGTTCGCCTCGACCAGCCACCCCGGGTCGTATGCCGCCGGGCTCGGCCTCGTCGGCTTCACCACCGGCACCGGGCTCGATGCCATGATCCAGCTGCGCGAGCTGACCCTGCCCTGCCTGCCGCAGAAGCAGCTGAAGTACGCCGACTGGAACGGTGGCGGGGTCGACTCGGTGCTGTTCACCGGTGCCGACAAGGCCACGCCCGGCCGGCACCTGGCTCTCGCCGTCGTCCTGGTCGGCGACGTGCTCGTCGGCGGGTCCGCGCGGGCGGACGGTGCCGCCGAGGCCACGCGGGTCGCGACGGCGCTGGCCCGCCAGTCCGCCCAGCAGCTCGTCTCCACGGGGTTCCCGCCGGCCCTGGGCAAGGTCCTGGGGTCCAGCGCAAGCGCCCCGAACGACGCGTCGGCGCCGGGAGCCTCAGCTCAGGTACCGGTGCTCGCGGCGCCGGCGTACGAGATCGGTGACGTCTTCCCGACCGCGGACCAGCTGGGGCACGGCTTGGCCTACCACGGGGACGCACTGACGGGCACAGGGACACCGGCCGCCCCTGGGGCCCAGGTCTGCGACCTCAGCGGGTTCGCCGACCGGGCCGAGCGCGAGGCGAAGCCGGGACCGGTCGCGGGGGCCCAGCGGGACGCCTGGGCGGGCGACGGGAACGGTCCCGACCCCTCCGTCACGTTCAGCGTGACGGGCTGGGCGAAGGGGACGGGTGCCGCGCGGTTCGCCGAGCTGCAGCAGGACCGGGGCCGGTGCGCCTGGATGCCCGACCAGCAGCGCGACACCTGGATGGGGCAGGACCCGGCCACGACCTGGCTGTCGCACAGCACGGCACCCGGCCACACCGCCTTCCTCGCCTCCCGGCGCGTCGGCGACCTCATCGTCTCGGTCGTGGTGTCGAACCTGCCGGCCGACCAGGCGAGGGCCGAGGCGGTCCGGCTCAACGGCATACTCACCGCAGGCGTCGCCTCCAGCGGCCTCCCGGCCGCCAAGGGGCGCTGACCCGTGGGGATCCTGCGCAGGGGTGAACGGGTCGCGGCCTCCGCCGAGGCGTACGTCGACGCGGCGCTGCCGAGGCTCATGGCGGCGGCCCTGTCGCTGACCGGCAACCGACACGACGCCGAGGACCTCGTCCAGGACACCGTGGCCAAGGTGCTCGTCCACTGGGGGCGGGTCGAGCGGGCCGACAGCGCCGACGCCTACGTCCGCAAGGTCATGGTCAACATCTTCGTGTCCAGCCGCCGGCGGCGGTCCAGTCGCGAGGTGGTGTCGCACGAGCTCGTCACCGCCGACCGGGTCGCCCAGCGCCCCGGGGCCACCGCGAGCCCCGAGGACCGCGACGAGATGTGGACCCTGCTCGCCACACTCACGCCGCGCCAGCGGGCCGTGCTCGTCCTGCGCTACTACGACGACCTGCCCGACGCGGCGATCGCCGAGGTGCTGGGCTGCTCGGCGGTGTCCGTGCGCGTCACGGCGCACAAGGCGCTGGCCAGGCTCCGCGGCCGCGTCCCGGCTCTGGGAGAATCGCCACCGTGCCCCGAGCCAACCGCCGTCGCCGCGACGACGCCCCGCTGAACCTGCAGCGGGCCGTCGGGGGCGCCCCGCGCCGCGAGTCGTATGCCGGGGGCGAGTGGTTCGTGCGCCGCGTCTCGGGTGAGGGGTCGACCCGGGCGTACCTGTGCCCGGGCTGCCAGCAGACGATCCCCACGGGCACCCCGCACGTGGTCGCGTGGCCGGCTGACGGCCTGGGCGGCCTGGACGACCGCCGGCACTGGCACACCACCTGCTGGGAGGCACGCGGCCGGCGGCATGCCACCGGCTCCTACCGCTGAGACGGCCTGCCCCGGCCGCGGATCCCCCTGACGGGCGGTGACCGGAGCTCTGCTCACACATCTCCGTCCCAGTGAGCGCTGAGCGGATCTGCGCGCAGCCAGACGCAGGTGTGTGCACAGACCCGCGTGCTACGGGGCCGCGTGGCCGAGCGCGAGCAGGGCGTCGCACTGGGTGGGACGTTGGGCCCTGTCGTGGCCGTCGTGCGACGCCGACGGTGGACGGGTGGCGGAGGGACTGCGGGTCGACCGCGTCAGGCACGCCTTCGGGGACCGGGTGGCCCTCGACGGGGTGTCGTGCGCCGTGTCGCCCGGGCGCCTCACCGGCCTGCTGGGACCGAACGGCGCCGGCAAGACGACCCTGATGCGGGTCCTGCTGGGGGTGCTCCAGCCGGACGGTGGCGAGGTCCGGCTCGACGGCACGCCGCTGCGCGAGGTGCACGACAGGCGGTCGTGGGGCTACATGCCGCAGGAGCGGGGGCTCTACCCGGCGATGCCCGCCGGCGCCCAGGTCGTCCACTTCGGCCGGCTGCACGGCCTCGGCCGCGCGGAGGCCGAGCAGCGCGCGCGCTCCCTGCTCGCCGAGCTCGAGCTGGGGGACCGGTGGGACGAGCGCACCGACCGGCTCTCCGGCGGCATGCAGCAGCGGCTGCAGCTCGCGACCGCGCTCGTGCACGGACCCGAGGTCATCGTGCTCGACGAGCCGTTCGCCGGGCTGGACCCGGTGGCGGTCGAGCAGCTGTCACTGATGCTGCGGCGGCGCGCTGCCGCCGGCGCCCTCGTCCTCTTCTCGAGCCACCAGCTCGACCTCGTGCAGGACCTCTGCGAGGACATCGTCATGGTCGAGCACGGGCGCACCGTCCTCGCCGGGACGGTGTCGCACCTGCGCGCCGCCTCCGGCCAGCGCAGGCTGCGGCTGCAGGTGGAGTCACCCGACCGGCAGTGGCTGAGGTCCTTCGACGGCGTGCGGGTGATCAGCGACCATGCCGACGACCTGCGCCTCTCGGTGCCGCGGGGCGTGGACCCGCTCCGCGTCCTGGACGCAGCGCGGGCCCGCGGGCCCGTGCTCGACTTCGGGCTCGAGCTGCCGACCCTCTCCGAGCTCTTCCTGGCGGCGGTCGACGCCGAGCCGGCGCTGCAGGAGGTGCACCGGTGACCTGGTGGCGGGGAACCCTGCTGGTCGGGCAGCGCAGCCTGCTCGAGACGTTCCGCTCGCGCACCTACCGGCTCGTCACCGCGGCGCTGCTGCTCGCCTCGGCGGCCGCGGTGATGGTGCCGCGTCTCATCCTCGACCAGAAGGTGTCCTACACCCTCGCCACGGTGGGGGAGGCGCCCGCGCCGCTGCGGGCCGCGCTCGCCCCTGCGGCGGCCCGTGGCGACTTCACGGTGCAGTACACCGCGCGCGCGGACGCGGACGCGGTGCGCCGGGCCGTACGCGACGGGGACGCCAGCGCGGGTCTCGCCGGTGGCACGCTGTTCACCGCCACGAAGACGGACCAGACCTTCCCGGCGCTCGTCTCCCAGGCCGTGGTGTCGCTCGAGGCCACGGCTCGCCTGCGGGCCGCGGGGCTGTCGGAGGCGCAGCTCGCCCAGCTGGCCGCGGTGCGACCGCCGCAGCAGGTACCCGTCGCCCGGGTCGGCAACGAGGAGCGCGCCGCGGTGGGGTTCGGGGTGGGCATCGCCCTGTACCTGGCGCTGACCTTCGCGGGCAGCGCGATCGCCACGGCGGTCGCCGTCGAGAAGTCGACCCGGGTGTCCGAGGTGCTGCTGGCCGTCCTGCGCCCGAGCCAGGTCCTCGTCGGCACGGTCTCGGCGGTGGGCCTGGCCACCCTGGCCCAGCTGCTGGTGCTCTGCGTGCCGTTGGCCGTGGCCGTCCGGCTGGGCTACGTCGGTCTGACCGCCGTGGCGAGCGGCGACCTGGCGCTGGCCATCGGGTGGTTCCTGCTCGGGTTCGTGCTCTACGCGTTCCTCTTCGCCGCGTCGGCCGCGCTGGTGGACAAGGTCACCGAGGCCAGTGCGGCCGTCGCCCCGGTCACGACGGTGCTCGTGTTCGGCTACCTGCTGAGCATCATCGTCGTGATGGGCGACCCCGGCAGCGGCTGGAGCACCGCCATCTCCCTGTTCCCCTTCAGCGCCCCCATGGCGATGCCCATCCGGTGGGCGGCCGGCGAGGTGCCGGTGTGGCAGCTCGTCGCCGCCATGGGCGTGACGGCGTGGACCGCGCTCCTGCTCGTGGTCGCCGGCGCCGCCGTCTACCGTCGCGCGCTCGTGATCACGGGCCACCGGGTGCGCTGGCACGAGCTCCTCGGCCGGCGCGGGCACCCCCGCCCTGCTCACCCCGCCTGAGCGCGACGCCCGGGCCGACGGCTGACGGGCCGGGGTCAGTGCCGGCGCTGGCGCGGCAGCAGGACCTCTTCGTAGAGCAGCAGCAGGCCGGCAGCCACCGGGATCGCGAGCAGCGCCCCCAGGACGCCGAGCAGCGTGCCACCCGCGAGGGCGGCCACCACCGTGACCCCGCCGGGCACCGACACCGTGCGCTGCATGATCCGCGGCGCGACGACGTAGTTCTCGATCTGCTGGTAGATGACGTAGTACGCGAGCGCGATGAACATCTTGCGCGGCTCGTCGAAGACGGCGACCAGGCAGACCACCGCTGCCCCCAGCGACGCGCCCACCATGGGGACCAGCCCGAGGAAGCCCACCGACACGGCCAGCACCGCGGCATACGGGATCCCGACGATGGTCATCATGATCCACGAGCACGCGGCGTTCACGGTCGCCACGGCGATCTGCCCGATGGCGTAGGAGCCGGTGCGCCGCATGATCTCCTCGGACAGCGACATCACCCGCGCGCGGCGCGAGGCGGGGACGACGGCGTAGGCCGCGTGCTTGACCCTGGGGAGCGAGGCGAGCAGGAAGAGCGTCAGCACCAGGACCGTGAAGGCCTGGAAGATGCCGCCGACGACCGCGGCCCCCACCCCGAGGACCCCGCCGAAGACCGAGCTGAGGAAGCCGCTGTCGGTGATCTTCTTGTTGAACTCGGCGCGGATCTTGTCGACGAGGTCGTAGTGCTTGTCGAGGTCCTGCACCCAGCGGCTCTTGAGGATCTGGTCGAGCCAGTCCGGCGCCTGCTGGATCAGCTGCCCGCCCTGGGTGATGACCGGCGGCACGACGACCACGCCGAGGAGCGCGAACACGACCACCAGCCCGGCGAAGACGATGGCGACGGCGCCGCCGCGCTTCACCCCGCGCCGCGTGAGCGTCTCGACCACCGGGTTCAGGGTGAGGGTGAGGAAGAACGAGATGACGAGGATGGTGAGCACCGTGCCCAGGCGTCCGAGCGTGTGCCACAGCAGGAGCGCCGCCAGCACCCCGATGGCGCCGACGAAACCCATGTAGAACGGGGACTGGCGGTTGAGGGGGCGCCCCGCCCGCCCGAAGCGCTGGCCGTCCGAGGGGAGGTCCGTCTCCGGGGCGGCGTCGTCGGAGGTGCTCGCTGCGCCGGTCAGGTCCTCGCCCCCGGGTGACTCGGGCTGCTGCCGCAGGCCGGGCAGCACGTCGGTCAGCAGGTCGGCGGGGACAGGGGTCTGCTCCCCCTCGTGGGAGTGGTAGCTCGCCTCCAGCGCTGCGCGCTGGCTGCGCCGGAACTCCCTCCACCGGTACAGCACTGACATGCCGCCGAGCCTAGGGCACCAGGGGCCGGCGGACGGATCCGCCACGACGCTGCGGCACCGGTTCCCGGCGGGCGGGGGTGCCGTCCCCGCCGGGAACCCCGGTCAGGTGTTGCGGAACCGGTTGATCTGCGGCAGCAACGCCTCGCGCTTCTCGGGATCCGTGACGCCGAGCCCCTCCTCAGGGGAGAGGGTGAGCACGCCGACCTTGCCCTGGTGGGCGTTGCGGTGGACGTCGAGGGCGGCCTGCCCGACCTCGTCCATCGCGTACGTCTTGGACAGGGTGGGCTGGATCAGGCCGCGGTTGATGAGCTCGTTGGCCTCCCACGCCTCGCGGTAGTTGGCGAAGTGCGAGGAGACGATCCGCTTGAGGTTCATCCACAGGTAGCGGTTGTCGTACTCGTGCAGGTAGCCCGACGTCGACGCGCAGGTCACGATCGTGCCGCCCTTGCGGGCCACGTAGACGCTGGCGCCGAAGGTCTCGCGGCCCGGGTGCTCGAAGACGATGTCGACGTCGTAGCCGCCCGTGAGCTCGCGGATCCTCTTGCCGAGCCGCTGCCACTCCTTGGGGTTCTGCGCGGTGTTGTCCTCGTTCCAGAACCGGTAGCCCTCGGCGCTGCGGTCGATGATGAGCTCGGCTCCCATGTCGCGGCAGATCTGCGCCTTCTCCGGCGAGGACACGACGCAGACGGGCGTCGCGCCACCGGCCAGCGCCATCTGGGTGGCGTAGGAGCCGAGGCCGCCGGAGGCGCCCCAGATGAGCACGCGGTCGCCGAGCTTCATCTGCGCGCCGTTCTTGGAGACCAGCTGGCGGTATGCCGTGGAGTTCACCAGGCCGGGCGAGGCCGCCTCCTCCCACGACAGGTGGGCGGGCTTGGGCATGAGCTGGTTGGACTTGACGATCGCGAGCTCGGCGAGGCCGCCGAAGTTGGTCTCGAAGCCCCAGATCCGCTGCTGGGGGTCGAGCATCGTGTCGTTGTGGCCGTCGGCGTCCTCGAGCTCGACCGACAGGCAGTGGGCCACGACCTCCTGGCCGGGCTTCCACTTGGTGACGCCGGGTGCGGTGCGCAGGACGACACCGGCGAGGTCGGAGCCGACCACGTGGTAGGGCAGGTCGTGGCGCCTGGCGTACTCGGAGGTGCGGCCGTAGCGCTCGAGGAAGCCGAAGGTCGAGACGGGCTCGAAGATCGAGGTCCACACGGTGTTGTAGTTGATGGCGCTGGCCATCACGGCCACGAGGGCCTCACCCGGTGCGAGCTCGGGGACCGGCACGTCGTCGAGGTGCAACGACTTGCGCGGGTCCTTCTCCTTGGTGGCCATGCCCTCGAACATCCCCACCTCGTCCTTGTGCACCGTCACGGCGCGGTAGGACTCGGGGATGGACAGGCCGGCATACGTCTGCTCGGTCCGGTCCCCGGAGAGGATGGCGTCGCGGATCTCCTGCATGAGCTGCTCCTCGGCGTCGGGCTGCACGGATGCAGCGAAACTACTGGTGGGTATGGCGATCGGGGCAGGGAGTGAGACTCCGGTCACGCGGTGACGTGGCTCACCCGCTGCCGATGCCGGCGATGTACCGGTCGGGGCGCACGAGGCACCAGGTGGGACCGGCCGGGCCGAGCCGACGGCGCAGCTCGGCGGCCCCGCGGCCCGGGGGCAGCCGGACCTCGCGGACCCAGCCCGCCGGCAGGTCGGGGTCGGGGGCTGGGGCCGGGCCGTCCCCGAGCAGCAGCAGGTGGTGGCCGGTCCCCTCGAGCAGCTCGTACAGCCGGTGTGGACGCGCCGGTACGCCGGACGGGTCGTCCACCTGGGCGGGGCCGTCGAGGGGCAGGTCCGGGAGCCTGTCCCCGACGCGCAGCCGGGGACCGACGACGCCCGAGAGCGGCGGCGCGACGGGGACGGCACGCCGGCGGTAGCTCAGCGCCAGGCCGGTGACGAGCCGCACCCCGGGGGCGATCGCCTCGAGGTGCCGGGCGACGCCGGGCGCCACCGCGGGCACGACGGCCCGGCGCAGCGCGCGGGCCACGGGGTCGGGCGAGGACTCGCCCCACCAGGCCACCGAGGTCCAGCCGATGCCGAGCCGGGCGACCGGGCGGCGCTCGCGCTCGTAGCTGTCGAGCAGCCGGCTCGTCCCCGGTGGGGCGCTGGCGGCGAGGGCCAGCTTCCACCCGAGGTTGCAGGCGTCCTGCATCCCGGTGTTCATGCCCTGCGCGCCCGCGGGACTGTGGACGTGGGCGGCGTCGCCGGCGAGGAGCAGTGAGCCGCGACGGTAGGAGTCGGCCAGGTGGTGGCGCAGCGGCACGTGGTCGGCCCAGGCCACGTCCCGGACGGAGACCGCCCCGTCGGACAACGAGTGGACCAGCCCGGCGAGCGCGCGGTCCGGGTCGTCGCCCGGCCCGGTCGCGGGCAGCCGGTGCGGGGCCTGCCGGTGCCGGGCCGGCCGGTGCCAGCGCGCCGCGGGGCGCGGGCCGGGGCCGGCGACGACCACCCGCCAGGTGGCTCGCTCACCGGCGGGGAAGAGGAAGAGAATGCCGTCGCGCCCGGCGAAGACGTGTGCTCCGGGGGGAGCAGGGGGCGCCCCCAGCTCGACGTCGCCGATCACGACCGGGTGACGGTAGGGCCGTCCCGGGAAGCCGATGCCCGCAGCGGCCCGGACGGTGCTGTCCGCCCCGTCGCACCCGACCACGAAGGTCGCCGTGGCGACGATGCCGCCCTGCCGGTCGAGCGCGACCGTCCCGGCCCGGTCGGGGTCCGGGGCGGTGCCGCTGACGTCCACGCCCCAGCGCACCGGGACCCCGCGCCGGGTGAGCAGCTCGAGCAGCGTCGCCTCGACCGCGGCCTGCGTCACCAGCAGCAGCCGAGGGTGCGCGGTGTCGGGCAACGGGAGCTCGCCGAGGTGCACGGGGACGTCCCGGCCCCCGGCGTGCAGCACGGCGTCGAGGTGGGAGCGGCCGGAGCGCAGGAGGAGCTCGCTCGCGCCCAGGGGCGCCAGCTGCTCCAGGGTTCTCGGGTGCACGACCAGCGCCCGCGAGGGCCGGGCCGTGCCGTCGCGCCGGTCGACGACGGCCACCCGCGCACCGTGGGCCGCCGCCTGGAGCGCGAGGGTGAGGCCCGTCGGCCCGGCGCCGACCACGAGCACGTCGAGCTCGGCGGAGGACGCCCGTCCCGCGACCATCGCGCCTACCCGGCCAGCTCCCACCACAGGGCGGCGGCGACGCCCGAGGAGCGGGCCTCCGGCCGCTGCAGGCGGCTCCCGTCGCGCAGGACGTCGTCGACGCCCAGCCCCGGCACCACGAGGTAGTCGATCGAGCCCGGCACGGCGACGAGGGCCAGAACCCGCCAGAGCCGGTCGGCATACCAGCGTGCTCGGTCCGCACCGTCCCAGTCGTACAGCCCCCGGTAGACGAAGGTCTCCGGGTCGACCATCCACTGCTTGCGCACGAAGCCGGGGAACCCGGCGAACAGGGGCGTGTTGACCACGCAGGTCGTCACGAAGACGCGGTGCAGGGCGCGGCGCTCGCCGATCCAGCGCAGGCGGAACTGCACCTGCAGGACCGCGGGCTCGACGCCGGGGGAGGAGTGGTCCGTCTCCGTGGTGCGGAAGATGATCGAGCGGGTGCCGTCGCGGAAGCGCAGCCGGGTGCCGACCAGGTCCTCGGGCTGGCGCAGCCGTCCGGCGGCGACGAGGCGCGCGGTCTGGGCCGCGCTGCCCGCCACGGCGGCGACGACCTCTCGAGGCGGGACGGCGGTCGGCGGGGCCGGGCGGCCGGGAGCCTCACGGGCTTGCACTGGGCTGGACATGCGGCCTCCGAGGGTCGGTCGTGCAGAGGCGTCCAGCGTCCCTGACCCGCCGGGCGCCGGTCAGGGCCGGAGGTCCTGAGGGGTCAGTGCGTCTCGTGCGCCGGCTGGACCAGCTCGACCAGCACCCCGCCGGCGTCCTTGGGGTGGATGAAGTTGACCCGGGAGTTGGAGGTGCCCCGGCGCGGCTCGTCGTAGAGCAGCCGCAGGCCGCGGTCGCGGAGCACCTGGCCGACCGCCTCGACGTCCTCGACGCGGTAGGCCACCTGCTGCACACCGGGGCCGGACCGCTCGAGGAACTTGGCGATGGTGGAGTCGGGGGTGAGGGGCGCGAGGAGCTGCACGTGCGAACCGCTGCCGCCGACCGCCATCATCGCCTCGCGGACCCCCTGCTCCTCGTTGGCCTCCTCGTGCGCGAGCTCCATGCCGAAGGTGTCGCGGTAGAAGGCGATCGCCTCGTCGAGGTCGCGCACGGCCACGCCGACGTGGTCGATGGCGGTGAACAGCTCGGTCGGCAGGGCGGCGTCCATGGGCACCACCCTAGGACGGGTGGTCGCACCGCGGACATGAGTGCTGCGTCACGTCGCGGTCAGGGTTGGGTGTCGAGGTGCGGCTCGAAGAACTCCCGCGTCCGGGCGTCGGCGGCGAGCTCGGGTCGCTGCTGCAGCCACTGCGCCAGGATGCCCACCGCGGGACGCCAGCCCCGGTCGCGGGCCGTGAAGCGGGCCACCGGCTGCTTGTGGTCCTGCGTCATCACGAAGACGCGCGAGGGCCGCTGCCGGCCGTCGACCGACGAGGCGTCGACGTAGCGGATCGACACGACGCGCTCGCGGGAGGTGTCGGTGCGTCGCCGCCCCACCCGCAGGCGCACGCCGTCCGCGTCGAGGACCTCACGGTAGGACGCGGCGTACCAGACCCTGACCGGCAGGACGACCAGGAAGCCGGCGACGAGCAGCCAGCCCACGACGCTGCCGACGGCCCCGATCCCCGAGCCCCTGAAGGGAGCCATCCAGTCACCCTCGGCGACGGCGAGCCGCACGGCGGCCAGCATCCCGACCCACAGGGCGGCAGCCGCCGGTCCGCCGACCCACAGCAGCGGCCACGGTGCGCGCACCACGACGCGGTCGTGCCGGGAGGCAGGACGCAGGCCGGTGGACATGGCCCGATGCTAGACACCTCGCGGACCGTCACCGGGCGGCGCGGCCACCGGTCCGGCCGGCGCAGGTGGAGCACCGGACGGCACCGGAGCGCCCCTAGACTGGCTGCATGTCCGCACTGTCCCGGGACGACGTCGCGCACCTCGCCGGCCTCGCCCGCATCGACCTGTCCGATGCCGAGCTCGACCGCATGGTCGGGGAGCTCGGCGTCATCCTCGAGTCCGTGGCCAAGGTGCAGGAGGTGGCGGCGCAGGACATCGAGCCGATGTCGCACCCCATGCCGATCACCAACGTGACCCGGCCGGACGAGGTGCGCCCCTCCCTCGGCGCCGAGGCAGCGCTCGCGGGCGCGCCCGCCCAGGAGCAGCAGCGCTTCGCGGTGCCGCGCATCCTCGACGAAGACTGACCCGACAGACCAAGGACACCCGTGACTTCCGACCTCACCCGCGCCTCCGCCGCGGAGCTCGCCGACGGCCTCGCCCGCAAGGAGATCAGCTCCGTCGAGCTGGTCCAGGCCCACCTCGACCGCATCGCCGCCGTCGACGGCGCCGTGCACGCCTTCCTCCACGTCGACGCCGAGGGGGCGCTCGCGGGCGCCCGCGCCGTCGACGACCGCCGCGCCGCCGGCGACGAGGACCTGCACGTCCTCGCCGGCGTGCCGATCGCGGTCAAGGACGTGATGGCCACGCGCGGTATGCCCACCACCTGCGGCTCGCGCATCCTCGAGGGCTGGCTGCCGCCGTACGACGCCACCGTGGTCGCCAGGCTGCGCGCCGCCGGCCTGCCGATCCTCGGCAAGACCAACATGGACGAGTTCGCGATGGGCTCCTCCACCGAGCACTCGGCCTACGGACCCACCCACAACCCGTGGGACCTCGACCGCATCCCCGGCGGCTCGGGCGGTGGCTCCTCGGCCGTCGTCGCGGCGTACGAGGCACCGCTGGCCATCGGCACCGACACGGGTGGCTCGATCCGCCAGCCCGCGGCGGTCACCGGCACCGTCGGCGTCAAGCCGACCTACGGCGGCGTCTCCCGCTACGGCCTCGTCGCGCTCGCCTCGAGCCTGGACCAGGCCGGTCCGTGCACCCGCACAGTGCTCGACGCGGCGCTGCTGCACTCGGTCATCGGCGGCCACGACCCGATGGACTCCACCTCGATCGCCGCGCCGGCCCCGCCGGTCGTCGAGGCCGCCCGCCGCGCCGACGTCGCCGGGCTCAAGGTCGGGATCATCAAGGAGCTCGGTGGCGAGGGCTACCAGGCGGGCGTGCGCGCCCGGTTCGACGAGGCGGTGGCACTGCTCGAGGGCGCCGGCGCCGAGGTGGTCGAGGTGTCCTGCCCGAGCTTCGACTACGCGCTCGCGGCGTACTACCTGATCCTCCCGAGCGAGGCGTCCTCCAACCTCGCCAAGTTCGACGCCATGCGGTACGGCCTGCGGGTGCTGCCCGAGGGCGTCGACGCCCCGAGCGCCGAGCAGGTCATGGCCGCGACGCGTGACGCCGGTTTCGGCGACGAGGTCAAGCGGCGCATCATCCTCGGCACGTACGCGCTGTCCAGCGGCTACTACGACGCCTACTACGGGCAGGCGCAGAAGGTCCGGCGGCTCATCTCGAACGACTTCGCCGCGGCCTTCGACAAGGTCGACGTCCTCGTCAGCCCGACCTCGCCGACCACGGCGTTCAGGCTGGGGGACAAGCTGGACGACCCGATGTCGATGTACCTGCAGGACGTCGCGACCATCCCGGCCAACCTCGCCGGCGTGCCCGGGATGTCGCTGCCGAGCGGCCTGGCCGACGAGGACGGGCTGCCCACCGGCATCCAGATCCTCGCGCCCGCCACCCAGGACGAGCGGCTCTACGGCGTCGGTGCGGCGCTGGAGCGGATGCTCGTCCAGAGCTGGGGCCGCCCGCTGCTGACGCAGGCCCCCGACCTGACCGCCCTGAAGGGAGCGTGACCGCGATGACCACCACCGTCACCGACGAGGTCGTCGACTACGACGAGGCGATCGAGCGGTACGACCCGGTCATGGGCCTCGAGGTCCACGTCGAGCTCAACACCGCGACCAAGATGTTCTGCGGCTGCGCGACCGGCTTCGGCGCCGAGCCGAACAGCCAGGTCTGCCCGGTGTGCCTCGGCCTGCCCGGCGCGCTGCCGGTCGTCAACGAGAAGGCCGTCGAGTCGGCGATCCGGATCGGGCTGGCGCTCAACTGCGAGATCGCCGAGTGGTGCAGGTTCGCCCGGAAGAACTACTTCTACCCGGACATGCCGAAGAACTTCCAGACGAGCCAGTACGACGAGCCGATCGCCTTCAACGGCTACCTCGACGTCGAGGTCCCGGCCGAGCACGGCTCCGGCACCGAGGTGTTCCGGGTCGAGATCGAGCGCGCCCACATGGAGGAGGACACCGGCAAGTCGCTGCACATCGGCGGCTCGACGGGCCGCATCCACGGCGCCGACTACTCGCTCGTCGACTACAACCGGGCGGGCATCCCGCTCATCGAGATCGTCACCAAGCCGATCACCGGCGCCGGCTCGCGGGCGCCCGAGGTGGCCCGCGCGTACGTCGGTGCCCTCCGCGACCTGCTGCGCGCGCTGGGTGTCTCCGACGTGAAGATGGAGCAGGGCTCGCTGCGCTGCGACGCCAACGTGTCGCTGCGCGCGAGGGTCGGCGAGCCGACGAGCGAGGAGCAGGCCGCCGTCCCGCTCGGCACCCGCACCGAGACCAAGAACGTCAACTCCCTGCGCTCGGTCGAGCGGGCTGTCCGGTACGAGGTCTCGCGGCATGCGGCGATCCTCGACGGCGGCGGCTCGATCTTCCAGGAGACGCGGCACTGGCACGAGGACACCGGCGTGACCACGTCGGGGCGCCCCAAGTCCGACGCCGACGACTACCGGTACTTCCCCGAGCCCGACCTCGTGCCCGTCGCCCCGACCCGCGAGACGGTCGAGGAGCTCCGGGCGACGCTGCCCGAGCCGCCGGCGCAGCGCCGCAAGCGGCTCCAGTCCGACTGGGGCTACAGCGACCTCGAGATGCGCGACGTCGTGAACGCCGGCGCGGTCGAGCTCATCGAGGAGACCGTGGCGGCCGGCGCGAGCCCGGCGGCCGCCCGCAAGTGGTGGCTCGGCGACCTCGCCCGGCGCGCGAACGCCGACGGTGTCGCGGTCGCCGACCTCGGGGTCACGGCCGAGCACATCGCCGAGCTCGACGGGCTGGTGCGTGACGGCCGGCTCAACGACTCGATGGCCCGGCAGGTCCTCGACGGCGTGGTCGCCGGCGAGGGGACGCCGACGCAGGTCGCCGACGCGCGCGGGCTCGAGCTCGTGCAGGACGACGGCGCCCTCGAGGCGGCCGTCGACAAGGTCATCGAGGGCAACCCCGACGTGGCCCAGAAGATCCGCGACGGCAAGGTCCAGGCCGCGGGCGCGCTCATCGGGCAGGTCATGAAGGAGATGAAGGGCCAGGCCGACGCCGGCAGGGCCCGCGAGCTCATCCTCGCCAAGCTCGGCTGACCCCCCAGCCCCCCAGCCCCCCAGTCCCCGGTCGCGCCCTGGGGCTCGACGACTCCCTCCCCCCGCAACACGGCAGTTGCTGGCACGAAACGGCAGTTCTGAACCCCCGTTTCGCGTCAGCAACTGCCGTGTTGCGCGTCGGGGGGCGGGGTGGCGCGCGGCGAGGGATGGGGGAGCGGGCGGTCTCAGCGCAGGGAGGAGACGGCGAGGTCGAGGATGCGGTCGTCGTCGGGGCCGGGGGCGCCGCGGAACGTGTTGCTCGTGACGACCCACAGCCTTCCGTCGCCCGCGGACACCACGTCGCGCAGCCGGCCGTAGCGACCCTCGAGCAGCCGCTGCGGCGTCCCGACGCCCTTGCCCTGCAACGGGATCCGCCACAGCGAACGACCCCGCAGCGCCGCCATCCAGACCGACCCGTCCGCGACCGCGATGCCGCTCGGTGAGGCCTGCGAGGTCGGCCACTGCACGAGCGGGTCGGTGTACCCGGCGCGACCCGCCCGGCCCTCGACCACCGGCCACCCGTAGTTGCGCCCGGGCTGGATGAGGTTGAGCTCGTCCCACGTGTCCTGGCCGAACTCGCTGGCATACATTCGCCCGTCGGGAGCCCACGCGATGCCCTGGACGTTGCGGTGCCCGTAGCTCCACACCCGCGTGCCGAACGGGTTGCCGTGCGCCGCGGCACCGTCCGGCGTGACGCGCAGGATCTTGCCGCCGAGCGCACCCTTGTCCTGCGCCGCCGGCCGGTTGCCCGCGTCGCCCGTGGTGACATAGAGGTACCCGTCCGGCCCGAACGCGAGTCGCCCGCCGTTGTGGAACCCGGCCTTGGGTATGCCGGTGAGCACCGGCGTGAACGACGTCGCCCTCCCGTCGGCGAACGTCAGCCGCACGACCCGGTTGTCCTGCTCCCCGGTGAAGTACACGAAGACGCGGTGGTCGCGCGCGAAGGTCGGCGACACCGCGACGCCCAACAGGCCGCCCTCACCGGCGGGCGCGACCCCGGGGACGGTGCCGAGGACCACGGGAGCCGACCCCTCGCGGACGTGCAGCAGCTGCGCCCGGTCGCGCAGGGTGACGAGGGCCGAGCCGTCCGGCAGGAACGCCACCGACCACGGGACGTCGAGGTCGCGGGCCACGGTGACCACGGCCGGCCGGGTCACCGTGGAGCTGGTCGAGGATGAGGTGCCGGTCGGAGAGCCGGCCCCCGACGACGACGTGCCGCCGCTGGTCGGCGGGGTGGTGCCGGACGTGCTGCCGTCCCGCGCAGCGGTGGTCGACAGTGAGGGGGCGGTGACCGTCCCGTCTGACGAGGGCGACCCGCTGCAGCCGGTCGCGACCAGCAGGGCCACGACGGCGGCGGACCCCGCTGCGAGGGCCCGCACGGCGCGGGTGGTGGGGCGCGGCGGCATACCCCATTGTGCGCGAGGTGGAGGCGCCCGACCCGGCGCACGGCGCTCGGGCTAGCGTGGCCGTCATGGTGCTCGTGACGCTGCCGGGGCAGGAGTGGGTCGACGCGGTGGGTCCCGTGCCCGGGCTGGAGCTCGAGGTGTGGGACCTGTCCGAGCCGCACCCGCGCCCGGAGGAGGTGCGCGTCGTGGTGCCGCCGTACCTCGGGGCCGGCCCCCGCCTCCCCGTGCTGTCGACGCTGCCGAACCTCGACCTGGTCCAGCTGCTCACGGCCGGGTACGACGGCATCCCCGACCTGCTGCCACCGGGTGCCCGGCTCGCCAACGCGGCCGGGGTCCACGACGCCTCGACGGCCGAGCTGGCGGTGGCCCTGGCGCTCGCGTCGCTGCGCGACGTCCCGGACTTCGTCGTGGCCCAGCGCGAGCACCGCTGGCTGCCCACGACGATGCACCCGGCGCTGGCCGACAAGCGCGTGCTCGTCGTGGGGTACGGCTCGATCGGCCGGGCGATCGCTGCTCGCCTCACGCCGTTCGAGGTCACGGTCACCGCGGTGGCGTCGAGGGCGCGCGCGGGCGACGACCTCGTCCGCTCGGTGCACGGCGTCGACGAGCTGCCGGAGCTGCTGCCGCACCACGACGTCGTCATCCTCATCGTCCCGCTCGGTGAGGCCACCGCCGGGCTGGTCGACGACGCGTTCCTCTCCGCGATGCCCGACGGTGCCCTGCTCGTCAACGTCGCCCGCGGCGGCGTCGTCGACACCGACGCCCTGCTGCGGCACGCCCGCGCCGGACGGGTCCGGGCGGCGCTCGACGTCACCGACCCCGAGCCGCTGCCCGAGGACCACCCGCTGTGGGACGTCCCGGGCGTTCTCATCACGCCCCACGTCGGGGGCGCGTCGAGCGCGTTCACGCCGCGCGCCACCCGGCTGCTCCAGGAGCAGCTGGGGGCGTATGCCGCGGGCCGGCCGCTGCGCAACGTCGTCCACCCCTAGCGCGTCCCTGGCCTGCATCCCCGAGGAACGAGGCCTGCGCCCCAAAGCCGGTGACGCTGTCGCACGGCGGTGGCATCCTGAGGTTCCATGAGCGAGACCATCGTCGGGATCGGCACGCGCAAGGGACTGTGGCTGGCACGCAGCGAGGACCGGCGGGGGTGGCGGCTCGAGGGCCCGCACTTCCTCATGAGCGAGGTGCTCTCGCTGCTGTTCGACACGCGGCAGGACCCCACGCGGCTGCTCGTGGGCTTCCGCTCCTCGCACTGGGGGCCGTCGCTGCAGCACTCCGACGACCTGGGGCAGACGTGGGTCGAGCACCCCGACGGCTCGATCCAGTTCCCGGCCGACACCGACACCGCGCTCAAGGCGACGTGGCAGCTCGTGGCCGACCCGCACGACCCGGCGGTCGTCTGGGCCGGCACCGAGCCGCAAGGGCTGTGGCGCAGCGGTGACCGCGGCGAGACGTTCGAGCTGAACCGCGGGCTGTGGGACCACCCGCACCGGCCGCAGTGGGGCGAGGGGTTCGGCGGGGGAGCGATCCACACGGTGCTGCCGAGCCCGGCCGACCCCGACTCGATGCTCGTGGCCATGAGCACCGGCGGCGTCTACAACACGACGGACGGCGGTGCCTCGTGGAACCCGGGCAACACCGGCATCCACGCCTACTTCATGCCCCACGACGAGTGGCCCGAGTTCGGCCAGTGCGTCCACAAGGTCGCGCGCGACTCGGCGACGCCGACCCGGCTCTACGCGCAGAACCACAAGGGCGTCTACCGCTCGGACGACAACGGCGTCACCTGGACCTCGATCGAGGAGGGGCTGCCGACCAACTTCGGGATGACGGCGGTGGCCAACCCGGCGCGCGGCGACTCGGTCTGGCTCGTACCGATCGCCTCCGACGGCGAGCGCATCCCCCCGGACGCGCAGCTCCAGGTGGCGCGCTCGGACGACGCCGGGGCGACCTGGCGCGAGCTCACGACCGGCCTGCCGCACAGCTGGACCAACGTGCTGCGCGACGCCGCCGGCACCGACACCTCCGAAGAGCCGGGCCTGTACGTCGGCACCCGCAACGGCGAGGTCTACGCCTCCACGGACGAGGGCGAGACGTTCGAGCGGATCGCGACCCAGCTGCCGGACGTCCTCGTCGTCCGCGCCGTCACGCTGCCGTGACGGTGCGGGTGGTCCTCCCGGGGCTCCTGCGCGACCTGGCTGACGGCGCTGCCGAGCTGCCCGTCGAGGTGGGGGAGGGGGCGCGGCTGTCCGAGGTGCTCGACCGCGCGTTCGAGCCGTGGCCGGTGCTGGCGCGCCGCGTCCGCGATGAGCGTGGCGAGATCCGCCGGCACGTCAACGTCTTCGTCGACGGCGAGGACGCCAAGCGGCTCGAGGGCGTCGCGACCCCGGTGGCCACCGCGGCGACGGTGCACGTGGTCAACGCCGTCTCCGGCGGCTGAGCCGGACCTGGCGCGGCTCTGGCGCGGCTCTGTCGGCAGGGGGTGGGCTGGTCCCGGCGCCAGGCGTCCCGGACCGGGGAGTGCTCAGCCCTCGTCCCAGACCCCGTCGTCCCAGGCGCGGCGCAGCGTGGCGGTCGGACCCTGCAGGTCCCACCCGCGCTCGGCGACCCAGTCGTCGCACAGGTACGTCCCGGCATACCGGTCGGCGCCGTCGCACAGCAGCGACACGATGCTGCCCTCCTCGCCCCGCGCGGCCAGCTCGCAGGCGAGGCGCAGGGCGCCGTAGAGGTTGGTCCCCGTCGAGCAGCCGGCGCGCAGCCCGGTCCGCTCGGCCAGGAAGCGCATCGCGGCCACCGAGGCGACGTCGGGGACGAGCATCATCCGGTCGACGACCGCCGGGACGAAGCTCGGCTCGACGCGCGGACGCCCGATGCCCTCGATCCGCGACCCCCACGCGCGCGCCACCCCGTCGTCGTCGCCGCGGAACGCCGGCAGGAACGCGGAGTTCTCCGGGTCCACGACGCAGACCCTCGTGGCCAGGCTGCGGTAGCGCACGAACCGGCCGATCGTGGCGCTCGTGCCACCGGTGCCTGCACCCACGACCACCCAGGTCGGCACGGGGTGGCGTTCGCGGGCCATCTGCTCGAAGACCGACTCGGCGATGTTGTTGTTGCCGCGCCAGTCCGTCGCGCGCTCGGCGAAGGTGAACTGGTCCAGGTAGTGGCCGCCGAGCTGGTCGGCCAGCCGGCGCGCGACCTCGTAGACCTCGGCGGCGTCGTCGACGAGGTGGCAGCGGCCGCCCTCGCGCTCGATGAGGGCGATCTTCTCGGGGCTGGTGGTGCGGGCCATGACCGCGACGAAGGGCAGGCCCAGCATGCGGGCGAAGTACGCCTCGGACACCGCAGTCGAGCCGCTCGAGGCCTCGATGACGGTGGTGCCCGGGCGGAGCTCGCCGTTGCAGAGGGCGTAGAGGAACAGCGACCGGGCGAGCCGGTGCTTGAGGCTGCCGGTGGGGTGGGTCGACTCGTCCTTGAGGTAGAGGTCGATCCCCGGCAGCCCGGGCACCGGCACCGAGATCAGGTGCGTGTCGGCGCTGCGGTTGGCGTCGGCCTGGATGCGGCGGACCGCCTCGTCCAGCCAGGCGCGGTCCGCCGGCCGCTGCGGGACGACGTCGACCAGGGAGGGTGCCTTCGCCATGGCGGAAGGCTAGCGGCCGGTGCGCCTGCCCCGGCCCGGCACCGGGCCGCCGGTGGCTGCGCCGGTCACCAGGGGCAGGAACTCCCGCTCGAGCTCACCCGGCCCGACCCGCTCCGGCTCGAGCAGGTGCTGGGCCAGGCCGCCCTGCAGCACCATCGTCACGAGGCGCACGAAGCGGTCGGTCGGCAGGGTGGGGTGCAGGCCGTGGTCGCGCACGATGCCGTCGACGACCTCGCCGAGGCCGGCGCGGACGTCGGCCTGGATCGCCGCCCAGGCGCGCCGGGCCTGCTCGTCGCGCAGGGCGTGCAGCCCGAACTCGGTCGTGAGCAGGTGCCAGCGACGACGCTCCTCCGGGTCGCCCGCCCACACGTCGACGACCGCGTCGAGCAGCGCGGGCAGGGTCAGTCCCGGCTGCGACGCGACCTCGGCGATGGCCGTCCGCAGCCGTCGCGCGTGCTGGGCGTAGAGCTCCGTGACGAGCTCGTCCTTGTCGGTGAAGTTCGAGTAGAACGCCCCCCGCGTGAAGCCGGCGCGCTCGCAGATGTCCTCGACGCTGGCGCCGTGGAAGCCGCGCTCGGCGAAGACCTCCGCGGCGGCGGCGAGGAGCCGGTCCCGGGTGGCCTGCCGGCGGTGGGAGCGCGGCTTGCCCTGGTCTGCGTTGGCGGTGGCCATGCGATGAGGATACACTCCTGTATCGGATACGGATGTGTATTCAACGCACCACCGCACTCGAGACCGCCGGTGCGGGCCCACCCCTCGGGGTCGCCCGGGCCCCCGGCGGCCGGAGAAGGACAGACATGGAGCTCCTCGCCGACCGCGTCGAGGTCGCCGGGCTGCACGGCCCGCTGCTGCTGCCGACCACGCTGCACGCCTCACCGCGCCGCGTCGAGCTGGTGGCCGGCGACCCCGGCCCGGGTCACGTGGCCCTCGCCCTCGCCCTGGCCGGGCGCATCCGGCTCGCCGGTGGCTCGGTCACGCTCGACGGGGACCCCGCCGCCGCCGCCCTGCGCCGGCACGTCGCCCTCGTCGACGTGCCGGACGTGAGCGCCCCCGAGGACGCGGTCACCGTGCGCGCCGCCGTGGCCGAGCAGCTGGCGCTTGCCGGGCTGCCGTCGAGCCGCGCGGCCACCGGGGCGCTGCTCGCCGCGCACGGTCTGCAGGACCTGGCCCGGGAGCGGTTCGAGGCACTCGCCCCCGGTGCCCGCACCCGGCTGCTGCTCGACGTCGCCGCGCGCCGCGCGCTCACCCGCGTGCTCGTCCTCACGGCCCCCGACCGGCTGGGTGGCCGGCCGGAGGAGTGGTGGTCTGCGGTGCACCGGTATGCCGACGACGGCCTCACCGTGGTCGTGCAGTGCAGCCACGCGACCGTCCGGGCGCTGGGCCAACCGGTCCGCCACGAGCTCGGGGCGACCCGCGACCTGGTGGAGACCGGGGGCAGGGCCCCCGCCGGGGAGCCCGGCCTTGCGCCGCAGTCCCCCGCTGCGGAGGTGGTCGCGTGACCGCCGTCCGACTCGCCCTGACCGAGCTGCGCCGGCTCACCGCGGGGCGCCTGCCCCGGGCCGCCCTCCTGGCGATGCTCCTCGTGCCCACGCTCTACGGCGGCCTCTACCTCTACGCGAACAAGGACCCCTACGGCGGCCTCGAGCACGTCCCGGCGGCCGTGGTGGTCGAGGACTCCGGCACGACGCTGGCCAACGGCGAGCGGCTGGCCGTCGGCAGCCAGGTGGCCGACGAGCTCGTGCGCTCGCACAGCTTCGACTGGCACCGTGTCGACCGGCAGCAGGCCCACGACGGCGTGTCCGACGGCCGCTACGACTTCGCGCTGGTGGTACCTGCCGACTTCTCCTCAGCCCTGGCCTCGAGCGCCGACTTCACCCCGCGTCAGGCCGAGCTGCGGCTGGAGACCAACGACGCCAACGGCTACCTGGCTCGCACCATTGCCAACCAGGTCGTCGCCCAGGTGACGAAGTCGGTGGCCTCCGAGGTGAGCTCCACCGCCGCCAACCAGCTGCTCACCGGGTTCACGACGATCCACGGCAAGGTCGAGGATGCTGCCGGCGGCGCCGGGAAGCTCGCCGACGGGATCTCGCAGGCCGACGACGGCGCGCACCGGCTGGCCGACGGCGCCGACCGACTCGTCGCGGGGGAGAAGAAGCTCGTCGACGGCACCGACCAGCTGTCCCAGGGTGCGTCGAAGGCCGCGGCCGGCGCCGACCGGCTCGCCTCCGGCGCGGGCGACCTGCACTCGGGCCTGCAGACGCTCGACCAGCGCACCGCGGCCCTCCCCGCCGACACGCGCCGCCTCGCGGACGGCGCTCACCAGGTCGCGGACGGCAACGCGAAGGTGGCGGCTGCGGGGCGGCAGGTCGCGAGCGCCTCGAGCGCCTTCGTCGCCGACGTGACGACCAACCAGGGGGACCTCGCCGACACGCTGCGTGCCGCGGGCTTCACCGACACCCAGGTGCAGCAGGTCCTCGACGCGGCGCGGCAGCTCAGCGGCCCCGTCACCAGTGCCGACGGCCAGGTACAGACGGCGTCGACGCAGCTGGACCAGCTCTCCACCGGGGCCGCCCAGGTGGCCGCCGGCGCCGACCGGCTGGCTGCCGCTTCGGGCCCGCTCCACGCGGGCATCGCCCAGGCCGACAGTGGCAGCGCGCGCCTCGCGGCCGGGGCGAACGACCTCGCCGCCGGCAACCGTGCCCTGGCCTCGGGTGCGTCGGACCTGGCCACCGGCCAGCGGGCCGCCCTCGACGGCGCGACGAAGCTCGACTCCGGCGCCGGCGACCTGGCCACCGCCCTCGACCGGCTCCAGCAGGGCGCCACGAAGCTCCGCGACGGCCTGCGCGAGGGGCTGCGGTCCATCCCCGACCCCAGCCCCGAGGCACGCAAGGCCGTGGCCCAGACGCTCGGCAACCCCGTCGGCGTCGAGGGCAGCTCGCTGGCGTCCGCGGCGAGCTATGGCGCGGGGCTCGCGCCGTTTTTCCTCAGCCTCGCCCTGTGGATCGGCGGCTACGTGCTCTTCCTGCTCGTCAAGCCGCTGTCCGCCCGCGCCCTCGCGGCCGGCCAGCCGAGCTGGCGGACGGCGCTCGGTGGCTGGCTCGCGCCGGCAGTCCTCGGCGTGGTCCAGTCCGTCCTCGTGTATGCCGTCGTGGTGCGGGGGGTGGGCATCGGGGCCCAGTACCCGCTGCTGCTCATCGCCTTCATGGCCGCGGTGTCGCTGACCTTCGTCATGGTGCTGCACGCGCTCGCGGCCCGGTTGGGGGCGCCGGGCAAGTTCCTCGGCCTGGTCTTCATGGTGCTCCAGCTCGTCAGCGCGGGGGGCACCTTCCCGTGGCAGACGCTGCCCGGCCCGCTGCACCCGCTGCACCACGTGCTGCCCATGTCGTATGCCGTCGACGGCATACGACGGCTCATGTACGGGGGGTCGCTCGACCACCTCGCCGTCGACCTCGGGGTGCTCGCCGCCTACCTCGTCGCGGCGTTCCTCGTCTCCACCGTCGCCGCGCGCCGCGCGGGCACGTGGACGGCGCTGCGGGTCAAGCCGGAGCTGGCGATCTGACCCGCGCTCCCGGCATACGCACAGGTCAGCGGCGCGTGGCCACCGGGGGTGCCGGCCGTCCGGACGACGTGCCACCACCGCCGGTGCGCTGCCGCCAGCGGGTCGCGTCCACGCCGCGCGGAGCCGGCCACGGCCGCGCCGCGGGCGTGCGGTGGCAGGCGTCCCCGAACGGGGCCATCCTCGAGGTATGACCACCGCCGCCGACGACAAGGTGCTGCTCCTGCTGCGGCACGCCAAGGCGGAGCAGGTGCTCGGCAAGCCGGACCACGAGCGGGAGCTGACCGGGCGCGGCCGCCGCGACGCCCGAGCCGCCGGGCGCTGGCTGCACGAGCACGAGCTCGGCGCGGAGCTGGTGCTGTGCTCGCCGACCACCCGCACGCGCCAGACCTGGGAGGCGGCCCAGAGCGGCGGCGCCTGCGGCGAGACGGTGCAGTTCGACTCGACCCTCTACGACGGTGGGGCCCGCGAAGTGCTGCAGACGGTGCGCGAGCTCGGCGGTGACGCGCAGGTGGTCCTCGTCGTCGGGCACAACCCGACCATGGCGGTGCTGGCGAGCTCGCTCTCGGAGGGCGACGGCTCCTCGCTCGCGCACGAGTGCCTGGCCGAGGGCTTCCCCACCTCGACGGTCGCGGTGCTGCGCTACGCCGGTGCCTGGGAGCGCCTCGACACCGGGCTGGCCCGGCTCGAGCGCTGCCACACGGCACGGGGGTGAGCGGCGCGTGGAGCGTGGCCGTCTGGACCGTGAGACCCGCGTCCCACCTCGTGGACGGCGGTCCTAGACTTCGGCCATGACGACCCCCGAGCACCGCACCCCTGACGGCGTCGACATCAAGCCGCGCAGCCGCGACGTCACCGACGGCCTGGAGAAGACCGCGGCGCGGGGGATGCTCCGGGCGGTGGGGATGGGCGACGACGACTTCGCCAAGCCCCAGATAGGCGTCGCGTCGTCGTGGAACGAGATCACCCCCTGCAACCTCTCCCTCGACCGGCTCGCCAAGGCGGTCAAGGACGGGGTGCACGCCGGCGGCGGGTTCCCGCTGGAGTTCGGCACGATCTCCGTCTCCGACGGCATCTCGATGGGCCACGAGGGCATGCACTTCTCGCTCGTCAGCCGGGAGATCATCGCCGACTCGGTCGAGACGGTCATGAACGCCGAGCGGCTCGACGGCTCGGTCATGCTCGCCGGCTGCGACAAGTCGCTGCCGGGCATGCTCATGGCGGCGGCACGGCTCGACCTCGCCTCCGTCTTCCTGTACGCCGGGTCGATCCTGCCCGGCGTGGCCAAGCTCTCGGACGGCACCGAGAAGGAGGTCACGATCATCGACGCCTTCGAGGCGGTCGGGGCCTGCGCGGCCGGCAAGATGTCGCGCGAGGACGTCGACGCCATCGAGCGCGCCATCTGCCCGGGCGAGGGCGCCTGCGGCGGCATGTACACCGCCAACACCATGGCCACCGTCGGTGAGGCGATCGGCATGTCGCTCCCCGGCTCGGCGGCGCCGCCGGCGACCGACCGGCGCCGCGACGCCTACGCCCGCAAGTCGGGTGAGGCCGTCGTCAACCTGCTCCGCCGCGGCATCACGGCCCGCGACATCATGACCAAGGAGGCGTTCGAGAACGCCATCGCGGTCGTCATGGCGTTCGGCGGCTCGACCAACGCGGTGCTGCACCTGCTGGCGATCGCCCACGAGGCCGAGGTGGACCTGACGATCGGCGACTTCCAGCGCATCGGCCGCAAGGTCCCGCACCTGGCCGACGTGAAGCCGTTCGGCAGCTTCGTCATGAAGGACATCGACCACATCGGCGGCATCCCGGTGGTGCTCAAGACGCTGCTCGACGCCGACCTGCTGCACGGCGACTGCCTGACGGTCACCGGCAAGACCATGGCCGAGAACCTCGAGGAGCTCGCCCCGCCGCACATCGACGGACGCGTCATCCGCGACATGGCGCAGCCGATCCACAAGACCGGCGGCCTCACCATCCTCACCGGGTCGCTCGCACCGGAGGGTGCGGTCGTCAAGACCGCCGGCTTCGACGACGAGGTCTTCGAGGGCACGGCCCGCGTCTTCGACGGCGAGCGTGCGGCCATGGACGCCGTCGAGTCGGGCTTGCTGAAGCCGAACGACGTCGTCGTGATCCGCTACGAGGGGCCCAAGGGCGGCCCCGGCATGCGCGAGATGCTCGCGGTGACCGGCGCGATCAAGGGAGCCGGCCTCGGCAAGGACGTGCTCCTGCTCACCGACGGCCGGTTCTCCGGCGGCACGACCGGACTGTGCGTCGGGCACGTCGCGCCGGAGGCGGTCGACGAGGGTCCGATCGCCTTCGTCCGCGACGGCGACCGGATCCGGCTCGACGTCGCGAACGCCACGCTCGACCTGGTGGTCGACGAGGACGAGCTGGCCCGCCGGCGCGCCGAGGGCGTCACCCACCCCGAGCCCAAGTACACCCGCGGCGTGCTCGCGAAGTACCGCAAGCTCGTGGGCTCGGCGAGCGGGGGAGCGGTCTGCGGCTGAGGAGAGGGGCGGGCGTGCCTGGTCCTGTGACTGAGACGACACGTCCGCATGGTGGTACTCGGTGTCTCGCGCATTGACACACCGGGGGCGCGGCGGGAGAGTGCTCGTGTGGCACGAGTTCTCGTACTTCCCTAGCGCGCAGGCCCTTCCCCGAAGAGCCGGCGCGCTGCCCTCCGTCGTCCCCGCCACGGGACTGGGGGGCATTTTTTGTGAATCGACACGGTGTGGCCAGACCCAGCGAGAAGCGAAAGCAGTGAGACAGACGTGAGCGACGCGAGACCGGCCCAGGCGCCGGCGCCCAGCCCGAGCCAGGTGGCGCAGCAGGCCCGCGCCAAGACCCCCACCCAGGTGACCGGGGCGCAGAGCCTCGTGCTCGCGCTCGAGGCCGTGGGCGTCGACACCGTCTTCGGCATCCCGGGCGGCGCGATCCTCCCTGCCTACGACCCGCTGCTCGACTCGACCAAGGTGCGCCACATCCTGGTCCGCCACGAGCAGGGCGCCGGCCACGCGGCCGAGGGCTACGCCAGCGCCACCGGCAGGGTCGGCGTCTGCATGGCGACCTCCGGGCCGGGGGCGACCAACCTCGTCACGGCCATCGCCGACGCCTACATGGACTCGGTGCCCATGGTGGCGATCACCGGCCAGGTCAGCTCCGCAGCCATCGGCACGGACGCCTTCCAGGAGGCCGACATCCGCGGCATCACCATGCCGATCACCAAGCACAACTACCTCGTCACCGACGCGGCCGAGATCCCGCGGGTCGTGGCCGAGGCCTTCCACATCGCCTCGACCGGGCGTCCCGGCCCGGTCCTCGTCGACATCTCCAAGGACGCCCTGCAGGCGCGGACCGTCTTCTCCTGGCCGCCGAAGTTCGAGCTGCCGGGGTACCGGCCCGTGGCCCGGCCGCACAACAAGCAGATCCGCGAGGCCGCCCGGCTCATCGCCGAGGCCAGCCGGCCGGTGCTCTACGTCGGTGGCGGCGTGGTGCGCGGTCACGCCTCGGAGGAGCTGCGGGCGTTCGTCGAGCTGACGCAGATCCCCGTCGTCACCACGCTCATGGCCCGCGGCACCGTCCCCGACAGCCACCCGCTGCACCTCGGCATGCCGGGCATGCACGGCTCGGTCGCCGCGGTGACCGCCCTGCAGAAGTCCGACCTGCTCATCACCCTGGGCGCGCGGTTCGACGACCGGGTCACGGGGCTCCTGTCCACCTTCGCGCCCGAGGCCAAGGTCATCCACGCCGACATCGACCCGGCCGAGATCTCCAAGAACCGGGTCGCCGACGTCCCGATCGTCGGCGACGTGCTCGAGGTGCTGACCGAGCTCACCGCCGCCGTGACCGCCGACCACGAGGCCGGCAGGGCCGGCGACTACACCGCGTGGCGCGAGCAGACCGCCGGCTGGAAGTCGACCTTCCCGCTCGGCTACACCACCCCCGAGGGCGAGCAGACCGTCGCGCCGCAGCAGGTCATCGAGCGGATCGGCGCCATCGCCGGGCCCGAGGCGACCTACGTCGCCGGCGTGGGCCAGCACCAGATGTGGGCGGCGCAGTTCGTGCAGTACGAGCGCCCGAACGCGTGGCTCAACAGTGGTGGCCTCGGGACCATGGGGTATGCCGTGCCCGCCGCCATGGGCGCCAAGGTCGCCGAGCCCGAGCGCACGGTCTGGGCGATCGACGGCGACGGCTGCTTCCAGATGACCAACCAGGAGCTCGCGACCTGTGTCATCAACAACATCCCGATCAAGGTCGCGGTCATCAACAACAGCAGCCTCGGCATGGTCCGGCAGTGGCAGTCGCTGTTCTACAACCAGCGCTACTCCAACACCGACCTGCACACCTCGGTCGGCCGCCGGGTGCCCGACTTCGTCAAGCTGGCCGAGGCGTACGGCTGCGTCGGCCTGCGCTGCGAGCGACCCGAGGACATCGACGCGACCATCGCCAAGGCGATGGAGATCAACGACGTCCCGGTCGTCGTCGACTTCGTCGTCCACCGGGACGCCATGGTCTGGCCGATGGTGCCCGCCGGCGTGAGCAACGACGCCATCCAGGTGGCCAAGGACACCGCGCCGCAGTGGGACCGCGAGGACGACACGACGGCCGAGGAGGCCGTGGCCGACCAGGTCGCGGCCGAGCAGGCTGCAGCGCAGGAGGAGGCGAACCGAGCATGAGCAAGCACACCCTCTCGGTCCTGGTCGAGAACAAGCCCGGCGTGCTCGCCCGCATCGCGGCGCTGTTCTCCCGGCGCGGGTTCAACATCGACTCCCTCGCCGTGGGCCCGACCGAGCACGCCGAGATCTCGCGGATGACGGTCGTCGTCGACGTCGAGGACCTGCCGCTGGAGCAGGTGACCAAGCAGCTCAACAAGCTGGTCGAGGTGCTCAAAGTCGTCGAGCTCGAGCCCAACGCCTCGGTCCAGCGCGAGATCCTGCTGGTCAAGGTGCGCACCGACCTGAACAGCCGCAGCCACGTCCTGGAGACGGTGCAGCTGTTCCGGGCCAAGGTCGTCGACGTCGCCAGCGACACGCTCACGATCGAGGTCACCGGCAACCGCGACAAGCTCGCCGCGTTCCTCGAGGTCCTCGAACCGTTCGGCGTCAAGGAGCTCGTGCAGTCCGGCATGGTCGCCATCGGGCGCGGCTCGCGCTCGATCACCGACCGGGCGCTGCGCTCGGCCTGAGCCCCGGGTCCCCGCCGGGCACGCGGCATACCCACCACTGAACCCACCCACGAAACACCAAGAACCGGAACGAAACCCGCAACCGAAGGAGTTGGCCACCGTGGCCGAGATGTTCTACGACGACGACGCTGACCTGAGTGTGGTCCAGGGCAAGAAGGTGGCCGTCATCGGCTATGGCAGCCAGGGCCACGCCCACGCGCTCAACCTGCGCGACTCGGGCGTCGACGTCACCGTCGGCCTCGCCGAGGGCAGCAAGAGCCGGGCGAAGGCCGAGAACGAGGGCCTCACCGTGAAGTCCGTGGCCGACGCCGTGAAGGAGGCCGACCTCGTCGTCATCCTCACGCCGGACCAGGTGCAGCGGACCGTGTACGCGAACGACATCCAGCCCAACCTCAAGGAGGGCGCGGCCCTGCTGTTCGGCCACGGCTTCAACATCCGGTTCGGCTACATCAAGCCCGAGGCCGGCTCCGACGTCGTCATGGTCGCCCCCAAGGGGCCGGGCCACCTCGTGCGCCGCGAGTTCGTCGACGGGCGTGGCGTGCCGGTGCTCCTAGCGGTCGAGCAGGACGCCAGCGGCGCGGCCTGGGACCTCGCCAAGTCCTACGCCAAGGCGATCGGCGGCCTGCGTGCCGGCGGCATCCGGACCACGTTCACCGAGGAGACCGAGACCGATCTGTTCGGTGAGCAGTCGGTGCTCTGCGGTGGCGCGAGCCAGCTGATCATGTACGGCTTCGAGACCCTGGTCGAGGCCGGGTACCAGCCCGAGGTCGCGTACTTCGAGTGCCTGCACGAGCTCAAGCTGATCGTGGACCTCATGGTCGAGGGCGGCATCGCCAAGCAGCGCTGGTCGGTGTCGGACACCGCGGAGTACGGCGACTACGTGTCGGGCCCGCGCGTCATCGACGAGCACGTCAAGGAGAACATGAAGGCGGTGCTCGCCGACATCAAGAGCGGCGCGTTCGCCCAGCGGTTCATCGACGACCAGGACGCCGGCGGCCCGGAGTTCAAGGCCCTGCGCGAGAAGGGTGCCCAGCACCCGATCGAGGCCACCGGCCGCGAGCTGCGCAAGCTCATGGCCTGGGTGAAGGACACCGACACCGACTACGTCGAGGGCTCCGCGGCCCGCTGACGGGACTTCTCGCAAGACAACGGTTGCTCGACGACCCTCGGGATGACATTCCGCGGGAAGTCGAGCAACCGTTGTCTTGCGGGGGTCGGGGCGGGGAGAGCGAGTGGGGAAGAGGCGGCACCCAGGGTGGGCGCCGCGAGGGAGCTCGTCGACGGCTGGCCGTGTGCCGCGGGACGCCGCGCCCCGGGATGTGATGTGTGTTCCAGATGTCGAGCGACCGCATCCACATGGTGAGAGCGCGCCTATGCTGTCGGCGGGCACAGCGTGGTGCCGAGACACCGTCAGCCACCCCCGGAACCTCGAAGGAACCCACGTGAGCAAGCCGATCGTCCTCATTGCCGAGGAGCTGTCCCCCGCCACCATCGACGCCCTCGGGCCCGACTTCGAGATCCGCCACGTCGACGGCGCCTCCCGCGAGGCCCTGCTGCCCGCGCTCGCCGACGCCGACGCCGTCCTCATCCGCTCCGCCACGAAGATGGACGCCGAGGCCATCGCCGCCGCGAGGAACCTCAAGGTCATCGCGCGCGCGGGCGTGGGTCTGGACAACGTCGACGTCCCGGCCGCCACCCGCGCCGGCGTCATGGTGGTCAACGCGCCCACCTCCAACATCACCTCGGCTGCGGAGCTCGCGGTCGGCCTGCTGCTGTCGACGGCCCGCAACATCGCCCCCGCCAACCAGGCCCTCAAGGCCGGCGCGTGGAAGCGCAGCAAGTACTCCGGCGTCGAGCTCCTCGACAAGAAGGTCGGCGTGGTGGGCTTCGGCCGCATCGGCCAGCTCGTGGCCGAGCGCCTGCGCGGCTTCGGGATGGAGATCCTGGCCTACGACCCGTACGTCTCCGCGCAGCGCGCCGGCCAACTGGGTGCCCAGCTCGTGAGCCTCGACGAGCTGCTCGAGCAGTCCGACTTCATCACCGTGCACCTGCCCAAGAGCCCCGAGACCCTCGGCCTCATCGGCAAGGAGGCGCTCACCAAGGTCAAGCCCAGCGTGCGGGTCATCAACGCGGCCCGCGGCGGGATCGTCGACGAGGAGGCCCTCGCCGAGGCGCTGCGCGAGGGCCGGGTGGCCGGGGCCGGGATCGACGTGTTCGCCACCGAGCCGACGACCGAGAGCCCGCTCTTCGAGTTCGAGTCCGTCGTCGTGACGCCGCACCTCGGCGCCTCGACCGACGAGGCCCAGGAGAAGGCCGGCGTGGCCGTGGCCAAGTCGGTCCGACTGGCCCTCGGCGGCGATCTCGTCCCCGACGCGGTCAACGTCGACGGCGGTGCCGTCCCCGAGGAGGTCCGGCCCGGCATCGCCCTCGTCGAGAAGCTCGGTCGCATCTTCACCGGGCTGGCCGGCTCCGTGCCGGTGCAGCTCGACGTCGACGTCCAGGGCGAGATCACCGAGCACGACGTGTCGATCTGGAAGCTCGCCGCGCTCAAGGGCCTGTTCGCCGACGTCACCGAGGACCCGGTGACCTACGTCAACGCACCCCTGCTCGCCGAGCAGCGGGGCTGCGAGGTGCGCCTGCGCACCGACCCCGTGAGCAGCGACTTCCGCAACGTCACCACGCTGCGAGGCACCCTCGCCGACGGGTCGACCGTGTCGGTCGCGGGCACGCTCACGGGCCCGCGCCTGACCGAGAAGATCGTGGGGGTCAACGGGTTCGACCTCGAGGTCGCCCTTGCCGACCACCTCGCCTTCTTCACCTACGTCGACCGCCCCGGTGTCATCGGCACGGTGGGCCGCCTCCTCGGTGACGCGCAGGTCAACATCGCCAGCATGCAGGTGGCGCGCAAGGAGCAGGGCGGGTCGGCCCTGGTGACCCTCACCGTCGACACCAAGGTCCCCGGTGACGTCCTGGACGCCATCGCCTCCGAGGTGGGCGCCGAGGTCACCGTCGTCGACCTGGCCGACTGACGCGACACTGCTCCGCCCGGATGCCGTGTGGCCCCGACCGGGGGCCACACGGCATCCGTGCTTGGCGGGGTGCTCCGGTGAGCACTGGCTGCGGTCCTGCGGGGGAGGGACGGTCGTGCTCGCGAAGGGAAGGGCCGTCTCAGGCTGTGGGAAACGGGTTCCGGATAGTTGGACGTCCACGTAATCTCGAAGCATGGCGTGGCAGCTCGTAATTCTTAGCAGCCGCGGCGAGTTCCGGTAGTCAGCCAGCTCGCCGCGGAGATCCCGCCGTGCCCGGCTGACAGCGGCCCCCTGGAACCCAGGGATGGCCCCCCGAACCCCAAGACCCGAACCCTGTTCCCACACAGGGGAATCCGTGAAGGAAGAGATCGTGATGAGCGAAGAGGCACAGAAGGCGCGTCAGGCACTGCAGGAGTCGATGGACCTGCGCGAGCAGGGTCACTCGGACGACTGAGACCCACCCGATGCCGGCCAGCGAGCCGCGCCAGACGAACGGCCCCGATCCCCGCGATCCGGGGCCGTTCGTCATCTGAGACAGACATTTCGTATGGCAAGACGATCCCTAGGCTGGTTCCCATGACCTCCCATCCCGCCACGAGCCCCTCGTCCGACACCGTCGCCCTGGCCGTGATCGGCGGCGACGGCATCGGCCCCGAGGTCGTCGCGGAGGGGCTGAAGGTCCTCGAGGCGGTCACCGCCGGCAGCGGCACCAAGTTCCACACGACCGAGTACGACCTCGGCGCCCGCCGCTGGCACGCCACCGGCGAGACGCTGCCCGACTCGGTGCTGGAGGAGCTTCGCGGCCACGACGCGATCCTGCTCGGCGCGATCGGCGACCCGACGGTCCCGAGCGGCGTCCTCGAGCGGGGCGTCCTGCTGCCGCTGCGGTTCGCGCTCGAGCACTACGTCAACCTGCGGCCGGCCAAGCTCTACCCGGGCGTCCAGAGCCCGCTCGCCGTCGAGCGCGTCGCCCCCGACGGCATCGACTTCGTCGTCGTCCGGGAGGGCACCGAGGGGCCGTACACCGGCAACGGCGGGTCGCTGCGTACCGGCACCCCCCACGAGATCGCCACCGAGGTGAGCGTCAACACCCGGTTCGGCGTCGAGCGGGTCGTGCGCGACGCCTTCGCCCGCGCCCAGGCGCGCCCCCGCAAGCACCTGACGCTCGTGCACAAGCACAACGTCCTCACCCACGCCGGGCACCTGTGGCGCCGGACGGTCGAGGAGGTCGGGGCGGAGTTCCCCGACGTCCAGACGGCCTACCAGCACGTCGACGCGGCCACGATCTTCCTGGCCACCGACCCGGGGCGGTTCGACGTCATCGTCACCGACAACCTGTTCGGCGACATCATCACCGACATCGCCGCCGCGATCGCCGGGGGCATCGGCCTGGCCGCCAGTGGCAACATCAACCCCGACCGCACCGCGCCGAGCATGTTCGAGCCGGTGCACGGGTCGGCCCCCGACATCGCCGGCCAGGGCAAGGCCGACCCGACGGCGACGATCCTCTCCGTGGCCATGCTGCTCGAGCACCTCGGCCGCCCCGAGGAGGCCGCCCGGGTCGAGGCCGCCGTGGCCGCGGACCTGGCCCAGCGGGGCTCGGCCGTACGCAGCACCACCGAGGTCGGCGACGCGGTCGCCGCCCGGCTCTAGGTCCCCGGCGGCGCCCGCCTCTCCTGCCCGACGCGCCCGGCCGGGCAGGTAACCTCGGCAGGAGAACCCGCACCGTCGCAGGAGGACTCCATGAGCCAGACCGCCGCCCCGCTGACCTTCGAGGTCACCCGCCGCACCGACCCGCGGCCGGACGCGGAGCGCGAGGCCGTACTGGCGAACCCGGGGTTCGGCACGACCTTCACCGACCACATGGTCACGGCCACGTGGACGCGTGACGAGGGCTGGCACGACGGCCGGGTCACGGCATACGGGCCCATCACGCTCATGCCCTCGGCGGCGGTCCTGCACTACGCCCAGGAGATCTTCGAGGGCATGAAGGCCTACCGGCACGAGGACGGCTCCATCTGGACCTTCCGCCCGGAGGCCAACGCCCAGCGGATGCTGCGCAGCTCCACCCGGATGGCGCTGCCGCAGCTGCCCGAGGACGACTTCCTCGCCTCCCTGCGGGCGCTGGTCGAGGTGGACCAGGCGTGGGTCCCGGCGTACGACGGCGGCGAGAAGAGCCTGTACCTGCGGCCGTTCATGTATGCCTCGGAAGCGTTCCTGGGCGTGCGGCCGGCCGCGGAGGTGACCTACTCGGTCATCGCCTCGCCCGCCGGCGCGTACTTCAGCGGCGGCATCAAGCCGGTCACGCTGTGGTTGTCCGAGCACTACGCCCGGGCGGGGGAGGGCGGCACCGGCGCGGCCAAGTGCGGGGGCAACTACGCCTCCTCGCTCGCGGGCCAGCTCGAGGGCATCGAGCACGGGTGCGACCAGGCGGTCTTCCTCGACTCCTCGACGCACACCTACGTCGAGGAGCTCGGCGGCATGAACCTGTTCTTCGTGACCCGCGACAACCGGCTCGTCACGCCCGAGCTCACCGGGTCGATCCTCGAAGGGGTGACGCGCTCGTCGGTGCTCGAGCTCGGCAAGGAGCTCGGGCTGACGGTCGAGGAGCGCCGGGTGCCGATCCAGGAGTGGAAGGACGGCGCCGCCTCGGGCGAGATCGCCGAGATCTTCGCGTGCGGGACGGCCGCGGTCATCACGCCGGTGGGCGAGATGCGCTGGGACGGCGGCTCGTGCGACCACCGCCGTGACGGCTCCGACATCGGCGAGGTCACCGGGACCATCCGCACGCGGCTGCTCGACATCCAGTACGGCCGGGCCGAGGACACCCACGGCTGGCTGACCCGCCTGGTCTGACCCGTCCGGTCCGACCCGCCCGACCCGCCCGCCCCGTCCCGCGGCCGAATCTTTGCCCAACATTGCCGGGGCACGTCCGGGCTCGGCGTTGTCCACAGCCCCGACGATGCTTCCCATCTCCGCGCGGGCGGCTGCCACGCTGGGTCCATGCCAACGATGGAGCCCGCACTCGCCGACCTCGCGGCCTCGCAGTCCGGAGCGTTCAGCTCGGTCCAGGCGCACCGGTTCGGCGTCGACGACCTCGAGCTCTACCGGCTCGTGCGCGAGGACGTGCTGCTGCGGGTGAGGCGAGAGGCCTTCGTGTGCGCCGACGCGGTTCTCGTGCTGACGCCCGAGCAGCTGTATGCCGTGAAGTCCAGGGCCGTGCTGCTGTCCAGGGGTGAGCCGGGGTGGGCCTCGCACTACGCGGCCCTGGCCGTCGCAGGTCTCCCCCTGCTCGACCTCGACCTCGACCGCTTCGACGTCTGCGCCGGGGTCAAGCGCGAGTTCCGCAACGGCAACGTGGTGACACACCCGCTGCCCGAGGGTGAGCAGACCCTGGTGGTCGGCGGGGTCAAGTGCATCTCCACGGCGAGTGCCGTGGTGATGACGGCGGTCCGCCACGGTCTCAGGGCCGGAGTCGTCGCTGCTGACGCGGCGACGCACGCGGGCCTCGTCGACCTCGCAGGGCTGTCGGCCGCCACCAGCCGCCTGGCGCTCGGAGTCCGAGGCAGGTCGAAGGCGGCACGGCTCCTGCAGCTCGTCGACGCCTCGTCGGAGTCACCCGGCGAGAGCCTGACGAGGATGTCGCTGGTGGGGCTGGGGGTGCGCTTCAGGACCCAGGTCGACGTGGGCGACTCGCGCGGCTTCATCGGCCGGGTCGACTTCCTCGTCGAGGGTCGGATCGTGCTCGAGTTCGACGGCCTCGTGAAGTACGAGGGGCAGGAGGGTCGACACGCCCTGGCGGCGGAGAAGCATCGTGAGGACCGGCTGCGTGCGGCCGGGTACGAGGTCGTCCGGCTCACGTGGGCCGACCTGCACACGCCGGGCCGGCTGGCCCTGCTTCTGCGTCAGGCGCGTTCGCGGGCGGCCGTGCGGTCTGCCTGACCCTGTCCCGAATCGTGGCCCAAGATTCGCGCTGCTGGCGAACCTTCACCCGCCCTGCGAATCTTGGGCCAACATTCGCAGGGGGGCGGACGAGACTGGCGACCCGGCGCCCACCATCCGGACGCGGGGTACCAGTGGCCGGACGGGGCTGTCACGATGGGCCCATGACGTCCTGGCACGTGGCCACCGCCATGGTGATTATCGACTAGCGCGACGAGATCTCTCCCGTCGCGCAGACCTCCCGCACCCGGGGGGTCTTTCTGTTTGTGAAGCACGGTCTGTTTGTGGCGACGACCCGGCCCACCCCACGCCGGGCGTCGGGCGCGACGACGAGGACAATCACCCCCAGGACGAGGACACGGACCGCCACGCGGCGGCCCGACCGCGAGAACGGCCCCGAGGACCCACGATGAGCGACCTGCACGTCTACGACACGACCCTGCGCGACGGCGCGCAGCAGGAGGGACTCAACCTCTCCGTCGCCGACAAGCTCGCCATCGCGGCGCACCTCGACGAGCTGGGCGTCGGCTTCATCGAGGGGGGCTGGCCGGGTGCGAACCCCAAGGACACGGAGTTCTTCGCCCGCGCCCGCACCGAGCTGCAGCTGCGCAACGCCACCCTCGCGGCGTTCGGCGCGACCCGGCGGGCCGGCGGCGTCGCTGCCGACGACCCACTGGTCCGCGCCCTGCTCGACTCCGAGGCGCCGGTGGTCACCCTCGTGGCCAAGTCGCACGTGCGCCATGTCGAGTCCGCGCTGCGCACTACCCTGGCGGAGAACCTCGCCATGGTGCGCGACACCGTCTCCTTCCTCACCGGCGAGGGCCGGCGCGTGTTCCTCGACGCGGAGCACTTCTTCGACGGGTATGCCGCGGACCGTGCCTACGCGCTCGAGGTCGTGCGGACCGCGCTCGAGGCGGGAGCGGAGGTCGTGGCGCTCTGTGACACCAACGGCGGCATGCTGCCCGGGCAGGTGGCCGACGTCGTGGGCGACACGGTGTCGTCGACGGCGGGGCGGGTCGGCATCCACTGCCACAACGACACCGGCTGCGCGGTGGCCAACTCGATGGCGGCGGTCGAGGCGGGTGCCAGCCACGTGCAGGGCACGATCAACGGGTACGGCGAGCGCACCGGCAACGCCGACCTGCTCACCGTCGTGAGCAACCTGCAGATCAAGCGCGGCCTGCCCCTGCTCGAGCCGCAGCGGCTGCGCGAGGCGACCCGGATCGCCCACTCCATCAGTGAGATCACGAACGTCCCGCCGTACTCCCGCCAGCCCTACGTCGGCGCCAGCGCGTTCGCGCACAAGGCCGGCCTGCACGCGAGCGCGATCAAGGTCGACCCCGACCTGTACCAGCACACCGACCCCCAGCACGTCGGCAACGACATGAGGATGCTGGTGTCCGACATGGCCGGTCGCGCCTCGATCGAGCTCAAGGGCCGAGAGCTGGGCTACGACCTGTCGGGCGACCCGGAGCTGCTCGCCCGCGTCCTCGCGACCGTCAAGGAGCTCGAGCTGCGCGGCTACACCTTCGACGCGGCCGACGCGTCCTTCGAGCTGCTGCTGCGCCGCGAGGTCGAGGGTGCCACCCACGACTTCTTCGACGTCGAGTCGTGGCGGGTCATCACCGACGCGCGCGGTGCCGAGGACGCCCTCTCGGAGGCGACGGTGAAGGTGGTCGCGGGCGGCCAGCGCGTCGTCGCGACGGGGGAGGGCAACGGCCCCGTCAACGCGCTCGACCACGCGCTGCGGCAGGCGCTGGTCCCGGCCTACCCCGAGCTGGACAAGCTCGAGCTCATCGACTTCCGCGTCCGCATCCTCGACGCCGCGCACGGCACCGACGCGGTCACCCGGGTGCTCATCGAGACGTCCGACGGCTCCACCTCGTGGGAGACCATCGGCGTCGCGGGCAACATCATCGAGGCGTCCTGGCAGGCCCTCGTCGACGGCGTCACGTACGGCCTGGTCCGGGCCGGCGTCCCCGTCCGGTAGGCGGCCCCGTCCGGTAGGCGGCCCCGTCCAGCCGGCTGTGGCCCCGTCCGGTAGGCGGTCCCGTCCAGCAGGCTGTGGCCCCGTCCGGCAGGCGGCGTCCCATCCTGGAGGCGGCGCGCACGACCGGCGGTGACGGGGCGCGTACGACCGGTGGTGACGGGGCGTCCACGACCCGGCGCTGGAACGAGTCGAGCACCGACCGGTCCTGGAGGAGGGGGGGTATGCCTGGACCGGCCGGTGCTCGGGACGCGCAGGCGTCGGCGGGATCGCCCGGCGTGGAGCGCCGACCGGCCCTCAGGGGACGTGGACCGGTCGGCGTACGCCTACCCTCTCCCGCGGGGCAGGGCCGGCACCCGGTGCCGCCGCCGCAATTCGCCTAGTGCATGGGGATCAGTGCGGACCGGGGAGCCAGAGCGTCACGCAGGTGCCGCCACCGGGCCGCGGCTCGACGGTGCACCAGCCACCGGCCAGGGTGGCGCGGTCACGCATACCCGAGACACCCCGGTGGCCGGGCGCCGAGGACTCGACGCCCTCCCCGGGGCCGACGCCGTCGTCCCGCACGAGGACCCGCAGCCCGCCGTCGACACCCGAGACCACGACCTCGACGTGGGAGGCCTTCGCGTGCTTGAACGCGTTGACCAGGGCCTCCTTGACGATCCGGTAGGCCACGGCGCGGGTGGACTCGGGCATGTCCGGTTCCGCCGTGCCGTCGACCCGGCGGACGACGTCGGTCCCCTCGAAGACCTCCTCGGCCGCCCGTGCCAGTGCCGGGGTGACGCCCTCGTGCAGGTCCGGCGGCTCCAGGTCGAACAGGAGCGCCCGGAGCCGTGCGGTGGCCCCGGTGACCGACTCCTGGAGCCCGTCGAGCTCGGGCAACAGCGACGGCGCCTGCTCCCGCAACCGGCGGCGCAGCAGTCCGAGCCTCAGGTCGACCGCGGCGCACGCCTGGACCGGGTCGTCGTGCACGTCGGCGGCGATGCGCGCCCGTTCGGCGTCCTGGGCGTCGACGAGCCGGCCGAGCAGGGCCGACCGCTGGTCCACGAGCTCGCGCAGCGCCGCCTCGGACGCGACCCGCTCGCTGATGTCTCGCTGCACGGTGGCGAGGGCGAACGGCTCGCCGGTCGCGATGTCGCGCATGAGGAAGCTGGCGACCACCACGGGGATGGCGTCGTCGACGCCCCAGCGCTTCAGGGTCGTCTGGCCGGCCCAGTGCCCGTCGCGGACCACGGCGGGCTGCTCGACCTCGACCGAGGCCACCAGTCCCTCCGGGGTCAGGTAGTCGGCGATCGTCGTCCGGCGCACGTCGGCGTCGGCCGGCATGCCGATGAGGGCCCTGCCGCCCGGGTTGACGTACTCGACCGTGCCGTCGAGCGAGGCGATGGCGATGAAGTCCGGGGACGCCTCGACGAGGGCCTTGAACCTGCTGAGGTCGGACGCCAGGTCCTCGATGCGGCGGCGGTCAGCCGCAGCGGCTGCCTCGCGGGCCCGCTGGTCGGTGACGTCCGTGGTGACGCCGGCCGCGCCCGTGAGCCTGCTGTCGTCGTCGAAGAGTGGTTCGAAGTGCATGGCGAGCCGCCGGCCCCGGAACTCGCGCTCCCCGGAGAACCGCTCGCCCGCCAGCGCCCTGGTGACGGCCTCGGTCGCCAGCGGGTCGTCCCGGTAGACGTCGAAGAAGTTCTGGCCGAGCAGCTCGTTGGGGCCGAGACCGATCGCCGCCAGCCCGGGCCCGACCGAGAGGGTGCACCGCCCGGTCGCATCCATCCCGAAGATGATCTGGGGCCCGACGTCGACCCCGTCATCGGTCGTGAGCCACTCGCCCTCTGCCATGCGCGCCCCCTCCAGGTGCCGGCCCGCGGTGGCCGCGCCCTCATCGTAGGCGCGATGGTCGGGCGCACACCGAACTGACCACGGGTGGCAGAGGGGGGAGGCGGCCCGCAGCCCAGGGGACCGTGCAGCAGACCCACCCGCAGTCCACGCGACCGCACCGCAGGCGAGCCACGGGACACGAGACCCGCAGGGCAGGCGACCCGCCGGCTCAGCCCCGCGTGAGGACCCGCAGCGCCCCGGCGGCAGTCCCCGTCGCGAGCACGACCTCACCAGCGGCACAGCGCACGAGCAGGTCGGTCAGGAACTCCCCGATCTGTCCCTTGGCCAGGTAGCCCACCGCGCCAGCGCGGACGATCGCGGCCACCGTGCTTCCCGTGACCTCGGCCGACACCGCCACGACGGCCGGGGCGCCCGGCAGGGCCGCGATGGCCGCGACGGCGGCCGCCCCGCCGCCCGGCATCCGCACGTCGAGCAGGGCGAGGTCGAGGTCGAGCTCGGAGGCCAGGCGGAGGGCCTCCTCGCCGTCGGAGGCGCGGGCCACCACCGTGAACCGGCCGTCGGACTCGAGGACGTGCACGAGGGCGGCCAGCATCTGCGGATGGTCGTCGGCGACGAGCACGCGAAGGGGCACGGAATTTCCTGACGGCGACGAAGGTTCAGATGGCACTTCATTCTGCCGTCGGAGGGGCACGGGAATGCCGATGCGCGCGCGTCGCGGGGGATAGTGCATGGATACTAGCCGCGGAGGTGGTGTGGTGAGCGAGCGTGCCGAGGTGGCGCACGAGCCAGGGGCCGAGCAACCCATCCGGGTCGTCATCGTCGACGACCACGAGGTGGTGGCGGCCAGTCTGGCGCGCGTCCTGGACGACGAGCCCGACGTCGTGACGGTGGGGCTCGCGAGCACCATCGCGCAGGCGCGGGCCCGGATCCAGTCGGCTGCCCCGGATGTGCTGATCCTCGACCGGAGGCTCCCCGACGGCGACGGCGTCGACGCCATCGCCGCGCTGAAGGCGCTGCGCCCCAGCATGAACGTGCTGGTGCTGACCGGGTCGAGCTCGGACGACGTGCTCGTACGGGCGCTCGAGGCGGGCGCCGCCGGGTTCCTCTCCAAGACGCGCAGCCTCGGCGAGGTGACCAGCGCCGTCCGTGCCGCAGCCCAGGGCGAGGCGACCATCTCACCGGAGATGCTGGCCCGCCTGCTGCCCAAGCTGACCCGCCAGCCCGCGCCCGGGCCGACCCTCACCCGGCGCGAGGATGAGGTCCTCTCCATGCTGGCCCGCGGCCTGTCGAACGCCGCCATCGCCGCCGAGCTCGTCGTCAGCGTCAACACCGTGCGCAACCACGTGGCCAACCTGTCGGCCAAGCTCGGTGCCCACAGCAAGCTCGAGGCGATGTCGATCGCCATCCAGCGCGGCCTGCTCTCCCCGCCCGGCTGACCCTCACCCGAAGAAGTGCCCAGTCTTCGCGTCGGGCTGGAACCTTCCCTCCCGATCCGGAGAGTGGGCACTTCTTCGGGAGCGGCGGTATGCCGGTATGCCGGCTGACCGTCGGAGGCGTCAGTCGGTGCCGGACTCGATCGCTGCGCGGTCGAGGGCGTCGTCCTGCTCGTCGACCTGGGCGGCGCTGGGGTTCGCCGAGATGGCGCGGGCGCCGCCGGGCTCGAGGTCGCCCACGAGGTCCTGGTGACGGCGCACGAGCTGGCCCTGCGCGGCATACAGCTCGAGCTTGGCCCGGCTGTCGGCGATGTCGAGGTTGCGCATGGTGAGCTGGCCGATCCGGTCGACGGGGCCGAAGGCCGCGTCCTCGGTGCGCTCCATCGAGAGCTTCTCGGGGTGGTAGGAGAAGGCCGGGCCCTCGGTGCGGACGATCGAGTAGTCGTCGCCGCGCCGCAACCGCAGGGTGACCTCGCCGGTCACGGCCGAGGCGACCCAGCGCTGCAGCGACTCGCGGAGCATGAGCGACTGCGGGTCGAGCCAGCGGCCCTCGTAGAGGAGCCGGCCGAGCCGGCGCCCCTCGGCGTGGTAGCTCGCGATGGTGTCCTCGTTGTGGATCGCGTTGAGCAGCCGCTCGAAGGTGATGTGCAGCAGCGCCAGTCCGGGGGCCTCGTAGATGCCGCGCGACTTGGCCTCGATGATGCGGTTCTCGATCTGGTCGGACATGCCGAGGCCGTGGCGCCCGCCGACCTTGTTGGCCGCGTCGACCAGGGCGACGGCGTCGCCGCCGAAACCCTCGCCGTCGATCGCGACGGGGCGGCCCTGCTCGAACCGGACCGTGACGTCCTCGGACGCGATGTGGACCGACTCGTCCCAGAAGGCGACGCCCATGATCGGGTCGACGACCTCCATCGACTCGTCGAGGTACTCGAGCGTCTTGGCCTCGTGCGTCGCGCCCCAGATGTTGGCGTCGGTGGAGTACGCCTTCTCGGCGCTCGCGCGGTACGGCAGGTCGCGGGCGGTGAGCCACTGCGACATCTCGTGCCGGCCGCCGAGCTCGTGCACGAAGTCGGCGTCGAGCCACGGCTTGTAGATGCGCAGCGAGGGGTTGGCGAGCAGGCCGTAGCGGTAGAACCGCTCGATGTCGTTGCCCTTGAAGGTCGAGCCGTCGCCCCAGATGTCGACGCCGTCCTCCTTCATGGCGCGCACGAGCAGGGTGCCGGTGACGGCGCGACCCAGGGGAGTGGTGTTGAAGTAGGTGCGACCGCCGCTGCGGATGTGGAACGCGCCGCAGGCGATGGCCGAGAGCCCCTCCTCGACGAGGGCCGAGCGGCAGTCGACGAGGCGCGCGAGCTCGGCGCCGTACTGGCCGGCGCGGCCCGGGACGGTGTCGATCTCGGGCTCGTCGTACTGGCCGAGGTTGGCGGTGTACGTGCAGGGGATCGCCCCCTTCTCACGCATCCACGCGACCGCGACCGAGGTGTCGAGCCCGCCGGAGAAGGCGATGCCGACACGTTCACCGACAGGGAGGGACGTCAGAACCTTGGACACAGCAGGTCAGCCTACGGCCCTGCCGCACGCCGTCGTCCCGGCGCCCACGGGGTGGCACGGCCCTTCCGCCGTTGACGGGCGTGGGCGGGTCGTCGATCCTGAGCCGGGTCCGGTTCGGGGTCCTGGTCTGATGGGGTGAGTCATGAACGGAGACGGCCTGAAGGGGCAGGCGAGGGACCTGCGCCCCCGCGAGCGGATGGTGCTGGGGCTGCTGCTCACGTGGGTGCTGGCGCCGGTCCTGCGGTACGACGACACGCCGGAGGGCCGACAGCGCGGCGAGGTCTGCCGGGAGTGGCTCGACCGGGCGCTGCGCGACGTCGACGCAGGTCCGCCCGACTCCCTGCTCGCGGAGGTGACCACCAGCGAGGAGCTCCGGCTCGACGAGGAGCCGGATGGGCCGGCGGCCTTCCGGGTGGACTTCCTGGCGGCGCTCGCCTACGCCCTCGAGGCCGGTCAGGGGAACGAGCGTTCCTTCGGCGGCCTGTTCTCGCGGGTGGAGAGCACCGTGGACTTCGCCGCGGAGGCGGGGTTCACGCCGGGACTTCCGTGGCTCGACGGCCAGGTGCTGGAGGTCATCGACGCCCTGCGGGGCACGGGCGGTGCGGCCTGCGTCGACGTGGCGCTGCTCGAACGGCTCCGGGACGTCCTCGCGCCCTCCCGCGCAGCCCTCGCGGTGGGCACGGCGTAGGGCAGGGCCGGGCGGGGGCACGGCGTAGGGCAGGGCCGGGCGGGGGTTGACACCGATATGTCGACGAGGCACTCTATCGATATATCGACGGAACATCGTCGACAGTGCGTCGAGACCGGCCCCCCGCAGACAGGGCGAGGCCCCGCCGCACACCCCCACGACCCGAACGGGAGACCAGCCATGAACCGCATGAACCACGTCCACGAGCAGCACCACCACGACCACCACCACGGCCCGCACCACGACGGGGCCCACCATGACGGCCCCCGGCGCCCCGACGCACCGCACGGGCGGCACCCGCGCCGCGGACCGGGCGGCCCCGGCCTCGGTTTCGGCCCTGGCTTCGGCCCTGGCTTCGGCCCGGGTTTCGGCGGCCCCCGCGGGGGCGGCTTCGGCCCGGGGCGCCGCGGCCGGCGCGGTGACGTCCGCAGGGCGATCCTCGCGCTGCTCGCCGAGGAGCCGAGGAACGGCTACGGCATCATCACCGCCATCGCCGAGCGCTCGGACGCCACCTGGCAGCCAGGCCCCGGCTCGATCTACCCGGCGCTGCGGGCGCTCGACGAGGAGGGCCTCATCGCCCCCGACGAGAGCGACGACGATCCGCGCCGCAAGGTCTTCGCCCTCACCGCCGACGGCCGCGCCTACGCCGAGGCCCACGTCGAGGAGCTGGCGGGCGCCTTCGAGTCGGCCACGGCGCCGCAGGGCGGGGTCCGCGAGCTGCGGCACGAGGTGCACCAGCTCCACGGCGCCATCCAACAGGTCGGCATGTCCGGGCGGCCCGAGCTGCTCGAGTCGGCCCAGAAGGTCCTGGCCGACGCCCGGCGCTCGCTCTACCGGCTGCTCGCCGACGACGACAGCACGTCGTCCGAGGGCTGACCCGCCGCCGCCGACCCGGCGGCACCCACTCGGGCCAGCGCCTGCAGGAGCCGCTCCCGCAGGCGCTGGCCGCGGTCGGCGAACGTCCGCTGCGCCGCGGCATACTCCGCCCGCCCGGCCGGCGTCTCGACCGGCACCGGCTCGTAGCCGAGCTCGCGCAGGTCGTACGGCGAGGCCCGCATGTCGAGCTCGCGGATCTCGCGGGCGAGGTCGAAGGCGTCGAGGGTGAGGTCGCCCGGCACGGCCGGCCCGAGCTTCATGCACCACTTGTACAGGTCCATCCCGGCGTGCAGGCACCCCGGCTGCTCGAGCGCCAGCTGGCTCTCGCGCGTCGGCTGCAGCACGTTGAGCGGCCGCGCGGGTGGGGTGTAGAAGCGGAAGGCGTCGAAGTGCGTGCACCGGATCCGCAGCGACTCCACGAGCTCGTCGGTGCCGGAGGTGCCCAGCCGCAGCGGCCACCCGGCGTGCCGCACCTCGTCCTCGCCCTGCCGGTAGACCATGGCCCATTCGTGCATCCCGAAGCAGCCCAGCTGGGCCGGGCGCGCCGCCGTCGCCGAGACCAGCCGGCGCACGAAGTCGACCGTGCGCCCCCGGTCCAGCAGGTATGCCGTGGTGTCCAGCTCCACCGCGCCGCCGACGGTCCGGTGGTGTCGCCACCCGGCCCGCTCGGTCGCCGCGGCCCTCTCGAGCCGGACCCCGGCACCCGGGTGCCACCGGCGCAGCCGGCCCGCGGAGAACGGGTAGTAGGTGAAGAGGAAGTCCTCGACGGGGTGCCGCCGGCCGTCCGAGCGCCGGGCGCGGTGGGCGGCGGTCGCGGCGTCGGCCCGCTCGGCGTGCGCGGCCTCGAGGGCGCGCCACGCCTGCTGCTCCAGCACGGTCCCGGTCATCGGTTGTCAAGCGTAACGAGACGTATGGCGCCGGCGGCCCCGCGGTGGCAGCGTGGGGCCACCACACCTCGGGAGGGTCCATGCAGCGCCGCGTCCTCGTCACGCTCCTCGCCGCCGTCGCCCTGCTCGTCGCGCCGAGCGCCGCCACCGCGGCGCCCTCGGAGCGCGGCCAGCAGCAGGCCACCGGCTGGTACCTGTCGCTCGGCGACTCCCTCGCCGCCGGATACCAGCTCGGCGTCGACCACCCGACCGAGGGCTATGCCGGCCCGACGCTGGCCGCACTCCAGCAGGCCTCGCCCAAGACCAAGCTCGTCAACCTCGCCTGCTCGGGCGAGACGACGACCTCGATGATCGACGGGGGCAAGTGCAGCTACGAGGAGGGCAGCCAGCTCGACCAGGCGGTCGAGTTCCTGCACGCCCACCGGCTCACCACGCGGCTGGTGACCCTCGACATCGGCGGCAACGACATCGCCAAGTGCGGCTTCTCGGGCCTGCAGGACAGCTGCATCGACCCCGCGCTGGCCACGCTCCGGCAGAACCTGCCGACGATCATGGAGCGCCTGCACGCCGCCGCTCCGCAGGCGCACATCGTGGTCCTCAACTACTACGACCCGTTCCTGGTCTACGCGCTCCAGGGCCCGGCCGGCCTGCCGCTGGCCCAGAAGTCGCTGGTCGTCCTCGGGACCTTCGACGGGCTCATCGCCGCAGCCGCCGCAGCCCAGGGGGCCGACGTCGCCGACGTGGCCGGCGCGTTCTCGACGACGAGCTGGACGCCGCTGGTGCCCGTCCCGGGCATCGGCTCGGTGCCGCTCAACCTGGCGCGGATCCTGATGTGGACGTGGATGGCGCCGCCGCGCCTGGACTTCCACGCCAATGACGCCGGGTATGCCGTGATGGCCGGCGCGGTGATCGCCGAGCTCTGAGCGGGAAGGCGGGCCGGCTCACCCGGGCCGGTCCGGGCCACACGGCGCGGCTCGGCGTGCCCGGACCACTCCGAGCCACCCCCGGTCGGGGTCAGGCGTTCGACTGCACCAGCTCGACGGGGTTGCCGTCGGGGTCGGCCACCCAGGCCACCCGCAGCCGGCCTGCCTGGAAGTCGTGCGGCTTCGACAGCACCGGTGCCCCGGACCCCACGAGGTCGCCGAAGGCCGAGTCGACGTCGTCGGTCCAGACGCACACCTCCATCCCGCCACCCCCCGGGCTCACCACCAGGCCGTGGTCGCCGCGGGCCGCCGACTGGTCGGCGACCCCGAGCCGCAGGCCGTCGAGGGTCAGCTCCACGTGCAGCGGGGCGCCCCCGGCGGGGTAGCGGTAGGCCTCGGTGAAGCCGAGCCCGGCGTAGAAGACCACGCTGCGCGCGACGTCGGTGGAGTAGAGGTTGAGCTGCGGGGTGCGGAACACCCGGCCGACCCTACGACGTCAGGCAGCAGCCTGCGCGTCGTGCAGCACGCGGGCGAGGTCGTGGTCGAGGTCGCTGAAGGCGATCGAGGAGTCGGCGCCGTGCGGGGCCCGGGGGAGGCCCCAGGTGCGGCGGTGGTGCCGCTCGAGGCCGGCGACGAGGGTGGCGGTGAGGGCGAGGAGCAGGAGAAGGGTCATGACAGGAATCCTGCGCCCATGCGGATCCTGCCACGAGTGGCAGAACTGACCCGGAGAGCCAGATTGCTGCCATACTCCGGTCATGGCCCTGTCCACGATCGCCGCGCTCGTCACCGACCCGGTCGCCATGTTCGAGACCGCCATCACGTGCGAGGTGTTCGGCCTCGACCGCACCGACGACGGCGTGCCGCCGTTCACCTTCATGACGTGCGGGGAGGCCGTCGGCACCCCCGTCCCCACGACGAGCGGGGGAGCCCTCGTGCCGACCCACCAGTGGCAGGACGCGGTCGACGCCGACCTGGTCGTGATGCCGGCGGGTGGCGTCCGCGACTCCTACCCGGAGGAGCTGCTCGAGGTGATCCGTGCCGCCCACGCACGCGGCGCGACGGTCCTGTCGATCTGCACCGGGGCGTTCATCCTCGGCGAGACCGGCCTGCTCGACGGCCTCACCGCCGTGACGCACTGGCGGTATGCCGACGAGTTCGCCCGCCGCTTCCCGCGGACCCACGTCTCGATGGACGTCCTCTACGTCGACCACGGCCAGATCGTCACCGGCGCGGGAACCGCAGCGGGCATCGACGCGGTGCTGCACCTCGTCCGCCGGGAGCTGGGCTCGGCCGTGGCGACCCGGATCGCCCGGCGCATGGTGGTGCCACCACAGCGCGACGGTGGGCAGCGGCAGTACGTCGAGGCACCCCTGCCGCAGACCGACGCGGCCAGCATCCAGCCGGTGCTGGACCACATCAGCGACCACCTCGACGCACCGCACACCGTGCCCGACCTGGCCAGGCTGGCCATGATGTCCGAGCGGACCTTCGCCCGGCGGTTCGTCGCCGAGACGGGGACGACGCCCCACCGGTGGATCGTGCAGCAGCGGGTGCTGCGGGCCCGCGAGCTGCTCGAGGAGACCGACCTGCCCGTCGAGGCCGTCGCCTCGCACAGCGGGTTCGGGTCGGCGTCGCTGCTGCGCACCCACTTCCAGTCCGTCGTCGGCACCAGCCCGCAGCGGTACCGGCGCGAGTTCTCCGCCCGCTGACCTCGCCGGCCCGCGCCCGGCCTGCCCGGGCGGCCCGCCCCCGAACGGCCGAGGCGCCCGGAGCGGGGGCCGCGCCACCTCGGTAGGGTCGGGACGTGCGCATCGCGAGGTACACGACAGGTGACGACCCGGCCTTCGGTGTGGTGGAGGGGGAGCCGGGACGCGAGTACGTCGTCCAGGTGCAGGGCGACCCCCTCTACACGCCGATCGTCCCCACGGGCGAGCGGTTCCCGGTGGGGGAGGTCCGCCTGCTCTCGCCCGTCATCCCGCGCAGCAAGATCATCGGCATCGGCAAGAACTACGCCGACCACGCCAAGGAGATGGGCGGGGAGGTCCCGGACCAGCCGCTCATGTTCCTCGTCCCCAACACCGCCGTCGTCGGCCCCGGTGACCCCATCGTCATGCCCGCCGGCGCGAAGGAGATCTCCTACGAGGCCGAGCTCGCCGTCGTCATCGGCCGGATCGCCAAGGACGTCCCCCGCGAGCGGGTCAAGGAGGTCGTGTTCGGCTACACCTGCGCCAACGACGTCACCGCCCGCGACTGGCAGCGCGGCGACGGGCAGTGGGCCAGGGCCAAGGGCTTCGACACCTCCAAGCCGCTCGGTCCGTGGATCAGCACCGACCTCGACGTCTCCGACCTGCGGGTGCGCAGCCGCGTCGACGGCGAGACCCGGCAGGACGGCACGACCGCCGACATGATCTTCGACGTGCAGACCCTCGTCTCGCACGCGAGCTCGGCGTTCACGCTGCTGCCGGGTGACGTCATCCTCACCGGCACCCCGGCCGGGGTCGGCCTGGTCGAGGCCGGCCAGCGGGTCGACGTCGAGGTCGAGGGCATCGGGACCCTCACCAACACCTTCGTCCGGCGCTGAGCCGGGCGGGGCGGCGCCCGGAGCGAACGGCGCGGAGCGAACGGTGCGGTGCCGGGCACGCGGTGCGGGGCACACGGTGCCGGGCACACGGCATACGGCGTCGGTCGCGGCGGTCCCTAGAATCGGGGCACCATGACTGACACGCCCACCCAGACCCCCCGCCTGCGCGTCGCCCCGTCGCCCACCGGCGACCCGCACGTCGGCACCGCGTACATGTCCCTGTTCAACCTCGCGTTCGCGCGCCAGCAGGGCGGCAGGTTCGTCCTGCGGATCGAGGACACCGACCGGGCCCGGTTCCGCGAGGACAGCGAGCAGCAGGTGTTCGACATGCTGCACTGGCTCGGGCTGCACTGGGACGAGGGCCCGGACGTGGGCGGCCCGTACGCGCCGTACCGCCAGTCCGAGCGGCTCGACACCTACCGGCCGTACGTCGAGCGACTCCTGGCCGAGGGCAGGGCGTACCACTGCTGGTGCTCGACCGAGCGGCTGGCGCAGATGCGCGAGGTGCAGCAGAAGACCAAGCAACCCACCGGCTACGACCGCCTGTGCCACGGCAAGACGCGCGAGGAGCGGGCCGCGCTGCCCGGCTTCACCGAGACCCCGGTGGTGCGGATGTACGTCCCCGAGGACGTCGAGCTGCACTTCGAGGACCTCATCCGCGGCCGGGTGTCCGCGCCGCGCCCCGACGACCAGGTGATCCTCAAGGCGGACGGGTTCCCGACCTACCACCTGGCCGTCGTCGTCGACGACCACGAGATGGGCATCACCCACGTCGTGCGCGGCGAGGAGTGGATCTCCAGCACCCCCAAGCACATCCTGCTCTACCGCTGGCTCGGCCTGGAGCCGCCGAAGTGGGCGCACATGCCCCTGCTGCGCAACACCGACAAGTCCAAGATCTCCAAGCGCAAGAACCCGGCAGCCCGGCTGACCTGGTTCCGCGAGCAGGGCTACCTGCCCGAGGCGCTCGTGAACTTCCTCGCCCTGCTGGCCTACCCGCCGGCCCAGGGCGCCGAGGGCGAGGACGTCGAGGTCTTCACCTTCGAGGAGTTCAGCAAGGACTTCGACTGGCGCAAGGTCAACCCGGTCGGGCCGATCTTCGACCTCAAGAAGCTGGACTGGCTCAACGGCGTGTACGTCCGCGGCCTCGAGGTGGGGGAGCTGGCCTCGCGGCTGCTGCCGTACCTCGTGGAGGCCGGGGTGCTGGGCGAGGCCCCCAGCCTGGGCGAGCTGGCCCGCCTGCGGGCGGTCACCGAGCTGATCCAGACGCGCATGGTGCTGCTGACCGAGGCCGCGCCGCTGGTCCGGCCGTTCTTCGTCGCCGACGACGAGCTGGAGGTCGCCGAGGACGCGCGGGCGGAGCTCAAGGACGACGCCGGGCAGGTGCTCGACGCCGCGGTCGCCGCGCTGGACGACCTGGGCGACGAGCGCTCCGGCGTGCTCGGGTCGGAGTCCACGTGGAACGCTGCAGCCATCGAGGCGGCCCTGCGCGCTGCCGTCGTCGAGGGACTGGGCATCAAGCCGAAGTTCGCCTTCGGCCCGCTGCGGACCGCGGTGTCCGGCCAGCGCGTGAGCCCGCCGCTGTTCGAGTCGATGGAGATCCTGGGCCGGCCCTCGACCCTGGCGCGGCTGCGGCGGCTGCGCGCCGACCTGGGCTGACGGCGACGTCGCCGCGTGGCAGGGGTCACGCGGCCGGCCCGCTGCGGTTCGCCGGCCGGGCGGTTAGCGTCGGGTCATGAGCCGCATCGTGACCGAGAGCATCGACGTCGCCGCCCCCGCGTCGACCGTCTTCGACATCCTCGCCGACCCGCGCCAGCACGCCCGGATCGACGGCTCCGGCTCGGTGCAGGAGATCGTGGAGGGGCCGCAGCGGCTCGAGCGAGGGGCCGAGTTCGGGGCGCAGATGCGGCTGTTCGGCGTGCCGTACCGCATCGCGAACCGGGTCGTGGAGTTCGAGGAGGGGCGCCGGATCGCCTGGCGGCACTTCGGTGGCCACCGCTGGCGCTACGAGCTGGAGCCCCTGGGTGAGGACCGGACCCGCGTCACCGAGTCGTTCGACTACTCGATGTACGGCACGGCTCCGCGACTGGCGATCGAGCTGATGGGGTTCCCCAGCCGCAACCGCGACGGCATCCGGGCGACCCTGGAGCGGCTCCGGGACGCGGCCGAGGCCGACGCCCCGCGGCCCAGCGGCGACGCGGCGGTCCCCGTCGGGGACGGGTCCTGATGGCGATCCGCACCGGGAGCAGGGTCCGCGAGACCTGGGGCGGCGAGGTCGAACGCGCCTGAACGGCGCCGGATCCCGGTGCGCGCGGCGCCGGATCCCGGTGCGCACGGCGCCGATTTGGGAAGCCGAGGAACAGCCCGGTAGTATCGCACCTCGGTTCACCCCCTGAAGGCCTTCGGGCGCGCTGGGAGTGATACCCCTTGGGGTATGGTGTAATTGGCAGCACGACTGATTCTGGTTCAGTTAGTCTAGGTTCGAGTCCTGGTACCCCAGCTCCGGCGGAGCACCTTGCGAGAGGCCGCCGATTCGGAGAAATCCACGACCTGCCGGTATGGTTCTCTCCGCTGCCCGACACCGATCGGTGTCACCGGCAGACCAGCTAGGGCCCCGTTGTGTAGCGGCCTAGCACGCCGCCCTCTCAAGGCGGTAGCGCGGGTTCGAATCCCGTCGGGGCTACGCGAGCCCAGAGCCCCCGTCCACCTGGACGGGGGCTCTTCGCGTTCCGGCGCGGCCCTGGGGCCGTCACGAGCGGCGCACGCTCACCGCCTCCTGGGCGAGGCGGCGCAGGGCCACCAGCACCGGGTCCACCATGACCGTCCCCACGACGACGGTGTGCATCGCCGCCGCCGGGCTCTCGGCTGCCAGGGCCGTACCGAGGTCGACCTCCGCGACGACGGCCATCGCCTCGGCATACCGCCGCAGCGACTCGGGGGACAGCACCACGCCGGCTTTCGCGGCGGCCGTGACGGCCGCGCTCAGGGCTCGCAGCGCCGGCGCGTCCGGCCAGACCTGCCAGCCGAGGTCGGCCACCAGCGCGGACACCTCCTCGCTCACCGGCGCGTCGTCGCCGGGGGTCGGGAGCGCGACGTGCGCGATGCCGAGCAGCTCGTGGCGTCCGGCCGGCGGCGCGGCCAGGGCGTCGAGGATGGAGCGCACCCCCGCGATGCCCACACCGCCGTGCTCGACGAGCGCCCGGACGAGCCGGACCCGCTCGACGTGCTCGTCGCCGTACTCGGCCCGGGTGCGGCTCGTCGCCTCGCCCGGCATGAGCAGCCCTTCGCGCAGGTAGTACTTGAGCGTGTGCACCGGCACGCCGGTCGTCTCGGCGAGCTCGGAGATCCGCATCGGCTGCTCCTGGGTCTTGACATCGGATAGTGCTGCTGTCCAATATGGCAGGGTACTGATGGACAGTGCCACTATCCAAGGAGTCCGGCATGGTCGACCGCGTCACGCACGCCTACGAAGGACCGCTCGCCGTCTTCCTCATCGGGCTGCGGGTGCACAAGCCCTGGCGCGTCGGGGTCGTGGGGACCGCGGTCCGGGCGATGCCGAGGATGATCGCCGAGCTCGAGCGCAACAAGGCGGCCGCGGCTCGGGGGGAGGCGGAGTCCCTCGGCTACCTCGGCAGCCGGTCGACCGTCCACGGCCTCGGCACCACGATGATCCAGTGGTGGCGCAGCGTCGACGACATCTACGCCTACGCCAACGCGACGCCGCTCGAGCACCGACCGGCCTGGCTGGACTTCTACCGGGCGGTCCGCACGGACCCGGCTGCGGTGACCATCTGGCACGAGACGTATGCCGTGTCCGCGGCGGAGAGCGTGTATGCCGGGCCGGCGCCGTTCGGCCTCGCCTCGCTCGCCGGGACCGTGCCGGTCGGCCGGCGCGGGGAGACGGCGCACGATCGCATCACCACAGGCGGGAGCTAGCCCTCAGTCGCGGCGCCCGCGCCGGACGCGTCGCCCGATCGACACGGCGAGGGCCAGGAGGGGCAGCGCCCACGCCCGGTCCGCCGTCAGCGGGTCGGGTCCCGGGCCGGTGGTGGGGTCGAGCCGGCGCAGGTGCAGCCGACGCCAGCTCGCCCGCAGGACCGCGTCGTCGTCCCGGAGGCCCTGGGACTCGAGGTAGCTGCCGAACCAGGAGGCTGCGAACTTCCGTATCCCCGCGGCCACCCGCATCGCCTCGGCCTCGTCGTCGAGCTCCACGGCTCGGACGACCCGTAGTGGCTGGTCTGCGTGCCCTGGCTGGCTCGGGGGTGCTGGTCGGGCGCGCCTCGTGACATCGCGCTGCGGCTGGCTTCGCCCGTTCGGGTGGAGCGGGGCGGCCGGCTGGAGGTGCGGGTCTGGCTCATGGCCCCACCGTCCGATGGCGCCCTCGGTGCCGGCCCGTGTTGAACGTCCCGTCACGTCGGCCCGTCGGCTCCCGGGTCCAGCGTCAGGCGTTGTTCTGCTGCTGCTGCTGCGCGTGGTGCCGGGCCAAGACCTCGGTGAGCTTGTTGGCGCCGGCCATGACAGTCGCCGCGTGCAGGCGCCCGGGCTGGCGCGAGAGGCGCTCGATCGGCCCCGAGATGGACACGGCGGCGACGACTCGGCCGCTGGGACCGCGCACCGGCGCGGACACGGAGGCGACGCCGGCCTCGCGCTCGCCGACGCTCTGCGCCCAGCCGCGACGACGCACTCCCGACAGGGTCGTCGCGGTGAACTTCGCACCGTGCAGGCCGCGGTGGAGCCGGTCGGGCTCCTCCCAGGCCAGCAGCACCTGCGCCGCCGAGCCCGCCAGCATCGACAGGGTCGCGCCGACGGGGATCGAGTCGCGCAGCCCGACCGGTCGCTCGGCCGCCGAGACGCAGATGCGCTGGTCGCCCTGGCGACGGAACAGCTGGGCGCTCTCGTTGGTGTGGTCCCGCAGGGCGCCCAGGACCGGGCCGGCCGCGGCGAGCAGGCGGTCCTCGCCGGCGGCCGCGGCGAGCTCGGCGAGACGGGGGCCGAGGACGAACCGGCCCTGGATGTCGCGCGTGACCAGGCGGTGGTGCTCGAGGGCGACGGCCAGCCGGTGGGCCGTGGGGCGGGCCAGTCCGGTCGCGGTGACCAGCTGGGCGAGGGTCGACGGCCCGGCCTCGAGGGCGCCCAGCACGATGGCCGCCTTGTCGAGAACGCCGACTCCACTGGTGTTGTCCATGCACTGATATTGACGTCTCATTGCCTGAGACGCAAATCCACCTGCGTGTCGGAGGTGCGACGCTCGGTGGACGGCGCAGCGTGGCGCGCGCCGGAGCCATGGTCGAAGGAGTGGGGAATCGTGTCGGGAACGCTGGCCGAGAAGGTGTGGGACGCCCACGTCGTCCGTCGAGCCGAGGGCGAGCCGGACCTCCTGTACATCGACCTGCACCTCGTCCACGAGGTGACCTCGCCGCAGGCCTTCGACGGCCTGCGGCTTGCCGGCCGCGGTGTCCGCCGGCCCGACCTCACGCTCGCCACCGAGGACCACAACGTCCCCACCACGCCCGGCCCCATCACCGACCCGGTGAGCCGCACCCAGGTCGAGACCCTGCGCCGCAACTGCGAGGAGTTCGGCGTCCGGCTCTACCCGATGGGCGACGCCGAGCAGGGCATCGTCCACGTCGTCGGCCCCCAGCTGGGCCTGACCCAGCCGGGCATGACGATCGTCTGCGGCGACTCGCACACCTCGACCCACGGGGCCTTCGGCGCGCTCGCGTTCGGGATCGGCACGTCCGAGGTCGAGCACGTGCTCGCCACGCAGACCCTGCCGCTCAAGCCGTTCCGCACCATGGCCGTCACCGTCGAGGGTGACCTCCAGCCGGGCGTCACGGCCAAGGACATCGTGCTGGCCGTGATCGCGAAGATCGGCACCGGCGGTGGCCAGGGGTACGTCCTGGAGTACCGGGGCAGCGCCATCCGGTCGCTGTCCATGGAGGCCCGGATGACGGTGTGCAACATGTCGATCGAGGCGGGCGCGCGCGCCGGCATGATCGCCCCCGACGAGACCACCTACGAGTACCTGCGCGGCCGTGACCACGCGCCGACCGGCGCCGACTGGGACGCCGCGGTCGCCGACTGGGAGCAGCTGCGCACCGACGACGACGCGGTGTTCGACGCGGAGGTCGTCCTCGACGCCTCCACGCTGACGCCGTTCGTCACCTGGGGCACCAACCCCGGCCAGGGCCTCCCGCTCGGCGAGTCCGTCCCCGACCCCGAGACCCTGGGCGACGACACGGCCAAGGCCGCGGCCCAGCACGCGCTGGAGTACATGGGCCTGACCCCCGGGACGCCGCTGCGCGAGATCCGGGTCGACACGGTCTTCGTCGGCTCCTGCACCAACGGGCGGATCGAGGACCTGCGCGCGGCCGCCGAGGTCGTCAAGGGCCGCAAGGTCGCCGACGGCGTCCGGATGCTCGTCGTCCCGGGGTCCGCCCGGGTGCGGCTGCAGGCCGAGGCCGAGGGGCTCGACCGGGTGTTCACCGAAGCGGGCGCCGAGTGGCGGCTCCCCGGTTGCTCGATGTGCCTGGGGATGAACCCCGACCAGCTGGCCCCGGGGGAGCGCAGCGCCTCGACCTCGAACCGCAACTTCGAGGGCCGGCAGGGCAAGGGCGGCCGCACCCACCTCGTCAGCCCCCTCGTCGCCGCGGCAACGGCGCTGCGCGGCACCCTGTCCAGCCCGGCCGACCTCGACCAGCTCGTCGGCGCGAACGAGGGGACCCTCTGATGCAGGCCTTCACGACCCACACGGGCATCGGCGTCCCGCTGCGCCGCAGCAACGTCGACACCGACCAGATCATCCCCGCCGTCTACCTCAAGCGCGTGACCCGCACGGGCTTCGAGGACGGCCTGTTCGCCGCGTGGCGCAAGGACGAGACGTTCGTCCTCAACCACGAGTCGTACGCCGCCGGCTCGGTGCTCGTCGCCGGCCCCGACTTCGGGACGGGCTCCTCGCGCGAGCACGCGGTGTGGGCCCTGATGAACTACGGGTTCCGCGTCGTCCTCTCCTCGCGGTTCGCCGACATCTTCCGCGGCAACAGCGGCAAGCAGGGCCTGCTCACGGCCCAGCTGGCCCAGGACGACATCGAGCTGATCTGGAAGTACCTCGAGAACGAGCCGGGTGCGTCCGTGACGGTCGACCTGGTCTCCCGCACCGTCACCGCCGGTGACATCGTGGCGTCCTTCGAGGTCGACGACTACACCCGCTGGCGGCTGCTGGAGGGGCTCGACGACATCAGCCTCACCCTGCGCCACGAGCAGTCGATCACCGACTTCGAGGCCCGTCGTCCGGCCTACAAGCCGGTCACCAGCCCGGCCTGAGCCTCTCGCCGCGCCGCGACACGGCGTGTTGCACCAAGAATCCCGGGCAGATTCCTGCCGTCGCCCGACAGCCCCTCGCCGTCCCGGTGGGGGGGGCGGGCCCTGCTGCCTGGTGCGACCATTCTTCGCCGCGGATTGCGTTGGCGCCCAGCGGTTTTCGCCTCCCCGGACGTGGTGTGACCTGAGCAGGGAATGCTTCCCCGAGCGGGTCCGGTGGCCCCCGAAGTGCCTCATCAGGGCCCGCAATCCGTTGCGACACAATGGATCAGGCCCTTGACATGGTGGACTCGGACCCTCAACGGCCCTAACGTCAGACCCACGTCGGGCAGCGGCTCGACCGCCCAACCTGTCGGGCCAAGGGGGTCCGGCGTCACCAACCCTGTGGAGGGGAAGACGTGAACAAGGCAGAACTGATCAAGGAGCTCGAGTCGCGGCTCGGCAGCCGGAAGGCCGCCAGCGAAGCGCTGACCGCTGTCGTCGACGTGATCATCCGTGAGGTCGCCAAGGGCGGCAGCGTCGCGATCACCGGCTTCGGAACGTTCGAGCAGGCGGCCCGTGCCGCGCGGACGGGGCGCAACCCGCGCACCGGCGCCACCGTGAAGATCAAGAAGACCGTGGTCCCGAAGTTCCGGGCGGGCTCGGCGTTCAAGGACGTCGTCAAGAACCCGCGTTCGCTGCCGAAGGCCGCTGTCGCCGGGGCTCGCGCCGCCGGCACCGCCACCAAGGCCGCAGCGTCGGGAGCGAAGAAGGCGGCCCCGGCGAAGAAGGCCACCGCGACGAAGTCGACGGCGGCGAAGTCCACCGCCGCCAAGAAGACCACCGCGACGAAGTCGACGGCGGTGAAGACGTCCACAGCCACCAGGGCGGCGTCGGCGAAGAAGGCGACCCCGGCGAAGAAGACCACGGCCGCGAAGTCGACGGCTGCGAAGAAGACGACGGCGACCAAGGCGGCGTCGGCGAAGAAGGCGACCCCGGCCAAGAAGACCACGGCCGCGAAGTCGACGGCCGCGAAGAAGACGACGGCGACCAAGGCAGCGTCGGCGAAGAAGGCGACCCCGGCCAAGAAGGCCACCGCCAGGACCGCCACGAAGTCCACGGCAAAGAAGACCACGGCCAAGCGGACGGCCAAGAAGGCCTGACCGCAGGGACGACACGGCGGCCGGCACCCTCGGGGTGCCGGCCGCCGTCGTCGTTTGGGATGCTTGCGCCATGGCGAACTTCCTTCGGGTCGACGGCGGTGCACCCCTCGTGGGTGACATCGAGGTGCGCGGTGCCAAGAACCTGGTGTCGAAGGCGATGGTCGCCGCCCTGCTGGCGGAGGACCGGTGCCGTCTGCGCGGCGTCCCCGAGATCTCCGACGTCAAGATCGTGTCGGGGCTGCTCGAGCTGCACGGCGTCAAGATCGACTCGACCGACCGCGACGGCGAGCTGCTACTGGATCCCACCAACGTGGAGCAGGCCCACGTCGCCGACATCGACGCCCACGCGGGCACCTCCCGGGTCCCCGTCCTGCTCTGCGGGCCCCTGCTGCATCGTCTCGGCGAGGCGTTCATCCCCGACCTGGGTGGCTGCCGCATCGGGGACCGGCCGATCAACTACCACCTCGACGTGCTCCGCCAGTTCGGCGCCGACGTCCAGAAGCGCCCCGAGGGACTGCGGCTCACCGCCCCCAACGGCCTGCACGGCACCCGCATCCAGCTGCCGTACCCGAGCGTCGGCGCCACCGAGCAGGTGCTGCTGACGGCGGTGCGGGCCAACGGCGTCACCGAGCTGCGCAACGCGGCCGTGGAACCCGAGATCCTCGACCTCATCGCCGTGCTGCAGAAGATGGGCGCGATCATCAGCGTCGAGACCGACCGCGTGATCAGGGTCGAGGGCGTCGACCGGCTGGCTGGCTACGACCACCTCGCCATCCCCGACCGGATCGAGGCGGGGTCCTGGGCCTGCGCGGCGCTCGCGACCAAGGGCGACATCTACGTCCGGGGCGCCCAGCAACAGGCGATGATGCCGTTCCTCAACGTGTTCCGAAAGATCGGTGGCGCGTTCGACATCGACGACGAGGGCATCCGCTTCTGGCACGCGGGCGACACGCTGCAGTCACTCGTGCTGGAGACCGACGTGCACCCGGGCTTCATGACCGACTGGCAGCAGCCGCTCGTCGTCGCCCTGACCCAGACCACGGGCCTGTCGATCGTGCACGAGACGGTGTACGAGAACCGGCTGGGCTTCACCGAGGCGCTGGCGGAGATGGGTGCCGTCATCCAGCTCTACCGCGAGTGCCTGGGCGGGTCGCCGTGCCGGTTCGGGCGGGCCAACTTCCGTCACAGCGCGGTCGTCTCCGGCCCGACGCCGCTGCGGGGCGCCGAGATCACGGTCCCGGACCTGCGCGGCGGCTTCAGCTACCTCATCGCGGCGCTGGCCGCGGAGGGGCAGTCGACGGTGCACGGCATCGACCTGATCTACCGCGGCTACGAGCGGTTCGGCGACAAGCTGGACGCGCTCGGCGCACACTACGAGGTCGGCGGCCCCAAGGTCGCCTGACCCGCCGGGACGCGGGCCTGGAGGACCAGGAGGGTCAGCCGATCCTCTGGTCGTCGCCGATGCCGAGGATCCACAACCGGGTCACCGGTCCGCCGGACCCGGCGAGGTCGATGCTGACCCGCTGCCCGGGGCGCAGGTGCCGCAGGGCGCTCGCCGCGAACACCTCCGGCGGGAAGCTGACCTCGCGGCCGTCGTCGAGCAGGGCCGACCCCGCGCCGCTCTGCTCGTCGAAGGTGTGGACACTGGCCTGCACGGGCCCAGCGTAGCCACGCCCCGCCAGGGCGGACTCCGTGGCGGGACCGACGCCCAGGGCGAGCGCCACGCGCAGCGCGCCGTCGTCGTCGACGTCCTGGCGCAGCCGGGGCAGGTCGAGGTCGAGCCGGACGTGCCCGGCGGCCTCGTGGCGGGCCGCCGATCCCTCGCCGAAGGCCGGCACGAGGTCGGCCCCCGGCTGTGCGGTGAGCAGGACGGTGCCCGCGCCGTCGGCATCGGGGACCACCGCACGCGGGTGGTGCGACGCGGACGACAGGGCGGCGCGCAGGTCCTCCGGCCGCAGGCACGGCAGGTCGCCGAGCAGCACCCCGACGGCGGCGCTGGGGTCCGCGGCCAGCGCCGCGTCCCTGCCGGCGCGGGCGGCGGCGTCGAGGCCACCACCCGGGTCGGGCACGACGACAGCACCGAGGCCGGCTGCGATCGCCCCCACGTGCGCGTCCGCGGTGACGACGTGGACGGTGCCACGCGGCATACCGGCGACGCACGCGGCGAGGCAGTCGGTGGCGAGGGCGGTCGCGAGGGCGGCGCGGTCGACCCCGCCCGGCGGGTGCAGGCGGGTCTTGGCGGCGGGCCCACCCTTCACGGGCACGACGAGCCGCCAGGGCGGGGATCCGGTCATCACGGCGATCGTCCCAGTGCCCGCGAGGCCGCTCGACACCGACCCCTCGACCAGCGAGGATGCTCAGGCACACCCCCACCGGAGATGGAGAGCACGTGGCCGCCCGCAGCCGTGACCCGCTGCCGTTCGCCTACCGAGCCGTCGTCGCGATCCTGCGGCCGCTGCTCATGGTGCTGACCCGGCGCGACTGGCACGGCGCCGAGAACCTCCCTCGGGAGGGTGGCTTCGTCGCGACCCCGAACCACCTGTCGTACACCGACCCGCTCATCTTCGCCCACTACATGCACGACAACGGGCGACCGGCGTTCTTCCTCGGCAAGGAGGGGGTCTTCCGGGTCCCGGTCGTCGGCGCGATCCTGCGGGGCGCCCAGCAGATCCCGGTCTACCGCAACACCGGCAAGGCCGCCGACGCCTTCCGCGCGGCCGTCGCGGCCGTGCAGGAGGGCAAGGCGGTCGGCGTCTACCCCGAGGGCACCCTGACCCGTGACCCCGACCTCTGGCCGATGGTCGGCAAGACCGGGGCCGCGCGCATCGCCCTGGCCACCCGGTGCCCCGTCATCCCGGTCGCGCAGTGGGGGCCGCAGGAGCTGCTGGCGCCGTACGGCCGGAAGCTGCGGCTGCTGCCGCGCAAGACGATGCACGTCACCGCGGGGCCGCCGGTCGACCTCGCCGACCTCTACGACCAGCCGGTGACCGCAGCCCTCCTGCGTGAGGCGACGTCGCGGATCATGGCCGCCCTGACCGTGCAGCTCGAGCAGCTCCGCGGCGAGCAGGCGCCCACCGAGCGGTTCGACTCGCGCACGCACGGGCTGCCCGAGACCGGCAACTTCCGTCGCTCCCAGCGGGGTGGTCGGTGAGCACCGCAGCGGTCTTCGGCACGGGCAGCTGGGGCACGGCGTATGCCGCGGTGCTCGCCGACGGGGGCACCCCGGTCCGCATGTGGGGCCGGCGCCAGGAGGCCGTCGACCAGGTCAACGGCGGCTGCAACGCCGACTACCTGCCCCAGCTGAGGCTGCCGTCCACCGTGACGGCGACCACCGACCCGGCCGAGGCGGTGCACGGCGCCGACATCGTGGTGCTCGCCGTCCCGTCCCAGACCCTGCGGGCCAACCTCGGCACGTGGGGGCACGTCCTCGCCGACGCCAAGGCGGTCGTCTCGCTGATGAAGGGCGTCGAGCTCGGCACCACCAAGCGGATGAGCGAGGTGATCCACGAGGCCGGTGGGGTCCCGCAGGACCGCATCGTCGTCGTCTCCGGACCCAACCTGGCCCCCGAGATCGCCAAGAAGCAGCCCGCGGCCAGCGTCGTGGCCTGCGTCGACGAGGCGGTCGCCGACATGGTGGCCCGCGCGTCGAACCCGCCCTACTTCCGCCCGTACACCAACACCGACGTCGTGGGCACCGAGATCAGCGGGGCGGTAAAGAACGTCATCGCGCTCGCGGTCGGCATGGCCGAGGGACTGGGCATGGGCGACAACTCCAAGGCCTCGATCATCACCCGCGGCCTGGCCGAGACGACACGCCTGGGGCTGGCGCTCGGGGCCGACGTGATGACCTTCGCCGGCCTGGCCGGGGTCGGCGACCTCATCGCCACGTGCATGTCGCCGCTGTCGCGCAACCACACGTTCGGGGTCAACCTCGGCAAGGGGATGTCCGTCGCCGAGGTCGTCGCGGTCACCAGGCAGACGGCCGAGGGCGTGAAGTCCTGCGAGTCGATCCTGCAGCTCGCCCAGGAGCACGACGTGCGGGTGCCGATCATCGAGCAGGTGGTGGCCGTGGTGCACGACGGGCGGTCGCCCAAGGACGTCGTCGGCGCGCTCATGCAGCGCGAGCTCAAGAACGAGACCGACTGACTCCGGCGAACCGCCGCGTCAGGCGTGGCGGAGGGCCTGGTCGAGGTCGCGCCAGAGGTCCTCGACGTCCTCGATGCCGACCGAGAGGCGCAGGAGGTTCTCGGGGGTGGTCTCGGGCTCGAGGACGTGTCGGCGGCGGCGCTCGACCTGGGACTCGACGCCCCCGAGGCTGGTCGAGTGGCTCCAGAGGTCCACGGCGGCGGTGACGCGCTCGGCGGCCACGGGGCCACCGGCGACCTCGACCGAGACCATCGCGCCGAAGCCGGGGTAGCGGACCCGCTCCACCGACGCGTGGCCGGCGAGCCGCTCGGCCAGCACCGCGGCGTTCGCGGTGGCCCGCTCGAGGCGGATGTGGAGGGTGCGCAGGCCGCGTAGGGCGAGCCAGGTCTCCATCGGCCCGGCGATGCCGCCGCCGAGGAGGCGGTGGTGCGCGAGCCGGTCGCGCAGGGCGGTGCCGGCCTCGGTGGGTGCGGTGACGGTCGCGCCGAGGATGAGGTCGCTGTGCCCGCTGAGGTACTTCGTGACGGAGTGCACCACGACGTCGACGCCGAACGACAGCGGCTGCTGGCCGAGGGGTGTGGCGAAGGTGTTGTCGCACACCGACAGGACGCCGCGATCCCGGGCGGCGGCGGCGATGGCGGGCAGGTCGGCCACCTCCAGCAGTGGGTTGCTCGGGGACTCCAGCCACACCAGCGCGGCACCGTCAAGGGCTGCCACGACGGCCGCGGTGTCGGTGAGGTCGACCCAGCGGACCTCGTGGCTGCCGTCGAGCTCGGCGTCGCGCAGGGAGGCGACGGTGCCGTTGTAGGCGGTCTGGGACGCGACGACCGGGCTGCCGTGCGGAGCCAGCGACAGGGCCGCGCTCACCGCGGCCATGCCGGAGGCGAAGACGAGCGCGTCGCCGCCCTCGAGGCTGCCGAGCGCCTCCTCGAAGGCGGACCAGGTCGGGTTCCCGCCGCGGGCGTACCCCTGCTCGCCGCCGGCGACGTAGGTCGACGAGAGCTCGAGCGGGGGGCTGACCCCCGCGCCCGGACCCCGCGCGGGGCGCCCCAGCGCGACGACGCGGGAGGCGGGGGAGAGGTCGTCGTGGGCGGCGTCCTGCGCCCCGGACTCGGGCACGTCGGGCAGGTCGTGGGAGGTCACGCGGCCAGCGTAGGCGTGGGGTGCGGCGGGTGACGGCGGGGGCCACCGGGCGGGATACGCTCGTCCGCGATGAGCACCGACCAGCCCACGCCCCGCAAGCCGCGCGTCGCCATCGTCTTCGGCGGCCGCTCCTCGGAGCACGCGGTCTCGTGCGCCACCGCGGCCGGCGTCATGCGCGCGATCGACCGCGACGCGTACGACGTCATCCCGATCGGCATCTCCCGTGAGGGCCACTGGGTGCTCTCCGACGGCGACCCCTCCCGGCTCGAGCTCACCGCCACGACCACCCCCGAGGTGGCCCGCGACAGCGGCGCCGGCGTCGTCGTGCCGCTGGCGACGACCAACCGCACGCTGACGACGTTCGAGGCGCAGGAGATCCCGCGCGACCTGGGCGAGGTCGACGTGGTCTTCCCGCTGCTGCACGGGCCGTTCGGCGAGGACGGCACCATCCAGGGCATGCTCGAGATGGCCGACATCCGCTACGTCGGGTCGGGCGTCCTCGCCTCGGCCGCCGGAATGGACAAGCACTACATGAAGGTGCTGTTCGCGGGGGCCGGGCTGCCGGTCGGTCCGTACGTCGTGGTCACCGACGTGCAGTGGCGCCGCGACAAGGCGGCCGCCATGGAGGCGGTGGCGGCGCTGAAGTACCCCGTCTTCGTCAAGCCGGCCCGGGCCGGCTCGAGCATGGGCATCTCCAAGGTCTCGGACCCCGAGGCGCTCGAGGGCGCCATCGAGGTCGCCCGCCAGCACGACCGCAAGGTCGTCGTCGAGCAGGGGATCGTGGGCCGCGAGATCGAGTGCGCGGTGCTCCAGGGGCGCGGCACCGACGGCCCGCGGGTCTCGCACGTCGGCGAGATCGCGGTGACCGTCGAGGGCGGGCACGAGTTCTACGACTTCGAGGCGAAGTACCTCGACGAGGGGGCGGTGCTGTCGTGCCCGGCGGACGTGCCCGACACCGTTGCCAAGGAGGTGCAGCGGCTGGCTGCCGCCGCGTTCGAGGCGCTCGGGTGCGAGGGGCTGGCCCGGGTCGACTGCTTCTACACCGATGCCGGTGACGTCGTCGTCAACGAGATCAACACCATGCCGGGGTTCACCCCGCACTCGATGTACCCGCAGATGTGGGAGGCGACCGGGCTGTCCTACCGCGACCTCATCGACGAGCTGATCCAGCTGGCCCTGCAGCGTCCGGTCGGTCTGCGCTAGCCCCTCGCCCCTCGCCCCTCGCCCCTCGCCCCTCGCCCCTCGCCGATCCGCGAGGCTGCCGACTTGTTGCCTCCTCGTGGTCACCGGGACGCCGATCCAGGTCCTGCGTGACCACCTGCTGGCAACAAGTCGGCAGAAGGGGTTGGGGGCGGCTCCTCAGGTGCAGTGGCGGCCGTTCGGGGGGAGGGCTCTCGCGGCGGGGACGAAGGCCGGCAGGAGGAGGGGCTCGGGGGCGTAGGCGTTCGGCACGAGCACCTCGATGGCGGGGTCTCGACCGAAGGTCGTGAAGCGGGCGCCGTCGGAGAGGCGCTCCACGACCCAGTCGACACCGTCGACCTCGAGGCACTCGGCGGTCGTCGGGCCGAGCGCGGGCAGGCCGCAGCGGGCGACGACGGCCGGGTCGCCCCAGGCGCGGGTCCGGGCCGACGCGGGGGAGGTGTCCACGCGGTCGTGGCCGGCCACCCGCTGCGGCCACACCCGCGAGGCGGCATCGCAGCCGCTGCCGGTGTAGTCGGGGACGGCCACCTCGACGCCGCGGGGCACCACGGCATACACGACAGCGCCGGCCGTCCCGAGGATCAGGAGGCCGGCGGCTGCGAGGAGCACGCGCCGACGCGCGGCGCGGCGCACGTCAGACGTGGACGACGGTGCAGGTCAGGGTGCGGGTGATGCCTGCGACGTCCTGGATCTTGGCGATGACGAGCTTGCCCAGCTCGTCGACCGTGTTGGCCTCGACGCGGGCGATTACGTCGTAGGGACCGGTGACGTCCTCGGCGAGGACGACCCCGGCGATGCCTGCGATGGCCTCGGCGACCGTCGCAGCCTTGCCGACCTCGGTCTGGATCAGGATGTAGGCCTGGACCACCACGTGACACCTCAGCTTCCTGGGTTGGCCGGGACGGACCGCCCCGAGAGAACCTGCCCGCGGCACGGCGCCGCGGTGACCCAGACGCTACCGTGCCCCTGTCCTGCCCGTCTCCCCAGGCCCGTCACAAGGAGGTCACGCCGTGCCCGACCCCCGGCACACCCTGGCGCAGGTGTCCGAAGGCGCGCTGCTGGCCGAGATCTTCCCGTTCTTCACGGGCGGGCCGGGTATGCCGGTGGGTCCCGGCGACGACGCGGCGGTGCTCGCCACGAGCAACCGGACCGTGGCGACGACGGACACCATGGTCCGCGGCCGCGACTGGGTGGACGAGTGGTCCACCGGGGCCGACGTCGCCGTGAAGTCGCTGACCCAGAACCTCGCCGACGTCGCCGCGATGGGCGGCGTGCCGACGGCGGTGCTCGTCGCGCTGATGGCGGACCCGGCGGTGGAGGTGGCCTGGGTGCTGGACTTCGCGCGGGCGCTGGGCGACGCGGCGGGGCGGGCGGGGGTCGCGGTCGCCGGCGGGGACCTGTCCTCGGCGCCGGCCGGGGTGCTGGCGGTCGCCATCACCGCGCTGGGCGACCTGCCCGGCCGGCCGGTGCTGCGCTCGGGCGCTCGCCCGGGGGACGTCGTCGCCGTCTGCGGCACGCTGGGGCGTTCGGCCGCCGGGCTGGAGCTGCTCCGGGCCGGTGCGCGACCGGGCGAGGCAGTGGCCCGGCCCGCGGCTTGGGCCGACGGCGACAGCGGGGTAGGCGTCGGCGTCGGTGCCGGGTCCGTGGCCGGGGACTGCGTCGCCCACCACCTGCGGCCCGTCGCGCCGCTGGGGGCCGGCCCGCAGGCCGCTGCCGCGGGCGCGACCGCGATGCTCGACGTCTCGGACGGGCTGCTGCGCGACGGCTCCCGGATCGCGGCCGCGAGCGGGGTGCGGCTGGCCCTGGACTCCCGGCTGCTCGCGCCGGACGTGGACGTGCTCGAGGAGGTCGTCGGTGGGCAGGCGCTGGAGTGCGTGCTGGCGGGCGGGGAGGAGCACAGCCTGCTCGCGACGTTCGAGGGGGACCCGCCCGCCGGCTGGCGGGCCCTGGGCCGGGTCGAGGCGGGGGAGGGCGTCACCCTCGACGGCGAGCCGCAGCAGCCGCGCGGGTGGGACCACTTCGCCGGGTAGGCGCCGTCAACGACCGAAGCCGACCTCCCCGTGGGGAGATCGGCTTCGAGTGCGTGTGCCGGGAGGCTGGGTCAGCGCTTGACCTTGCCGGCCTTGAGGCACGAGGTGCAGACATTGAGACGCTTCGGGGTCACACCGGCATCGCCCACCAGAGCCTTCACGCGCTGGATGTTGGGGTTCCAACGACGCTTGGTGCGGCGGTGCGAGTGCGAGATGTTGTGACCGAAGCCCGGTCCCTTGCCGCAGACGTCGCAGTTGGCAGCCACGGGTGTTCTCCTGGTTCGATGCGTACAAAACTCGGGGCGCCCATGATCCACCGCGGGCAGGAGCCAGCGACGGAAGAGGTTCACGGGAACCGGTCAAGCGTAGCCGAGGAGTGGCGCCTCGACCAAAACGGGCCCGATGCACGCCTCGCAGACGGTCCCTGCGGTTAGCCTGCCACCGTGCTCGAGACCCTGACCGCCGCCGACGCCAGGCGGTGGGCCGTGCTCACCCGGGCCGCCTTCGCCGCCCGGCGGGCGGAGATCGACGCCCTCAACGTCTTCCCCGTCCCCGACGGCGACACCGGCACCAACCTCTACCTCACCCTCGACGCGGCCCTCGACGCGGTCCGCACCGAGCACGAGCGGGCCGGAGTCCTCGGGGAAGCCTCCCTCGAGCAGGAGTGCACCGACCTCGCCCACGCCATGCTGCTCACGGCGCGGGGCAACTCCGGGGTCATCCTCAGCCAACTCGTCCGTGGCTTCGCCGAGGCCATCTCCGAGCGCGGTGTGGAGACCGCCGACGCGCCCGTCATGGTGGACGGGCTCGCCCGCGCCAGTGACCGGGCCCGCGCCAGCGTGATGCACCCGGCCGAGGGGACCATCCTCACCGTCGCGCACGCGGCGGCAGCGGCCGGCGCCGAACCGGTGGAGCGCGGCCTGGCCGCTGTCACCGAGGCCGCGCTCGACGCGGCCACCCGGGCCCTCCGGGAGACCACCGAGCAGCTGCCCGTGCTCGCCCGTGCCGGAGTCGTCGACGCCGGAGCCGCGGGGTACGTGCTCATGCTCGAGGCGCTCGCCCGGGTCGTGCACCAGGACGCCGCGCTGGTCGGCGAGCGGGTCGAGCCCTTCACCGAGGACCAGACCCTGCGCCGACGGGAGGAGTGGACCCGGCGCGACGGCGGCATGGTCGAACCGGTCGGCGCCCACGGCGGGTCGTCCACGGGTGACGGCGACCTCGTCGAGGGGGGCCCGGCCTACGAGGTGATGTACCTGCTTCGGGACAGCGACGAGGAGCGGGCTGCCACCCTGCGCACCGCCCTCGACGCCCTCGGGGACTCGCTGCTCGTCGTCGGGGGCCCCGAGCTGTGGAACGTCCACGTCCACGTGGACGACGTCGGCGCCGCGCTCGAGGCGGGGCTCGACGCCGGCCGACCCTTCCGGGTGCGCGTCACCCACTTCGCCGACCAGGCGGCCCGCCGGGAGCGCCATGCCACGGGTGTCGCGGTCGTCGCCTGCGCCGCGGGCCCGGGCCTGGCCACGGTGTTCGAGGCGGCCGGCGCCGTGGTGGTCGCCAGCGGTCCCGGCCGGCGCGCCTCGGCCGGCCAACTGCTCGACGCGGTCCGCGCCACGGGCGCCCCGTCGGTGCTGCTGCTGCCCAACGACCGCGACACCGAGATGGCCGCGCACGCCGCCGCGCGGGCGGCCGAGGCCGACGGGATCGAGGTGCACGTCGTGCGCTCGCGCACCGCGGTCCAGGGACTGGCGGCGATGGCGGTGTGGGAGGCCTCGGCGAGCGCCGCTCGGAACGCCTCGGAAATGGGCCACGCCGCGGCGGCCACCCGGCACGGCGCGGTCGCCGTCGCGAGCAAGGAGGCGCTGACCAGCGCGGGCCCGTGCGCCCCGGGCGACGTGCTGGGGGCGGTCTCGGGGGATGTCGTCGTCGTCGGTGACGACCTCGAGGCGGTGGCGGTCGAGGTCCTGACCCGGCTGCTGTCCAGTGGTGGCGAGATCGTCACCGTCGTGACGGGGGAGGGTGCGCCCGAGGGGCTGGGGGCGGCCCTCGGCGAGCACGCCCGCCGGGCCCAGCGCGACCTCGACGTCCAGGTGATCGAGGGCGGCCAGCCGCACTACCCGCTGCTGCTGGGAGTCGAGTAGGCGTGGTCGACGAGAGCACCGCCCTGCGCTCGGTCGTGTCGAGCGCGGCCCCCAAGCTGGCGGCGGGTCGCGACCTGCACACGGTCGGCGACCTGTTGCGGTTCTGGCCGCGGCGCTACACCAGCTTCGACGCCGACCTCACGAGCCTGCACGAGGGCGAGTACGTCGTGGTGGTCGCCGACGTCCGCGACGCCGTCACCCGCCCCATGCGCAACCGCCGTGGCCGCATCCTCACCGCCACCATCACCGACGGCAGCAACGACATGGAGGTGACCTTCTTCAAGCCCTACGGGCACGAGGGCCGCCTCGTCCCCGGTGCCCGGGCGATCTTCGCCGGCAAGGTCGGTCGCTACGGCCGCACGTGGCAGCTGACCCACCCCGACTACCAGATCCTGCCGCCGGACTCCGACGGCCTCGACGCGCGCCGACGGCTGCTGCCGATCTACCTGCAGGTGCCCAAGGTCCAGAACTGGACCGTCATCGACAGCCTCAACCTCGTCTTCGACCAGCTCGACTCGGTCGTCGACGTCGTCCCGCCCGACCTCGCCGCTGCGCGCGGGCTGCCGTCGCGGCTGGAGGCGCTGCGCGGCATCCACCAGCCCAGCGGCTGGCCGGAGGTGGAGCGGGCGCGCAAGCGGCTGCGCTACGAGGAGGCGCTGGTCCTGCAGACCGTGCTGGCCCAGCGGCGGCACCGGCAGGCGCAGGAGAAGACGCTCGCCCGGCGCCCGCGAGAGGGCGGCCTGCTGGCGGCCTTCGACGCCCGGCTGCCGTTCGAGCTCACGGCCGGGCAGCGCGAGGTGGGGGAGGTGCTCGCCGAGGAGATGGCGCGCGACACCCCGATGCACCGGCTGCTGCAGGGCGAGGTCGGCTCCGGCAAGACGGTCATCGCTCTGCGGGCCATGCTCGCTGCCGTCGACGCGGGAGGCCAGGCTGCGCTGCTCGCGCCCACCGAGGTCCTCGCGGCGCAGCACCACCGGTCGATCACGGCGATGCTGGGTGACCTCGCCGAGGGCGGGATGCTCGGCGGCAGCGACATCGGCACCCGCGTCACCCTGCTGACCGGCTCGCAGTCGACCGCCGCGCGCAAGCAGGCGCTGCTCGACGCGGCCTCCGGCGACGCGGGCATCGTGGTCGGCACGCACGCGCTCATCCAGCAGAACGTCTCGTTCTTCGACCTGGCCCTCGTCGTCGTCGACGAGCAGCACCGGTTCGGCGTGGAGCAGCGAGATGCGTTGCGGGAGAAGGGCGCCCAGCCGCCCCACGTCCTCGTGATGACGGCGACGCCGATCCCGCGCACCGTCGCCATGACGGTGTTCGGCGACCTCGAGACCTCCACCCTGAGCGAGCTGCCCCGGGGCCGGTCCCCGATCGCGACCCACGTCGTGCCCGGCGACAACGCCCGCTGGGTCGAGCGCACCTGGGAGCGCATCGCCGAGGAGGTGCGGGCCGGGCGGCAGGCGTACGTCGTGTGCCCCCGGATCGGTGGCGACGACAAGGGCGTCGAGGACGAGCCGTTCCTGCCCCCGGAGCTGGACGAGGAGGGCAACCCCGTCCCCGCCCCCAGGGAGCTGGCGAGCGTGTATGCCGTGGAGGCCACCCTGCGCGAGACGCCCGCCCTCGCCGGCCTCACGATCGAGGTGCTGCACGGGCGGATGGCGCCCGAGGCCAAGGACGCCGTGATGGCGCGGTTCAACCGCGGGGAGGTCGACCTGCTCGTCTCGACGACCGTCATCGAGGTCGGCGTCGACGTGCCCAACGCCACGGTCATGGTCGTCATGGACGCCGACCGGTTCGGCGTCTCGCAGCTGCACCAGCTGCGCGGGCGCGTCGGCCGGGGGCAGCACGCCGGCCTCTGCCTGCTCATGACCAGCACCGACGCCGAGTCCTCGCTCACCCGGCTGCAGGCCGTCGCCGCCACGACCGACGGGTTCGAGCTGGCCCGGCTCGACCTCGAGCAGCGGCGCGAGGGCGACGTCCTCGGGGCCCGGCAGTCCGGGGGGCGCAACTCCCTGGAGTGGCTCTCGATCCTGCGCGACGAGACCCTGGTCGACCAGGCCCGTGAGGACGCCACGGTGCTCGTCGCCGACGACCCCGAGCTGACGGCCCACCCCGACCTCGCGGCCGCCGTCGCCGAGCAGGTGGACGAGCAGCAGGCGGCCTTCCTCGAGCGCGGCTGACACACCAAGCCGGCTGACGGCGCGCCCTCCCGCCCGGTGACGCTCGTCTGCGCGCACACCTCCGCCCCAGTGAGCATGGATCCGCTCTCTGCGCACCGACACGCTCGTCTGTGCGCAGGTCTGCGGGCGGCGCGGTGTCGGAACCTGCGCGCGGAAATCGCTTCGTGGCAACGGCCCTCGAGGCCCTAGGGTCCGAGCCGTGATCCTCGCCCACGACGTCGACGGTGACGGCCCGGCCGTCCTCCTGCTGCACTCCGGGGTCTGCGACCGCGGGATGTGGGAGCCGCTCCTGCCCGCGCTCACGCCCGGCTACCGGGTGGTGCGCCCCGACCTCCGCGGCTTCGGCGACACCCCGCTGCCGGCTGAGGCGTATGCCGACGCCGACGACCTCGCCGCGCTGCTCGACTCGCTCGGCATCCCCGAGGCCGCGGTCGTGGGCTCGTCCTACGGCGGACGGGTCGCCATGGAGCTCGCCACCAGGCACCCCGCCCGCGTGTCCTCGCTCGTCCTGCTCTGCCCCGCCCACCGTGGGGTCGACCCGGACGAGGAGCTGCGGGCCCTCGGGGCAGAGGAGGACCGCCTGCTCGAGGCCGGCGACGTCGACGGGGCGGTGCAGCTCAACGTGCGCACCTTCCTCGGCCCGGACGCCGACGAGGCGACCGCCGACCGCGTCGCGCGGATGCAGCGCCGGGCGTTCGAGGTGCAGCTGGCGGCCGACGCGCTCGACCCCGGCCCGCAGCCGGAGCGCGTGGAGGTCGACCCGTCGGGTCTGGCCGTCCCGACCCTCGTGGTGTCCGGCGCCCTGGACCTGACCCACTTCCGCGAGGTCGCGGCCGTCCTGGCCGCGCAGGTGCCCGGCGCCGAGCACGTCGAGCTGCCCTGGGCCGGCCACCTGCCCTCGCTCGAGCGCCCGGACGCCGTCGCCGGCCTGCTCCTCGAGGCGCTGCGCCGCTAGCACGGACACGGCGCGCTAGCGTGCGGGTCGTGACGCGCATCATCAGCGGACGGGCCGGCGGACAGCGGCTGGCCACCCCGCAGGGCCAGGGGACCCGTCCCACCAGCGACCGCGTCCGTGAGGCCCTGTTCTCGCGCCTGGAGCACCTCGACGTGCTGCGTGGTGCCCGGGTCCTCGACCTGTATGCCGGGTCCGGCGCCCTCGGTCTCGAGGCGGCGAGCCGCGGGGCCGCGTCGGTCCTGCTCGTCGAGTCGGACCGCGCCGCCGCGGCGGTCGCCCGCCGCAACGTGGCCGCACTCGGCATACCCGGGACCTCGGTGCGGCACGCGACGGTGGCGCGCACGCTGGCCGCCCCGCCCCCCACGGCGTTCACGCTCGTGTTCAGCGACCCGCCGTACGACCTGCCCGAGGAGGCGCTCGCGGGAGACCTCGCCCTGCTGGCCGACCCGGGCTGGCTGGCCCCGGACGCCCTCGTCGTCGTCGAGCGGTCCTCGCGCTCGGCCGAGCCGCGGTGGCCGGGCGGCTGGGAGCCGGAGGGCGAGCGGCGCTACGGCGAGACGACGGTCTGGTTCGCCGGACCACGGCACCCCGAGGGCGCCGCCTGACGGCCACGGGGCCCACGGGTGCGACAAAGGGCCCGACCACCGGAGCGGTCGGACCCTTCGTCGGGCGTTCTGCGCGGCTCAGGCCGTCGGTGCCCCGGCGCCGTCGGCGGGCGCGATGCTGAACTGCACGCTCCCGCCCTCGTCGACGGTGGCGTCGAGCACCTGGTCGCCGAGGGCGACCGCGGCGGTCTCGTCGAGGAAGACCTTGGCCCCGTCGCGCTCCACGACCTCGTCCCCGGGCGCGGCGGCCTCGGCGGTGGTCACGGTCAGCGCGCCGGAGTTGTCGGCCTCCTGGCTGAACCGGAGGCCCGCCTCGTCGGTGGGGAGGTTCTGCTCGACGATGGTCTTGACGATCGTGCTGGCGTTCTCGGTCAGGGTGAGCATGAGCTCTCCTTGCGATGGAGGTCAGGACCTCTCCACCGTGTCGCAGGTCGGCCGAGGGGACAAACCGGGCGTCCGATGGGTGGGATCCCGGTAGCCGCCGGCCCCCGCCGGGCGGCGTCCCCGCAGGTGGGAGAGGGTGTCTCCATGACGCGATACGAGATCCCGCGCCCGATCGAGGGTGACGTGGTGGACCTGATCCTCGACGACCACCGGCTCTTCGAGAGCCTCCTGCGCGAGCTGCGCGACGCCACCGCCGACCGCGAGGCGGCTCGCGCAGCCCTCTCCGCGGTGCTCGTCGCCCACGGCGAGGCCGAGGAGGAGAAGGTCTACACGACCCTGCGCCGCAGGGACGCCATCGACGAGCACGAGGCGGAGCACGGCGAGGAGGAGCACGCCGAGGGCAACGAGGCCCTGCTCGCGCTGCTGGAGTGCAAGGGCACCGACACCCAGAAGTTCGATGACGCCGTCGAGGACCTCGCGACGGCCCTCAACCACCACATCGGCGAGGAGGAGCAGACCATCCTCAACCCGGCCCGCACCGACGTGTCCGAGCGGGTCCGCCAGGACCTCGGCGCGGTCTGGGCGGCCCGTCGCAACGAGCTGCTCGACGAGGACTGCGGGTCGCAGGAGAACGTCCGTCGCATCGTGCAGCGCGCCCACGAGGAGGGCCTGCTGCCGACCGACGACGAGGACGAGGACGACGACTGAGCACTGCTAGCGTGCCCGTGTGACCAGCCCCAGCCCGCGCCGGTGCGTCTGCCCCGGCTCGTACGACCCCGTCACCGCCGGCCACCTCGACGTCATCCGCCGGGCCGCCGCGCTGTGGGACGAGGTCGTCGTCGCCGTGCTGCACAACCCCGCCAAGCACGGCGTGTTCAGCCCGGACGAGCGACGCGAGCTGCTCGCCGACGCCTGTGCCGACCTGCCGGGCGTGCGGGTCGAGGTCTTCGGCGGCCGGCTGCTCGTCGACGTCTGCCGTGACGTGGACGCCGCCACCGTCGTCAAGGGGCTGCGCGGAGACACCGACTTCGCCTACGAGCTGCCGATGGCGCTGATGAACAAGCACCTCACCGGCGTCGAGACGGTCTTCCTGCCGGGCGACCCTGCCTACGGCCACGTCTCGAGCTCGCTGGTCAAGGAGGTCGTGCGCTACGGCGGCGACGTCACCGGGCTCGTGCCCGACCGGGTCCGCGACGCCCTCGTCGACCGGCTGCGGAGGCCGTGACCCTGACCCCGGAACCCTCACGGGCGCACGGCTTCCGGCCCGACATCGAGGGGCTGCGGGCCGTCGCGGTCCTGCTCGTCCTGGCCTACCACGCCGGCCTGCCCGTCCCGCACGGCTTCCTCGGCGTCGACGTCTTCTTCGTCATCTCCGGCTTCCTCATCACGGGCATCCTGCTGCGGGAGCTGGCGAGCACCGGCACCATCTCGTGGGCCCGGTTCGTGGGCCGCCGCATCCGCCGCCTGCTGCCGGCCGCGGTCCTGGTGCTCGTCGTCACGGCCCTCGTGGCCTACGTCGTGGTCCCGGGCCTGCGGCGTCGCGAGGTGGGCTCGGACGTGGCCGGCGCCGCGCTCTACGTCGTCAACTGGGTGCTCGCGCACCGAGCGGTCGACTACCTCGCCGCCGACAGCACGCCGTCGCCGGTCCAGCACTTCTGGTCGCTCGCGGTCGAGGAGCAGTTCTACGTCGTCTGGCCGCTGGCCCTCATCGCCCTCGCGTGGCGCCTGCGGCGGCTGCGCCGCTCGCCCCGCGGTCCGTCACCCGCCGCCGTGGGCGGCCTGCTCGCCGCCATCGCGGTGCCCTCCTTCGCGTGTGCCGCGTGGCTGGGGTCCGTCGACCCGGCCCGCGCCTACTTCGTCACCACGACCCGCGCCTGGGAGCTCGGGGTGGGCGCCGCGCTCGCGGTCTGGCTGCACGCCAAGGGGGAGCGGGGCGCTGCGGCGGCCTCCGGCGCACTGACGCCGACCGGTCGGCGGACGGCGGCAGTCGCCGGCTGGGTCGGACTCGCAGCGGTGCTCGGCAGCGCGTCCTGGCTGCCCGCGCACGCCGTGACCCCCGGGCCGTGGACGCTCGTGCCGACCCTCGGCACCGCCGCAGTCCTGTATGCCGGGTGGGCCGGCCCGGACGCAGGACCCGTCCGCGTGCTGGGCCTGGCGCCCCTGGTCTGGGTCGGCGGCCTGTCGTACTCCCTCTACCTCTGGCACTGGCCCGCCGTCGTCCTCGCCGACTGGGCCGCCGGGGGGCTCGACCCGTGGCTGCGCGTCCTCGTGGTCGCGGCGTCGGTCCTGCCGGCCTGGGCGAGCCACCGGTTCCTCGAGGCGCCGGTGCACCACAGCCGTGCGCTGGCCACCCGCACCCGTCCGGTCCTCGCGCTCGGGTTGGCGCTGTCCGCGGTGGGGGCGCTGGCGGCCCTGCCGCTCGTGCGGGTGCAGTCGCCGTTCCGCACCGCTCCGGTGGCCGGCCCGCGGCCGTCGCTCGACTCCCTCGGCGCGGCCACCCTCGACGTCCCCCCGAGCAGCGACCCCAGCCGGTACGCCGTCGACGACTGGGGGTGGCTCACCCCCGACCCGCAGCTGGCGGGCAAGGACCGGCCGGCCGCCGACGTCGACCACTGCCAGGTGGACCGACGGGCCCGCGAGCCCGTGGCCTGCGTGTTCGGCGACCCCGGCGGGCACCGCACGGTGGCCCTCGTGGGCGACTCCAAGGCCATGCAGTGGCTGCCCGCGGTGCAGGCACTGGCGGTCCGGGGCGGGTGGCGCATCGTGACGTACGGCAAGTCGTCGTGCGCGTTCGCGGAGGGGCACGCGCAGCAGGCGGGGGAGCCGTACTCGGAGTGCGACGCGTGGAACGCCCGGGTCATGCAGCGGCTGCGCCGCGACCCGCCCGACCTGCTGCTGACCTCCGGCTACGCCACACGGGCCTGGGACGGCCGGGCCCCGACCCGGGACGCGCTGGTCGACGGGCTGTCGCGGCGCTGGGCCGAGGTCCGCGCACTCGGGGTGCCGCTGGCCGTCATCGGCGACAACCCGCTGTCGCCCGACGACCTCGACGTCTGCACCGCCCGGCACCCGCACCGGCTCAGCGCCTGCTCGTTCGACCGGGCCCCGGCGGTCGAGGGCAGCGCACTGCCCGTGCAGCGCGACGCGGCGGCAGCGACGGGGGTGCCGCTCGTCGACCTCACGAACTGGATCTGCCCCGCGCAGCGCTGCCCGGTGGCCATCGGTCACGTCACCGTCAACCGCGCCGGCGACCACCTGACAGCCACCTACGTGCGCACGCTGAGCGCCGTGCTCGGGCGGGCGCTGAGGGCGCATTTGGGCGAGCAGGCTGCGCTCCGGTAACCTCGTGCGTCGGTCTGCGTCTCGTCCGGAGCGCGAGCCGAGCCCCTCGACGTCTGCTGGAGCCATGAACCACCTCGACCCTCGCGCGCCCTTGGTCTTCGACGCCAAGAGCCTCGGTCGGCGACCCGGTTCGATGGAGCAGGTCCAGCGCACCGTCGAGACCCCTGCCGACCTCGGCACGGACGTCATCGCGGTGCCGCAGGGCGCCGCGGTCGAGCTGGACCTGCGGCTCGAGTCCGTGGTCGAGGGCGTGCTGGTCACGGGCTCGGCCACCGCCACCGCGACCGGCGCCTGCGTGCGGTGCCTGGACCCCGTCGACGTCCCTGTCGACGTGCGGTTCCAGGAGCTGTTCGCCTACGCCGACCGTGCTGCCCACCACCGCGAGGTGGGGGCGGGCGACGACGAGACCGAGGAGCACACCCTCGAGGGCGACCTGTTCGACCTCGAGCCCGTGCTCCGGGACGCGGTGGTGCCGTCACTGCCGTTCCAGCCGGTGTGCCGGGAGGACTGTCCAGGGCTGTGCTCCGAGTGCGGGGAACGCCTGGCGGACGACCCGGAGCACCACCACGAAGTGATCGACCCGAGGTGGTCAGCGCTCCAGGCGCTGGCTGCCGACACCGAAGAGAAGAGGAACTGACGTGGCTGTCCCGAAGCGGAAGATGTCGCGCTCCAACACCCGTTCGCGTCGCGCGAACTGGAAGGCGACGGCGACCACGCTCACCACGTGCCCCCAGTGCAAGTCGCCGGCCCAGCCCCACCAGGCGTGCCCGTCGTGCGGCTACTACAAGGGTCGTCACTACACGACGGCCGAGCGCACCGAGCACCAGGGCTGAGCGTCCTGACGCACGCGTGAGCTCCGCCAGGTCGGCGACGGGAACGTCGCCGGACGACGCGATGCAGCGGCCCGTCGACGACTTCGCCACGCACCTCGCCGAGGTGTGCGGCGTCCCCGTCGACGAGTCGCTGCTTCTGCGTGCCCTCACCCACCGTTCGTACGCGTACGAGAACGGCGGCCTGCCGAACAACGAGCGGCTCGAGTTCCTCGGCGACTCGGTCCTGGGCCTGGTCGTCACCGACACGCTGTACGCCACGCACCCCGACCTGCCCGAGGGGCAGCTGGCCAAGCTGCGGGCCGCGGTCGTGAACATGCGCGCCCTCGCCGACGTCGCCCGCACCGTGGGCCTCGGCGACCACGTCCTCCTGGGACGTGGGGAGGAGGCGACCGGCGGTCGCGACAAGGCCTCGATCCTCGCCGACACGATGGAGGCCGTCATCGGCACGGTCTACCTGTCCGCGGGGCTGCCTGCGGCCGCCACGCTCGTGCACCACCTGCTCGACCCGCTCATGGCGCAGTCCGCGACCCTCGGGGCCGGCCTGGACTGGAAGACCTCCCTGCAGGAGCTGGCGGCTGCCTCGACCCTGGGGGCGCCCGAGTACCGCGTGGACGAGGAGGGGCCGGACCACGAGAAGACCTTCCACGCCCGGGCCGTCGTCGGCGACGAGGTGCTGGGGGAGGGTGACGGCCGCTCGAAGAAGGAGGCCGAGCAGAAGGCCGCCGAGCTCGCCTGGCGCACCCTGTCGGCCCGCGCCACCCGGCACGGGGGCGTCGGGACCGTGGACGGCGCCACTGGTGACGGCGCCACCGCGGACGGGGCCACCGCGGACGATGCTGCTGCTGACGATGCTGCTGCGGACGAGTCGACGGCGGGCGAGGAGGCCGCGGCGGGCTCGCCCTCCTAGGCGAGCACCCGGCATACCCCCCGTGCCCGAGCTCCCCGAGGTCGAGGTGGTCCGACGCGGCCTGGCCGACCACGTCGCCGGCCGCACCATCGAGACCGCCGACTTCCACGGCACCCGGGTGGCGCGCCGCCACCTCGCCGGCCCGGTCGACCTGGGCGCGCGCCTCGCCGGCAACACCGTGGAGTCGGCCCGGCGCCGCGGCAAGTACCTCTGGCTGGTCCTGCGCACGCCCGAGGGGGAGCGGCAGGCGCTGCTGGCGCACCTCGGGATGAGCGGGCAGCTCCTCGTCGAGGACCCCGGCGCCCCCGACGAGAAGCACCTGCACGCGCGGTTCCGCTTCGCCGACGGTGGGACCGAGCTGCGGTTCGTCGACCAGCGCACCTTCGGGGGCATGGCGCTGGCCGAGCTGACCGACGACCTGGTCCCCGAGACGATCGCGCACATCGCGCCCGACCCGTTCGAGCCGGCCTACGACCAGGCCGCCGTCGTGCGCCGGATGAAGGCCAAGGACGTCGCGGTGAAGCGGGCGCTGCTCGACCAGACCCTCGTCGCCGGCATCGGCAACATCTACGCCGACGAGGCCCTGTGGCGGGCGCAGGTCCACGGCGAGCGGCTCTGCTCCGCCCTGACCAGGCCGACCCTGTCGAGGGTCCTCGACCACGCGCGCGAGGTGATGGCCGCGGCGCTGCAGCAGGGCGGCACGAGCTTCGACGCCCTCTACGTCAACGTCAACGGCGCGTCCGGGTACTTCGACCGGTCGCTGCACGCGTACGGCCAGGAGGGGCGCCCGTGCGACCGCTGCGGCACGCCGATCCGGCGCGAGGCCTTCATGAACCGGTCGTCGTTCTCCTGCCCGCGGTGCCAGCCGCGGCCGCGCGGGGCGGTCCGGGGCCGTCGTGGCGGACCCGCCGCGTGTCCCACCTGACAGCCCGTTCCGGCGGCGGTACAACTGGAGTCATGGACGACAACGTGCCGGCGCGGGCGGTCATCTGGGTGCACGGACGGGTGCAGGGCGTGGGCTTCCGGTGGTGGACGCGGGCGCGCGCGCTCGAGCTGGGGCTCGCCGGCCATGCCCGCAACGCCGGTGACGGCAGGGTGGAGATCGTCGCGCAGGGTCCGCCGGCGAAGATCCGCGAGCTCGTGACCCTGCTCGAGGAGAAGCCGTCCCAGGCCCTGCGCCCGGGGGACGTCCACACCTGCGTGTGCACGTGGGGTGCCGCCCGGGAGGGGGTGGAGGGTTTCGTCGAACGGTGACCGACGAGAGGTGACCGGGAAGAGGTGACCGGCGAGCGGCCCAAAACGGGCACACCGGGCGGCATTGACCCATCGGGGTGCCGGCTGTCACCCTGAGAGGTGGCCCCGGCCGCCCCACCAGGGTGGGCCGCACGGGCCGGGCCGCAGCTCGCGAACCCCCGCCGCCTGCGGAGAAGGAGTCGACCATGGCCAAGGCCCTCGTGGGCTACCGCGTGGCGAACGAGCCACGACTGGTGCTCGAGACCATCGAGCTGCGTCGCAGGGTCCGCGACCTCGAGCACCTCGTCGAGGCGCTGCAACGCGACAACGACCGCCTGCGCGAGAACGACCGCGTCCCCGAGGACGTGAGACAGCCGGACGTCGTGGGTGCAGCCCTGCCTACGATTGCCGGGTGACCTCACCCGTCCCGTCCGACCCCGAGACACCCGCCGAGCTGGCGCGCCTGCGCGCCAGCATCGACAACATCGACGCGGCCCTCGTACACCTGCTCGCCGAGCGCTTCAAGTGCACCCAGCAGGTGGGTGAGTACAAGGCGCGCACGGGTATGCCGCCGGCCGACCCCTCGCGCGAGGAGCGCCAGATCGCGCGGCTGCGCGCGCTCGCGGACGACGCCGGCCTGGACCCGACGTTCGCCGAGAAGTTCCTCAACTTCGTCATCGCCGAGGTCATCCACCACCACGAGGCCATCGCCGCCTCCGAGTGACGAGTCCAGCTTGACCCGAAGTCTGGGACTTCGGGTCATCGCGGGGTCTGGGGACCCGAAGTCTGGGACTTCGGGCCGGGCCGGGCGGCGTGACCACCGCACTCGGCGCCACAGCAGGCACAAGCGTCACAGCAGGCACAGGCAACGCAGGTCGGCGGAAGGTCCACGGTGCCCGCCGTGCCCGCGGGTAGGGTTGCCCCCGATCCAACCCCGTCCGACCGCCCGCAGCCTTTCCCCGGGAGCCACGCCGCTCGTGTACGTCAAGAGCCTCACCCTCAAGGGCTTCAAGTCCTTCGCCTCGGCGACCTCGATGCGGCTCGAGCCGGGCATCACCTGCATCGTCGGCCCCAACGGCTCCGGCAAGTCCAACGTCGTCGACGCCCTCGCCTGGGTCATGGGGGAGCAGGGCGCCAAGAGCCTGCGCGGCGGCAAGATGGAGGACGTCATCTTCGCCGGCACCGCCGGCCGCGCGCCCCTGGGCCGCGCCGAGGTGGCCCTGACCATCGACAACACCGACGGCGCCCTGCCGATCGACTACACCGAGGTCACCATCAGCCGGACCATGTTCCGCAACGGTGGCTCGGAGTACGCCATCAACGGCACCTCGTGCCGGCTGCTCGACGTCCAGGAGCTGCTGTCCGACAGCGGCATCGGGCGCGAGATGCACGTCATCGTCGGGCAGGGCCAGCTCGACACCGTCCTGCGCGCGACCCCCGAGGAGCGGCGCGGCTTCATCGAGGAGGCCGCCGGGGTCCTCAAGCACCGCAAGCGCAAGGAGAAGGCGCTGCGCAAGCTCGAGGCGATGGAGGCCAACCTCACCCGCGTCAGCGACCTCACCGGGGAGATCCGCCGCCAGCTCGGGCCCCTGGGCCGCCAGGCGGAGGCGGCGCGCAAGGCCGCCGTCGTCCAGGCCGAGGCCCGCGACGCCCGGCTGCGGCTGCTCGCCGACGACCTGGTCCAGCTCACCTCGACGCTCGAGCAGGAGGTCGCCGACGAGACGGCGCTCATCGCCAAGCGCACCGAGGTCGAGGAGGGCCTGGCCGAGCACCGCAGCCGCCTCGCCACCCTCGAGCAGCAGGCCGCCGACGCCGCCCCCGAGCTGACGCGCGCCCAGGAGCGCTGGTTCGCCCTGCAGCAGCTGCGCGACAAGCTCACCTCGACCGAGTCGCTCGCCGCGGAGCGGGTGCGCCTGCTCAGCCAGGACACCGCCGACGAGCAGACCTCCGGCCGCGACCCCGAGGAGCTGCGCGCCCAGGCCGCCGACGCGCGCCGCCAGGAGGAGTCGCTGCTCGCCGAGGTCCGCGAGGCCACCCAGGCCCTGCAGGCCGCGGTCGCCGCCCGCGAGGAGCTCGAGCGCGCGTATGCCGCCGAGCAGCAGCGCCTGCAGCGTCTCGCCCGCGCGGCCGCGGACCGCCGCGAGGGGCTCGCCAAGCTCGCCGGCCAGGTCGGCGCGCGCAGGAGCCGGATCGAGGCGGGGGAGGCCGAGCTCGGACGGCTGCGCGGCGTCGTCGAGCAGTCGCAGGAGCGCGCCCGCGTGGCCGAGAAGGAGTTCTCGGCCCTCGAGGCGTCGATCGCCGTCGAGGAGGAGGGCGAGGAGGGCCTGGACTCGACGTACGAGACCGCGGCCGCCGCCCTCGAGGCGGTCGAGGCCGAGGTCGAGCGGCTGCGCGAGGCCGAGCGCGCCGCCGAGCGTGACCGCACCACCGCCGGCGCGCGCCTCGAGGCGCTCGAGCTCAGCCTGTCGCGCAAGGACGGCGCGGCCACCCTGCTCGCGGCCGCCGACTCCCGGCACGGGATCGTCGGCTCGGTCGCCTCCCTGCTCCAGGTGCGCGGCGGGCACGAGGCCGCGATCGCCGCGGCCCTCGGCTGGGCCGGCGACGCCCTCGCCGTCGAGTCCGTCGAGCACGCCGCCGCAGCGCTGCTCACCCTGCGGGACGACGACGCCGGTCGCGCGGCCTTCCTCGTCGGCCAGACCGCTGCTGCCTCCGACCCCCGGTCCTGGCCGGCCCTCGACGGCGACGCCGTGTGGGCCCGCGAGGTCGTCGACGCCCCCGCCACCGTCCGGCCGGCGCTCGAGCAGCTGCTCGACCGGGTGGCCCTCGTGGGCGACGCGGACCAGGCCGCGGCCCTCGTCTCCCGGGGGCAGGGCGTCACGGCCGTGACGGCCGAGGGCGACGTCTTCGCGCCCGGCTTCGTCCGGGGCGGGTCGTCCAGCGCCCCCAGCCTCATCGAGATCCAGTCCGCGGTGGACGAGACCCGGGACCGGGTGGCCGAGGCGACGCGTCGCGGGGAGCAGGCCCGGTTCGCCCTCACCGCGGCCCAGGAGCGCCACCGGGCCGCGACCGAGGAGGTCGAGGCGGCCCTCGAGGCGCTGCACGAGTCCGACGCCAAGATGGCCGCCGTCGCCGAGCGGCTCGGCCACCTCGGCGCCAGCGTCCGCTCGGCCCGCGCGGAGTCCGAGCGCACCGAGCGCGCGATCGCCGGCGTGGAGGCGACCCTCCAGGCCGACCGCGCCGAGCTGGCCGCCCTCACCGAGCGGCTCGAGGAAGCCAGTGCCGAGCCGGCCGAGTCCGACGACCCGAGCACCGACGAGCGGGACCGCCTCGAGCTCGAGGCGAGCCGCGCCCGCACCGGCGAGACCGAGCTGCGGCTGACGCTGCGCACCAAGGAGGAGCGGGCCCGGGCCCTCAAGGGCCGCGCCGACTCCCTGGAGGGTGCGGCCCGCAACGAGCTCGCCGCCCGCGAGCGCCTCGCCGCCCGCCAGGAGCGGCGCCGCCGCGAGGCGACGGTCGCCGAGGCGGTCCGGGGCGGCGCGGCATACGCGGTCACGCTCGTCTCCAGCGCGCTCGAGACCGCGGCCGAGCGCCGGACCCGCGCCGAGCAGGAGCGCACCGAGCGCGACGCCACCCTCACCGAGGTGCGCCGCGCGGTCGCTGCGCTGCAGGACGAGCTGCGCGACCTCACCGACACAGTCCACCGCGACGAGGTGGCCCGCACCCAGCAGCGGCTGCGGATCGAGGCGATGCACGCCAAGGCCGTCGACGAGCTCGGGATCGACCCCGAGGTGCTCATGGAGGACTTCGGGCCGCACCAGCTGGTGCCGCACGTGCCCGGCCCCGACGACGAGCCCGACACCCTGCCCGAGCCCGCGCCGTTCGTCCGGGACGTGCAGGAGAAGCGGCTGCGCAAGGCCGAGCGGGCCCTGAACGCGCTGGGCCGGGTCAACCCGCTCGCGCTCGAGGAGTACGCCGCGCTCGAGGAGCGGCACAAGTTCCTCACCGAGCAGCTCGAGGACCTCAAGAAGTCCAAGCGCGACCTGCTCGACATCGTCCGCGAGGTCGACGAGCGGGTGGAGCGGGTCTTCACCGAGGCGTACCACGACACCGCCGCCCAGTTCGAGCAGGTCTTCGGCCGGCTCTTCCCCGGTGGCGAGGGGCGGCTCACCCTCACCGACCCCGCGAACATGCTCACGACCGGCATCGAGGTCGAGGCGCGGCCACCGGGCAAGAAGATCAAGCGGCTGTCGCTGCTCTCCGGTGGGGAGCGGTCGCTGGTCGCGGTGGCCCTGCTCGTCTCGATCTTCAAGGCCAGGCCCAGCCCCTTCTACATCATGGACGAGGTCGAGGCCGCCCTCGACGACGCCAACCTCGGCCGCCTCATCACCCTCTTCGAGGAGCTGCGCGACTCCAGCCAGCTCATCGTCATCACGCACCAGAAGCGCACGATGGAGGTTGCCGACGCGCTCTACGGCGTCTCGATGCGTGGTGACGGCGTGACCACCGTGGTGTCCCAGCGCATCCGGGACGTCGCCGCCCAGAGCGCCTGAGGGGGATCGCGCCACGCCCTGCGGGCAGCGCGTTGATTTGAGGTCTGTGCTGCGGAGAGGCAGTCTGGACCCATGGTCGCCCTCATCATCGGCATGCTCGTCTGCGTCGCACTGGCGGTCGCGGTGGTCGCCGCGGTGGCCATTCCCGCGCGCCGCGAGGGCCGCGAGGTCCTCACGCCCCAGGGCGAGGAGCTGATCTCCTCGGCGAAGGACAAGGCCCGGGAGCGGACGGAGAGCGCGCTGGAGAAGACCAGCGACGCCCTGAGCTCGGCCAAGGACAAGGTGAGCGACTCCATGGGGTCGATCGGCACCACCAGCACGCCCGACGACTCGGGACGCCACCGCGCCGGCTGACCGGCTGCGCGGGCCTCGTCACGCTCCCGGGACTGCCGGGCTCGCGTGCCATCGCGTGGCACGGGGATGCCATGCGCCGGCTGCCTTCCGCCGCAGTTGGCAGGGACCTGCCACGCAGGCGGACGAATGCCGCAGGTCAACGCGGCATCTCCTCCGCGGCCCATGACATCTGTCATGGGCCGTTCGGCCGATTCCCCCCGATGCTGGGGCGGGCCCAAACCAGGGCCGCACACCACCACCCGGAGGAGTTTGGATGGCATCCTTGTCACCCCGAACGCGCAGGGTCCTCGCCGGAGCGGCAGCAGCCGCGGTCGTCGCAGCCGGAACAGCCGGCTACGCGGGACGGCACGAGCTCAACGAGGCCTGGCTGAAGTACCAGTGGCGCGACCGCCACTACAACGCGGCCGTCATGGAGAAGGCGCTGATGATCGCCGGGGGCAACCCCGCGGAGGCGCAGAACGAGTCCAAGGAAGCCGCGACCATCGAGGAGCAGTTCGCCCAGGCGCGGACCGCTCCCGGGATCGTCGCCCCGGGTGCGTACGGCGACGCGTTCGCGAAGCTGTCCTCCCTGCCGCACACGGCCGGGAAGTGGGCCGAGGTCACCAAGGTCCCCTACAACGAGGACGACACGCGCTACCGCGACTGGAACTCCAACTCCTCCGGTGGCGCCGGCTACGGCACGGGGCGCATCACGGGCCTGGCCGCGGACTCGGCGAACCACGTGTATGCCGCGGGCGCCGACGGCGGTGTGTGGCGCTCGAGCCAGGCTGGGGGCAAGTGGACGCCCATCGCGGACTCGCTGCCCTCACTGAGCGGTGGCGACCTGCAGATCGCCGGCAACGACGGCTCGCTGTGGTTCGCCACCGGTGAGGCCAACACCGGCGGCACCTCCTACGTCGGCTCGGGCGTCTACCGCCTGGCCGACCCGGCCACCGGCACCTTCAGCCCCTCCGACCGGGTGGGCGGCAAGGAGCTCGAGTCGACCACCATCGGTCGGGTGCGCTGGGGTGGGTCGACCGTCTTCGCGGCCACCAACCGGGGCATCTGGTACCACGCCGCAGGGACGCCCTCCGGTGACTGGAGCTTCGGCTTCGCGCCGAACCCGTCCTACATGCCCGAGATCAAGGACGACGGGGGCAAGGTCCTCGTCCCCGCCGGGTCGAACTGGTCGGGCAACACGTCGTCGGGTCCCACCAACGCGGCGTACAAGAACATCGTCAACGACATCGCGGTCGACCCCAAGAACCCCAAGCACGTGATCGCCGCCATCGGCTGGCGCTCGGGTGACACCTACAACGGGTTCTACGAGACCAACGACTTCACCCAGGGGCCGTCCAGCTGGCACAAGCTGTCGGTCACCCTCGGTGGCATCACCAACACCAGCGACGTGGGCTACACGACGTTCGCCTTCAGCAAGACCGGCGACCGGCTCTACGCCATGGTGCAGCAGCCCAGCAAGATCGCCTCCTCGTCCTCGCTCGCCGGCATCTTCGTCTCCAAGACGGGCTCGCCGAGCGGTCCGTGGAACCAGATCGCCAACCAGCAGCAGCTGCACAACAGCGGCTCGGCCCTGGACCGCAAGGGCTACGGCGTCGGCGTTCAGGCCTGGTACAACCAGTTCCTCCAGGTGGACCCGGCGAACGCGGACCACGTCTGGGCCGGGCTCGAGGAGGTCTTCGAGACCAAGGACGCCGGTTCGCACTGGAACGCCGTCTCCCCGTACTGGAACTTCACGTTCCCGTGCTGGAGCATCGACCCCAGCAAGAACACGTGCCCCCTGGCCGGCCACTCGGACCAGCACTCCGTGGCCGTCGGCACCGCCGGTGGCACGCCGGTCGTCTTCTTCGGCAACGACGGTGGCGTCTACCGGCGACCCGTGAACGGCACGGTGAACGCCAACGGCAACGCGACCGACCTGAAGTCGATGTCAGCGGACGGCACCCTCGGCTCGCTGCAGTACTACTCGGCCTCGGTCGGCAAGGACCCCTCTTCCGTGGGCAAGGACCCCTCGACGATGAGCGTGGTCGTCTCGGGAGGTCTGCAGGACAACGGTGTCTCCAACCTGCGCAAGGTGGCCCCGGACGGCTCCAACGCCGACACGGAGATGGGCTCCAACTTCGGCGGTGACGGTGGCGACGGTGCGGCCGACCCGCGCAACGGCTGCAACCAGCTGCAGGAGTACGTCTACCTGTCGGTCAAGGTGACCAACAACTGCGCCGAGAACCCCGGTGCGACCAGCGAGGCCGACGCCTCGTCCTGGTCGCTCGACCCGGGCGACCCGAACCCGCGGTTCATCGCCCCGATCGGGCTCGACGGCGCCAAGCCGGACAACGCCATCTTCGGCGGCCAGTACGTCTGGACGGCGAACGACGTCTGGAAGGCCCGTGACTCCAGCGTCATGAAGAAGCAGTTCGACCTCGGCGCCGGCCACTCGGCCACGGCCGTGGCCATCGAGAACGGCGCGGCCTACGTCTCGTGGTGCGGTCCGTGCAACAACGCCGGGTTCACCCGTGGCATCGCGACCAACGTGGGCGGCAACGGCTGGCACCAGCTGACGCTGGCCTCCTCGTTCCCGAACCGCTTCGTCCAGGGCCTGGCCGTCGACCCGGCCGACGGCAACCACGCGTTCGCCGCGATCAACGGCTTCTCGCGCCGGTTCACCGAGGGCCCGGGTGCGGGCGTCGGCCACGTCTACGAGACGAAGGACGGCGGGGCGCACTGGACCGACATCAGCGGCAACCTGCCCGACGTGCCGGCCAGCTCGGTCAAGCGGCTGTCCAACGGCGCGCTGCTGCTCGGCACCGACCTCACCACGTTCTACCGGGCTCCCGGTGCGACGACGTGGCAGGTGCTCGGGACCGGGCTGCCCACCACGGTGGTCATGGACCTCGAGGTGGCTCCCGACGGCGACCTGTACGCCGCCACCCACGGCCGGGGCATCTGGAGCATCCCGCTCCCGCAGTGACCCGTCCGTGAGGACCACACCGCCCCCGGCCGCTGCGGCCGGGGGCGGCGTGCGTCCGGGGTCCGTCGGTCGATGAGAGGATGGCGCGCGTGATCGATCAGCTCTGGGAATGGATCGCCGTCGCGGTCGTACTGCTCGTCGTCCTCGTCGGGGGTCTCGTCGGCCTCACCCGGGGGCGCGGGGGGCGCACCAAGGAGGGGCCGCGCACGCCGCCGTCCGGTGACGTCCTGCCCGGGGTGGGGGACGACGCGGAGCCGCCGCGGGACGCGCCGAAGCGCTCCGTGCAGGACGCCGGGTCCGTCGACACGCTGCCGGCTCGCGAGGAGCTGCTGCCCGAGCCCGCGCCGACGCCGACGGTCGAGCGCCCCGCCGAGGTCGCTGGTCGGCTGACCCGGCTGCGCGCCCGCCTGGCCCGGTCCCACAGCGCGCTCGGCCAGGGCCTGCTGGCCCTGCTGTCGCGCGGCCGACTCGACGAGGAGGCGTGGGAGGAGGTCGAGGACACCCTCATCGCCTCCGACCTCGGCGTCGAGGCGACCACCGAGCTCGTCGAGAGCCTGCGCTCGCGGGTCAAGGTCGAGGGCACGACCGACGAGGCGACGGTGCGGGGCTGGCTGCGCGAGGACCTGCTGCGGCTCGTCGACCCCACCATGGACCGCAGCGTCGCCAGCTCCCGCGTGGCCGAGCGCCCGGCGGTCGTGCTCGTCGTCGGCGTCAACGGCACCGGCAAGACGACGACCGTGGGCAAGCTCGCGCGCGTGCTCGTCGCCGAGGACAAGGACGTCGTCCTGGGGGCCGCCGACACCTTCCGTGCGGCCGCCGCCGACCAGCTCGAGACCTGGGGCGCGCGGGTCGGGGTGCCGACCGTGCGCTCGGACCGCGAGGGCGCCGACCCTGCGGCGGTCGCGTTCGACGCCGTCAAGGCGGGCATGGAGATGGAGGCCGACGTCGTCCTCGTCGACACCGCCGGCCGCCTGCACAACAAGGTCGGCCTCATGGACGAGCTCGGCAAGGTCAAGCGCGTCATCGAGAAGCAGAGCCCGATCGACGAGGTCCTGCTCGTCCTCGACGCCACCACCGGCCAGAACGGCCTGCGGCAGGCCGAGGTCTTCGCGCAGGTCGTCGACGTGACCGGCATCGTGCTCACCAAGCTCGACGGCACGGCCAAGGGCGGCATCGTGGTGTCGGTGCAGCGCAAGCTCGGCGTCCCGGTCAAGCTCGTCGGCCTCGGCGAGGGCCCGGACGACCTCGCGCCGTTCGACCCCGTGGCCTTCGTCGACGCCATCGTCGGCTGAGCCGTGCCCCGACGCGTGGCCGCCCTCGCGGCGGTCGCGCTCGGGGTGGGGGCGCTCTGGCTGGGGGTGCTCGCCAGCGGTGCGACGTATGCCGGCGGGCCGGCACCCGCACCGGACTTCCGGGTCGCGGACCCCAGGATCAGCGAGTCCTCCGGGCTGGCGCGCAGCGTGCGCCACCCGCACGTCGTCTGGACCGCCAACGACTCCGGCGACGACGGCCGCATCTTCGCCGTCGACACCCGCACGGGCCGGACCGTCGGGGTGCACACCTTCGCCGCGCCTGTGCGGGACGTGGAGGCGCTCGCCGTGACGCCGCAGGGCCGGGTCCTCGTCGGCGACGTCGGTGACAACACCGCCGCCCGCGGGAGCGTCACGGTCTACGGGTTCGACGAGCCGGACCTGGGGGACACCTCCGGGGGCTGGACGTCGTGGGACCTGGCCTACCCCGACGGCCCGCACGACGCGGAGTCCCTGGCCGTGGACCCACGCACCGGCAGGGTGGTCGTCGTGACCAAGGGCCGCACCGGCGCGGCCTACGCCCTGCCCGCGGAGCCCCGCACGACGGGGACGAACCGGCTGGTGCGGGTCGGCGCAGGCCCCGCGGTGGCCACCGACGCGGTGTACCTCGCGGACGGGTCGGCGCTGGCCGTCCGGACCTACACCGGGCTCTGGCTGCTCGACCCGGTGACCTGGGCGGTGCGGACGACCGTCCTGCTGCCCCTGCAGCCACAGGGGGAGACGCTCGCCCTGGACCCCGACGGCCCCGGGTTGCTCGTGGGGTCGGAGGGGCGGGGCTCCCTCGTGCAGCACGTCGCCGTGCCGGCGGAGGCCGGCACCCCGGGGTCCGCCGCGACGCCTCCGGCGACTGCGGCGGCACCGCCTCCGGCGACCGCGACCGCACCGACCTCCCGGACGCGCGACGCGGCCCCGGGCGCGACCCCGCGACCCGGCCCGGACGGGCGGGACGGCTCGCCCTGGGGCCCGGCGGTGGCGGTGCTGGCCGGCGTCGCGGTCCTGCTGGCGGCGGCACGGCTCGCGGTGCGTCGTCGTCGACGCTGACCGCGTCGGGCGGCATCGCGGGTCAGTGCCCGGGACGGTCCCGGAGGGACTGCGGGGGTGCGAACTGGCTCACGACCTCACGGTGCCACCACGCGCCGGTGCCGCGCCGCTCGGACGAGGTGGTGAAGCGGTACCGGTACAGCGTCGCCCGCACGGCGACGGGCGGCTGACCGGGGAACGGGTTGTGCCGCAACAGCCTCAGCGTCGTCGGGTCTCCCTCGAGCAGGCGCTGGAGCAGCCGCGGGAACCACGGCTCGGCATACCGCGGCGAGATGGCCGCGAACCACAGCAGCCAGTCGAGGCGGAGGTGGTAGGGCGCCCACTGCCGCGGCAGCCGCCGCACGTCGCCCGGCTTGCCCTTGAACCCGTACTCCAGCCAGGGCGAGCCGGTCTGGGCAGCGGAGCCCTCGACCACGACCTCGTACCGTGTGCGCGTCACGCTCCCGAAGGCGCCGTAGGTGTTGACGAGGTGCAGGACGTCGAACGAGGCGTTCATGGCCTGCTGCGAGGAGACGAGGTTGCGCGCCGGCCGCCAGCTGAGCGCCAGGACGAGGACGACCAGGGCAAGGCAGGCGAGCACCCACCACAGCGGCGTCCCGGTCGAGCCGGGGTCCGGCCGCAGGGGCAGGACGTGCTGCCAGAACGCGTCCGGCACGACGGCGAACCCGAGGACGATGGCGCTCCAGTTGAGCCAGGCGAAGTTGCCGCTGAGCACCAGCCACAGCTGCGTCACGACCATGACGACGGCGCACCAGCCGGCGACCGGCTGCGGCAGGAACAGCCCGAACGGCAGGACCAGCTGGGTGACGTGGTTGGCCGCCACCTCGACCCGGTGCAGCGGCCGGGGCAGGTGGTGGAACCACCACGACAGCGGCCCGGGCATCGGCTGCGTCTCGTGGTGGTAGTACAGGCAGGTCAGGTCACGCCAGCACGCGTCGCCGCGCCACTTGATCAGGCCCGCGCCGAACTCGAGCCGGAACAGCACCCAGCGCAGCGCCAGCAGGACGGGCAGGGGCGGGGCGGTGTCGGCGTTGCCGAGGAACACGCCCACGAACCCCACCTCGAGCAACAGCGACTCCCAGCCGAACCCGTACCAGCGCTGGCCCACGTTGACGATCGAGAGGTACAGCCCCCACAGCACCAGCCACACCGCCGTGGAGACGGGCAGCGGCAGCCGCTCGGTCACCCCCACCACGGTGAGGCCGCCGAGCCCCACCCCGGTCCAGGCCACGGCGGCGAAGAGCCCGTCGGAGTACCGCCAGTGGAACAGGCTGGGGGAGCGGCGGAACGGCACCCGCGCGACGAACGCGGGCACCGGCAGCAGCCCTCGGCTGCCCAGCAGTGCCCTGAACTGCAGGGCAGCCGCCAGGAACGCCACGAGGTAGAGCCCGCCCAGCCCGCGCTGGAACAGCAGGCGCGAGACCCGGTAGCCCTCGGCGGCGAACCAGTCCATGGCGTCCCCCGGTCACCCCGCCCGCGAGCGGGTCGACCGCCGGGCGTTCCGGTCGGGGGCCATCCCTCCATGATGGCCTACCCTGACCGCGTGGCGACCGGGGTGGACGAGCGGGTCGAGGCGCGCGGGCACGAGCCCGTGCAGCGCCTGGGCCGCGCGGCGAGGACGTGGCGCACGGTCGTCGTCCTGCTGCTCGCGACCGGCTTCTGCGCCGGCTCGCTCGTCGGTGACGACGACTGGTGGCCGTTCTCCCCGTGGCGCATGTTCTCGACCTCGCAGGCGCCCTCGGGGTCGGTCTGGTCCACCGGCATCGAGGTGCAGACCGCGGCCGACCCGGGTCGGTGGCAGCCCGCCCCGCTCACCCCGGAGAACACCGGCCTGAACCGCGCCGAGGTCGAGGGCCGCATCCCGCAGATCACGTCCGACCCCGCGCGGCTGGGCACCCTCGCCGCCAGCCACGCGCGGCTGCGGCCCGGTGCCCCGGCCTGGACGGCCCTGCGCGTCGTCCGCCGCCTCATCGTCGTCGTCGACCGGAAGCCGACGGGCGAGGTGCGCACCGAGGTCCTGGCGCAGTGGAGCGCGCGGTGAGCGCCCTGCGCAGGCTCCAGGGGTGGCTGTTCGAGCCCGTGCCGGTGGCGCGGGTCGCGGTGCTCCGGCTGCTCGTCTTCGCCTTCGTCGTGGTCGACGTCCTGCTCCTGCACACCTCCGGCCGGTACCACGGCTGGGCCGACCCGGTCTGGTACGAGCCGTTGCTGGTCGGCCAGGCGCTGCACCTGCCCGCGGCGACGGTGCTGCTCGTGCAGTCGCTCAAGTGGGGCTGCGTCGCGGCCGCGCTCGCCGCGATGACCGGACGGGCTCCGCGGCTGCTCGGCTGGACCGTGGCGGTCGCGTGGACGTGGTACCAGTACATCGCCTTCTCCTACGGCAAGGTCGACCACGACCGGGCCGACTTCGTCGTCGCGCTGGCGCTGCTCCCGACCGTCGGCCTGGCGCACCTGTCGGACCGCCGTCGCTCGGAGGCCGCGGGCTTCGCGCTGCGGGCGGTCCAGCTGGCCGCCGTCGCCACCTACTTCCTCTCCGCGTGGGCCAAGATCCGCTTCGGTGGCTGGGACTGGGTCAACTCGGCGACCATGGTGCGGGCGGTGGTCCGCCGCGGGACGCCGATGGCGCAGTGGCTGCTCGAGGTGCCGTGGACGCTGCACTGGTTCCAGTGGGTGCTGTTCACGGCGGAGCTGACCTCACCGGTGATCTTCCTGCTCTCGGAGCGCTGGCGCCGGCGCGTGGTGGCCGCGTGGTTCGTCTTCCACGCCATGACGTACGCCGCGATCACCATCGCGTTCTGGCCGCACCTCGTGATGATGCTCGCCTTCCTCCCCCTCGAGCGGTATGCCGCGTCGCTGCGGACCCGGGTCGGTGGCCGGTGGCGTGGGCGGCTGCCCGCACGACTCGTGGGGGAGCGCTCGTGACCGCGCCGGACCGGGAGGCGCCCGGGCACGACGAGGCGGACGCTGCAGGGTCGGCACGACGCGCCCCGGGCGCGGAGGAGCTGCCGGCGGCCGTCCTCGCGGAAGCGCAGGCGCCGCTGCCCGACGGCGTCGCGGCATACCACGAGGCGCTGGTGGCGGCCGCGGACGCGCACGACGTCATCCGGATGGACCACCTCGTGTTCGGGTGGTCGCAGGCGCGGGCGACCCTGCGCCCGGAGGGCCCGGAAGAGCACAGCCAGTGGGCCGTGCTGGACCGCCGGCTCGGGCAGGTGCTGCTCGGCACCGGGCACCCGGCGGCCGGGCAGGTTCTCGCCGAGTCGATCCAGGCCGCGGCGGCGGCCGGTGACGTGCTGGAGGAGATCCGCAGCCGGGTGGCGTTCGTCCCGGTCGAGCTCGCGGTCGGGGACGACGGCGCGCTGCAGCGCGGCCTCGGCTACGTCGACCAGCTGATCGCCATGGACGAGCCGGGGCACGCCGCGGGCGGCTTGATGGGCCTGGCCCACGTCGCCCCCGACGACCTGGCCCCGACGCTGCTGCTGCGGGCGTCGCACGCCTACGAGCAGGACGGTGACGGTGGCTGGGCCGCCGAGGCGGCCGTCCTCGCCACCCGGGCCATGGTGGGCGTCGACGACCCGCGCACGGACGACACGCTGGCGCGGGCGCGCCGGATGGTCGAGGCGCACCCCACGGTCGAGCTGCGCATCTCGCTCGCCGAGCTCGAGGCGCTCGTGCTCTGGCGCGCCGGCGACGTCGACACGGCGACGATCCTGCTCGGGGAGGCGATCGCGGCGGCCGAGCGCACCGGCCGGCCGGTGCCTCCCGACCTGCGGATCCTGCTGTGCGACATCCTCGTCGAGGCCGGGCGGCTCGAGGAGCTGCGCGAGCCGGCGTCGGCCCTGGTGCGGATGGGGCAGCTGGTCGAGGACGACGAGCTCGCCTCCATGGGCGAGCGCTACCTGGCGCTCGCACCCGACGCAAGATCCTGAGGGGTGTCGGCCGCCGTGGGTAGGGTCGCGCCATGAGCCTGAGCGAGCACCGCAGCGCGTTCCTCGAGTCCGTCCGCGTGGCGCGTGACCTGGCCGGGTCGCACGCCGTCCGCGAGGCCTGGGGCCGCGAGAGCGCGTGTGCCGGGATGAGCGTGGGCGGCCTGGCGCACCACCTGCTCAACCAGGGCGTCACCGTCGCCCGCGGGCTGTCGGCCGCCTCCAGCGGCGACGTCATCCCGGTGCTCGAGCACTACCGCCGGGCGCCGTGGGTGGCCGCGTCCCGTGCCGGGGCGGTCGACCCCGACCAGAACGCGCGTGACGACGAGGCGGCCGAAGCGGGCCCGGACGCGGTCCTCGCCACGGTCACCGCCCAGACCGACCGGCTGGCCGAGCAGCTCGCCACGCCACGCGACCCCGACACCATCTTCATCCCCTGGCAGGGGTGGTCGCTCACGACCGACGACTTCCTCACGACCCGGATGATGGAGATGCTCGTCCACGCCGATGACCTCGCGGCGAGCGTCGGGCTCGAGACGCCGCGGTTCCCCGAGGGCGCGGTGGTGCCGGTCGTGGGCCTGCTCGCGGCGGTCGCGGCCGACCGGCACGGCGCCACCGCGGTGGTGCGCGCGCTGAGCCGCCCGCAGCGGTCGGAGGGACCGGTCTCGGCGTTCTGACCAGCTCGTGACCCGTGGCACACCAGCCGCGAAACGTACTTCTTACGCCGGTGACCACTCGCTAACACAGCCGTAACAAAGTCCGGCACGACACGAAACCGCGGGCGTTCACAGTTTCCTGCCATGAGCGCAATCACCTTCGTGGCGGCCGACACGCCGTTCACCGACAGCGGGAACACCGCGTGGGTCCTCGCCGCGGCGGCCCTCGTGCTGTTCATGACTCCCGGCCTCGCTCTCTTCTACGGAGGCATGGTCCGGACCAAGAGCGTCCTCAACATGATGATGATGAGCTTCATCTCGATGGGGACGGTCGGCACGGTCTGGATCCTGTGGGGCTACAGCGAGACGTTCGGGCCGGACGCGGGCGGGGGGCTCATCGGCAACCCGTTCACCCACTTCGGCCTCAAGGGCGTCCTCGACCAGGTCTACGGCTTCGTCCCGGCCGATGCCGCCAAGGGCGTCGCTGCCGCGGGCGGCATCCCGGCCCCGGCCTTCGTCGCCTTCCAGGTGGTGTTCGCGATCATCGCGGTCGCCCTGGTCTCCGGCGCGATCGCCGACCGGGCCAAGTTCACCGCCTGGACCGTCTTCACCGTCGTCTGGGCGACGCTGGTCTACTTCCCGGCCGCGCACTGGGTCTTCGCCTTCAACGGGTACGCCGCCCAGACCGGCGGCTGGATCGCCAACAAGGCCGACGGCCTGCTCTTCGGCGGGGCCGGAGCGTACGACTTCGCCGGCGGCACGGCGATCCACATCAACGCCGGCGCGGCGGGCCTGGCGCTCGCGATCGTGCTCGGCAAGCGGATCGGCTTCGCCAAGGACCCGATGCGCCCGCACAACCTCACCCTCGTCATGATCGGCGCCGGCATCCTGTGGTTCGGGTGGTTCGGCTTCAACGCGGGCTCGGCCCTCGGGGCCGGAACGCAGGCCGCCGGCGTCTGGGTCAACACCCTCGCCGCCACGTGCACGGCCATGCTCGGCTGGCTGGTCACGGAGAAGCTCCGCGACGGCCACGCCACCTCCCTGGGTGCCGCGTCCGGCGTGGTCGCGGGCCTGGTCGCCATCACCCCGGCCTGTGCGACGGTCTCGCCGGTCGGTGCGCTGGTCGTCGGTCTCGTCGCCGGTGTCGGCTGTGCCCTCGCGGTCGGCCTGAAGTTCAGGTTCGGGTTCGACGACAGCCTCGACGTCGTCGGCGTCCACCTCGTCGGTGGCCTCATCGGAACCCTGCTGATCGGCCTCCTCGCCACCAAGGGCAGCCCGACCGGTGCTGCCGGCCTCGCCGTCAACGAGGGCCTGTTCTACGGCGGCGGGCTCTCCCAGCTGTGGGCGCAGTTCCTCGGCGCCGCGACGGTGCTGGTGTTCTCCTTCGTGGTCACCTACGTCATCGGCCTGGCCATCCACAGGACCATGGGCTTCCGGGTCGACGAGGCCGACGAGGTCTCCGGTGTCGACCTGGCCCAGCACGCCGAGTCGGCCTACGACATCACGGGGCACTCCGGTGGCAGGTTCGGGAGCGGGGCGACCACCGCCTCCCAGCCGGCCACGTCCAAGACCCACGAGGGGGCATCCGCATGAAGCTCGTCACCGCCATCATCAAGCCGCACCAGCTCGACGAGGTGAAGGAGGCCCTGGAGGCCTACGGCATCTCGGGCATGACCGTCAGCGAGGCCTCCGGCTACGGCCGCCAGCGCGGGCACAGCGAGGTCTACCGCGGCGCCGAGTACACCGTCGACTTCGTGCCGAAGGTGCGGGTCGAGGTCCTGGTGGACGACATGGACGCGGCCTCGGTCGCCGACGTGGTCCTCAAGGCCGCCCAGACCGGCCGGATCGGCGACGGCAAGATCTGGACGGTCCCGGTCGACGACGTCATCCGGGTCCGCACCGGCGAGCGGGGCCCCGACGCCCTGTAGGACGCCACGAGCAGGGGGAGGTGTCCGGAGCCCAGGGGGGACCCGGACACCTCCCCGTGTCGGCGGCCGGACCTCGGCGGACCGTCCGGGCTGCCTGCCGCACCGCACCCGGCCGCCGCACCGCACCCGGCCGGGCCGCACCGCACTCGACCCCCGGCACCACACCCGGCCACAGCACCTCACACGGCCGTAACACCAGCGCAGGCGGACCGAAACGTCCGGAGGGCACCGTAGGGAGCATGAGCGTGGAGCAGATCGACCTGGCGGCCCGCCGCCTCGACCTAGCGGGGGCCCGGGGGTTCGACGCGCCGGGCGCCGGCGCCGCCCGGCGCGAGGCGATCACCACCATGACCCGCGACTGGCTGGCGCAGGTGTGGGCCCGGGCGCTCGACGGGGCTCCCACGGAGGGCGTGGCCCTGGCCGCGGTGGGCAGCCTCGCCCGCGGGGACGCCGGCCCGCTGAGCGACCTCGACCTCGTCCTCCTGCACTCCGGCCGGTCCTTGGGCGGGGAGGACCTCCGGGCCCTCGCCGACCGGGTCTGGTACCCGGTGTGGGACGCCGGGGTGAAGCTCGACCACTCCGTGCGCACCGTCGGCCAGTGCCGCACGGTCGCCTCCGGTGACCTGACCGCTGCCGTCGGGCTGCTCGACCTGACCTGTGTCGCCGGTGACTCGGAGGTGGTGGCGGCCGCGCGGTCCACGGTCGCCCACGACTGGCGGGCCAACGCCCGGCGCCGCCTGCCCCAGCTCGTAGACGCCCTGCGTGCCAGGCACGCCCGCCACGGCGACCTCGCCCAGAGCATCGAGCCCGACCTCAAGGAGGCCCACGGGGGGCTGCGCGACCTGACCGTGCTCGGCGCCCTCGTCGCGGCCTGGCTGACGGACCGCCCCCACGAGGGGGTCGACGAGGCGCACCGGGTGCTGCTCGACGTGCGCGACGCCGTCCACGTGGTCACCGGCCGGGGTCGTGACCGGCTCGGGCGGGAGGAGCACGACGCCGTCGCCGCCCTGCTCGGCCACGCCGATGCCGACGACCTGCTCACGGCGGTCGCGACGGCCGGCCGCACCGTGGCATACGCCCTGGACGGCACGGTGCGGCGGGCCGGCCAGTCGCAGCGTGCCCGCACCCTGAGGGTCGGGCCGCGGCGACCGCAGCTCAACCCGCTGGGCTTCGGGATGTTCGAGCACGACGGCGAGGTGGTGCTCGGGCCGCGCAGCTCGCTGTCGACCGACCCGCTCCTGCCGCTGCGCGCGGCCGTCGTCGCGGCGCGGCACCACCTGCCCATCGCCCCCACCACGCTCGGCAACCTCGCGGGCCAGGCGCCGACGCTGCCCGAGCCGTGGCCGGAGATCGCCCGCGACCTGTTCGCCGACCTGCTCGCGACGGGGCCGGGCCTGGTCGCGGTCTGGGAGGGGCTCGACCAGGCGGGCATCGTCGAGCGCTGGATCCCCGAGTGGGCGGCGGTCCGCTCCCGTCCGCAGCGCAACGCCGTCCACCGCCACACCGTGGACCGCCACCTCGTGGAGACGGTCGTCATCGCGGGCGGGCTCGTCCGGCAGGTGGGGCGGGCCGACCTGCTGCTGCTCGCCGCCCTGCTCCACGACATCGGCAAGCTGCCGGGCGCGCACGACCACGCCGCCACCGGGGCGCCGATCGCGCGGGCGGTCGCGACGCGCCTGGGCCACCCGGCTGCGGACGTCGAGGTCGTCGAGACGCTCGTGCGCGAGCACCTCACGCTCATCGACCTCGCGACGCGACGGGACCACCAGGACCCGGGCACCGTGACCGCCGCCCGGGCCGCCATCGGCGGGTCCCGTGAGGTGTTCGACCTGCTCCTGGCGCTCACCGAGGCCGACGCCAGCGCCGCCGGCCCGCAGGCGTGGACGGACTGGCGGGCCACCCTGCTGCGCCAGCTCGCGCAGGCCGCCCGCAGCGGCTGGGAGGAGGGCAGCGCGCCGCCACCGGCCCAGCCCGTGACCGTGGACGCGTCGGACCTGGAGGCGGTGGCGGCGGGGGAGCCGCGCGTCGTGGTGCGGGCCCAGGGCGGCTCCTACCGGATCGACGTCTTCGACCGCGACCGGCTGGGCCTGTTCGCCGACACCGCAGGGCTGCTGGCGGCCCACGGACTGGTGGTGCGCACCGCGATCCTGCGCACGGTCGACGGCGTCGCGGCCAACGAGTGGCACGTCGAGAGCCCCGGCGGCGAGGCCCCGCAGGCGGAGCGGATCGTCCGCGGCCTCGAGCGGTTGGCCACGGGCGACCGCGCCCCGCTCGGCCTGCTCGAGCGGCGCCGCCAGTTCGCGGCGCGCCCGAGCGGCGAGTCGGGGTCGGGCTCGCCGGGGCAGGCGCGGGCGCTCGTCGTCCCGCACGCCTCGCAGGACGCGACGGTGATCGAGGTGCGGGCCCAGGACCGTCCCGGCCTGCTGCACGACCTCGGCATCGGTTTCGCCAAGGCGGGGCTGTCCGTGCGCTCGGCCCACATCGCGACGCATGCCGGCCAGACCCTGGACACCTTCTACGTCGCCGAGTTCGGGGGCCGACTGCTGTCGCCCGCCGCCGTGGCCCGCACGGTGGCGATGGTCATCGACACCTGCGACGGCACCGCCCCCGCATGACGCGGCACACCGGCATACCCGGGACACGCCCGGCGCTCCCGGGTCTTTGAGCGATCGCGGCGGTCCTGACCGCCGCGATCGCTCAAAGACCCGGTTGGTCTGCCGGTTGCCGCCGCTCGATTAGTCTGGGGCGCGTGTTCACCAGCCTGTCCGACCGCCTGACCGCCACCTTCAAGAACCTCCGCGGGAAGGGGCGGCTCTCCGAGTCCGACGTCAACAGCACGGTCCGTGACATCCGGCTCGCGCTGCTCGACGCCGACGTCTCGCTGCCGGTGGTCAAGCAGTTCACGCACGCCGTCCGTGAGCGCGCTCTGGGCGCCGAGGTCTCCGCCGCCCTCAACCCGGGGCAGCAGGTCGTCAAGATCGTCAACGAGGAGCTCGTCGGCATCCTCGGCGGGCAGACGCGGACCGTCCGGTTCGCCAAGAACCCCCCGACCGTGATCATGCTCGCCGGCCTCCAGGGCGCGGGCAAGACCACGCTGGCCGGCAAGCTGGCGTACTGGCTCAAGGAGCAGGGCCACACCCCGATCCTCGTCGCCGCCGACCTCCAGCGGCCCAACGCCGTGACCCAGCTCGAGGTCGTCGGCCAGCGCGCCGGCGTCCCCGTCTACGCGCCGGAGCGCGGCAACGTCGGCGGCCACGACGCGGTCGGCCCGACCGGCGAGGGCACCCGCAGCTTCGGCGACCCGGTCGCGGTGTCGCGCGCCGGCATCGAGCAGGCGAAGCGGGCCCAGCACGACGTCGTCATCGTCGACACCGCCGGTCGTCTCGCCGTCGACGCCGACCTGATGCAGCAGGCGGCCGACATCCGCGCCGCGATCGAGCCCGACGAGGTCCTGTTCGTCATCGACGCGATGATCGGCCAGGCGGCGGTCGAGACGGCGCTGGCCTTCCAGGACGGCGTCGACTTCACCGGCGTTGTGCTCTCCAAGCTCGACGGCGACGCCCGCGGTGGTGCGGCCCTCTCGGTGGCCAGCGTCACCGGGCGCCCGATCATGTTCGCCTCCACCGGCGAGCAGGTGAAGGACTTCGAGGTCTTCCACCCCGACCGCATGGCCTCGCGCATCCTCGACATGGGCGACGTGCTGACCCTCATCGAGCAGGCGGAGCGGGCGTTCGACCGCAGCCAGGCCGAGGAGATGCAGCGCAAGTTCCTCGCCGAGGAGGACTTTACCTTCGACGACTTCCTGTCGCAGATGGCTGCGCTGAAGAAGATGGGTGGCCTGAAGTCGATGCTCGGCATGATGCCGGGCATGGGCCAGATGAAGGCCCAGCTCGACAACCTCGACCCCAAGGAGTTCGACCGGGTCGAGGCGATGGTGCGGTCGATGACGCCGTTCGAGCGCACGCACTCCAAGCAGATCAACGGCTCGCGCCGCGCCCGCATCGCCAAGGGCTCGGGCGTCGAGGTGTCCGAGGTCAACGCGCTGCTCGAGCGGTTCACCGAGGCCCAGAAGATGATGAAGCAGCTCGCCCGCGGCGGCGGCATCCCCGGGATGCCCGGCATGGGCGGCGGACCCGGCAAGCGGGGCAAGCAGCAGCCGCAGCGCAAGAAGTCCAAGTCCGGCAACCCCGCCAAGCGAGCGGCCGAGGAGCGGGCCGCGGCCGAGCGCGCCAACGCCCCGAAGACCGCACCGACCGGCGCCTCCTTCGGCGGCGGCACGGCGGCCGGCAACGGCGCTCCCGACCTCGACCCGGCCAACCTGCCCCAGGGCTTCGAGAAGTTCCTCGGCCGGTGAGCGGCGCGGCCGCGCCGCTGCACACCCTGTCGGTCGGCACCGCCGGCCCCCGGGTGGCGTTCCTGCACGGTCTCTTCGGCCAGGGCCGGAACTGGCAGCAGGTCGCCAAGGCACTGGCCGGCCCGGACGGCACCAGGGCCCGGTGCACCCTCGTCGACCTGCCCGACCACGGCCGCTCGCCGTGGTCGCGGGAGTTCTCCCTCGAGGCGTATGCCGCGGCCGTCGCCGAGACCCTGCGCGCCACCGCGCCGGGGGAGCGCTGGGTCGTCGTGGGGCACTCCCTCGGCGGGAAGACCGCGATGGCGCTCGCCCTGCACCACCCCGACCTCGTCGAGCGGCTCGTCGTCGTCGACATCGCGCCGAAGTCCTACGGCTCGCTCGAGCGCTTCGAGGGCTACATCCGTGAGATGCAGTCGCTCCCACTGGAGGAGCTGACCAGCCGGGCCGACGCCGAGGCACGGTTCAGCGAGCCCGATCCGGGCGTCAAGGCGTTCCTGCTGCAGAACCTGCGGCGGCACGGCGACTCCTGGCGCTGGCAGGCCAACCTCGACCTGGTGGCCGCGGACGCCGACAGCGGCACCCGGTCCCGCATCGCCGGTTGGCCGCTCGCGCCCGGTGACGTCCCGTCCTACGAGGGTCCGGTCCTGTGGATCGCGGGCGCGGACTCGGGGTACGTGAAGCCGGAGGACGCCGTGGCGATGAAGGCGCTGTTCCCGAGGGTGCGGCAGCTGACGGTCAAGGGTGCCTCGCACTGGGTCCACACGGACGCCCCCGAGGTCGTGGTCGAGGCGCTGCGCCGGTTCGTGGCGAAGGTCCCGGCCGCCTGACCCCCGCGCATGACGTTGCTCAGGGCGTGCGTGGGCATCCGGGCGGCAGGACCTTGGGCCGGGCCGAGACGGCCGGCCGGCCCGTAGCGTCGGGACGTGGGCACCACGCGGATCAGTGCCGACGACGCCATGCAGCTGGCTGCCGACCGACGGGCCCGTGTGCCGATGCAGCTCGGTGCCCTGCTGCGCCTCGACCCGCCCGGCGCGGGCGGACCCTCCGCCCGGGAGGTGGCGGCGACGGTGGGCCGGCGCCTGGCGGTGGTGGCCGAGCTGGGTCGCAGGCTGGAGCGGCCGCCGTGGGGTGTCGGGCGCCCGTGCTGGGTCGAGGACGGTCGCACCCCACCGGTGCGGGTCGTCCGGCTGGACACCTCCGAGCCGGCCGGGGCCCCGTCCGGCGCCCGACCCGAAGGCGACGTGCTCGAGCGCCGGTTGCTGGACCACTTCGCCCGGCTGGTGACGACGAGGCTGCCCTCGGACCGGCCCCTGTGGCGGGCCGAGGTCGTGGCCGACCACGCCGGACGCCCGGTCGGGGTCGTCGTCGTCGCGCACCACGTCGTGACGGACGGCATGGGTGGGCTCGCCCTGCTCGAGGTCCTCGCCGAGCCGGCCGGCGGCAGCGAGCCGGCTGCGGCCGGCGCCCTCGCCAAGGGAGAGCCGCGGGTGGGCGGCGCGCCCTCGCCCGGCGAGCCGGCGGCCGCACCACGGCGGGGGCAGGAGCCCGGTCGCCCCGGACGGGGGGCGCGGGCCCGCCGGCTGGCGTGGGCGGCGAGGGAGCTGGGCCTGCGCCGGGTGCGGCTGGCCGACCCCTGCTCGGTGCTGCAGCCGACCGGGCCCCACCGCACGGTCGACGTCGTCGACGTCGAGCTCGCCCGCGTCGTCGCCGCGGCCCGGCGCCTGGACGCCACCGTCAACGACGTCGTGCTCGCCGCGGTCAGTGGCGCCCTGGTCCGGCTGCTGGGGCACCGTCACGAGAGCGTGCGGGCGCTGACCGTGTCGGTCCCCGTGAGCGCACGCCCGGCCGGGGCGAGGCTGGGCAACGCCGTGGGGGTCCTGCCCGTCCGCGTCCCGGCGACGACCGATGCCGGCGTGCGACTCGCAGCCGTCCGGGCGGCCAGGGGCCGCCTGGCGCACGGGCGCCGCGGCTCCTCCTCCGCCCTGCTGGGACCCGTCTTCCGCCTCCTCGCCACCCTGGGTGCGGTGCAGTGGCTCCTCGACCACCAGCGGCTCGTGCACGCCTTCGAGACGAACGTCCGGGGTCCTGCCCGGCACCTCGCCGTGGCAGGGGTGCCGGTACGGCGGATCGTGCCCCTGGCCGTGAACGCGGGCAACACGACGGTGTCCTTCGACGTGCTGTCGACCGGTGGCCGGCTGGTCGTCGGCGTGGTCACCGACCCTGACCGGGTGCCCGACCGGGACGTCCTCGTCGCCGCCGTCAGGTCGGAGCTGGACGGACTCCTCCGCGAGGAGGTGCTCCCACGGGGGGACGACGCGGCCCGGGGCGCCGGAGCGAGCGCCACCGGCGCCACCGCGCGGGGGAGCGGCGGCACGGGGTGAGGGGAGCGGCGCCACCGCGCGGGGGAGCGGCGGCACGGGGTGAGGGGAGCGGCGGCACGGGGTGAGGGTGCGTGCACGGGTCGCTAGGGTCGGCCCATGAGCGCACCGGTGCTGCACCTGCAGGGGGAGATCCTCGTCGGGCCGCAGGAGGTGCGGCCCGAGGCCTGGGTGGTCGGGGGCCGGTTGACGTTCGACCGGCCGACCGCCGCCGGGGCGGACGTCGAGACGCTGCGCGGCTGGGTGCTGCCGGGTCTGGTCGACGCCCACTGCCACGTCGGGCTGGACGCCCACGGCGCCGTCGACGACGCCACGTCCGAGGCGCAGGCGGTCGCCGACCGAGAGGCCGGGACCCTGCTGATCCGCGACGCCGGCTCCCCGGCCGACACCCGCTGGATCGACGAGCGGCCCGACCTGCCCAAGGTGATCCGCGCCGGGCGGCACATCGCCCGTACCCGCCGGTACATCCGCAACTACGCCTGGGAGGTCGAGCCGGACGAGCTCGTCCACCGGGTGCGGCTGGAGGCCAAGGCGGGCGACGGCTGGGTCAAGCTCGTCGGCGACTGGATCGACCGCGACGCCGGCGACCTCACGCCGTGCTGGCCGGTGGACGTCCTCACTGACGCGATCGCGGCCGCCCACGAGGAGGGCGCCCGGGTGACCGCCCACTGCTTCGGGGAGGCGTCGCTCTACGACTTCGCCGCTGCAGGGACCGACTGCATCGAGCACGCCACCGGCCTCGAGGACGAGACGATCGCCCAGTTCGCCGAGCAGGGGATCGCGATCGTGCCGACGCTGGTCAACATCGCGACCTTCCCGCAGATCGCCGAGCCGGCCCGGGAGAAGTTCCCCGAGTACCACCGCCGGATGATCGCCCTGCACGACCGGCGGTACGCGACGATCGGCGCCGCGCGCGACGCCGGCATCCCGGTGTACGTCGGCACCGACGCGGGCGGGTCGCTGCGCCACGGCCTGGTCGCCGAGGAGGCGGCCGAGCTGACCAGGGCGGGCTTCAGCCCCGGGGAGGCCCTGTGGTCCGCCGCCTGGGGCGCCCGTGAGTGGCTCGGGCGCCCGGGGCTGGAGGAGGGGGCCGACGCCGACCTCGTCGTCTACGGCGCCGACCCGCGGTCCGAGATCGGGGCCCTGGCCGCGCCCCAGCACATCGTCCTGCGCGGCGTCACCGTCTGACGCGCCCGCGCCCGGAGGGTCAGGCCGGGTCCGCGGCCAGCTCGCGCCCGGAGGTGCCGACCCGCTCGGCCGTGAGGTCGCGCTGGGCCCGGTGCTCCTTCACCGACCACGCGACGGCGGCGGCCCACACGGCGTACACCACGGCATACACGACCCAGCGGGTGGTGGACGAGGCGTCGACCCAGTCCGACCTCAGCAGCGTCCGGGCGTTGGTCGCGACGATGATCCCGCCGACGGCGGAGCCGAGGACGCGGGGCGGGAGGTGGCGGACCAGCCACGCGGCGACCGGCGCCGCCACGAGGCCACCCGCGAGCAGCGCCAGCACCCAGCCGGGGCTGATCCCCTGCGAGCCGAGCGCCAGCAGGAAGCCGAGGCTGGCCGCGACCGACACGAGGAACTCGCTGGTGTCGATGGAGCCGATGACCTTGCGGGGCTCGAGGCGTCCGCTGGCGAGGATGGCCGGCGTGCCGACCGGGCCCCAGCCGCCCCCACCCGTGGCGTCGACGAACCCGGCGAAGAGCCCGAGGGGAGCCAGGAACCGCTTGCGCAGCGGGTGGCCCAGGCGGTCGGTGCGCAGGCCGCGCACGGTGAACCGGACGAGCACGTAGAGGCCCAGCGACAGCAGGACGAGGGACATCAGCGGTGCCGCGAGCGAGGTGTCGAGGCTGGCCAGGAACGTCGCGCCGGCGAACGCCCCCACCGCCCCCGGGATGCCGATCTTCGCCACCACGCCCCAGTCGACGTTCCCGAACCGCCAGTGCGAGGCGCCGGACGCGAGGGTCGTGCCGATCTCGGCCAGGTGGACGGTCGCGGAGGCGGCCGCCGGGTTCGTGCCGATGGCGAGCAGCAGCGTGGTCGAGGTGACGCCGTAGGCCATGCCCAGGCTCCCGTCGACGAGCTGGGCGCCGAGGCCGACGAGGGCGAGGAGGACGAGCTTGCGCATGGTTCGGGTCCTGTCGAGGGAGCGGGATATCCGGTCTGTCGAGTAGGAGTTTTGGTGCGGCCTGCGTTATGGGTCAAGTAACGCTGCGTTATGTCTTGCATGCTGGTATGCCGTGCTGCCGGGCCGCACTGCCGGGCCGGGCGGCGACGACGGCGTCGGCCGCGGGGCCGACCGTGGTCGGGAGCGGGCGCGCGGTGCGCGACAATGGGGCCCGTGGACATCTCGGCGCGGACGGAGTACGCGGTGCGCGCGATGCTCATCCTCGCCGAGGCCGCGACCACCGCCTCGGGTCCGGTGAGCGTCGACACCCTGGCCTACCGCCAGACGCTGCCGCGCAAGTTCCTCGAGGCGATCGTGGCCGACCTGCGCTCGGCCGGTCTGGTCCGCAGCACGCGGGGGGCCCGCGGCGGCTACTCGCTGACCGCCGAGCCACGGGACATCTGCCTGGGTGACGTCTTCCGGGCCGTCGACGGACCGCTCGCCGAGGTGCGGGGGCTGCGCCCGGACGAGACGGCGTACGACGGCGTCGCGGAGCACCTGCCGACCGTGTGGGTCGCGGTGCGGGCCAGCCTGCGGACGGTGCTCGACGAGACGTCGCTGGCGGACGTGCTGTCCGGCGACCTGCCCGCGCACGTGCAGGCGCTCGCGGCCGACCCCGAGGCGTGGCTGAGCCGGTGACCACCCCCACCCACGAGCGGCCGACCCCGGCCGCCGACGACGGCGCGGCTGCCTCCGGCGTGCCGGCTGCCTCCGGCGCGGCGGCTGCCTCCGGCGCTGCGGCTGCCTCCGGCGCTGCCCGCCTCGACCCCGACGAGCTCGCCGCCGCCCTGCGGGTGCTGGCGCAGCTGCCGTCCCTCGACGCCGACGACCCCGACCTCCAGACGGTCAAGCGCGCGACCGGGCGCATGTACAAGCAGGTCCGCAAGGCCCGCCGCCGCGAGGCCAGGCAGCCCCAGGTCGACCACGACGAGGCACTCCTCGCCCGGACGGCGACCGGGTCGCCGATGCGGATCGACGACGAGACCAAGGGCATCCTGCTCACCGTCCCGCCCGTGGGCACCACGGTGGGCGAGCTGATGAAGGCGCGCGGCTGCTACGTCTGCAAGGCCGACTACACGACGGTCGACGCGTTCTACCACTGGCTGTGCCCGCCCTGCGCCGCCAAGAGCCACGCCAAGCGCAACCAGCGCGCGGACCTCACCGGCAAGCGCGCGCTGCTCACCGGCGGCCGCGCCAAGATCGGCATGTACATCGCGCTGATGTTGCTGCGCGACGGCGCCCACCTCACGATCACCACGCGCTTCCCAGGCGACGCGGCGAGGCGCTTTGCGGCCCAGGAGGACTCGGCCGACTGGATCGACCGGCTCAAGGTCGTCGGCATCGACCTGCGCGACCCCACCCAGGTCGTCGCGCTCGCCGACGAGGTCGCCTCCGACGGGCCGCTGGACATCCTCGTCAACAACGCGGCCCAGACGGTCCGGCGCAGCCCCGGTGCGTACTCCCACCTCGTCGAGAACGAGGAGGCGCCGCTGCCGCGCGGCACCCGGCTGCCCGAGATCGTGACCTTCGACCGGGTCAGCGAGGCCCACCCCGCCAACCTGCTCAGGACCCTCGGCCACCACCAGGTGGCCCACCACGAGGGTGAGTCGGCCGAGCACGCCGCCCAGGAGCTCGCCGCCCGCACCGCCGCGCAGATGACCTCGATGTCGCTCACCGCCGGCTCCGCGAGCCTGGAGGCCCACCTCGCCGGCACGGCGGTCGACGCGGGCGGCCTGCTCCCCGACACCCAGCGCACCAACTCGTGGACCCACACCGTCGACGAGGTCGACCCGCTCGAGCTGCTCGAGGTCCAGCTGTGCAACGCCACGGCGCCGTTCCTCCTCGTGTCCCGGCTGCGGCCGGCGATGCGGGCAGCCGTGCAGGCAGGGGCGCGGCGGGCTTACGTCGTGAACGTCTCGGCGATGGAGGGCCAGTTCTCGCGCCGCTACAAGGGCGCGGGCCACCCGCACACCAACATGGCGAAGGCGGCGCTCAACATGCTCACCCGCACCAGCGCGGGCGAGATGTTCGAGACCGACCGCATCCTCATGACCGCCGTCGACACGGGCTGGATCACCGACGAGCGCCCCCACCACGAGAAGCTGCGGATCGCCGCCGAGGGCTGGCACGCCCCGCTCGACCTCGTCGACGGCGCCGCGCGGGTGTACGACCCCATCGTGCGCGGCGAGGCGGGGGAGGACCTGTACGGCTGCTTCGTCAAGGACTACGAGCCCAGTCCCTGGTGACCGGCCGCGTGGTCCGGAGCACCCCCTGCGGTCTGGCAGAATGGGCGGCTGTACCCGTGCGGGTCGGGCCCTCTACCCCGGACCGCACGCCTACCCCGAGCCCCGGCTCCCCGTGTGTTCCCCACCCGGTCTCGCCGTGCTCACCAACCCAGGAAGTGAGAGGTCCACACCCGTGGCCGTCAAGATTCGTCTCAAGCGGATGGGCAAGATCCGCGCCCCGTTCTACCGTGTCGTCGTCATGGACTCGCGCACCAAGCGCGACGGTCGGGCGATCGAGGAGATCGGCAAGTACCACCCGACCGAGGAGCCCTCGGTCATCGACATCGACATGGAGCGGGCCGACTACTGGCTGAGCCAGGGCGCCCAGCCCACCGAGGCCGTCGCCGCCCTCCTCAAGCTCACGAAGGAGGGCAACGTCCGGACCAAGCCGGCGAAGCCCTCGAAGAAGGAGCTGTACGAGGCCGCCATCGCCGCTGCCGGCAAGTCCTCCGACGACGCCTCCGGGGCCACCACCCCGAAGAAGCGCGCCGCTGCGAAGAAGACCGAGGAGCCGAAGACCGAGGAGCCGAAGACCGAGGAGCCGAAGGCCGAGGAGCCGAAGGCCGAGGAGGTCGCTCCGGCTGCCGACACCGACTCCGGTGCCGCTGCCGCGGAGAGCACCGACGCCGACGCGGACAAGGCCTGACCGTGCTGGAGGAGGCGCTCGAGCACCTCGTCAAGGGGATCGTGGACCACAAGGACGACGTCGTCGTCCGGCGCAAGGAGCTGCGTCGTGGTGAGATCCTCGAGGTGCGCGTGCACCCCGACGACCTCGGTCGCGTCATCGGCCGGTCCGGCCGCACCGCCAGCGCGCTGCGCACGGTCGTCGGTGCCCTGGCCGGTGGCCGCGGCGTCCGGATCGACATCGTCGACACCGACCGCGTGCGCTGAGCCGGTCCACCACCACGGCGAGGGCCGCCGGGAGCATGCTCCCGGCGGCCCTCGACGTCGTGTGGCGGCTGCTGCGGCACTGATGCGCTGGGCGCATCACCGACCCAGCACCACGTCCACCCCTGACGTCCCCCTGAGAGGATCGCCCCCATGGCCCTCCCGCCCGACGCCCTGCTCGTCGCCCGCATCGGCAAGCCGCACGGCCTGCACGGCGAGTCGACCGTGCAGCTGCACACCGACGACCCCGAGCGACGGTTCGTCGAGGGGACCGCGTTCCTCACCGAGGCCGCGCCCGGCACGGGCGTCCCGCGCCGGCTCACCCTGCGCAGCCACCGCGTCCACCGTGGCATCTGGCTGCTCGGGTTCGAGGAGATCCCGGACCGGACCGGGGCCGAGTCGCTGCGGGGCACCCGCCTCTACCTGGCCGCCGAGGACCTCGCCGAGGAGCCGGTCGCCGGTGACGAGGAGCAGGACGCCTGGTACGAGGAGGACCTCGTCGGGCTCGAGGCGGTCGGCACCGACGGCACCGTGCTGGGTCGCGTGAGCGGCCTGGAGACCGGGACCGTGCAGGACCTGCTCGTCGTCGAGCTCGCCGGGGGCGGGGAGGCGCTCGTGCCCTTCGTCGAGGCGATCGTGCCGGAGGTCGACGTCGAGGGCGGCCGGGTCGTCCTCGACCCGCCGCCGGGCCTGCTCGAGCTCAACCGCTGACCGGGCCCCCGATGCGCATCGACGTCGTCACGATCTTCCCCGAGTACCTCGCGCCGCTCGACCTGTCACTCATCGGCAGGGCGCGCCGCGACGGCCTGCTCGACGTGCGCGTGCACGACCTGCGCGGCTTCGCCCACGACCGCCACCGCACCGTCGACGACACCCCGTACGGCGGCGGGGCCGGCATGGTGATGAAGCCGCAGCCGTGGGCCGAGGCGCTGGACGCCGTCGTGCGGTCGGGGGTCGACCGGCCCGACGGTGCGCGACCGCGCCTCGTCGTGCCCGGTCCGGGCGGGACGCCCTTCACGCAGGCGATGGCGCGCGAGCTCGCCCAGGAGCCGTGGCTGGCGTTCGCCTGCGGACGGTACGAGGGCATCGACGAGCGGGTGTACGAGCACGCTGCCGAGGACCTCGGGCTCCGGGTCGACGTCGTCTCCCTCGGCGACTACGTGCTCAACGGGGGAGAGGTGGCGGTGCTGGCCGTCACCGAGGCGGTCGCCCGCCTCCTGCCCGGGGTGATCGGCAACGCCGAGTCGCTCGTCGAGGAGTCGCACGAGGACGGCCTGCTGGAGTACCCCGTCTACACCAAGCCCGCCTCGTGGCAGTCGGCGCAGGGCACCACCCGCGACGTCCCGCCGGTGCTGCTGTCCGGCGACCACCGGGCCATCGCCGACTGGCGGCACCGACAGCGGCTCGCGCGGACGGCCGCTCGCCGCCCCGACCTGCTGCACGCCTCCCAGCCCGTGGGGGCGCTCGCCGACCTCGACCTCGCTGTCGCCACCCCGGCCGACGCCCCGGAGCTGATGGTGCTGACCCGGGCCTGCTGGGTGGGTGAGATCGCGCGCTACGGCATGTTTGGCGCGGGCGAGGAGTCGGTCGAGCAGGTCGCCGACGACCTCACCCGCTGGCAGACATGGGTGTTCCGCGCGGGGGGCCGGCTCGTGGCCTCCGTCCGGGGACGGCGCGCCGCCGACGACCCGACCACCTGGCAGATCGGGAGGCTCATGGTGGCCCCCGACCTGCAGCACCGCGGCCTGGGCCGCGAGCTGCTCGCGTTCGCGGAGGCGCAGGCGCCGGCGGACACGACGGCATACCGGCTCAACACCGGGGCGGGCAGCGACCGCAACCTGCGCATCTACCGCAAGGCGGGGTACCGCGTCCGGCCCGGCGCGGGCGCCTTCCCCGGCACGGTCGACCTCACCAAGCGGCGGAGCTGAGCCCCGGCGGGCTCAGACGGTATGACGTGACGCCCTCGGTGTGAGGGTGGTTGCGGGCCGGGGCCTCGCTGACACATGTTCGTGGGTTACCGGACGAGGAAGTGGCCTTGCCCGGCCTATCCGACAGGTGTGGAGGAGGCCCCGGTGTTCATCGAGCGTACGAGCGTTGGGTTG
>NZ_BAAGYN010000007.1:0-233637 GCF_054779295.1 Phycicoccus ginsengisoli
CATTCCGAACCCGGAAGCTAAGCCCTTCAGCGCCGATGGTACTGCACTGGTGACGGTGTGGGAGAGTAGGACGCAGCCGAACATACTTCACGCATAAGGGCCACCCCACCGGGTGGCCCTTTTGCATTCACCGGCCCCGCGGTGCGCCGCCGCGGTGGGTCCGTAGACTTCCGACCGACCCGCACCACCGAGGAGTGTCCCCGTGTCCGAAGACCAGAACGGCCGTTCCGGCCAGAGTCGTCGCCCGTCGTCAGCTGGTGGCCCCCGAGGCTCGAGCGGACAGGGCGGAGGCCGCGGGTTCTCCGGTGGCGGCGCCGGCGGCCGTGGCGGGCGCCCAGCTGGCGCCGGCCGGGGGGCGGACCAGGGTGGTGGCCGTGGTGGCGCCGCTCGAGGCGGCCGCCCGGAGCGCGGTGGCCAAGGCCGCGGTGGCCAGGACCGCGGTGGCCAGGACCGCGAGCGTGGGGCCGGGACGTTCGACAACTCCGAGCGGCGCGGCGGCCCACGCCTGGCGCCGAAGAAGCCGAAGCTGCCCGAGCCCCGCATCGCCGAGGGAGTCACGGGCAAGGAGCTGGACCGCACCGTGCACCAGCAGCTGCGCACCCTGAGCAAGGAGAACGCCGAGGGTGTGGCCCAGCACCTCGTCATGGTGGCCGCGCTGATCGAGGCCGAGGACTACGAGGGGGCCGAGGCGCACGCCGAGACTGCCGTCCGCCGAGCCGGGCGCGTCCCCGCGGCCCGGGAGGCGCTGGGCATGGTGGCCTACCGCAAGGGGGAGTGGGCCCGAGCCCTGAGCGAGTTCAGGACGGTGCGGCGCCTCAGCGGCTCCTCGCACCTCCTGCCCCTCATGGTCGACTGCGAGCGGGGGCTGGACCGACCCGAACGTGCCCTCGAGCTGGCGTCGTCGCCCGAGGCCAGGACGCTCGCGGTCGAGGACCGCGTGGAGCTGGCGATCGTCGTCTCGGGGATCCGTCGGGACCTCGGGCAGCTCGATGCCGCGCTCCTCGCCCTGGAGATCCCGCAGCTGCGCGGCTCCTCGCGCAAGCCCTGGGCGGCACGCCTGTCGTACGCGTACGCCGAGGCGCTGCTCGCCCTCGGCCGGCGTGAGGAGGCGCGGGACTGGTTCGCCAAGGCCGTGGCGGCGGACGACGAGCTCGAGACCGATGCCGCGGACCGCCTGGCCGAGCTCGACGGGGTGGTCCTCACCGACCTGCTCGACGGCGAGGACGAGGACGAGGTGCAGCCCTAGGTGGCGGCACTCGTCGACCGGTACGCGGGGGTCGTCTGCGACCTCGACGGAGTGGTCTACCGCGGCCCGGAGGCCGTCGACCACGCGGTGGCCGCCCTCTCGGCGCTCCCCGTCCCTGTCGTCTACGCGACCAACAACGCCTCCCGCCCTCCGGGGGACGTGGCGGCGCACCTCACGGACCTGGGCCTGCCCGTGACCGACCGTGACGTCGCGACCAGCGCCCAGGCGGGGGCTGCGGAGCTGGCCTCCCGCCTGGGCGCTGGGGCGACCGTCCTGGCGGTCGGCGGGGAGGGCGTGCGTGAGGCGTTGGGGGACAACGGCTTCCGGGTGGTGACGGGGGAACAGCTCGGAGCCGACCCGGCCAGACGCGTCGCCGGGGTGCTCCAGGGCTACGGCCCTGCCGTCACGGCCGCCGACCTCGCGGAGGCCTCGTATGCCGTGGCCGCCGGAGCCGTCTGGGTCGCCAGCAACATGGACGAGACGCTCCCGACGCACCGGGGCACCGCGCCGGGGAACGGCATGCTGGTCGCGGCGGTCCGGCGAGCGGTCGGCAAGGACCCGGTCGTGGTGGGCAAGCCGTACGCCCCGCTCTACGAGCTGTGTGCACGGCGCCTCGGCACGGCGCCGCGAGCCCTGCTGGCGGTGGGGGACCGGCTCGACACCGACATCGCGGGTGCCGTGGCCGCGGGCCTCGACTCCGTGCTGGTGCTCACCGGGGTGGACTCGGTGCGGTCCCTGGCCCTGGCTCCGCGCGCACACCGTCCCACCTACCTGCTGCCCGATCTTCGGGACCTCGCCGAGGGGTATGTGCCGGCGGAGACCGACCACACGTGGTGGGCCTGCGGTGCGGATCGCCGGAGGATCGTCGACGGCGGCTGGGAGGTAGCAGCGCAGGGCAGCGCGATCGAAGCGGCTCGGGCCGGGATCGCGTGCCTGCACCAGGCCCTGGACGACGACGCCATCGACGCCGCGACCGCCGACGGGCTCGCCGCGCAGCTGGACGAGTGGCAGTAGCGTGAGCCATGACGGGCGACCAGGCCCCGTCCCGGCCAGGAGGACCACGATGGCTTTCGAATCCGTACGCAGCTACGTCCAGCTCGCCAGCGGGCTCGGGGAGATGACGAAGGCGCGCGCCCTGGAGGCGGCGCAGGGCCTGCTCGCACTTCCGGGAGCCGACGAGGTGACCCGGCGCGCGGTACAGGCCTCGACACTGGCCGACCAGCTGTTGGAGGCGGCCAAGGCCAACAGGGACAACCTCGTCGCGCTCGTCCAGGCCGAGGTCGAGGCGGCGCTCAAGCGCGCCGATGTCGCGCGGCTCGCGGACGTGGAGGCGGCCCGGGCGTCCCTGGCGGCCCTGACCCACGAGCTGGCCGACCTGCGCTCGACGATGCTCGCGGCCGGCGTGTCCGCCGTGAGCACCGCCTCACGGTCGCCGCTCGGGACCCGGGGCCGTGCTGCCACCGGCGCGGTCAGCACTCGGGCGAGCCAGGCTGCCGACGAGGCCCTGAGCCGGTTCGCAGCGACGCCGACCGCACCTGTCGGCGCGGCGGTGTCGTCGGCCGGGTCGGAGCCCACAGCAGCCGCCGCCTCCGCGAGGAAGTCCGCCGCAAAGAAGTCGACACCGAAGAAGTCGACAGCGAAGAAGTCCACGGCCACCGTGAAGAAGGCGACGGCGAAGAAGTCCGCGCCCAGGAAGACCACGGCGACGAAGACCGCCGACCAGAACGGGGCCGCGAAGACGGCCGCCTCCTCGAGCTCGTCGGGCGGGGCAGGGACCGGGTCGACGACCTCGACGACGACAAAGGCCACGGCCAGGAAGTCTGCGGCCAGGAAGTCTGCGGCGAAGAAGGCGACGGCGAAGAAGTCGACCGCGAAGAAGGCCACGGCCAGGAAGTCCGCCGCGAAGGAGGCGACGGCGAAGAAGTCGACGGCCAGGAAGTCCGCCGCCTCGTCGTCGAACGGGTCGACGCCGGCGAGCTCCAGCACTGCGGCGAAGGCGACCACGTGAGCCAGCCCGCCGACCCCACCCACGTCCACCAGGGCGACGCCGCGACGCAGGACGACGGCGCCGCGCGTTCCGCGGACGACGCTCGCGACTCCCGCCACGCCTCCACCCCGGCGCCCGTGCCGGCGCCCCGGCCGGCCGCGCCGGCCCGCGAGGGCCTCGGCGACCGTGCCACCGGCGACATCGTCATCGACTCGGCCCTGCAGGACCTGCGTGACGCCCCGACCGAGGACCTCGACGCGCAGATCGAGGCGGGCCGGCGCGTCCACCGCACGCTGCAGGGTCGCCTCTCCGACCTCGGCGGCGAGTGACCGGCTCCGCCCGGCTCGACGTCGAGCTCGTCCGCCGCGGCCTGGCCCGCTCCCGCGGGCACGCCCGAAGCCTCGTCGAGGAGGGGCTCGTGAGCGTCGACGGGCATCCCGCCACCAAGCCGTCGACGCCGACCACCGTCGACCAAGCCGTGGAGGTCCGGGCCGCCGGACCACGCTGGGTGGGCCGGGCGGCATACAAGCTCGTCGGTGCCCTCGAGGCGTTCGGTCCGCGCGGTCTCCTGGTGCAGGGGCGCCGGTGCCTCGACGTGGGGGCCTCCACCGGAGGCTTCACCCAGGTGCTGCTGCACCACGGGGCGGCGCACGTCGTGGCCCTCGACGTCGGCCACGACCAGCTGGTGGCGGAGGTGGCGGACGACCCGCGGGTGACCGAGCGTTCGGGCACCACCGTCCGCGGACTGGGTCCCGACGACATCGGGGGACCGGTCGACGTCCTGGTGGCGGACCTGAGCTTCATCTCCCTGACCCTCGTCCTGCCCGAGCTGCGCGGGCTGCTGCGCGACAGCGGCGACGCCGTCGTCCTGGTCAAGCCCCAGTTCGAGGTGGGCCGCACCCGCCTGGGCAAGGGTGGCGTGGTCCGAGACCAGGGCGACCGCGCGTGGGCGGTCACCGAGGTGGCCCGGGCTGCGATCGAGGCGGGGCTGCACCCCAAGGGCCTCGTGGCCAGCCCCGTCGTCGGCACGGAGGGCAACGCCGAGTACCTCCTCTGGCTGACCCCCCGAGCCGCCGAGTCGATGGGATGGCAGGCTCTGGTGAGGGCGGCCGACGAGGTGAGCGCCCCGTGAGCGCGAAGGGAGCCCCGTGAGCACCGCACAGCACCGCAGCATCCTGCTCGTCGCCCACCCACGGCGGCAGGAGGCCACGGCCGTCGCCCGCGGGGTCGTCGAACGCCTGCACGACGCCGGGATCGGCGTCGTCATGGCGCGCGAGGAGGTCGACGCCCTCGGGCTGTCCAGCCACGACGGCGTGACCGTGGCCGAGGGTGGCAACCCCGCCGTGGGCTGCGAGCTGGTGTGCGTCCTGGGCGGCGACGGCACCATCCTGCGCGGGGCGGAGGTCTCCCGCGGCAGCGGTGCTCCTCTGCTCGGCGTCAACCTCGGGCACGTGGGGTTCCTCGCCGAGGCCGAGCGCGAGGACATCTCGGCGACGGTCGAGCACATCGTCAAGCGCAGCTACACGGTCGAGGAGCGGATGACCCTCGACGTGACAGCCCACGTCGACGGGACCCCGGTGTACAGCAGCTGGGCGCTCAACGAGGTCACCGTCGAGAAGGCGAACCGCGAGCGGATGCTCGAGATCGTCGCCGAGATCGACGGTCGGCCGCTCACGACCTGGGGGTGCGACGGTGTCGTCGTCGCCACCCCGACCGGTTCCACGGCGTATGCCTTCTCGGCGGGCGGGCCGGTGGTCTGGCCCGACGTCGAGGCCCTGCTGCTCGTGCCCATCAGCGCGCACGCCCTCTTCGCCAGGCCGCTGGTCGTCGGCCCGAACTCACACCTGGCCCTCGAGGTCGTGCAGGACACCCTCGGCACCGGCGCCCTGTGGTGCGACGGCCGCCGTGCGGTGGACCTGCCTCCGGGAGCGCGCATCGAGGCGGTCCGCTCGGCCACGCCGGTGCGGCTCGCGCGGCTGAGCACCTCGCCGTTCACCGACCGGCTCGTGGCCAAGTTCGACCTGTCCGTCCACGGGTGGCGGGGCGAGGCCAGGCGCGACGAGGCGCGGAGGACGCAGGCAGCACGCTCCGCGCTCGGCGTGCCCGCACCACCCCCGCGCGCCTGACCCTGGGCACCATCCCGCGCGCCTGACCGGCGGCGCGGCTCGTGCGGACGCGCGGCGGCGACGCCACCGACCGCCTGCCGGACGGCGTCGGCACTGCGTGAGAGGCTGGGCCCCGTGCTCCAGGAACTGCGGATCCAGCGACTCGGCGTCATCGACGACGCCGTGCTGGACCTGCACCCCGGGCTCAACGTCGTCACCGGTGAGACCGGCGCCGGCAAGACCATGGTCGTGACCGGGCTCGGCCTGCTGCTCGGTGCCCGATCCGATGCGGGGCTGGTGCGCTCGGGGGAGGCCAACGCCGTCGTCGAGGGACTCGTGGACGTGCCGGTCGACCACCCCGCCGCGGTGCGCGCCGCCGAGGCCGGCGCCGATGTCCGCGAGGGGCTCGTGCTCGTCCGCTCGGTGAGCGCCGAGGGCCGGTCGCGCGCCCACGTGGGCGGGCGCAGTGCGCCGGTGGGGGTGCTGGCCGAGGTGGGGGAGCACCTCGTCGCCGTGCACGGACAGGCCGACCAGTGGCGGCTGCGCCAGAGCGACCAGCACCGGGCGGTGCTCGACACCTTCGGGGGCCGGGCCGTGCGCGAGGCCGCCGACGCGTACACCGAGGTCTACGACCGGCACGAGGCCGCCGTCCGCGAGCTCGCCGAGCTGCGCCGCCAGGGCCGCGAGCGCGCGCAGGAGATCGAGGTCCTCGAGCACGGACTCACCCAGCTCGAGCAGCTCGACCCCCAGCCGGGGGAGGACGCCGACCTCCGGGTCGAGGACGAGCGGCTCAGCCACGCCGAGGGGCTGCGGACCGCGTCCACCCTGGCGCTCGTCCACCTCGCCGGGGACGAGGAGTACGCCGCCGAGCCGGCCCCGAACGCGATGGCCGCCGTGGCGGCCGCGCGCCAGGCCCTGGCCGGCGAGGTCGAGCACGACCCGGCCCTGCGCGAGCTCGACCGACGGCTCGCCGAGGTCGGGTACCTCGTCGGTGACCTCGCCGCGGACCTCAGCTCGTACGTCACCGACGTCGACGTCGACCCCGGTCGGCTGACCTTCGTGCAGCAGCGGCGGGCGGACCTGACCGCCCTGACGCGCAAGTACGGCGAGACCATCGACGACGTGCTCGAGTGGGGCCGCACGGCGGCCCGGCGCCTGGACACGCTGCTCGGGTCGGACTCGCGGATCGAGGAGCTCGAGCACCTCGTCGAGGAGCTCGGCACTCGGCGCGAGGCGGCCGCCGCCGCCCTGACGGCCACCCGGACCACGGCTGCGGCCGAGCTCGCCGAGGCCGTCACTGCCGAGCTCGCGCACCTGGCCATGGGGTCGGCCACCGTCGAGGTCCGGGTGTCGCCGCGTGCCGCCGGCCCCGCCCGGCACGGCGCCGACGACGTCGAGGTGATGCTCGCCGCCAACCCCGGGGCGCCCGCCCGCACCGTCACCAAGGCCGCGTCCGGTGGTGAGCTCTCGCGCGTCATGCTCGCGCTCGAGGTCGTCACCGGGGCGTCCGGCGGCGTCGACGTGCCCACGTTCGTCTTCGACGAGGTCGACGCCGGGGTCGGTGGGGCGGCTGCCCTCGACGTGGGGGCCCGGCTCGCCGCCCTCGCCCGGCACGCCCAGGTGGTGGTCGTCACGCACCTGCCGCAGGTCGCGGCGTACGCCGACCGCCACCTCGTCGTCCGCAAGGCCAGCGACGGGCACATCACCTCCAGCGGCGTGCACCCGGTCGAGGGCGAGGAGCGGCTGCGCGAGCTGGCCCGCATGATGGCCGGCGTCGACACGGGCACCTCGCTCGAGCACGCCCGGGAGCTCGTCGAGCAGACCACCGCACGACGGGCCGCGGCCACGGGCTGACCGCCCCCGGGCGAGCGCGAGACACCCCACACTCCCCGCGTGGGGCGCACGGCCGGTCACTTCCCCCATGGGAGGATGAATCTCGATGCCACTGAAGATCCCGCGCCAGCGTGCCCGCGTCCCCGACAGCCCGGGGGTCCGCGGGCCGGTCCGCGTCGACGCCCGCACCAAGAACCTCACCAAGCGGCTGCGGCCCGGCGAGATCGCCGTCATCGACCACCAGGACATCGACAAGGTGAGTGCCGAGGCCCTGCTGGCCTGCCGGCCGGCCGCCGTGGTCAACGCCTCGCCGTCCATCAGCGGCCGCTACCCCAACCTCGGCCCGGAGATCCTCGTCGAGGCGGGCATCCCGCTGGTCGACAACGTCGGCCGCGACGTGATGCACGACCTGCACGAGGGGCAGCAGGTCCGCGTCGACGGTGGGGAGGTCTGGGTCGAGGACCGGGTCGTGGCCCGCGGCCAGGCCTTCGACGAGGAGCTCGTGCAGGCCGCGATGACCGAGGCCCGCGCGGGGCTCGCCGTGCAGCTCGAGGCGTTCGCGGCGAACACAATGGAGTACCTGCGGCGCGAGCGTGAGCTGCTGCTCGACGGTGTGGGCGTCCCGGACATCACCACCGAGCTCGACGGCCGCCACGCGCTCATCGTGGTGCGCGGGTACCACTACAAGGAGGACCTCAAGACCCTCCGCAGCTACATCCGCGAGTACCGGCCCGTCCTCGTCGGCGTCGACGGCGGCGCCGACGCCCTCATCGAGGAGGGGCTCAGGCCCGACCTGATCGTCGGCGACATGGACTCGGTCTCGGACGCCGCGCTGCGGTGCGGGGCCGAGATCGTCGTCCACGCCTACCGCGACGGCAACGCCCCCGGCCTGGAGCGCGTGCGCCGCCTCGGGGTGGAGCCGGTGGTGTTCCCGGCGACCGGCACCAGCGAGGACGTCGCGATGCTGCTCGCCGACGACAAGGGCGCCGAGCTCATCGTGGCGGTCGGCACGCACGCCACGCTCGTGGAGTTCCTCGACAAGGGCCGCAGCGGCATGGCGAGCACCTTCCTCACCCGGCTTCGGGTCGGCGGGAAGCTGGTCGACGCCAAGGGCGTGAGCCGGCTCTACCGGTCGCGGATCTCCAACCTCACCCTCATCGTCATGCTCCTCGTGGGCCTCAGCGCTCTCTTCGCGGCGCTGTGGTCGACGACCGGCGGCCGTGCCCTGCTCCAGGTGGTCGCGGCCCGCTGGGATGACCTCTGGTCCTTCGTCGTAGGAACTGTCACGTGATCGACTTCCGCTACCACCTCGTCTCCATCGTCTCGATCTTCCTGGCCCTCGCCGTGGGGATCGTGCTCGGTGCCGGCCCCCTCAAGGAGGACCTGGGCAACACGCTGACGTCGGAGGTGAAGAACCTGCGCACCGACAAGGCCGCGCTGCGCACCGAGCTCGATGCGGCGGAGAAGGCCGCCCAGGCGCGCGACGACTTCACCGAGGCGAGCAACCGCAGCCTGCTGGCCGGCCGGCTCACCGACACCACGGTCAGCGTGGTCGTCCTGCCGGGTGCTGACCAGGGCGTGGTCAAGTCCACGAGCGCGACCCTGGCCTCGGCCGGTGCGAAGATCGGGTCGACCGTCACCGTGCAGGACGCGTGGGTGGACCCGGCGAAGGCGCAGTTCCGTGCCACCCTCGGCTCGCAGCTGGCCGGGGTCGTCGGGGTACCCGTCGACGAGGGTGGCGGCGACGTCGTCAACGCCGTGCTCGCGCGCTCGGTCCTGACCAAGGCCGGGTCGACGAGCCAGGGGGCACGCGCGGCCCTGGAGTCGCTGCGGACCGGCGAGCTGGTGAAGTACTCCGGCACGGTCGTCCCCTCGACCGTCGCCGTCGTCGTGGCCGGCCCGGTCAGTGGTTCGAGCGCGCAGGATCGCACCAACAGGGCGACCGCCCTCGCCGCCCTCGCCGGAGCCCTGGACGATGCCGGCGCCGGCGCGGTGGTCGTCGCGCCGTCCCTCGACCCCAAGGCCACCGGTGTCGCGTCCGTGGTCACCACGGTCCGTGCCGACGGCGACCTCGCCAAGCAGGTGTCGACCGTGGACGACGTGGACCTGCCGATGGGGCAGGCCAGCGTGGTCTTCGCCCTCCTCGAGCAGGAGGCCGGGCGGGCTGGCCAGTACGGCCTGGCCTCCGATGCCGCCGCCGCTTTCCCACAGCTGGCGACGAAGTAGGGCGCGGATGCGACCGCTGGTCCCCGGCCTCCTCCCCGGTGCCGTCGCGGGTGCCGCCGCTGCCCTGGCCCTGCGCGCCCTGCGTGCGGCGCCACCCGGGGGACGCACCGTCTGGGAACGCACCAACCACGCCGGACGCACCGTGACGCTGCTCGAGGGCCCGGCGTATGCCGTGGGTGCCGCCACGGGCGCGGCGCTGGTGGGCGGCGGTGCGGCGCCGGTGGTCGCCACGGCAGCGTCCGCGGCGCTCGGGGCGCTCGACGACCTGCAGGGTGACGCGTCCAGCAAGGGCCTGCGCGGCCACCTCGGCGCCCTGGTGCGCGGCCAGGTCACGACCGGCGCGGTGAAGGTCCTCGGCCTCGCGGCCACCGGGCTCGTGGCCGCCGGGCTCGTGGACCGCACCTCACGCCGAGGTCCCGGCGGAACCACGGCACCCACCGCTCTCGACACCCTGGTCGGGGGCGCGGTCGTGGCCGGCACGGCCAACCTGCTCAACCTGCTGGACCTGCGCCCGGGCCGGGCCCTGAAGGTCACCCTCGCCCTCGGCGCAGTGGTTGCCGCCAGGCCGCGGTCCGCCGTGACAGGTGCGGCCGCCGCCGGGGCCGCGCTCGGGCTGCTGCGGCCCGACCTGGCGGGCGAGTCGATGCTCGGCGACACCGGCGCCAACGCCGCCGGGGCGCTGCTGGGCACCGCCCTGGTCCAGGCCACCGGACGACGCGGACGGTGGGCCGCCCTGACGGCCCTGGTCGCCCTCACCCTCGCCTCGGAGAAGGTCTCCTTCACCCGGGTCATCGAGTCGACCCCGGTCCTGCGCGAGCTGGACGCCCTGGGCCGCCGATGAGCCCGGGCTCCGTCGGGACCTCCATCGCCCGCGCGGCCGGCCTGATCGCGGTCGCGACGCTGCTCAGCCGGCTGGCCGGCTTCGCCCGGACCCTCGTCTTCTCCCAGAACGTCGGGACGACCAGCGTCGGCGACGTCTACCAGACGGTGAACCTCGTCCCCAACGTGGTGTACGAGGTGGCCGCCGGCGGCGTCCTGGCCGCCGTCGCGGTGCCCCTCATCGCGGGCCAGCTCGGGCTCGGGCGCGACCGCGAGGCGGACCAGACCGCGTCCGCCCTCCTCTCGTGGGCCGTGGTGGTGCTGCTGCCGCTGAGCCTGCTCCTGGTGCTCCTGGCGCCGTGGCTGAGCCGGGCCCTCCTGGGTGCCGACGCCACCGGCCCGGAGGCGGCGCTCGGGCGGCACATGCTCGTGCTGTTCGCCCCCCAGGTGCTGCTCTACGGCGTCGGCATCGTGCTCAGCGGCGTGCTCCAGGCGCACCGCCGGTTCCTCGCCGCCGCCCTGGCCCCGCTGCTGTCGAGCCTCGTCGTCATCGCGGCCTACCTCACGTACGGACAGATGGTCGACCGCGCGGTGACGACGGCGGCCACCGTCAGCGACGGCGCCGTCTGGGTGCTCGCCGGCGGCACGACCCTCGGGGTGGTCGTGCTCAGCCTGCCGCTCCTCGTCCCGACCCTGCGCGCGGGGGTCCGCCTGCGCGCCACACTCCGCTTCCCCGACGGCGCCGCCCGGCGCGCCCGGTCCCTGGCCGGCGCCGGACTGGTCGCGCTCCTGGCGCAGCAGGGCGCCGTCGTCGCGACCTTGTGGGTCACGCACCACCGCACCGACGCGGTGGGCGCCGTCAACGTGTACTCCTACGTCCAGGCCGTCTACCTGCTGCCGTATGCCGTGCTCGCCGTCCCGATCGCGACCTCCGCGTTCCCGGCGCTCGCGCACACGGCGGCCGCCGAGGGGGCCGACGCGCAGCTCCTGCCCGGGACGGCGGCGCGGGACACCCTCGCCCGCAGCCTGCGAGGCATCCTGCTGCTCGTGTCGGGTGCCGTGGCGGTGCTGATGTCCGTCGCCCAGCCGGTGGGCGAGTTCTTCCGCTCGATCGACCCCGGCGCCCGCGGTGCGGGTGCCGGCGGGCGCGGTGCGGGGGCCGAGGCGCTCGCCGCGCTCCCGGGCGCCCTCTCGGCCTATGCGCCAGGGGTGGTGGGCTTCGCCGTGGCGGCGCTGCTCACGCGGGCCCTCTACGTCAGGGGGCGACCCCTCCATGCGGCCCTCGCCGTGGCGGCGGGGTGGGCCGTGGCTGCCCTGGGCCCGATAGCGCTGCTGCGCGAGGGCTCCAGCGCCGCCGCCACCCTGGGCGTCCTCGGGGTGTCCTCGACGGTGGGGATGACCCTCTCGGCCGCGGTCCTGGCCCTGCTCGTGCGCCGAGCCTGGGGGCCGGAGGCGCTCGCTGGCAGCGGACGCACCCTCGGCGCGGCCCTCGTCGGTGTCGCCGTCGGGCTCGCCGTCGGGGACGCCACGGCCCGGTCGATGCAGCCGGTGGGTGTGCTGTCGGCGGTCGCGACCGGGCTGGCCGTCGCGGTGGTCAGCGGCTTGTCCTACCTCGCAGTGATGACGGTGGGCGACCGGCGGTCGATGAAGGCCCTGCGCGAGCGGGGCCGTCGCCGGCGTCGCGGGGGCACCGCGTGAGGGTGGTGCAGCTGCTCGGGCGGAGCACCGGCGGCATCGGCACCCACGTCGTGCAGCTGGCCGCCGACCTGCGCGACCTCGGCGACGAGGTCGTCGTCGTCACCGACGGGCTGACCGCCCGGACCTTCGACCTGACCGGCGCCGTGGTGGCGTGGCCGGGGAGGGGGACCGGACCCGTCGCCTCGCTGGCGGCCCTGCGCGCGATCCGGCGCACCGCGGCGTCCGCCGACGTGCTGCACGCCCACGGCCACCAGGCCGGGCTGGTCGCGGTGGTCGCCACCCTCGGCACGCGCACCCCGGTGGTGGTCAGCCAGCACAACGCCGTCCTCGCGGGCGGAGGCCGCAAGCGCGTGCTCGACCTCGCCCAGCGCCTCGTGGCACGTCGGGCCGACCTCGTCACCGGAGCCAGCAGCGACCTGGTCGACGAGGCGCGCCGGCACGGCGCCCGTGACGCCCGGCTGGCGCCCGTCCCCTCGCCCAGGGTGCCCCGGCTGCTGGCCGAGGAGCCGCCCGTCGAGGCCCAGCGCCGACGAGCCGTCCGCGAGCTGCTGCGGGACACCGGGATCGACGCGGCAGGCGACCCCCGGCTGGTCCTCACCATCGCGCGCATCGCCCCGCAGAAGGACCTCGAGACGCTCGTCGACGCCTCCCACGCCTCCCACGCCTCCGTGCCCCACGCCCTCTGGGTCGTCGTCGGGGGAGGCGACGAGCCCCTGCTCGCACGGCTCTCCCAGCGAGCCGGACGCGCGGGCGACCCCATCCACTTCGCGGGACCCCAGGCGGACCCCGACCGGTGGCTGCGGGCCGCCGAGGTCTTCGTGCTGACCTCCCGCTGGGAGGCCCGGGCCCTCGTCGTGCAGGAGGCCATGGCGGCGGGTGTCCCCGTGGTGGCCACCGACACCGGCGGCCTGCGCGACCTCGTCGAGGGGGTGGGCACGCTCGTCCCGGTGGGCGACGCGGCGGCGGTCGCGGGGGCGGTCACGGCCTACCTCACCGACCCGGAGGCACGGTCGGCAGCCTCTGCCGCGGGCCGGGTGAGGGCCGCATCGTGGGACGACGGCGAGCAGACGGCGCGCCGGTGGCGGGAGTGGTACCGGGCGCTGCTCCCGATGACGTAGGCTTGAACCCCGTGGTGGAGCAGACGAAACACATCTTCGTGACCGGGGGCGTTGCCTCTTCGCTCGGCAAGGGGCTCACGGCCTCCAGCCTCGGACATCTGCTCCGGGCGCGCGGGTTGCGGGTCACGATGCAGAAGCTCGATCCCTACCTCAACGTGGACCCGGGCACCATGAACCCGTTCCAGCACGGCGAGGTGTTCGTCACCGACGACGGGGCCGAGACCGACCTCGACATCGGCCACTACGAGCGGTTCCTCGACGTCCCGCTCGTCGGCAAGTCCAACGTGACGACCGGCCAGGTGTACAGCGACGTCATCGCCAAGGAGCGCCGGGGCGAGTACCTCGGCGACACGGTCCAGGTGATCCCGCACATCACCAACGAGATCAAGGCCCGGATGCGCGCGCAGGCGGCCGGCAGCGAGGGCGTCAGCAGCGCCGACGCGCCGGACGTGATCATCACCGAGATCGGCGGCACCGTCGGCGACATCGAGTCCCTGCCCTTCCTCGAGGCGGCCCGCCAGGTGCGCCACGACGTCGGCCGCGACAACGTCTTCTTCCTGCACGTCTCGCTGGTGCCGTACCTCGCCCCGAGCGGTGAGCTCAAGACCAAGCCGACCCAGCACTCGGTCGCCGCCCTGCGCCAGGTCGGCATCCAGCCCGACGGGCTCGTGCTGCGCGCCGACCGCGACATCCCCGACGGCATCAAGCGCAAGATCTCGCTCATGTGCGACGTCGACACCGAGGCCTGCGCGGCCTGCGTCGACGCCCCGAGCATCTACGACATCCCCAAGGTCCTGCACAAGGAGGGCCTGGACGCCTACGTCATCCGCCGCCTCGGGCTGCCGTTCCGGGACGTCGACTGGCACGACTGGGACGAGCTGCTCCGCCGGGTGCACAACCCCGAGCACCAGGTCGAGATCGCCCTGGTCGGCAAGTACATCGACCTGCCCGACGCCTACCTCTCGGTCACCGAGGCGCTGCGGGCGGGTGGCTTCCACCACGACGCGAAGGTGAAGATCCGCTGGGTCGCCAGCGACGAGTGCCAGACCGAGCTGGGTGCCCAGAAGGCGCTCGGCGGGGTCGACGCGGTGCTCGTCCCGGGCGGGTTCGGGGTGCGCGGCATCGAGGGCAAGGTCGGCGCGCTGCGCTGGGCCCGCGAGCGCCAGGTGCCGACCCTCGGCATCTGCCTGGGCCTGCAGTGCATGGTGATCGAGTACGCGCGGAACGTCGCCGGCATCGAGGGCGCGAGCTCGACCGAGTTCGACCCGCAGTCCCCGGCGCCGGTCATCGCGACCATGGAGGAGCAGAAGGCGTTCGTCGAGGGCGCCGGCGACCTCGGCGGCACCATGCGGCTCGGCGCCCAGGAGGCCACCCTGCTCGACGGGTCCGTCGTCGCCGAGGCGTACGGCGCCACGACCGTCTCCGAGCGCCACCGCCACCGGTACGAGGTCAACAACGACTACCTCGACCAGCTGACCCGGGCCGGCCTCGTCGTGAGCGGGACCCACCCCGAGTGGGGCCTCGTGGAGTTCGTCGAGCTCGACCGTGACGAGCACCCGTACTACGTCGCGACCCAGGCGCACCCGGAGTTCAAGTCGCGGCCGCACCGCGCCCACCCGCTCTTCGCCGGGCTCGTGGGCGCCGCCCTCGACGCGCAGCGGGCCTCGCGGCTCGTCGAGGTCGAGCGGCCCAAGGTCGCCGCCGACGCGAACGCCTGACGCGTGAGGGAGCAGCTGGCCGACCGGTTCGAGGGCCGGCCCGTCGTCGCCACCGAGGTCGCGATGGAGGGCCTGGTCTGGGACGTCGTGCGGGACCGGGTCGACCTCGGCGACGCCGGCGAGGTCACCCGCGAGTACGTCCGCCACCCGGGCGCGGTCGCCGTGGCCGCGCTCGACGACGAGGGCCGGGTCTGCGTGATCCAGCAGTACCGCCACCCGGTGCGCGCCTTCGAGTGGGAGGTCCCGGCCGGCCTGCTGGACGTCGATGGTGAGCCGCCCCACCTCGCGGCAGCCCGCGAGCTGCACGAGGAGGCCGACCTCACCGCCCGCACGTGGCACGTCCTCGCCGACTACGTCAGCTCGCCCGGTGGGCTCGACGAGGGCCTGCGCATCTTCCTCGCCCGTGACCTGGCGGTCGTGCCGGACCACGAGCAGCACGAGCGGGACGGCGAGGAGCTGGGTATGCCGGTGCGCTGGGTGCCGCTGGAGGAGGTGCGCGACGCCGTGCTCGCGGGGCGCGTGCACAATGCGACCCTGGCGATCGCTGCGCTGGCCGCGCTCGCGGCCCGCGACCTCGGGTGGGCCACGCTGCGCCCCGCCGACGCACCCTGGCCCGGCCACCCCGGTCGGCGCTGACGACCCTCCACGCTGACCGTCCTCCACGCCGGTCGGCGTGCGCGCGGCCCGCACGTACGCGGTCCTGCCCCTAGTCTCGAGGACATGTTCCTGGAGAACGTCGTCGTCGACGCCACCGACCCCCGGCGCCTCGGGCGCTTCTGGGAGGCGGCCCTCGGCGGCCGGACCCTCACCGACGAGCCCGAGGGCTACGAGACCCGCCTGGCGCTCGAGGACGGGCCGGTCCTCGACCTGTGCCTGCAGCGGGTCCGGTCCCCGACCACCGAGCCCCCGCGCGTGCACCTCGACCTGCACGGCGGCAGCGACCGCGACGCGGTGGTGCGGCGGGTGCTCGAGCTCGGCGCCAGCCCCCTCGACATCGGCCAGGGCGACGTGCCCTGGGTGGTCCTCGCCGACCCCGAGGGCCACGCCTTCTGCGTCATGGAGGAGCGGGCGGCCTACCGCGACACCGGCCCGGTGGCCGCGATCGTGGTCCGGGGCGACGACCCTCGGCGGGACGCCGCCTTCTGGTCCGAGGCCTCCGGGTGGCAGGAGTACGACGGCGTCGCACCCGTCTCGCTGCGCCACCCGTCCGGCCGGGGGCCCGTCCTGGAGTTCTTCGGCGACGCGGCGCCCAAGACGGGGAAGAACCGGATGCACCTGGACCTGCGGCTGGAGCCGCACGACGACCGGGACGCCGTCGTGGCGCGCTTCGAGGAGCTCGGCGCCCGTCCCGTCGAGCACGACTGGGGCGACCTGCCGTGGACGCCGTTCACCGACCCGTCGGGCAACGAGTTCTGCCTGCTGCCGGTGGCGACGCAGTGAGCGTCTTCGGTGCCACGGCGGTCCCGGGCCCGTGCCCGTGCGGCAGCGGGCAGTACTACGAGGCGTGCTGCGGTGCGCTGCACCGCGGCGAGCGCGAGGCGCTCACGGCCGTCGAGCTCATGCGCTCGAGGTATGCCGCGTACGTGCTGGGCGACGAGGCATACCTCCTGCGCACCTGGCACCCGCGCACGAGGCCTCAGGACCTCGGGCTGGGCCGGGCCGGCACGCCGCGCTGGCTCGGGCTCACCGTCGTGGCCACGGCCGACGGGAACGAGGGGGACCAGGTCGGCGAGGTCGAGTTCGAGGCCCGGCACGTGGGCGGGGTGCTGCGCGAGCGCAGCCGCTTCACCCGGCGGGCCGGTCACTGGGTGTACGTCGACGGCACGGTCGAGGAGACGGGCGACCCGCCCGGTGGCGAGGGTTCCGGTGCGGGGGACGACCCGGCTGCGGACCCGGACGGCGGGGCGGACCAGGAGGGCTGAGCCGGCCCGGGGGCTGCGGGAAACCGGTTCGTCGGCCTGAGTGCGCGGTCCGTAGGATGGGCCGGGCTGCCGGGCGTTCCCGGCGCCCGACCCCCGCCCCGATCGAAGGACTTCCTCGTGCTCCGCACCCATGAGGCCGGCACCCTGCGTGCCGGCCACTCCGGCCAGACCGTCACGCTCACGGGCTGGGTGGCCCGGCGGCGCGATCACGGCGGAGTGGCCTTCCTCGACCTGCGCGACGCCAGCGGCGTGGCCCAGGTGGTGGCGCGCGACGAGGTGCTCGCGGAGGGCGGAGCCCACGACCTGCGCAACGAGTACTGCGTGCGTGTCGTGGGCGAGGTGCGCACGCGCCCCGAGGGCAACGCCAACCCCGAGCTGCCCACGGGTGAGATCGAGGTCATCGCGAGCTCGATCGAGGTCCTCAACCCCAGCGCGCCGCTGCCGTTCCAGATCGACGAGCGCGTCACGGTCGGCGAGGAGGCGCGCCTCAAGCACCGCTACCTGGACCTGCGCCGCCCCGGCGCCTCCTCGGCGGGCTCGGCGATCCGGCTGCGCTCGAAGGTCAACGCGGCCGCCCGTCGCGTGCTCGGCGACCGTGACTTCGTGGAGATCGAGACCCCGACGCTGACGCGGTCGACGCCCGAGGGGGCGCGCGACTTCCTCGTGCCGGCGCGCCTGGCGCCGGGCTCGTGGTACGCCCTGCCGCAGAGCCCCCAGCTGTTCAAGCAGCTGCTCATGGTCGCCGGGATGGAGCGGTACTACCAGATCGCGCGCTGCTACCGGGACGAGGACTTCCGCGCCGACCGCCAGCCCGAGTTCACCCAGCTCGACATCGAGATGTCGTTCGTCGAGCAGGACGACGTGCTCGAGCTGGGCGAGGCCGTGGTCAAGGAGGTCTGGCAGCTCATCGGCGTCGACCTGCCCACGCCGTTCCAGCGGATGACCTACGCCGAGGCGATGGAGCGGTTCGGCACCGACAAGCCCGACTTGCGCTTCGGGAACGAGCTCGTCGACTGCACCGACTACTTCCAGGACACGCCGTTCCGCGTGTTCCAGGCCGAGTATGTCGGTGCGGTGGTCATGCCCGGCGGCGCCTCCCAGCCGCGCAAGCAGCTCGACGCCTGGCAGGACTGGGCCAGGAGCCGCGGCGCCAAGGGCCTGGCCTACGTGCTCGTGCAGGAGGACGGCTCGCTCGGCGGCCCGGTCGCCAAGAACCTCACCGACGCCGAGCGCGACGGCCTCGCCGCCCAGGTCGGTGCGAAGCCGGGGGACTGCGTGTTCTTCGGCGCCGGGTCCACGCGCTCCAGCCGTGCGCTGCTCGGTGCCGCGCGGCTCGAGATCGGCCGGCGCTGCGGGCTCATCGACGAGGACGCCTGGTCCTTCCTCTGGGTCCTCGACGCACCGCTGTTCGAGCCGTCGTCCGAGGCCGTGGCCGCGGGCGACGTCGCGGTGGGTGCGGGCGCGTGGACCGCGGTCCACCACGCGTTCACCTCGCCGAAGAAGGAGTTCGAGGACACCTTCGACACCGACCCCGGGCCGGCCCTCGCGTACGCCTACGACATGGTCTGCAACGGCAACGAGATCGGCGGTGGCTCGATCCGTATCCACCGCCGCGACGTGCAGGAGCGGGTCTTCAAGGTCATGGGCCTGTCGCAGGAGGACGCGCAGGAGAAGTTCGGCTTCCTGCTCGACGCGTTCCAGTACGGCGCCCCGCCGCACGGCGGCATCGCCTTCGGCTGGGACCGCATCGTCTCGCTGCTGGCGCACACCGAGTCGATCCGCGACGTCATCGCCTTCCCGAAGTCCGGTGGCGGCTACGACCCGCTGACCGCTGCGCCGGCGCCGATCACGGCCGAGCAGCGCAAGGAGGCCGGGGTCGACGCGAAGCCGGCCGACAAGGCCCCCGCGCCCCAGGGCGCCGACGAGGTCGACCCCGAGCAGAGCTGATGGACCGCGCGCCCGGCGACGTGCTCGTGCACCTGCGCCGGGCGCGCGACCACGCCGACCGCCACTACACCGAGCCGATCGGGCTCGAGGAGCTCGCGGCGGTGGCCGGGCTGAGCAAGTACCACTTCCTGCGGCTCTTCCGCGCGACCTACGGCCGCACGCCCGCGGCATACCTCAGCGAACGGCGGGTCGAGCGCGCCCAGGACCTGCTGCGCGCCACCAACCTCACGGTGACCGAGGTCTGCCACGCCGTGGGGTACAGCAGCCTCGGCTCGTTCAGCAGCCGGTTCCGCGCGGTGGTGGGCGAGAGCCCCAGCGAGTTCCAGCGCCGGTATGCCGCGGGCGCCCCGCACATCCCGGGGTGCTACGTGTTCATGTGGGGCCTGGCCGAGCGCAGCCGCGACCCGGCGACCTCCGCAATCGAGGAGAAGCAGCCGGGGCGGCACCACTCCTAGGCTCGCCGCATGATCACGAACATCAGCATCGTCAGCGTCTTCGTCAAGGACGTGGACGAGTCCAAGACGTTCTACACCGACGTCCTGGGCTTCGAGGAGAAGGACGACATCACCCTCGGCGAGGGCTACCGGTGGTGCACGGTGGTGCATCCCAGCCAGCCGGAGCTGCAGGTGCACCTCGCGGTGCCGGGTCCGCCACTGGCGCCGGAGCTGGTCGAGGCGATCCGCCGGTCCCAGGACCAGGGCGGCATGAACGGCGTCGGGCTCAACGTGGACGACTGCCAGAAGACCTACGAGGAGCTGTCGGCCAAGGGCGTCGAGTTCATGCAGCCGCCGTCGCAGCGGCCCTACGGCACGGAGGCGCTGTGCCGGGACAACTCCGGCAACTGGCTCGTCCTCGTGCAGCCCAGCGAGGACACCCCGGCCGACTTCGCCTGAGCGGGGTCGCGCCGGTCCCCGGCCGGACGCGACGGTGCCGTCCGCTCGCAGCAGCGGACGGCACCCCCTGCGTGGGGTGGGCGGCTACTTCTCCAGGAAGGCCAGCAGGGTGCGGTTGAACTCCTCGCTGTGCGAGACGTTGAGCCCGTGCGGCCCGTCCGCGACGACGTGCAGCTCGCTGCCGGCGACGGCCTCGTGGGTGCGTCGGCCGGACAGCTCGAACGGCACGATGCCGTCGGAGTCGCCGTGGACGACGAGGGTCGGCACGGTCACCTTCGCCAGGTCGTCGCGGAAGTCGGTCACCCAGGTCGCGATGCACTGGGCCGCGGCCTCGGGGTCGGCCTGCGCGGCGAGGCCGAGGGCCTCCTGGCGCTGGGACTCGGTGACCTTGAGGTCGTCCCCGGCGCTGAAGAACCCGGTCAGGAACCCGTCGAAGAAGGCCGGCGGGTCCGTGCGCAGGTCTGCCTGCATGGACGCGACGGTCCCCAGGTCCAGGCCGCCGTCGGGGTGGTCGTCGGACTTGAGCAGGAACGGCGGGATCGCCGCGGCGAAGACGGCGCTGTGGACGCGGTCCTGGCCGTGCCTGCCGAGGTAGCGGGCCACCTCGCCGCCGCCCATCGAGAACCCGACCAGGCTGACGTCGCTCAGGTCGAGCGCCTCGAGCACGGCCTGGAGGTCGTCGGCGAAGGTGTCATAGTCGTAGCCGTCGCCCGGCTTGCCGGACTGGCCGAACCCGCGGCGGTCGTAGGTCACGACGCGGTAGCCGGCGCCGGTCAGGGCCGGCACCTGCTCCGACCACGAGGCACCACTGAGCGGCCAGCCGTGGATCAGGACGACCGGACGGCCGTCACCGCCGGTGTCCTCGACGTGGAGCTCGACCGAACCGTTGGTCACACTGGGCATCTCAGTCCTCTCGTCGGTGGAACCGTCGGGACGAATGTAGGCACGGGGCCGTGCACTCCGCACGCCCGAGCCGGGTCAGGCGCCCGGTGCGCCGACCAGTCCCCGGCTCGACCACTCGTGGACGTCGCCGTAGCCCAGACCGCGGTACAGCCGTCGGGCCACGGTGTTGTGCGCGTACATGCCGAGGGTGCAGACACCCGACTCGGCGACGGCCTCGCGGGTCAGGCGTGCGGTGACGGCAACTCCCAGTCCGGTGCCGCGGCTGCTCGCCGCGACGGTGATGCCGGCGAGCACGGGGGCACCGGACAGACCGGGCTCCCGCACGCCGCAGGCGAGCAGCCCGTCGCCCGCGCGGACCCCGACCCAGTGCTGGCCCGGGTGCTCGAAGGGGCGAGCGTCGGTGTTCGGGTTGGCCGCCGCCAGCAGGTCACGGATCGCCGGTTCGTCGGCCGTGGACAGCGCCTCGAGCCGGGACTCCGCCGGCACCTCGGGCGGGGCAGTGCTGGTGCACATCCACTCCCAGTCGTTGCCCTCGCCGAGCGGCAGCCGGCCTGCGACTGCCTGGAGGGACCCACGCTGCACCGTCACCGACGCGAGACCCTCCGGCAGGACGTCACCGAAGACCAGGGCGTCGACCAACGGGCCGGCGTCGTCCGGCGGCCCCAGGACGAGCAGTCCCAGCCCGCGCGTGTGCGTCCGACGGGGGACGGCCACGGCCGCCCCGAGCGCGTAGGCCGGGCCCTCGAGCGCGTGGGGGAGGTCGTGGCGCACGAACGCGCTCCCACCCGTGGCGGCGAGGAGCTCCGCGTGGCTGTGCAGCGAGGTCGCTCCCGGCGCGTCGACGGGCGGTCTCACTCCGTGATCCCGAAGCGGGCGTGCAGGCGCCGCAAGCGCGCCGGCGCCCACCAGTTCCAGTCGCCGAGCAGCGTCATCGTGGCCGGCACCAGCAGCATGCGCACGAGCGTCGCGTCGATGGCCACGGCCGTCGCCAGCCCGACGCCGGTCTCCTTGATGACCAGCAGCTTGCCGGCCGCGAACCCGGAGAACACGATGACGACGAGCAGGGCCGCCGAGGTGATGATCCGCCCCGACCGCTGCAGGCCGACGACCACGGAGTCGTCGTTGGAGTAGCCGCGTTCGTGCAGCTCGACGATCCGCGAGAGCAGGAAGACCTCGTAGTCCATCGACAGGCCGAAGCCGAACGCCAGGATGAGCAGCGGGATGGTGGACTCGATCGCGCCCACCGAGGAGAACCCGAGCAGCCCCTCGAGGTGGCCGCGCTGGAACACCAGGACCAGCACCCCGAGCGAGGCCCCCAGCGAGACGACGTTGAGCAGCAGGGCCTTGACCGGGATGACGACAGAGCCGGTCATGAGGAACAGGAGCACGAGCGTCGCCAGGGCGACGAGCGCGAAGGCGTACGGAGCCCGTGCCACCATCGAGTCGGTGAAGTCGGTGAGGCCGCTGGCCTGGCCGACCACCCAGGTCGGGAAGCCGGGGGAGGCCGCGCGCAGCTGCGTGGTCAGCGCCCGGGCCGGGTCGTCCAGCGCCGCGCCGGGGACGTCGAGGCTCACGGTGGCGAGCCCGTCACCGATGTCCTTGACGGCACGGACCCGGCCGCCGTCGGGGAGCCGGAGGTCCCCGGCATACCTCTGCACCTGCGCCAACGGGGCCTGGGCGACGACGACGACGTCGGCGCCGCCGAGCTGCGGGTAGTCCTTCGCCAGCCCCTCGAAGAACTGCCGCTGGCTGCTGCTCGTGGGCAGCAGCTGCTCCCCGGAGGAGGTCAGCCGCAGGTCGAAGGCGGGCAGCGCCAGGGCGACGAGCGCCGCGAGGACCACGGCGATGATCGGGATGGGGCGACGGTGCACCCACTGGGCGAGGCGGGAGAACACGCCGTGCTCGGGGGCGGTCTCGGTGCCGCGGCGCAGCAGCCGGCGGGCGCCGAGCACGCACAGCGACGGGATGAGGGTCAGCGCGACGAGCATGGCGATGACCACCACGGACATGCCGGCGACGCCGATGCCCTTCATGATCTGGGCCTCGAAGACGAGCAGGCCGCCGAGCGAGATGGCGACGGTCAGGCCCGAGAAGACGACGGTGCGCCCGGCCGAGTCGACCGTGCGGGCGGCTGCCGCGCGGATCATCCCGGCGGGGATCTCGGCCGCTGGCATCCCCTGCGCGCGTGCCCGCAGCTCCTCCCGGAACCGGCTCACCACGAGCAGCCCGTAGTCGATGCACAGCCCCAGCCCGAGCACGGTGACGACGTTGACGGCCGTGGTGTCGAGGTCGATGAGGTAGGAGAAGCCGAGCAGGGAGGCGAGCGCCCCGGCGATCGACGCGACCGCTCCGGCGATCGGCATCCCGGCGGCGACGAAGCCGCCGAAGACGATGATCATCACGACGAAGCTGACCGGCAGGGCGATGCCCTCCCCGGTGCGCAGGTCGACCTCGAGCTGGCCGGTGATGGCGGTGATGAGGTCCGACAGGCCGCCCGCGCTGACCCGGGCACCAGGCGCGGCGGAGCGCACCGGGGTGAAGGCGTCGCGGACCTTCGCCTCCAGCTGCTTCTGCTGGGCCTTGCTCGGGTCGCCGGAGAAGGTCACGACCGTGACGAACCCACGCCCGGACGGGGACCCGCCCTCGAGCAGGGGCGCGGCGGCGGGGCCGGTGGGTCCCCCCGGGACGACGTAGGGGGAGGCGACGGAGGCGACTCCGGTCAGGCCCTTGAGGTCGGCGGCGGTGCGGGTGGCCGCCCTGGCGAGCGTGGGATCGGTGACGTCGACGCCGTCGACCCGGACCGTGTAGGTCGACAGCTGCGACTGTCCCTGTCGCACCAGCAGGTCGCGACCGGTGGTGTTCTGGCCCGCGACGGACGGCTCCCCGGTGCTGAGCCGGGCGAACAGCCGCTCGTTGCCGTAGGCCCCCAGCGCCGTGGCGAAGCCGAGCACGACGAGCACGACCCAGGTCGCGACCACGGTCTTCGGCCGGTGGGCCAGCGCCGAGCCGAGTCGGGACAGCAGCGACCGGGACCGGTCGGGGTGCAGGGTGCTGCGGGAGGGCGAGTCGGCCACGGGGGATAGCCTGCCACCCGTGGGAGGAGCGGCCGGAGAGGACCTGTTCGCCAGCGCGAGTGCTGCGCGTGGGGGCGTGGCCGGCGATGGTGACCGTATGCCGTCGGGAGCCGCCCTGCCTCCGCTCGCGGTCCGGATGCGGCCGCGCTCGCTGGAGGAGGTCCGCGGCCAGTCCGACGTCCTGCGCGCCGGCAGCCCGCTGCGACGTCTGATCGAGGGTTCGGGCGGCTCGGCCGGCCCCCTGTCGGCGATCATCTGGGGACCGCCGGGCACCGGCAAGACGACCCTCGCCCACCTCGTGGCCAACGCCGCCGATCGGCGGTTCGTGGAGCTCTCGGCCGTGACCGCGGGGGTGAAGGACGTGCGGGCGGTGATGGAGCAGGCGCTGCGCGACCGCGACATGTTCGACCGGCAGACCGTGCTGTTCCTCGACGAGATCCACCGCTTCACCAAGGCCCAGCAGGACGCCCTCCTGCCCGGTGTCGAGAACCGCCAGGTCATCCTCGTCGCCGCCACCACGGAGAACCCGTCGTTCTCCATCATCGCGCCGCTGCTGTCGCGCTCGATGCTGGTCACCCTCGGCCCGCTCACGGACGAGGAGGTCGCCGACGTCCTCACCGCCGCCCTCGTCGACGAGCGAGGGCTCGCCGGTGAGTACACCCTGGCCGACGACGCCCGGGAGCACCTCGTCCGGATCGCCGGTGGCGACGCCCGTCGCTCCCTCACCTCGCTCGAGGCCGCCGCCGGTGTCGCCCAGGACGGTGTCGCCCCCGGAGCCGAGGTCGACGGCCCGGTCGAGATCACCCTCGCGCACACCGAGCAGGCGGTGGCGCACGCGGCCGTCCGGTACGACCGCACGGGCGACCAGCACTACGACGTCGCCTCCGCCCTCATCAAGTCGATGCGCGGCTCCGACGTCGACGCGGCCCTGCACTACCTGGCCAGGATGCTCGAGGCGGGCGAGGACCCGCGGTTCATCGCCCGCCGCATCGTCATCTCGGCCTCCGAGGACGTGGGCCTGGGCGACCCGACCGCGCTGCAGACGGCGGTCGCCGCGATGCACGCCGTCGCCCAGATCGGGATGCCGGAGGCACGGATCATCCTGGCCCAGGCAGTCGTGCACAACGCGCTCGCCCCGAAGAGCAACGCGGCCTACACCGGCATCAACGAGGCCATCGCGGACGTGCGGGCAGGCAAGGGCGGCCTGGTGCCCCCGCACCTGCGCGGCAGCGGGTACGCCGGCGCGACCCGCCTCGGGCACGGGGCGGGGTACGTCTACGCCCACGACGAGCCCGACGGCGTCGCCCGGCAGGCGTACCTGCCGGAGGACCTGCAGGGGCGCACCGACTACTACCGGCCCACGGACCGGGGCTTCGAGGCGAGGCTGCAGCAGCGCTGGGAGTGGCTCAAGGAGCGCGTCCGCGGCAGCTGAGCGCGTCGGCCGCCTGGCGGGTCACGCGCGGTCGAGGACCTCGCGCAGGGTCGCGGCGAAGGCCTCGGGCTGCCCCGGCATGCCGTACTCGTTGCCGGCGAAGCCGCCGTGGTGGCTCGGGAACACCACCGGGGTCACGCCGACCCGCGCGGCCACCGCCTCGGCCGCCCGCCGCGCCATCTGGGCGCCGGACTCCTCGCCGACGCCGAGGACGACCCGCGTGCCCGCCCCCGCCACCGCCTCCAGGTCCGGCCAGTGCGTGTCGGGAAACGGGCGCAGGCTGCGCCCGAGGAGGGCGTCGTCGCGCCGGCCGTCGTCCTGCGACGACAGGCCGAACGCCGCCGGCTCGGGGGCGGGCCTGCTGGTCCAGTCCTCCGGGAGGGGACCCTCGTGGGTGATGAGGGCGAGGAACTTCGCCATCGCCGGTCCGTGGCCGCCGCGGTGGTAGGTGTCGTGGATGTCCTGCCCGGCCGCGTCCAGGCTGGCGCGGTCGGGCAGCACCGGGGTGAACGGCGGCTCGTGCGCGACCAGGGTCCCGAGCAGCGCCGGGTGCGCCGCCACGAGGGCCAGCCCGATGACCGCGCCGCCGCTGCTGCCGAAGAAGTCGACCTGCCCCTCCTGCGGGCCGTCGGAGACCTCGGCGACCAGCGCCGCGAGGTCGTTTCCGTGGTCGTGCCAGGTCGGGCGGCCGGCGCCCGCCGACAGCGGGTTGCGGCCGGTGCCGCGCGGGTCGTAGGTGACGACCGTCCGGTCGGGGAAGAAGGACGCCAGGGTGCCGAAGCCGTGAGCCGCCATGGGGTGGCCGCCGAGCACCAGGGTGCGGTGGGAGGGGTGCGCGGCGGGGCGCACGTCGTAGTGCAGGGTGGCGCCGGGGACCTCGAGCGTGCGGGTCTGCGGAGCGGTGTCGGTGCTGGTCACGGGTGTCTCCTCGGTCGTGGTGGGCTCGGGGGTTCCGACCTCCGACGGGCCCGGAACTCATCGGTTAGGGTGACGGCCATGGATTCAGTGAGTCTGGGCGACATCGCGGGCATGATCGCCGCGCTGGCCTTCGCGTTCCTCGTCTTCCGCCTCGGGAGCGTGATCGGCAAGGCCGGCAAGATCCTCGACGAGACGAGGATCAGCGTCCGCTCGACCACCGAGAACGTCCAGCCGACGCTGCTCAAGCTCACCGACACCGTCAGCCTGACCAACGACCAGCTGGCGCGGGTCGACGGGATCACCACGAACGTCTCGGCGATCACCACCAACGCCAGTGCGCTGACGTCGCTGTTTGCGGCGACGCTCGGCAGCCCGGTGGTCAAGGTCGCGGCCTTCACCTACGGCGTCCGCTCCGCGTTCAACGCCAGCGGCCAGCGCAGCGCGGGCGGCCGCCGCCGCCGCAGGGGCTGATCGCCCGTGTCGCGACTGTTCTGGACCGCCCTGGGCGCCGCCGCCGGTGTGTATGCCGTGCGCCGGCTGAGCAAGGCCGCGCAGGCGTACACCCCCGCAGGGGTCGCCCACGGCCTGTCCGACTTCGGTGAGGGGCTGCGCGAGCTCGCCGCGGCCGTGCGCGAGGGGATGGACGAGCGCGAGGCGGAGCTGCGGATGGCGCTGGGCATCGACACCCACACCCTCGACACCGACGCCCTCGGCGTCGAGGGCGCGGGCCGCCCCCGGCTCGACGCCGACGCCGCGCGGGCGCTGCTCGACGACCCGACGGGTCCCGGGGCGCACCGAGCTCGGTAGGGGCGACGGCGCCCCGCGCTGCCGCCCCGCACGCCCGCCCGCACTGCCCGTACGATTCGTCATGCCCGCCTGCACACGCGCCGCATGCGCTTAAGGACTGATTCACCCATGGAAACCGCCGAGATCAGGCGCCGCTGGCTCTCCTTCTTCGAGGGCAAGGGCCACACCGTCGTCCCGTCCGCACCACTCATCTACGACGACCCCAACCTGCTGTTCGTCAACGCCGGGATGGTGCCGTTCAAGCCCTACTTCCTCGGTCAGCAGACCCCGCAGTGGGACCGCGCCACCTCGGTGCAGAAGTGCGTCCGCACCCAGGACATCGAGGAGGTCGGCAAGACCTCCCGGCACGGCACGTTCTTCCAGATGAACGGCAACTTCTCCTTCGGCGACTACTTCAAGGCCGGCGCGATCGAGTTCGCCTGGGAGCTGCTCACCACCCCGCAGGCGCAGGGCGGCTACGGCATCGAGCCCGACCGGCTGTGGGCCACCGTGTTCGAGGACGACGACGAGGCCGCCGACCTGTGGGCCGAGCTCACCGACATCCCGCGGGAGCGGATCGTGCGGCGAGGCCTGGCCGACAACTACTGGCACATGGGCGTCCCCGGCCCGGGTGGACCGTGCTCGGAGATCTACGTCGACCGCGGCCCGGAGTACGGCCCCGAGGGCGGGCCGGCCGTCGACGAGGACCGGTTCATGGAGGTCTGGAACCTCGTCTTCATGCAGTCCCGGCTGTCGCAGGTCCGCAGCAAGGTCGACTTCGACGTGTCCGGCCCGCTGCCGAAGCCGAACATCGACACCGGCATGGGGCTGGAGCGGCTCGCCTCGATCCTGCAGGGCGTCGACAACATGTACGAGATCGACGAGGTCTACCCCGTCCTCGAGCGCGCGGCCGAGCTGACCGGCAAGAAGTACGGCCAGCAGTCCGGCCACGACGCCGCGCACAGCCACCCCGACGACGTGCGCCTGCGCGTCGTCGCCGACCACGTGCGCTCGAGCCTCATGCTCATCGGCGACGGCGTCACCCCGGGCAACGAGGGCCGCGGCTACGTGCTGCGCCGGATGCTGCGCCGCGCGGTGCGCTCGATGCGCCTGCTCGGCTTCGACGAGCCGAGCCTGCCGCTGCTCCTGCCCGTCTCGATGGAGCGGATGAGCCAGTCCTACCCCGAGCTGCGCGACGGGTTCGAGCGCATCTCGCAGATCGCGTATGCCGAGGAGGACGCCTTCCGGCGCACCCTGGCGGCGGGCACGACCATCCTGGACACGGCGGTGACCCGCACCAAGCAGTCCGGCGGCTCGACCCTCCCGGGCGACCAGGCGTTCCAGCTGCACGACACCTACGGCTTCCCCATCGACCTGACCCTGGAGATGGCGGCGGAGCAGGGCCTGGAGGTCGACCGCGAGGGCTTCACCCGCCTCATGCAGGAGCAGCGCGAGCGGGCGAAGGCCGACGCCAAGGCCAAGAAGGGCGGCCACGCCAACACCGAGGTCTGGAAGGACCTGCGGGCGCTCGGCGCGACCGACTGGCGCGCGTACTCCGAGCTCACCACCGAGGGGACGGTGATCGGCCTCGTCGTCGACGGTGAGCGGGTGGAGGTGCTCGAGCCGGGCCAGCGCGGCCAGGTCGTGCTCGACCGGACCCCGTTCTACGCCGAGTCCGGCGGCCAGGTCGCCGACGCGGGTGTGATCGTCGCCGACGGCACGCACCTCAAGGTCGTCGACGTCCAGCGCCCGGTCAAGGGCCTGGTCGTGCACACCGTCGAGGTCCTCACCGGCCCGGTCCGCCAGGGCCTCGAGGTCAGCGCCGAGGTCGACCCCGAGTGGCGCGTGTCGGCGTGCCAGGCCCACTCCGGGACGCACGTCGTGCACGCGGCGCTGCGCCAGGTGCTCGGCCCGTCGGCGCTGCAGTCCGGTTCGTACAACAAGCCCGGCTACCTGCGCCTGGACTTCGCCTGGGGGCAGGCGCTCAGCGCCGAGACCCGCAGCGAGATCGAGGAGGTCGCCAACCTGGCGGTCCGCCAGGACCTGCCGGTCTCCGCCCAGTACATGACGCTGCCCGAGGCCCGCGAGTTCGGCGCCCTGGCGCTGTTCGGCGAGACCTACGACGAGGAGGTCCGCGTCATCGAGATCGGCGGTCCCTGGTCGCGTGAGCTCTGCGGTGGCACGCACGTCGGCCACTCCAGCCAGATCGGCGCCCTGTCGGTGACGGGGGAGTCCTCGGTCGGCTCCGGCGTGCGGCGGCTCGAGGCGTTCGTCGGCATGGACGCCCTGCGGTACCTCGCCAAGGAGCGTGCGCTCGTCGCCGAGCTGACCGACATCGTCAAGGTCCAGCCCGGCGAGCTGAAAGAGCGGGTCGCCCAGCTCGTGGCACGGGTCCGCGAGGCCGAGCGCGAGATCGAGCGGATGCACCGCGAGCAGGTCCAGGCCCAGACGGGCCGGCTCGTGGAGTACGCCCGCGAGGTCGACGGGGTCCGGCTGCTCACCCACGACGCCGGTGAGGGTGCCTCGGCGGACGACCTGCGCACCATGGCACTGGACCTGCGCGGCCGGCTCGGCGACGCGGCCCCCGCGGTCGTGGCGCTGACCGGTGTGGCGAAGGGACGCCCGTCGGTCGTGGTCGCGACCAACGCCGGTGCCCGCGAGCGCGGCATCCGGGCGGGAGCGCTGGTCCGGGTCGCCGCCCAGGCCCTCGGGGGCGGCGGTGGCGGCAAGGACGACCTGGCCCAGGGTGGTGGCACCGATCCGAGCCGCACCGGTGAGGCCCTCGGACAGGTCGACGCGGCCGTCCGGAACGGCTCGGCCGGGTGACCGACCCGCACGACACGACGATGCCCAACCGCCCCGGCCGGCGGGTGGGCATCGACGTCGGCAGCGTCCGCGTCGGGGTCGCCGCGAGCGACCCGTCGGCGCTGCTGGCGACGCCGATCCGGACCGTGGCGAGGGACGCCGACGGCTCGGACGGCGCGTCGAGGGACGTGGAGGAGATCGCGGAGCTGGTGGGCGAGCTGGAGGCCGTCGAGGTGGTCGTGGGCCTGCCCCGGTCACTTTCGGGCGCCGAAGGTCCCGCCGCTGCCGCCGCGCGCACGTATGCTGGGCGGCTGGCGGTCCGCATCGCCCCCGTTCCCGTCCGTCTCGTCGACGAGCGGAACACCACGGTCGAGGCCCACCGCCAGCTCCGCGCCAGCGGGGTCGCCGGCAGGGCACAGCGGGCGGTCGTCGACCAGGCCGCGGCAGTCCTCATCCTGCAGGCGGCCCTGGACGCAGAGCGCAGCTCCGGGCGCCCGCCCGGTGAGCTGGTGAGGACCGGCGGGCGCAAGCCCAGGACGAAGGACAGGCACCGATGACCGAGCCCCGGTTGGAGCACTCGATCTTCGGGGGGCACGACGAGCACCACGACGACCGGCACGACGCCCTGCACGGCGAACCGGTCGTCCGGACGCGCTCGGAGCGGCACCGGGGCCGTCGCCCGCGCCGGCGACGGGGTCGCCGGTTCGGCATCCTCGTGATCGCCCTGGCCATCGTCGCGGCGGCCGCGCTCGCGGCATACACGGCCCTTCGTCCGGTCGTGGACGGGCTCCTGGAGAGCAAGGACTACCCGGGGCCGGGGACCGGCCGCGTCCAGGTGACCATCAAGGACGGCGAGCTGCCACCGGCCATGGGCCGGGCCCTGGTCGCGGCGGACGTGGTCAAGACCACCAAGGCCTTCGCCGACGCCGCCGGCGCCAACCCGCGCATCACCAGCATCCAGCCGGGCACCTACACGTTCCGCAAGCAGATGAAGGCGTCCGACGCCCTCGCGATCCTCCTCGACTCCGCGAACCGGGCCGACGTGCCCCGGGTCACGATCCGCGAGGGCCTGTGGAAGAACGAGGTCTTCGCGGCCCTGTCCAAGGCCAGCGGTCTTCCGGTCTCGGCGTACCAGGCCGCTGCCAAGGACCCGGCTGCCCTCGGCCTGCCGGACTACGCCAAGGGCAACGTCGAGGGCTGGCTCTTCCCGTCGACGTACGAGTTCGCCAAGGACTCGACGGCCGCGCAGCAGCTCAAGCAGATGGTCGCCATGACGCTGTCGGAGCTCACGAAGGCCGGGGTGGCCGAGGGCGACCGCGAGCGGGTGATCACGGTCGCCTCGATCGTCGAGGGCGAGGTCAGCGGCGACGCCGACCGCGGCAAGGTGGCCCGGGTCATCGAGAACCGGCTCGCCTCGAAGGGCGCCCCCAACTTCGGGCTGCTGCAGATGGACTCGACGGTCCACTACGCCGTCCAGAAGCGCGGCCGCGCAGGCACGAGCAACGCCGACCGCCAGAGTCCTAGCCCGTACAACACGTACAAGGTGCAGGGGCTGCCGCCCGGGCCGATCAACAGCCCCGGTGCCGCGTCGATCGAGGCGGCGGCCAACCCCACCCCGGGGCCGTGGCTGTTCTTCGTGACCGTCGACCCCGACACCGGCGAGACCAAGTTCGCCGCCACCCAGGCCGAGCACGACCGCAACGTGAAGGAGTTCCAGTCGTGGTGCCGGCAGCACAGCGACCGGTGCTGAACGCTGCCGTTCTCGGGCAGCCGGTGGCCCACTCCCTGTCGCCGGCCCTGCACACGGCCGGCTACCGCGCGCTCGGGTTGACCGCCTGGCGCTACACCGCGCACGAGGTGGCCGCCGACGCGTTCGCCAGCTGGGTGGGGGAGCGCGACGCGTCCTGGCGTGGTCTCAGCCTGACCATGCCGCTCAAGGAGGTGGCGTTCGACGTCGCCGCCACGGCCACCGAGACGGCCCGCGTCACCGGCGCCGTGAACACCCTGGTGCGGCGGGACGACCTCGGCTGGGACGCGCACAACACCGACGTCCACGGGATCGGGGCCGCCTTGGGTGAGGTGCCGCACGACCGCTCGGCGACCGTGCTCGGCGGGGGAGCGACCGCGCGCAGCGCGCTGCTCGCGCTCGCCGGGCTGGGCGTGCGGTCGGTGCGCCTGGCCGTCCGCGGCGAGGCCCGTCCCGAGACGCTGCGCGTGGCCGTGCACGCCGGCGTGGCGCTCGAGGTCGTGCCACTGGCGCAGTGGGCGCGTGACCCGGGCCGGCTCGTGGTGAGCACCCTGCCGCCATCGGGTGCGGCCGCCGCAGCGGCCGTCGAGCTGTCGGCGACCGGGGCGGGGCAGGCCACGCTGCGTGGCGTGACGGTCCTCGACGTCGTGTACGCCGACTGGCCCACGCCGCTGGCCCGGGTCGCCCTGGCGTCCGGCGCCACCGTGCTCTCGGGGCTCGAGATGCTCGTCCACCAGGCGGCCGAGCAGTTCCGCCTGTTCACGGGCCAGGTGCCGCCGGTCGACGCGATGCTGGCCGCCGGGCGACAGGCCCTGGCCCGGTGACCGCCTGGGCACCGCATGCCGGCACGGCGTGGTGGCTCGTCGTCGTGTTCTCGCTGGCGGGTGCGGCGGTCGGGGCCCTGACGGGCCGGCAGCTGGCCACGGGCGGGTACCGCATCGAGTCCGACGGGGCCGGTGCGCTGCCGCGCCACCCGTGGTGGCCGGCGCTCGCGCTCGGGCTGCTGTGGGGTTGGCTCTCGTGGCAGGTCGGTGGCACGGCCGCCTGGGCCGCCCTGCCCACCTACCTCGCCTTCGCCTGGCTCGCCGTCGCCCTCGTGTGGATCGACGCCGACGTGCACCGGCTGCCCGACGGGCTGGTGCTCCCGGCCTACCCCGTCCTGCTCGTCCTCGTCGCGGTGGCCAGCGCCGGGATGGGTCAGTGGCAGCCGCTCGTGCGGGCGCTCGCGTGCATGGCGGGCCTGTACGCCCTGTACTTCGTGCTGGCCCTGGTCTCGCCCGGCTCGCTCGGGTTCGGGGACGTGAAGCTGTCCGGACTGATCGGGCTGGTGCTCGGGTGGCTGGGTCTCGGGGCGGTGGTCATGGGGACCCTGGCCGGGTTCCTCGTCGGCGGCCTCGTCGCGCTGGTCATGCTGGTCGGCCGCCGGGTCGGGCTGCGCTCTCACATCGCCTTCGGGCCGGCGATGGTGGTCGGCGCCCTCGTCGGCGTCGCTGCCCGCTACTCCCTCTGAGCCAGGCACTCGCGACCTCCGGACGTCCGCGAATGGCAGCCGAGGAGCGGACGCCCGCCCCAGGTGGACCGGGCGACCCTTCTGGTCGTGGCTGATGAACTGCCGCTCGACATCGCTGACGAGATCCCCGCGTGGCCGACCACGATGGCCAACCACGACGGCCCACCACGACGGCCAGGTTCTGGCGGCGCGACGGGGAGCCCTTCGATCCGGCGACTGCGCTTCCAGACGTACGGCGCACCCTGCCTTCGGCAGGGAGACGCCCAGTGCGTGCGGGTGGGGCACTGAGACGGGCACGACCTCGCACGCGCGGCGGGCGGGTCGGAGCTCCCCAGGGTAGCGTCGCGTCGTGCCCACCCACACCACCCTCGACCACCTCGCCGACACGAAGTTCGTCTCGCTGACGACCTTCCGCAAGAACGGCGTCGCAGTCCCCACCCCCGTCTGGATCGGGCGCGACGGCGATGCCCTCGTCGTGACGACACCGGTTGGCAGCGGCAAGGTCAAGCGGCTGCGGAACAACGGCACCGTCGAGCTACGACCGTGCAGCCGTCGCGGTGCCGTCGGGGACGACGCGCCCGCATTCACCGCCGTCGCCGAGATCGTCGAGGGCGACGCTGCCATGCGCCGACTCGACGAAGTGCTGAAACCGAAGTACCCCCTCGAGTACCGCCTCGTCATGAGCCTCGAGCGGCTCCTTCGACGAGGGACCCCTCAGCGGGTCATGCTGCGCATCAGTCCGGTCGACTGACCGGGCCTGAGGTCCGACGCCGAACGAAAAGTCGTTTTGGCGTGGTGAACCGTACCGGTCATGCTTCCAGCATGAGCGACTACCTCGAGAGCGAGCGCCTGGTGCTGCGCCAGTTCACTGCCCAGGACGCGGACCTGCTCATCGAGCTGGACAGCGACCCCGCAGTGATGCGGCTCCTCACGGGTGGCGAGCCGTCGATGTCGGCCGACGTCGTCCACACGCCCGGCTCACACGGCCCTCCGCGGTCCCCTTCCGTGCCTCGAGCTCAGTCCGGGGCTTTCGACCCCGTGACCCGGCGGAGTGTCGGGTGCACGCTGAGTCCATGGGTACCGAGGCACTTCCGCTTCCTCCGTCTGCCGAGGAGCTGCTGGACGCGCTGGGACATGCCGTGATCGCGACGGACATGGAGGGAACGGTCCTGGCCTGGAACGGCGCTGCCGAGCAGCTGTACGGCTGGGCCGCCGCGGAGGCCTTGGGGCGTGACATCACGGAGGTGACGGTGCCGGAACTCTCCCGGCAGGCGGCGGCCGAGATCATGCGCGCCCTGCGGGAAGGCCGTTCGTGGTCCGGCGGATTCCCGGTCCGAAACCGCAGCGGCGAGGTCCTGCACGCCCTGGTCACCGACAGCGGGGTGTACCGCGACGGGCGACTGGTCGGCATCGTCGGCGTGTCCCTCAACCTCGGCGACGCCGTGCGGCGCCTGATGGAGCGCTCCAGCGACGCCGCGGTCCTGGTCGACGAGCACCGTGTCGTCAGCTACGCGAGCCCGGCGGTCGCCAAACTCTTCGGCTGGCGGGTCGACGAGGTCATCGGCGCGCCCCTGACGGACCGCATCCACCCCGAGGACCTCCAGGAGTTCGAGGAGCTCCTGGCCTCCGACCCCGCGCAGGCCGAGCGGGTGGGTGAGCTCCGGGTGCGCACCGGCGGCGGCTGGACCTGGGTGGAGGTGGCCGTGACCGACCTCTACGCCCAGCCCGGGCCGCGGGGCCAGGTGTGCAACATCAGGCGCAGCGAGCGGCTCGCCCGCCTCGAGGAGCGCGAGCGCATCCTGGAGACCGTCCACTCCGAGGTGCTGCAGGACCTGTTCGCAGCCGCACTCGAGCTCGACCGCGCGCTGGCGCACGCGACACCCGCGAGCGCGGCTCGGATCCATGGCGCTCGCGACACGGTGTCGCGAGCCATGCGGACCCTTCGGGAGGTCGTCAAGCCCTAGGCAGCCCGACACTTTGGTCGTGGACTGGGGGACCGAGCGCGCCGTGCCGCGTGGGCCGGGGCACAGGTGTCCAGGGTGAGGGCGCCCGCGCCGGGCGTTTCCGCGCCCGTGGGAGGATCGGGACATGCTCCGCTGGTTGACTGCAGGTGAGTCCCACGGCCCCGCCCTGCTCGCGACGATGGAGGGCCTGCCGGCCGGCGTGCAGGTGACCACCAAGGACGTCGCAGCCGCGCTGGCGCGTCGTCGCCTCGGCTTCGGCCGGGGTGCCCGGATGAAGTTCGAGCAGGACGAGGTGGAGTTCCTCGGTGGGGTGCGCCACGGCGTGACGATGGGCTCGCCCGTCGCCATCCGGGTCGGCAACACTGAGTGGCCCAAGTGGCAGACCGTCATGGCGGCCGACCCGGTCTCGGACGAGGCGTACGCCGCCGCCGACGACGTCAACGCCGAGAAGGAGGTCGCGCGCAACCGGCCGCTGACCCGCCCGCGCCCCGGCCACGCCGACCTCGTCGGCATGCAGAAGTACGGCTTCGACGACGCCCGGCCGGTGCTGGAGCGCGCGTCGGCGCGCGAGACCGCCGCCCGGGTCGCCCTGGGCGAGGTCGCTGCCCGGTTCCTCGAGCAGGCGTACGGCATCCGGCTCGTCTCGCACACGGTGGCCATCGGCACCGCAGGCGTGGCCGACGACGCGCCGCTGCCCACCCCGGACCAGGTCGAGGAGGTCGACGCAGACCCGGTGCGCACCCTCGACAGCGCCGGCAGCGCGGCCATGGTCGCCGAGGTCGAGGCCGCGAAGAAGGACGGCGACACCCTCGGCGGCGTCGTCGAGGTCGTGGCGTACGGGCTGCCGCCGGGCCTGGGCTCGCACGTGCACTGGGACCGCCGGCTCGACGCGCGTCTGGCCGCTGCCCTCATGGGCATCCAGGCGATCAAGGGCGTCGAGGTCGGTGACGGCTTCCGCACCGCCGCCCGGCGCGGGTCAGCCGCCCACGACGAGATGGAGCGGGACGCCGACGGGACGATCCGGCGCCGCACCGGCCGCGCGGGCGGCACCGAGGGCGGCATGTCCACCGGTGACGTGCTGCGCGTCCGCGCGGCGATGAAGCCGATCTCGACCGTGCCGCGGGCCCTCGACACCGTCGACACGACCGGCGCCGAGGCGGCCAAGGCGATCCACCAGCGCTCCGACGTCTGCGCCGTCCCCGCGGCCGGCGTGGTGGCCGAGGCCATGGTCGCCCTGGTTCTCGCCGAGGCCTGCCTGGAGAAGTTCGGTGGCGACTCGGTGACCGAGACGGCACGCAACCACGCGGCATACCTCGCCTCGATCCCGGAGGCCATGCGCACGTGGTGAACGCACCCAGGCGCCCGCGGGTGGTCGTCATCGGACCGCCCGGGGCCGGCAAGAGCACCATCGGCAAGCGCCTCGCCCGGGCCCTCGACGTACCGTGGCACGACACCGACACCGCCATCGAGGAGCGTGCCGGGCAGTCGATCCCGGACGTCTTCGTCGACCACGGCGAGGCGCACTTCCGCGAGCTCGAGCGGGCTGAGGTGACGCGTGCGCTCGCCGAGTGCGACGGCGTCGTCTCCCTCGGCGGAGGGGCGCCCATGGACCCGGCGACGCAGGAGCTGCTGGCCGGACACGTCGTGGTCTTCCTCGACGTCGCGATCGCCGACGCCGCGCGCCGGATCGGTTTCGACGGCGGGAACCGGCCGCTGCTCATGGTCAACCCGCGCGCGTCCTGGACGAAGATGATGAACGAGCGGCGCCCGGTCTACCAGCGGCTCGCGACCCACCGGGTCGACACCGCCGGCCGCAAGCCCGCCGCCATCGTCGAGGAGATCCTCGCGCTGCTGGGGGAGAGCGCAGCGGACGGCACCACGCACACCCACCCGCAGGACGGAGAACGGTGAGCACGCAGGAGACGACCCGGATCAGCGTGGGTGGCGAGTACGACGTGCTCGTCGGCACCGGGCTGCTCGACGAGCTGCCGGGAATGCTGGGGGAGTCGGTGCAGCGCGTGCTCGTCGTGCACCCCCGGGCGCTCGCGGCGACCGGTGAGGGTGTGCGCGACGCCCTGTCCGGCCACGGCTACGAGGCGTATGCCGCGGAGGTGCCCGACGCCGAGGAGGCCAAGACCGCGCAGGTGGCCGCCTTCCTCTGGGGTGTCCTCGGGCAGGCGGGCTTCACGCGCTCGGACGCCGTCGTGGCGGTCGGTGGGGGAGCGACGACCGACCTCGCCGGCTTCGTGGCGGCGACCTGGCTGCGCGGCGTGAAGGTCGTGCACGTGCCGACCACGCTGCTGGGGATGGTCGACGCGGCCGTCGGTGGCAAGACCGGGATCAACACGCCTGAGGGCAAGAACCTCGTCGGCGCGTTCCACCCGCCGGCCGGGGTGCTGTGCGACCTCGCGACCCTCGAGACGCTGCCGCGGCACGACTTCGTCGCCGGGCTGGCCGAGGTCGTCAAGTGCGGGTTCATCGCCGACCCGGTGATCCTCGACCTCGTCGAGGCGGACCCCGAGGGCGTGTCGACCCCGAGCGGGCCGCACGTGCGCGAGCTGGTCGAGCGGGCGATCCGGGTCAAGGCCGACGTCGTCGGGCAGGACCTCACCGAGCAGGGGCTGCGCGAGATCCTCAACTACGGGCACACGTTCGGGCACGCGGTCGAGCAGGTCGAGCGGTACGCCTTCCGGCACGGTGCCGCCGTGTCCATCGGCATGGTCTACGTCGCCGAGCTGGCGCGGTTGGCCGGCCGCCTCGACGACGCGGTCGTCGACCGGCACCGGGAGATCCTGACCTCGCTCGGGCTGCCGACGACCTACCGCGGGGACCGGTGGCCCCAGCTCCTCGACGCGATGAAGCGGGACAAGAAGTCGCGAGGGTCGCTGCTGCGGTTCGTGGTGCTCACCGACATCGCCAGGCCGACCCGGCTCGAGGGGCCGGACCCGGCCCTGCTGCAGGCGGCGTACGCCGAGGTCTCCCGCGACTGACCGTGGACCCGGCCGCTCCGAGCGGGGCGCCGGCCGGCCCCTCAGCGCGGCGCGAACGCGATCGTGACGACGCCGACGACGATGATCAGCGCGCCCGTTGCCAGACCCCAGGGGACGTAGCGGCGGATCCACTCGGCCGCGGTGACGTCCCGCCGGCGGATGCGCCCGTACCGGCCGATCTCGAAGACCCGGTCAGGCTGGCGTCGGGCGACTCGCGCCATCCACGCGCCCACCGCGGTGTAGAGCACCAGCGTGGCAACGCCGAGCACGACGAAGAGCAGGGCCTCACGGTAGGCGCCACCCGCCGTGCGCCCGTTTCCGCCCCTGCGACGGGGGTGGAGCGGTACCGTGGACCGAACGGCGCGTCTCCAGGGGGTGGCCATGGGTGTTTTCCTGTATGCCGTGTTCGGGCTGGGCGTCGCCGCCTTCGCCGCCGTCATCGGGTACGGGATCGTGCGTCGCCTGCGTGGGCGACGCAACGACGCCTGGCAGGACGACGAGGTGCACGTGCACCCGGGGGCCGGCTGGGGCAACGGCGGCTCCTGGACGTAGGCGGACCGAACCGGCGCAGCTGCCCCCACCACTGGTGACCGGCGTGGGCCGCCGCTGCGCGTCAGCTGGGGCGGGCGGAGTCCGGCGGTGTCTGTGCCACGTCGGTCCACACCTCCGTCATCTGCGCGATGAGCCCCGTCCCGCTCGCTGATGAAGGTGGCCACCTCGAAGTGGGTCAGCCCGCCACCGGCGTGGGCGGTGACGTGGCACCGGCCCACCGCCCTGGTGCCCGACGCCACGACGTCCTCCAGGACAAGGTGGTCGAAGCCCGGGTACTCGGCGTTCAGCCGGACCCAGCCGTCGCGGTCGAAGCCCTCGCCCGTGTGGACGTAGCGGCAGACGAAGTCGTCGTGGAGGAGGGCGGGCAGCGCCTGCCAGTCATGCGCGTCGATGACCTCGCACAGATGGGTCAGGAGATCGCGCGCGTCCACGGGTCGGTCAGAGCTGGTCGAGCTCGGCGAGGTCGGCGGCGGTCGGGTCCCACGCGACGGCCTGGGCGTTGCGGACCACCTGCTCGGGACGCGTCCCGCCGGCGATGACGGAGGCCACGGCCGGCTGGGCGGCCAGGCCGCCGAGGGCGACGTCGAGCAGCTCGAGGTCGCGCTCGGCCGCGAAGCGCTCGAGCGCCTCGATCCGGTCCCAGTCGGCGTCGGCGAGCCAGCCGGCGCGGTCGGACTCGAGCGCAGCCCGCGACCCTGGAGGTGCGTCCTCCCCGCGGCGGTACTTGCCGGTGAGCAGCCCGTGCGCGAGGGGGAAGAAGGGCAGGACGCCCAGACCGAACCGCTCGCACGCCGGGGCGACCTCCGTCTCGACCTCACGGTCGAGCAGGTTGTACTCGTTCTGCACGGACACGAACGACGCCAGCCCGGCGGTCTGCGCGGTCCAGGCGGCATCGGCCACCTGCCAGCCGTCGAAGTTCGAGCACCCGACGTAGAGCACCTTGCCCTCGCGGACCAGGTCGGTCAGCGCCTCGAGGGTCTCCTCCAGCGGCGTCACCGGGTCGGGCCGGTGCAGCTGGTAGAGGTCGATGTGGTCCGTCTGCAGCCGTCGCAGGCTGGCCTCGACCGCCCGGCGGACGTACCGCCGCGACCCGCGCACCCCGAAGTCCTCGCCGTTGGCGCCCTGCATGTCCATCCCGAACTTGGTCGCCAGCACGAACTCGTCGCGCTGCCCCTGCAGGGCCTCTCCGAGCATCGACTCGCTCTGGCCGGGGCGGCCGCCATAGATGTCCGCGGTGTCGAGGAACGTCAGCCCGACGTCCCGCGACGCCCGCAGCAGCGCCGCGACCCCGTCCTGGTCGACCCGCCGGCCGAACGCGTTGCAGCCCAGGCCGAGGCTGCTCACCACGAGCCCGCTGTCGCCGAGGGGCCGGTAGGTCATCGAGGTGTCGGTTGTCTGGGCGCGGTCGCCGGTACTCGTCACCCGCCCACCCTAGGCAGGACGGCGATTCGGGGCAGGACGGCCCGGCGGCTAGACTGTCGGCCGAATCCCACCCCGAACTTCCGGGACTGCCGCGCGCGCCGCGCCCGTGCGGCATACCGAGACCGGCGGCGGCGCCCACCGGCCCGCGCCCACCGACGAGAAAGCGACTTCCCCGTGGCATCGACCAACGACCTCAAGAATGGCATGGTGCTGAACATCGAGGGCCAGCTCTGGGCCGTCGTGGAGTTCCAGCACGTCAAGCCCGGCAAGGGCCCGGCGTTCGTGCGCACCAAGCTCAAGAACGTCCTGTCGGGCAAGGTCGTCGACAAGACCTTCAACGCGGGCGTCAAGGTCGAGACCGCCAACGTGGACCGTCGCGACATGCAGTACCTGTACAAGGACGGCAGCGACTACGTCTTCATGGACGGCGACACCTACGACCAGATCCACATCCCCGAGGCGACCGTCGGCGACGCCGCGAACTACCTGCTGGAGAACCAGACCGCCCAGGTCGCGACCCACGACGGCACCGTGCTCTACGTCGAGCTGCCGGCCTCGGTCGTCCTCGAGATCACCTACACCGAGCCGGGCCTGCAGGGCGACCGCTCGACCGGCGGCACCAAGCCGGCGACCCTCGAGACCGGCGCGACGATCAACGTCCCGCTGTTCCTCGAGCAGGGCACCAAGGTCAAGGTCGACACCCGCGACGGCTCGTACCTCGGCCGCGTGAGCTGAGGTGGCTGCTCGCTCCAAGGCGCGCAAGCGCGCCGTCGACATCCTCTTCGAGGCCGAGCAGCGCGGGCTCAACGCCCGCGACCTGCTGGCCGAGCGGCTCGCGAAGCCGGTCACCGAGGCGCCGCTGAACCAGTACACCGCCGACCTGGTCGAGGGTGTCGTCGCGCACTGGACCGACATCAACGAGCTGCTCACGACGTACTCGCAGGGCTGGTCGCTGGAGCGCATGCCCAGCGTCGACCGCGCGATCCTGCGCCTCGGCGCGTTCGAGGTGCTCTACGGCGACGACGTCCCCGTCGGTGTGGCGATCTCCGAGGCCGTCGAGCTTGCGACCAGCCTGTCGACCGACGACAGCCCGAAGTTCGTCAACGGCCTGCTCGGCCGGCTGGCCGAGGTCAAGCCCACCCTCGCCTGAGCCACCTGCCGTGACGGGGGACGCCGGGGCCGCAGGCGGCGCGAGCCGGTATGCCGTGCGGCCGGCGACCGCCGCCGACCTGCCGTACCTGGCGGGGGTCGAGGCCGCCGCGGACCGGGTGTTCGACGCGGTCGTGGACACGAGCCTGTGGGGCACGCCGCCCAGCGGCGAGGCCCGCGCGGCCGAGCCGGGTTCCCTGCTCGTCGCGAGTGACCCGGTCGTCGCGGGTGACGAGGTCGTCGGCTTCGCCCATGTGCTTCTGCTCGATGGGAGCGGCGACGGCCCGGCAGGGGTGCACGCGCACCTCGAGCAGCTCGCTGTCCGCCCGGACCACGCCCGCCGGGGGATCGGCACCGCGCTGGTGGAGGCGGCGTGCGCGCAGGTCGCGGCCAGGGGGTTCGACCGCATCACGCTGCGCACCTTCGCCGACATCGCGTGGAACGGGCCCTTCTACGCGCGGCTCGGGTTCACGGAGGTGGTGCCCGACCCCGCGTGGATGGCGCCGATGCTCCAGGCCGAGGCTCGGATCGGCCTCCCGCAGGCCGGCCGGCGTGTGGCCATGGTGCGCCACCTGGGGTGAGCGCCGACCGGCCGGGACGAGGGGCGCGGGGACTGCGACGTGGACGGACGACCAGCTGGTGGGCGGCAGCGGCGCGTCGAGCGCGACACGCCGCCACACCCCATGAGCTGGTCGTCCGCCGGTCGGCTCAGGGCTCGACGAGGACGTCCCCGACCATGCCCATGCCGTCGTGGATGGCGCAGATGTAGTGGAAGGTGCCCGTCGCCGTGAAGGTCACGGAGAACGGGACGCCCGGCGTGAGCAGCCCGCTGTTCAGGTCGCCGCCGGCAAAGTGCGCCGGGTCCCCGGAGGGGCCGAACAGGGCCGGGATGGGCGGCTCCTGCCCGAAGGTGACGGTGTGCGGTGCCTCACCGGTGGTGCTGAACGAGACAGTGTCACCAACGTGCACGACGACGTGGTCACGCACGAACCGCATCACGGAGAACCCGTCACCGTCGATTCCGACCTCCACCGAGTGGCCGGTGGTCGCGTGCGCCTGCCTCGACGCCCGCCAGGCGTCGCGCCCCGCAGCCAGGTCCGCCTGCGCCTGTGCGTTCCCCACCCGGTCGTAGTCCTGCTGCGTGTACGGGTAGGGCGTGCCCGCTGCCCGCACGTGGACCGTCCCCGACATCATCGCTCCGTGCACGAGGCAGTAGTACGTGAAGCTCCCGGTGGTCGGGAAGGTCAGCTGGTAGCTGGTGGCCGGGTTGGTGAACGTGAAGATCGGCTGCGTGGCCATGATCCCCGAGTTCGTGTATGCCGTGCCGTCCTCCGTCGTGCCGCCCTGCTGGGTGACCTGCGTCGGGTCGAACGGGACGAACGGGGGTAGCGAGGTCCCCGGCGCCAGGAAGGTGACCGTGTGCGGCTCTGCGCTGCCGGACGTCCAGTGCACCGTGTCTCCGGCGTCGACCCAGACCTCCTTGGGCAGGAAGGCCATCGCGCTGACGGCCATGTCGGGCGACTCGGCGCCCACCCGGACGTGCCAGGTGACCGGGCTGGTCTGCGCCGAGGCCGAGGGGGCCAGGGCGACGGGGATGGCGAGGGCAGTGGTTCCGGCGACGGCGAGGGCAAGGCGTCGCAGCAGTCCGTTCCTGTGCATGCTGGTGCTCCTGGAGGTGAACGGGGCCACGGGGTGCGACCCCCTGGCGGATCGCTCGTGACCCTTCACCGCGGGCAGTCCACGTCACACGGTCCTCGTGCACCGGTGGCGCGTCATCATGCCGAAGGACTACGCGCCACGGCGCGGCCGCTCACTCCGGCCGCTCCCCCCGACGCGTGCGGAACGCCTCGGCCACCGCCGCCATGTCGTCCCCTCCGTGTCCCTGGGCGGAGGCACGGGCGTAGGCCGCGGCGAGCGCCTCCAGCACGCCGGTGTCCACGCCGGCCGCGGACGCCGCCTCCACCATGAGCCCGACGTCCTTGGACACGTTGTCGACGGCGAACGCGGGGGCGTACGCGCGCTCGAGGACGAGGCCGCCCTTGAGCTGCGCGTACGGCGTGTCGGTCGGCCCGCCGCCGATGGCCTCGAGGAACAACCTGGGGTCCACGCCCAGGCCCTCGGCGAGGGCCAGGGCCTGGCCGACGCCGGCGTTGATCGTCGCCACCCAGGAGTTGACCGCCAGCTTGAGCCGGCTCGCCGCACCGGGCTCGTCCCCGACCCACATGGTCCGCGAGCCGACGGCGTCGAGCACCGGCTGGACACGCTCGGCGAGCGAGCGGTCACCGGAGACCAGGAGGACGAGGGCGCCCTTCTCCGCCGGGTCCCTCGTACCCAGCACGGGCGCGTCGAGGAACGCGATCCCCCGCTGCATGGCGAGGGACGAGAGGGCCTCGGTGCCAGCGACGCCGACGGTGGACGCCTGCACCCAGACGGTGTCCGCGCCGAACGCGTCGGCGCACTGCTCGAGCGTGGACCGCACGGCCTCGTGGTCGTACAGCATGGTGACCACGACGTCGGCCCCGGTGACCGCCTCGGCGGCGGAGGCGTACACGGTCGCCCCGGCGTCGGTGAGCGGCTCCGCCTTGTCGCGGCTGCGGTTCCACACGCGGACGGGGAGGTCGGCGCGGCGCAGGCTGCGGGCCATCCCTGCGCCCATGATGCCGGTGCCCAGCACCGCGACGGTGGGGGTGCTCGTCATCGTCTCTCCTGTCGGTGTCGCGGCGTGCCACGGTCGGCCGCCGTCGGTGGGGTGGCGGTGCCCGGGGGGCCTGCCACCCCTCGGTCCTACCGGGTGGTGGGCCGCGTCGCACCTTCACGGGTCGACCCGTTACAGTGGCTCCCGACCGACATCCTTTAACGACCTGTCCAGTGAGGCAGGGAAGGAGGTCCAGGCGCCGTCATGCGTCCAGACTCAGCTGTACCCGCCGAGGTCGAGCCCACCGCTCCCGCCGGCTCCGCCACCCCCACCACGGTCCCCGGCACCGCCGTGACCGCCACCGACGAGCGCTCGGTCATGAGCGCTGCCGACGTGTCCCGGGTGCTGCGCCGCGTCGCCCACGAGATCCTCGAGCGCAACAAGGGCGCTGCCGACCTCGTCGTCCTCGGCATCCCCACCCGGGGCGTGGCCCTGGCCCGCCGCCTCGCCGCGCTGATCGAGGAGGTCGAAGGCGTCCCGGTCGCGGTCGGGGCCCTCGACGTCACGATGCACCGCGACGACCTGCGCCGGCAGCCCACGCGCAGCCCCATGCACACCGACATCCCGGCCTCCGGGATCGACGACAAGGTCGTGGTCCTCGTCGACGACGTGCTCTACTCCGGCCGCACCGTCCGGGCCGCTCTCGACGCCCTCTCGGACCTCGGCCGGCCGCGCGTCGTCCGGCTGGCCGTCCTCGTCGACCGCGGTCACCGCGAGCTGCCGATCCGCGCCGACCACGTGGGCAAGAACCTGCCGACCTCGAGCAGCGAGAAGGTGCGGGTGCGGCTGGCCGAGCCCGACGGGGTCGAGGACCAGGTCACCATCGCCGGAGGGGAGCCCCGATGAGCACCGCCGTGACCGGCCTCGGCCACCCCGTGGCGTCGGGCGCCCCGACCCCGGCGCGACCGCGCCGGCACCTGCTGTCCTCCGCGGACCTGAGCCGTGAGCAGGTGCGCGAGCTGCTCGACACCGCGGCCGAGATGCACGCCGTGCAGAAGCGCGAGGTCAAGAAGCTGCCCACCCTGCGCGGCCGCACGGTGGTGAACCTCTTCTTCGAGGACTCCACCCGCACCCGCAGCAGCTTCGAGATCGCCGGCAAGTGGCTCTCGGCCGACGTCATCAACATCAGCGGCAAGGGCTCCTCGACCTCCAAGGGCGAGTCCCTGCGCGACACGGTGATGACGGTGGCGGCCATGGGCGTCGACGCCGTCGTCATCCGGCACTCCGCCAGCGGCGCCGCCCACCAGGTCAGCCAGTGGATCGACGCGCACGTCGTCAACGCCGGGGACGGCACCCACGAGCACCCCACCCAGGCGCTGCTCGACGCGTACACGATGGAGCACCGGCTCGGGGACCTCGAGGGGCGGCACGTCGTCATCGTCGGCGACCTCACCCACTCCCGCGTGGTGCGCTCGAACCTCATCACCCTGCGGACCCTGGGGGCCAGGGTCACCCTCGTCGCCCCGCCGACGCTCATGCCGAGCGGCATCACGGCCTGGTCGGAGCGCGACGGGTTCGCCCTGGAGAACGACCTCGACGCCGTGCTGCCCACCGCCGACGCGGTGATGATGCTGCGGGTCCAGCGCGAGCGGATGAGCGGCGGGTTCTTCCCGACGGCCCGCGAGTACACCGTCGGCTACGGCCTCACCCGGGCGCGGCTCGACGCGCTCGTCGCCGCCAACCCGGACGCCGTCATCTGCCACCCGGGACCCATGAACCGAGGGCTGGAGATCGGCGCAGACGCTGCGGACGCCGCCCAGAGCCTCGTGCTCGACCAGGTCAGTGCGGGGGTGGCGGTGCGGATGTCGGTGCTCTACCACTTGTTGGCCGGCAACGAAGGAGAGGACGCCTGATGCCCGCGCTGCTCGTGACCGGGGCCGACCTGCTCGGCCGGGGCGCCCAGGACCTGCTCGTCGAGGACGGCGTGGTGACCCAGGTCGGCTCGATCCGCTCGGCCAAGGGCGCGGACGTCCTCGACGCCGACGGGCTGGTGGCCCTGCCGGGCCTGGTCGACCTGCACACGCACCTGCGCGAACCCGGCCGGGAGGACGCCGAGACGATCGCGTCCGGGTCGGCCGCCGCGGCCGTGGGCGGCTACACCGCCGTCCTCGCCATGGCCAACACCACACCGGTGACGGACACGGCCGAGGCGGCGGAGCGCGTCCTCGACCTGGGGCGGGTTGCCGGCCTGGTCGACGTGGTCCCGGTGGGCGCGGTCACCAAGGGTCTCGCCGGTGAGGAGCTCGCCGAGCTGGGCCTCATGCACCGCTCCCGGGCCGGCGTGCGCGTCTTCTCCGACGACGGGCACTGCGTGGCGGACCCGCGGGTGATGCGCCGGGCGCTGGAGTACGTCCGGGCGTTCGGCGGCGTGGTCTCCCAGCACGCGCAGGACCCCCACCTGGCCGGCGGCCAGGCCTGTGCCCACGAGGGCGAGCTGTCGGGTCGGCTGGGGCTGCCGGGCTGGCCCGGCATCGCCGAGGAGAGCATCGTCGCCCGTGACGTCATGCTGGCGCGGCACACCGGCTCGCGCGTCCACGTCGCGCACGTGTCCACCGCCGGGACGGTGGAGGTCGTCCGGTGGGCCAAGGCGCGGGGCATCGACGTCACCGCCGAGGTGACGCCGCACCACCTGCTGCTGACCACCGACCTGCTCGCCGGGTACGACCCGGTCTACAAGGTGAACCCGCCGCTGCGCCCGCAGGAGGACGTCGACGCCCTGCGGGCCGCGCTCGCGGACGGCACCATCGACGCCGTCGCCACGGACCACGCCCCGCACGCCCGGCACGACAAGGAGCATGCCTTCGTCGACGCGGCGTTCGGCATGCTCGGCCTCGAGACGGCCCTGTCCGTGGTGGCCGACGTCATGGTGGGTCCGGGGCTGCTCGACTGGGCCGGCGTGGCCCGGGTCATGTCGACGGCCCCGGCCCGGATTGCCGGCCTCTCCGGGCACGGCCGGCCGCTCGAGACCGGGTCGCCCGCGAACCTCACCCTCGTCGACCCGAGCGCCGAGGTGACCGTCGACCGCAGTGCCTCGCTCTCCCTGTCGCGCAACAACCCCTGGCACGGCCGCACCTTCCGGGGGGCCGTCCACGCCACCGTCCTGCGAGGCCGGGTCACCGCGCAGAAGGGGGCCCTCGCGTGACGCGACTGCAGGCAGTGGGTCTCATGCTCGTGGCCCTCGGGCTCATCTACGCCCTCCTGTATACCGCGTGGTTGCGCAAGAGCCGGCGCAACGCCTCGGCGGCCATCGCCGTGGAGCGCCACCGGTCGCAGGACGGTGCCGCGCCGGCGCCGGCCCTGAGGGAGGACCGCAGCCACGCGGTCGTCGTCGAGGGCACCTACGTGAGCACCACGACCGCCGAGAGCCGGCTCGAGCGGGTGGCCGTCGAGGGTCTGGGCAACCGGTCCCGAGCGACCCTCACCGTCGACCGCGGGAACCCCGACCAGCTCGTGCGCATCGACCGGCAGGGGGAGTCGACCGTGGTCGTGCCCCGCTCACGGTTGCTCAGCGTGCGCCGCGACCGGGGGATGGCCGGCAAGTTCGTCGGTGCCAACCGGCTGGTCGTCCTGCAGTGGCGGGCCGACGACGGGGCCGTGTACGAGACCGGCTTCCACCCGCGGTACCGCGCCGACGTCGACCGCGTCGAGTCGGCCCTGTGGTGGCACAGCGGCGGCTCCGAGCGGGCGGAGGGGCAGCCGACCGACGGCCCCTCCGACACCGGCACGAGCACCGACGCCGACACGAGCGCTGACAGCGAGACCGCCGCGGGCACCGGCACCGAGACCGCGGCGAGCACCGACACCGAGACCGCGGCGAGCACCGACACCGAGACCGCGGCGAGCACCGCCACCGACACGAGCACCGACACCGGGCACGAGCCCACCGCACCCGAAGGAGGGACCACCCGATGAGCGTGGCCGCACAGCTGGACCTCGACCGCGACGACGCCGTGCTCGTGCTCGAGGACGGGCGCGTCTTCCGCGGTGAGGCCTACGGCGCGACCGGCGCCACCGTCGGGGAGGCGGTGTTCTCCACCGGCATGACCGGCTACCAGGAGACGCTGACGGACCCCAGCTACCACCGCCAGGTCGTCGTGATGACGGCCCCGCACGTCGGGAACACCGGGGTCAACGACGTGGACCCCGAGTCGCGCCGCATCTGGGTGGCCGGCTACGTCGTGCGCGACCCCGCCCTGCGCCCGTCCAACTGGCGCTCGCAGCAGTCGCTCGAGGACGACCTCGAGGCCCAGGGCGTGGTCGGCATCAGCGGCATCGACACGCGCGCCCTGACCCGGCACCTGCGCGAGCGCGGCGCCATGCGGGTCGGGATCTTCTCGGGGGCCCGGGCGTCCGAGCCGGTCGAGTCACTCGTCGCCGAGGTCGTGTCCGCGCCGCTGATGCAGGGCGCGGCCCTTGCGGCCGAGGTCACCACACGCGAGCCGTACGTCGTGCCGGCGGTGGGGGAGAAGCGGTTCACCGTCGCCGCGGTCGACCTCGGCATCAAGTCGATGACGCCGGCCCTCATGGCGCAGCACGGCATCGAGGTGCACGTGCTGCCGGCGACCACGACGTTCGAGCAGGTGCGCCGGGTCGGGGGTGAGCACGGTCCCGACGGCGTGTTCTTCTCCAACGGTCCCGGCGACCCGGCCACGGCCGACGCCGAGGTCGGGGTGCTGCGCCAGGTCCTCGACGCGCGGATCCCGTTCTTCGGCATCTGCTTCGGCAACCAGCTGCTCGGCCGGGCACTCGGCTTCGGCACCTACAAGCTCAAGTACGGCCACCGCGGCATCAACCAGCCGGTCATGGACCGGTCGACGCGCAAGGTCGAGGTGACGGCGCACAACCACGGCTTCGCGGTCGACGCGCCGCTCGAGCCCGAGGGCGTCCCGGCGCCCAGCGACGCTGCCGACGGCACGGCATACGGCCGGGTGCGGGTCTCGCACGTGTGCCTCAACGACGACGTCGTCGAGGGCCTGGAGTGCCTCGACCTGCCCGCGTACTCGGTGCAGTACCACCCCGAGGCCGCGGCCGGCCCCCACGACGCGGCCTACCTGTTCGACCGGTTCATCTCCCTCATGCAGGGCAACAAGGAGAAGGGACACCGCGCGTGAGCAAGCGCGACGACATCAAGAGCGTCCTGGTGATCGGCTCCGGGCCGATCGTCATCGGGCAGGCGTGCGAGTTCGACTACTCCGGGACGCAGGCCTGCCGGGTGCTGCGCGAGGAGGGCATCAGGGTCGTCCTGGTCAACTCCAACCCGGCCACGATCATGACCGACCCGGAGTTCGCCGACGCGACCTACGTCGAGCCGATCACCCCCGAGATCGTCGAGGCGATCATCGCCCGGGAGCGCCCGGACGCGGTGCTCGCGACCCTCGGTGGGCAGACCGCCCTCAACTGCGCCATCGCCCTGCACGAGGCGGGGGTGCTCGAGAAGTACAACTGCCCGCTGATCGGCGCCAACGTCGAGGCGATCCAGCTCGGCGAGGACCGGGAGAAGTTCAAGGGCGTCGTCGAGCGCTGCGGCGGCGAGTCCGCGCGCTCGATGATCTGCCACAGCATGGACGAGCTGCTCGCGGCCGCCGACGACCTCGGCTACCCGGTCGTCGTCCGGCCGTCGTTCACGATGGGCGGCCTCGGCTCGGGCTTCGCCTACGACGAGACCGACCTGCGCCGCATCGGCGGCGCGGGCCTGCAGTACAGCCCCGTGACCGAGGTGCTCCTCGAGGAGTCGATCCTCGGGTGGAAGGAGTACGAGCTCGAGGTCATGCGCGACCACGCCGACAACGTCGTGGTCGTCTGCTCGATCGAGAACCTCGACCCCATGGGCGTCCACACGGGTGACTCGATCACCGTGGCGCCCGCGCTCACGCTCACCGACCGCGAGTACCAGCGGCTGCGCGACCTCGGCATCGCGATCATCCGCGAGGTCGGCGTCGACACCGGCGGCTGCAACATCCAGTTCGCCGTCAACCCCGACGACGGTCGCATCATCGTGATCGAGATGAACCCGCGCGTCTCGCGCTCCTCGGCCCTGGCGTCGAAGGCGACCGGCTTCCCGATCGCCAAGATCGCCGCGAAGATGGCGATCGGCTACACCCTCGACGAGGTGCCCAACGACATCACCCGCGAGACGCCGGCCAGCTTCGAGCCGACCCTCGACTACGTCGTGGTCAAGGTGCCGCGGTTTGCGTTCGAGAAGTTCCCCGCCGCCGACCCGACCCTCACCACGACGATGAAGTCGGTCGGTGAGGCGATGGCCATCGGCCGCAACTTCACCGAGGCGTTGCAGAAGGCGCTGCGCTCCGCCGAGCGCAAGGACAGCACGTTCCACTGGGACGGCCCGACGCCGAGCGAGGAGCAGGCCCGCACCCTGCTGCACATCGCGAAGACGCCCACCGACGGGCGCCTGGTCACCGTGCAGCAGGCCCTGCGCGGCGGCCTCTCGGTCGAGGAGGTGCACGACGAGACGGGCATCGACCCCTGGTTCCTCGACCAGGTCGCGCTCGTCAACGCCCTCGCCGAGCGCATCGCCGCCGCCCCTGAGCTCAGCCCCAGGCTGCTGCGGCTGGCCAAGCGGCACGGCTTCAGCGACGGCCAGCTGGCCTCGCTGCGCGGTATGCCGGAGGCGGTCGTCCGTGGGGTGCGCCAGGCACTCGGGGTGCGCCCGGTCTACAAGACGGTCGACACGTGCGCCGCGGAGTTCGCGGCGCAGACGCCGTACCACTACTCGTCCTACGACGAGGAGACCGAGGTGGAGCCGCGCGAGAAGCCGGCCGTGATCATCCTCGGCAGCGGCCCGAACCGGATCGGCCAGGGCGTCGAGTTCGACTACTCCTGCGTGCACGCCAGCTTCGCCCTGCGCGACGCCGGCTACGACACCGTGATGGTCAACTGCAACCCCGAGACCGTCTCCACCGACTACGACACGAGCAGCCGGCTCTACTTCGAGCCGCTCACCCTCGAGGACGTGCTCGAGGTCGTCCACGCCGAACAGCAGGCCGGCCCGGTGGCCGGTGTCATCGTCCAGCTCGGCGGCCAGACGCCGCTCGGCCTGGCCAAGGCGCTCAAGGAGGCGGGCGTGCCGATCGTCGGCACCAGCCCGGAGGCCATCGACCTCGCCGAGGACCGCGGGGCGTTCGGCCGCGTGCTCGCCGAGGCGAACCTGCCCGCACCGCGGCACGGCACGGCATACAGCGCGACCGAGGCGGTCGCGGTCGCGCAGGAGATCGGGTACCCCGTCCTGGTGCGGCCCTCGTACGTCCTCGGCGGTCGCGGCATGGAGATCGTCTACGACGACGACACCCTGGCGACCTACGTCACCCGCGCGACCGTCGCGAGCCCGGAGCACCCGGTGCTCGTCGACCGGTTCCTCGACGACGCGATCGAGATCGACGTCGACGCGCTCTACGACGGCACCGAGATGTACCTCGGCGGGATCATGGAGCACATCGAGGAAGCCGGCATCCACTCCGGCGACTCGGCCTGCACGCTGCCGCCGGTGACGCTCGGCGTGGCCGAGCTCGAGCGGGTGCGCGAGGCGACGCTGCGGCTTGCCGAGGGCATCGGCGTGCGCGGCCTCATGAACGTGCAGTTCGCCCTCGCGCAGGACGTGCTCTACGTCCTGGAGGCCAACCCGCGCGCGTCGCGGACGGTGCCGTTCGTGGCGAAGGCGACCGGTGTGCCGGTGGCCAAGGCCGCCGCCCGGGTCATGCTCGGCGCGACGATCAAGGAGCTGCGCGAGGAGGGGCTGCTGCCCGCCCACGGCGACGGCGGGTCGATGCCGAGCCACGCGCCGGTCGCGGTCAAGGAGGCGGTGCTGCCGTTCAAGCGGTTCCGCACCCGTGACGGCCAGGTCGTCGACAGCCTGCTCGGGCCGGAGATGCGCTCCACGGGTGAGGTCATGGGGATCGACGACGACTTCGGCACGGCGTTCGCCAAGGGGATGCTCGCCGCCGGGTCGGGCCTGCCCCGCTCGGGCAAGGTGTTCGTCTCCGTCGCCAACCGCGACAAGCGGGCGATGATCTTCCCGGTCAAGCGGCTCGCCGACCTCGGCTTCACGATCGTGGCCACCACGGGCACCGCGGATGTCCTGCGGCGCAACGGGATCGCGTCCGAGGTGGTGCACAAGGTGAGCGAGCGCGACGAGACCGAGCAGTCGATCGTCGACCTCATCCTCGCGGGCGAGATCGCCATGGTGGTCAACACGCCCAGCGGCCCCAACGCGCGCGCCGACGGCTACGCGATCCGCGCCGCGACGACCTCGATGGACAAGCCGATCGTCACCACCGTCCAGGAGCTCGCGGCCGCGGTGCAGGGCATCGAGGCCCAGCTGCGGGGCGAGTACCGCGTCAAGCCGCTCCAGGAGCACGCGCGCGACCTCGACCTGTATGCCGTGGAGGCTCGCCGGTGAGCGACGTCGCCCAGGACACCTCGGTCGCCGGGGACACCCCGGTCGTGCAGGGCACGGGGCGGCTGGTCTCGAACGACGTCGTCGGTGCGTACCACCGCCTGTCGTTCGAGGTGCCGGGGCTGGCGGAGCACGCCCGGCCGGGCCACTTCGTCGCCCTGGCCGTCGGTGGCCCGACGAGCGCGAACCTCCTGCGCCGCTGCTTCTCCCTCCACCGCGCCGACCCGGCGACCGACACGGTCGACGTCGTCATCTCGCCAGTCGGCGCCGGCACCGAGTGGCTGGCCGCGTTGCGCCCCGGAGACGAGGTCGACGTGATCGGCCCGCTCGGTCGCGAGTTCCCCGTGCCTCACGAGCCCGTCGGCTGCGTCCTGGTCGGCGGCGGCTACGGCAGCGCGCCCCTCGCCTGGCTGGCGCGGTCGCTGCGCGCGCAGGGCTGCCACGTCGAGGTGGTCCTCGGCGCCGCGACGGCGTCGAAGCTGTTCGGGGTGCAGGAGGCCCGCGAGGTTTCCGACGGTGTCACCGTGACGACGGACGACGGGTCCGAGGGGACCCGCGGCTGGGTCTCCGACGTGCTGCCCGAGACGATCCGCCGCGCGGGCGGGGGCGGGAACGTCTACGGATGTGGCCCGATGGGGATGCTGCGCTCGATCACCGACGTGGCGGCCGCCGAGGGCGCCACGGCCCACGTCGCCGTCGAGGAGTCGATGGCGTGCGGCGTCGGCGTCTGCATGACCTGCGTCATGCCGGTGGTGGGTGACGACGGGCGGACCCGGATGGTGCGCTCGTGCGTCGAGGGCCCGGTGTTCCGCGGCGACCGGGTGCGCTGGGACGCGTTCTCGGACGGTCTGTGCCGGGTGCCCGACGACGCCGTCGGGGCGCCGGGGACGGGAGGCCACTGATGACCACCACCACCACCCCGGCCACCACGGTCGACCTGTCGGTGGACCTCGCCGGCATGCGGCTGCCCAGCCCGATGATGACGGCCTCCGGCTGCGCGGCCAACGGCAAGGAGCTCGCCCGCTTCTTCGACCTGCGTGAGCTCGGTGCCTTCGTCACCAAGTCGGTCATGGCCGACCCCCGGTCCGGTCGCGGCACGCCGCGGATGGCCGAGACGCCGTCGGGCATGCTCAACTCGATCGGCCTGCAGGGCCCGGGCATCACGGCCTTCGTCGAGCAGGACCTGGCCTGGCTGCACGAGGCCGGTGCCCGGGTGCTGGTCTCGATCGCCGGTGGCACGAGCGCCGAGTTCGCCGACGTGGCGGGCCGGCTGGCCGCGAGCGAGGCGTTCGCCGCAGTCGTCGGCGTCGAGGTCAACATCTCCTGCCCCAACGTCGCCAACCGCGGCCTCGTCTTCGCCTGCGACCCGGCCGCCTCGGCCGACGTCGTCTCGCAGGTGCGCCCGCAGCTGCCGCCGGAGGTGCCGATCTTCGCCAAGCTGACCCCGGACGTCACCGACATCGTGACGGTCGCGCAGGCGGCGGTCGAGGCCGGGGCCGACGGGCTCACCATGATCAACACCCTGCTCGGCATGGTGATCGACACCGACCTGCTGCGACCCCAGGTCGCCGGCGTGACCGGTGGCCTGTCGGGCCCGGCGGTCCGCCCGGTGGCCGTGCGCGCGATCTGGCAGACCCGGGCCGCCATGCGGGCGGGCCGGCTCCCGACCGTGCCGATCATCGGCGTCGGGGGAGTTCGGACCGGGCGCGACGCCCTCGAGCTCGTCGCGGCGGGCGCGTCGGCCGTCCAGGTCGGCACCGCCGCGTTCAACGACCCCAGCGCGCCGGTCCGGGTCGGCCGCGAGCTGCGCGAGCTGCTGCAGGAGAAGGGCTTCGGCCGGCTGACGGACGTCGTCGGGATCGCCCACGAGAGGATGGCGTGACATGAGCGGGACCAGCGAGGCCGGCTTCGGCCAGCGGCTCCGGGCCGCCACGCAGACCCACGGACCGCTGTGCGCGGGCATCGACCCCCACCGCGCGCTGGTCGAGTCCTGGGGCCTGGAGTACGACCTCGAGGGCCTGACCCGGTTCACGGAGACCTGCGTCGAGGCCTTCGGCGGCCACGTGGCCGTGGTCAAGCCGCAGTCGGCGTTCTTCGAGGTCTTCGGCTCCGCCGGGGTCGCCGTCCTCGAGCGGGCCACGCGGGCCCTGCAGGAGGCCGGCACCCTGGTCCTCGTGGACGCCAAGCGCGGCGACATCGGCAGCACGATGGCGGCCTACGCCGAGGCGTTCCTCGGCAAGGACGCCGTGGCGCCCGGGGACGCCGTGACCCTGAGCCCGTTCCTCGGGTTCGAGTCGCTGCGCCCCGCCCTCGACCTGGCCGCCCAGACCGGTCGCGGGGTCTTCGTCCTGGCGCTCACGTCCAACCCCGAGGGCCGGACGGTCCAGCACGCCCGGCTGGGCGGGACGAGCGTCGCGGAGGGCATCGTTCGCAGCGCTGCCGCCGAGAACGCCGCAGCGGGGGAGCGGGGCGAGCTCGGCAGCGTGGGGCTGGTCGTGGGCGCCACGGTCGGCACGGCCGTCCAGGAGCTCCAGCTCGACCTGGCCGCCGTCAACGGGCCCCTCCTGGCGCCCGGCGTGGGCGCCCAGGGCGGCACGGGCGAGGACCTGCGACGGGTCTTCGGGGACGCCCTGCCCGACGTGCTTCCCGCCAGCAGCCGCGAGGTGCTGTCGGCCGGCCCCGACGTGGCCGCGCTGCGCGACCGGGTGCGCTCGACGAGCGAGACGATGGCCTCCCTGCTGCGCTGACCGCGCAACGGCGCCGCCCCGGCGCCCTCGGGCGAGAAGAGTCGCCCGGCGGTTGCTACAGTCGGAGCCAGCCCCCCAACCCCGACCCACGTGCACCCGCACGTCCGCACAAGGAGACGCAGCCGTGGCCCTTCCCCCGTTGACGCCGGAGCAGCGAGCTGCCGCCCTGGAGAAGGCTGCGGTCGCCCGACGCGAGCGTGCCGCGGTCAAGAACCGCCTCAAGTACGCCCAGGGGTCCCTCAAGGAGGTCATCGCCGACGGCAAGGCCAACGAGGTCGTCGGCAAGATGAAGGTCTCCGCCCTGCTCGAGTCGATGCCGGGCGTCGGCCGGGTGCGCGCCCGCCAGATCATGGAGGAGGTCGGCATCTCCGAGAGCCGTCGCGTCCGCGGTCTCGGGGCCAACCAGATCTCCGCGCTGCTCACCCGCTTCGACGAGGCGTGAGCGGGCCGCTCCCAGCGGACTCCGGGCGAGCGCACCGCCTCGTCGTGCTGGCCGGCCCCACCGCGGTCGGCAAGGGCACGGTCTCGGCCTACGTGCGCGACCACTTCCCGGACGTCTGGCTGAGCGTCTCGGCGACCACGCGCAGCCCCCGGCCCGGGGAGCAGGACGGCGTCCACTACCACTTCGTCGGGGCGGAGGAGTTCGCCCGCATGCAGCGCGACGGTGAGCTGCTCGAGTCGGCCGTCGTCCACGGCCGCAACTCCTACGGCACCCCCCGCCGGCCGGTCGAGGAGGCGCTCGCCTCCCACCGCATGGCGCTGCTCGAGATCGACCTCCAGGGCGCCCGCCAGGTGCGCCGGACGATGCCCGAGGCGTTGTTCGTCTTCCTGGCCCCCCCGAGCTGGGAGGAGCTGGTGCGCCGGCTCGTCGGCCGGGGCACCGAGGACGAGGAGGAGCGCACCCGCCGGCTCGAGACCGCCAAGGTCGAGATGGCGGCCGAGAAGGAGTTCGACGTCACCATCGTCAACGACGACGTTCGTCGGGCAGCCGAAGAACTCGTATCATTGATGCGAACGCACTGACGAGCTGTCCCGCGACAGCGCACGCAACCGACTACAGAGATGTGAGCCCCCCCGTGTCCGGAACCGTCGCCAACCCCATCGGCATCACCAACCCGCCGATCGACGACCTCCTCACCAAGGCCGACTCCAAGTACGCCCTGGTCATCTACTCGGCCAAGCGCGCGCGCCAGATCAACGCGTACTACAGCCAGCTCCAGGAGGGCCTGCTCGAGTACGTCGGGCCGCTCGTCGACAGCCAGGTGCACGAGAAGCCCATGTCCATCGCGCTGCGCGAGATCAACCAGGGACTGGTCACCTCCGAGCCGATCGAGGCCTGAGCCACACCCCTCCTCGGCACCTCGACGCAGGGAGTCCTCGATGGCGCGGATCGTCCTCGGTGTCAGTGGCGGCATCGCGGCCTACAAGGCGTGCTCGCTGCTGCGGCTGCTCACCGAGTCCGGGCACGACGTCACCGTGGTCCCGACCGCGTCGGCGCTGCAGTTCGTCGGCGCCCCCACGTGGGAGGCGCTGTCGGGCAAGCCGGTGCACACCGACGTGTGGTCCGGCGTCCACGAGGTCCCGCACGTCCGCCTGGGCAAGCAGGCGGACCTCGTCGTCGTGGCCCCCGCGACCGCGGACCTGCTCGCCAAGGCGGCGCACGGCCTGGCCGGTGACCTGCTCACCAACGTCCTGCTCACGGCGCGCTGCCCGGTCGTGATGGCGCCGGCCATGCACACCGAGATGTGGGAGCACCCGGCCACGCAGGCCAACGTCGAGACGCTCACCGAGCGCGGGGTGCACGTCGTCCCGCCGGCCAGTGGGCGGCTCACCGGCGCCGACACCGGTCCCGGCCGGCTTCCCGAGCCCGAGGACCTGTATGCCGTCTGCGCCCGGCTCCTCGCGCACGGGCACCCGGGTGCTCCGACCCACCCGCCCGCTGCGGCGCGGACCGACATCGCAGTGCCCGCCGACGAGTCGGCGCACGCGAGCCGCTCGGCCGCCACGCCCGCCGACGAGCACGGGCTCGAGGGCCGTCGGGTCGTCGTGAGTGCCGGTGGCACCCGTGAGCCGCTGGACCCGGTCCGCTTCCTCGGCAACCGCAGCTCCGGCAAGCAGGGCTACGCCCTCGCCCGGGTGGCGGCCCGGCGTGGCGCCGACGTCGTGCTGGTGGCCGCGAACACCGCCCTGCCGGCCCCCGACGGCGTCACTGTCGTCCCGGTGCAGACCGCCCTCGAGCTCCAGGACGCGGTGCTCGACGCGTCCCGGGACGCCGACGTCGTGGTGATGGCCGCGGCGGTGGCCGACTTCCGGCCCGCGCGCTACGCCGAGGCGAAGATCAAGAAGGGCCACGGCACCGGCCCGGACGGCGGACCGGACGAGGCGGCCCCGACCATCGAGCTGGTCCGCAACCCCGACATCCTGGCGCGGCTGGTCCGCGACCGGGGCGACGACGCCAGCCCGGTCGTCGTGGGGTTCGCCGCGGAGACGGGCGACGCGGAGGGGAGCGTCCTCGAGCACGGGCGCGACAAGCTGGTCCGCAAGGGCTGTGACCTGTTGGTGGTCAACGAGGTCGGTGCCGACAAGACCTTCGGGCACGACGACAACACCGTGCACATCCTGCGCCAGGGCAGCGGCCACGTCGTCGACGCCGGGCCCGCCTCCAAGGAGGAGGTTGCCGCCGCGGTCTGGGACGCCGTGCAGGAGATCCTGTAGCCGCGACTACACTCGCGGGGGTCGTCGGCACACCGGGCCGGCGCTGCCAGCACCGTCGTCGTCCCAAGGAGACCTGAGTGTCCGCACGCCTGTTCACGTCCGAGTCCGTCACGGAGGGTCACCCGGACAAGATCTGCGACCAGATCTCCGACTCGATCCTCGACGCCATGCTCGACCAGGACCCGCACAGCCGGGTGGCCGTCGAGACCATGGTCACCACCGGGCTCGTGCACGTCGCCGGCGAGGTGACGACCGAGGCGTACGTCGAGATCCCCCGGATCGTGCGCGAGACGGTCCTCGGCATCGGCTACGACTCCTCGACCAAGGGCTTCGACGGCGCGTCGTGCGGCGTCGAGGTGTCGATCGGGCAGCAGAGCCCCGACATCGCCCAGGGCGTCGACACGGCCTACGAGAACCGCACGGGGGGCGTCGACCCGCGGGACAAGCAGGGCGCGGGCGACCAGGGCCTGATGTTCGGGTACGCCTGCGAGGACACCCCCGAGCTCATGCCGCTGCCCATCTTCCTGGCGCACCGCCTCTCGGAGCGGCTGACCGCCGTGCGCAAGAGCGGCGAGGTGCCCTACCTGCGGCCCGACGGCAAGACCCAGGTCACCATCGAGTACGACGGCGACCGCGCGGTGCGCCTCGACACCGTTGTCCTGTCGACGCAGCACGCCGCCGACGTCTCCCTCGACGACCTGCTGGGCCCGGACATCGAGCACTACGTCATCAAGCCGGTGCTGGGCGAGCTCGCCGACCACGGCACCGAGCTGGACACGTCCGGGTACCGCTCGCTCATCAACCCCACCGGCCGCTTCGAGATCGGTGGCCCGATGGGTGACGCTGGGCTCACCGGCCGCAAGATCATCGTCGACACCTACGGCGGCATGGCCCGCCACGGGGGCGGCGCCTTCTCCGGCAAGGACCCGTCGAAGGTCGACCGCTCCGCCGCCTACGCCATGCGCTGGGTCGCCAAGAACGTCGTCGCCGCGGGCCTGGCCCGCCGCTGCGAGGTCCAGGTCGCCTACGCCATCGGCAAGGCGCAGCCGGTGGGCCTGTACGTCGAGACGTTCGGCACCGAGACCGAGCCCGTGGACACGATCCAGCGCGCGATCTCGACCGTCTTCGACCTGCGCCCCGCCGCGATCGTCGAGGACCTCGACCTGCTGCGGCCGATCTACAAGCCGACGGCGGCGTACGGCCACTTCGGCCGCACCCACTTCGACGGGCTGTCCAACCCGTTCACCTGGGAGCACACCAACCGGGTCGAGGCGCTGCAGAAGGCCGTCAAGGGCTGAGGCCGCCGCACCTGGCGGCGGTGCGGCCCCGCCGTGGCCGACGAGCTGCCCACGAGGCGCGCACGAGGCGCGCACGAGGCGCGCACGCGCCCCACGAGAGCCGACCCGGCCGACACCTTCCCCGCAGGGTTGTCGGCCGGGTCGACTAGTTTTCCGGTGTGTCCGAACCGGGAGCAGGGGAGCAGCTGGCGCTGATCCGCTCCGCCCTGCCCAAGACCCCGCGGGTGCGCCCGGAGCAGGAGGCAGCGGCCACGGACCCGGTCGCCGCCGTGGTCGTCGACACCGGGCTGGCGCACCTCGACCGGCCGTTCGAGTACCTCGTCCCCGAGTCCATGACCGCGACCGCCGTCCCGGGTGCCCGGGTCAAGGTCCGGTTCGCCGGCCAGGACCTCGACGGCTTCGTCCTCGAGCGCCGGGCCGAGGCGGAGCACACCGGTCGGCTCGCCCCGGTGCGCCGCGTGGTGTCGCCCGAGCCGGTCCTCACGCCCGCGCTGCTGGCGCTCTGCCGGGCCGTGGCCGCCCGGTACGCCGGGACGCTCGGCGACGTGCTGCGGCTGGCCGTGCCCCCGCGCCACGCAGCCGCCGAGAAGGCCCTCGCCGAGCTGGCGCCGGAGCCCGACCCGCTGCCCGAGGCGCCCGACCACGTGCCCTCGTGGAGCCGGTATGCCGGGGGCCCCGCGTTCCTGAGCCGGCTCGCCTCGGGCGAGTCCCCGGCCGCCTCCCTGCTCGCGCTGCCGCCGCGCACGCCCGACGAGGACTGGCCGGCGGCGCTGGCCGCCGCCGCGGCCGCGACCCTCGCCGGCGGCCGGGGCAGCGTCATCGTCGTCCCCGACCACCGCGACGTGCGGCGGGTGGACACCGCCCTCACCGCCGTGCTCGGGAAGGGCCGTCACGTGCGGCTGACCGCCGACCAGGGCCCCCAGGCCCGCTACACCGCGTGGCTCAAGGTGCTCCGCGGCCACGTCTCGGTCGTCGTCGGCACCCGCGCCGCCGCGTTCGCCCCGGTCCGGTCGCCGGGGCTCGTGGCCTGGTGGGACGACGGCGACGACCTGCTCGACGAGCCCCGGGCGCCCTACCCGCACGCGCGCGAGGTGCTGCTGGCGCGGGCCGCGCTGGAGGGGACGGCAGTCCTCAGCGCCGGGTTCACGCGCAGCGTGGCCGTCCAGCGGCTCGTCGAGGCCGACGCCCTCCGGACCGTCGCGGCGGCGTCCGTGCGTGGGGCCGTGCCCAGCGTGCGGGTGGCCGGAGAGGGCCTCGACGTCGAGCGGGACCCCGCCGCTACCAGCGCCCACCTGCCGTCCGTCGCCTGGCGCACCGCCAAGGCTGCCCTGGACTCCGGGCCCGTGCTCGTGCAGGTGCCCCGTCGCGGCTACCTGCCGTCGCTCGCCTGCCAGACCTGCCGTGCCCCGGTCCGGTGCCGCCACTGCGGTGGCCCGGTCGCCCAGTCAGCGCGCGGTGCCGAGCCGGCCTGCCGCTGGTGCGGGCGCGGGGTGGGCCGGTTCGAGTGCCGCGAGTGCGGTGGCCGGGAGCTGCGCTCCTCGGTCGTGGGGGCTCGGCGCACCGCCGAGGAGCTGGGCCGCGCCTTCCCCGGCGTGCCGGTGCACACCTCTGGCGCCGGGGCGGTGCTCGACACCGTGGCCGCCACGCCCGCCCTGGTCATCGCCACGCCCGGCGCCGAACCCGTCGCCGAGGGTGGGTACGCCGCCTGCCTCCTGCTCGACGCCTGGGCCTCGCTCGACCGGGCGACCCTCGACGCCGCCGAGGAGGCCCTGCGCCGCTGGCTGGGTGCGGCCGGCCTGACCCGCGGCGCAGCCGACGGTGGACAGGTGGTCCTGTGCGGCGCCCCGACCCACACGACGCTGCCGGTGGTCGAGGCGCTGGTGCGCTGGGACCCCGCGTGGTTCGCCGGCCGCGAGCTCGCGGACCGTGCGGCCCTGCACCTGCCGCCGACGGTGGCGCTGGTCGCGGTCACCGGCGAGCGCCGGGCGGTGCGCGCGGCCGTCGACCAGGCTGACCTGGCCCGGTTCGGCATCGCGGACGTCGTCGAGCAGCTCGGCCCGCTGTCGGTCGGCGAGGACGAGGTGCGGGTGCTGCTGCGCGCGCCGCTGGACCGGGCACCGGCGCTGGCGGAGGCGCTCGCCGGGGTCCGCGCCGTCCGCAGCGCCCGCAAGGAGGCGGCCGGGCTCCAGATCCGGGTCGACCCGCCGGACCTCGCCGGCTGACTGGCACCGCGCGAATCTTCGCCCACGATTCGCCAGGCTGGTGAAGGTTCGCCAGCAGCGCGAATCTTCGCCCACGATTGCCAGGCTGGGGAGAGAGTCCGGCGTGGGGCGGTCCCGGCCCGAGGCGTCACGGCACACCCCGGGAGGCCGGGGATGTCGGCGGCCCACATGGCGTCGCCGGAGGCGGGTGCCTAGCGTGCGGCCATGAGCGTGCGCACCGTCGCGAACGGCATCGACCAGAACGTCCTCGTGTGGGGCCCGGAGGACGGCGTCCCGCTGCTGCTCGTCCACGGCAACTGCTCCTCGGCCGCCTTCTGGGAGCCGTTCGTCCGCGACCGGCTCGGCGGCGACGACGGCCCGTGGCGGGTCGTCGCGCCGGACCTGCGCGGCTACGGCGACAGCCAGATGGCGCCGGTCGACGCGACCCGGGGCCTGCGCGACTTCGCCGACGACGTGGCGGCGCTCCTCGACGTCGAGGGGCTCTTCGCACCGGGCAGCCGGCCGCTCGTCGCGGCGCACTCGATGGGTTGCGGCGTGCTGATGCAGCTCGCCGTCGACCACCCCGGCCGGGTAGCGGGACTGCTGCTGGAGTCGCCGCTGTCCCCGTACGGCTTCGGCGGCACCCGCGACCTGACGGGCACGCCGACCACCGCCGACTTCGCCGGGACCGGTGGTGGCGCCGTGAACCCGGACTTCGTCGCCCGGCTCGCCGCCAAGGACCGGTCCGGCGACGGGCCGACGACCCCGCGAGCGGTGATGCTGTCGGCCTACGTGGCAGACCCCGCAGCGTTCGGGGCCGACGAGGAGGCCATGCTCGACACCGTGCTGTCGACGGCGGTGGGGGAGGACAACTACCCCGGCGACGCCGCGGCGAGCGAGCACTGGCCGGCGACGGGTCCCGGCAGGCGCGGGGTGACCAACGCGATGTCGCCCCGCTGGTTCTCCGTGGCCGACGAGCTGGTCGCGCTCGACCCCAAGCCTCCCGTGGAGTGGGTGCGGGGCACCGCCGACGTCATCGTGTCCGACACCTCGCTGTTCGACCTGGCGTACCTCGGCCGGCTCGGCGCCGTCCCGGGGTGGCCCGGTGAGCAGGAGTGCCCGCCGCAGCCGATGGTCGGGCAGACCAGGGCCGTGCTCGAGCGGTATGCCGCGGCCGGGGGCTCGTTCACCGAGACCGCGCTCGAGGGGTGCGGTCACTCGCCCCACCTCGAGCGGCCGGCCGAGGTGCTGGCGGCCCTCGAGCGGCTGCGCGACGCGGCCCGGCCCGGGTGACGCGCCCGCGCCGGACTGACGCGACGCCCCAAGGCTGACGCGACGCGCCCGGCCCGGCCCGGCATACCCGCGAAGGCACCCCGCCCTGCGGTTACGGTGGGCCGGTGACCACCCGGCCCACCGTCGTCTTCGACCTCGGCAACGTCCTCATCTCCTGGGACCCGCACCCGGCGATCGCCGCTGCCGTCGGCCCCGACCGGGCCAGCGCGTTCCTCACGGGCGACTTCGGCTTCGCCGCGTGGAACCACGCCCAGGACGCCGGCCGCTCGTGGGACGACGGTGAGACGGCGGCCCTCGCCACCCACCCCCACCTCGCCGAGGAGATCCGCGCCTACCGGACCCACTTCGACCTCTCGATGGTCGGCCCGGTCGAGGGGTCGGTGACGATCCTGCGCACCCTGGCCGACCACGGGGTGCGCCTGCTCGCCCTGACCAACTGGTCGGCCGAGCTGTTCCCGCGCGCGCTCGAGCGGTTCGACTTCCTCTCGCTGTTCGAGCACATCACTGTCTCGGGGCGCATCTCGCTGGCCAAGCCGGACCCCGGGGTCTTCCACCGGCTCGCGGCGGACGCGCCCGTCGACCTGCTGGGCACGGTCTTCGTCGACGACAGCCCGGCCAACGTGGAGGCGGCTGCCTCGGTGGGCATGGACGCGATCCCGTTCACCACCCCCGCCCAGCTGGCACGCGACCTGGCGCTGCGCGGGCTGCCCGTCCCGGGGCCGGCGGAGCTGGGGGAGCAGCGCACCTAGACTGGCCGGCGTGCCGATCCAGAACATCCGCCTCTTCGGCGACCCGGTGCTGCGCACGCCCGCGGCCCCCGTCGTCGACTTCGACCGCGAGCTGCGCCAGCTGGTCAAGGACCTGACCGACACGATGATGGACGCCCCGGGCGCCGGGCTGGCGGCTCCGCAGATCGGGGTCGGCCTGCGGGTGTTCACCTACTGGGTCGACGGCGAGCTCGGACACCTCGTCAACCCGGACCTCGACCTCTCCGCCGAGCTGCAGGACGGTGACGAGGGCTGCCTGTCCTTCCCCGGCCTGCGGTTCGAGACCCCACGGGCGCTGCGCACCGTCGCCAAGGGCTTCAACCAGTTCGGCGAGCCCGTCGTCGTCGAGGGGTCCGAGCTGATGGCCCGGTGCCTGCAGCACGAGACCGACCACCTCGACGGCATCCTGTTCATCGACCGGATGGACCGCGAGCAGCGCAAGGCCGCGATGAAGGCGATCCGGGAGGCGGAGTGGGCCGGCGCCCCGGCGCCCCCGGTGCGGGCGAGCCCGCACGCGACCTTCGGCCGGGCCCTGTGATGCGGCTCGTCTTCGCCGGCACCCCCGAGGTGGCGCTGCCCTCGCTCGACGCCCTGGTCGCGTCCCCGCACGAGGTGGTCGCCGTCGTGACGCGCCCCGACGCCCCCTCCGGCCGCGGCCGCACCCTGCACCCCTCACCCGTGCGGCAGCGCGCGGAGGAGCTCGGGATCGAGGTCCTCACGCCCCAGCGCCCCCGCGACGAGGACTTCCTCGCCCGGCTGCGCGAGATCGGGCCCGACGCCTGCCCGGTCGTCGCCTACGGCGCCCTGGTGCCCCAGGTCGCGCTGGACATCCCGGCCCACGGCTGGGTCAACCTGCACTTCTCGCTCCTGCCCGCGTGGCGCGGAGCGGCCCCGGTGCAGCACGCCGTCATGGCCGGCGACGAGGTCACCGGCGCGTCGACCTTCCGGCTCGAGGCCGGCCTCGACACCGGCCCGGTCTACGGCGTCATGACCGAGACGATCCGTCCGACCGACACCGCGGGCGACCTGCTCGGGCGCCTCGCCGAGGGGGGCGCCGGCCTGCTCGTCGCGACCATGGACGGCATCGCGGACGGCTCGCTGACTCCCGTGCCCCAGTCCGCGGAGGGGGTCTCGCTGGCCCCGAAGATCGAGGTGGCCGACGCCGAGGTCCGGTGGGACCGTCCCGCCACCGCCGTCGACCGGCTGGTGCGCGGCTGCACGCCGGCGCCCGGGGCGTGGACGACCTTCCGCGGCGAACGGCTCAAGCTGTCGCCCGTCACGGTCGACGGCGCGTATGCCGGGGAGCCGCTGGCGCCGGGGCAACTCGCCGCCGGGAAGCGCGAGGTCCACGTGGGCACCGCGGCGGGCGTCGTGCGCCTCGGCGCGGTACGCCCCCACGGCAAGAAGGAGATGTCCGCGGCCGACTGGGCGCGCGGCGTCCGGATCGAGGCGGGGGAGCGGCTCGGTGGCTGAGCAGCGGCCCGACGGCGCCTCGGGCGGGGGCAGGCGCCCGCACCGGTCACCCCAGCGCTCGCGGCAGCGCCCCAGCGAGCGGGGGCGCACGAGCGATCCCCAGCGGCTCGCGGCATACACCGTCCTGCGCTCGGTGGCGGACGGCGCGTACGCCAACCTCGAGCTGCCCGCGGTCCTGCGCGACCGGCGGATCTCGGGCCGGGACGCCGCCTTCACGACCGAGCTGGTCTACGGGGCGGTGCGGATGCACGGCTTCTACGACCCGGTGGTCGCCGTCGCGGCGGGCCGACCGCTCAGCAAGGTCGACCCGGGCGTGCTCGACACCCTGCGTCTGGGGGCGCACCAGCTCCTGGGGATGCGCGTGCCCGCGCACGCCGCGGTGGCCGAGACGGTCGCGTTGGCGCGCAAGGTCAACGGAGCCGGGGCCGCCGGCTTCGTCAACGCCGTGCTGCGCCGCGTGAGCGAACGCGACCGCGACGCCTGGCTGGCCGAGGTCGTGCCGCACGGCGACCTCACGGCCCGGCTCGCGGTCGAGCAGTCGCACCCGGAGTGGGTGGTCAAGGCGATGCGGGCAGCACTGCTGGGCCACGGGGCAGCCACGCCGGACACCGTCGACGCCCGGCTCACCGCCCTCGTCACGGCGGACAACGACCCGCCCAAGGTGTCCCTGGTCGCTCGACCCGGGCTGTGCAGTGTCGCCGAGCTCGTCGAGGCGGGGGCCGAGGCGTCGTCGCTCTCGCCGGTCGGTGCGGTGCTTCCCGGGGGCGACCCGGGCGGCATCCGGGCAGTCCGCGAGGGGCGCGCGGCCGTGCAGGACGAGGGCTCGCAGCTGGTCGCGCTCGCACTCGCTGCGGTCCCCGTCGAGGTCCCCGGCACCGAGCGCTGGCTGGACCTGTGCGCCGGACCCGGGGGCAAGGCCGGTCTGCTGGCCGCCCTCGCGGTGCAGGCGGGGGCCGACCTCGTCGCGAACGAGGTGAGCCCGCACCGGGCCGACCTCGTGCGCCAGACCCTGCGCCCCGCGCTGGAGCGCGCCTCGGCGGCCGGTCGCGTGCTCGAGGTCCGCACCGGCGACGGTCGTACCGTCGGTGAGGACGAGCCGGGCAGCTACGCCCGCGTCCTCGTGGACGCGCCCTGCACCGGCCTGGGTGCGCTGCGCCGGCGGCCCGAGGCGCGGTGGCGCCGGACGCCGGCCGACCTCGCCGCGCTGGGCTCCCTGCAGCGCGAGCTGCTGGCCTCCGCCATCGACGCCACGGCGCCGGGCGGGGTCGTCGCCTACGCCACGTGCAGTCCCCACCTGGCCGAGACCCAGTTCGTCGTCAGCGACGTGCTGAAGCGCCGGGACGACGTCGAGCAGCTCGAGGCGCGCGACTTCCTGCGCGACGCCGCCGGCCAGCCTGTCGCCGTGCCCGGGGCCGGCCCGAGCGCCCAGCTGTGGCCGCACGTGCACGGCACCGACGGCATGTTCCTGGCGCTGCTGCGCAAGCGCGCCTGAGGTGGGGCGGAGCAGCTGCTCCGAGCTGGGCCGCAGACGGCGCGCGGGACTCGGTTGCGGCGCTAGGGTCGCCCCATGGGGGCGGCACCCGTGGTCCGGGAGATGCGTCGCTCCGACGCGGCCTCGCTCGGCGCCATGCACCACCGGGCCTGGGTCGACACGTACGGTGCCGTGCTGCGACCCGGCTACTTCGAGGACTGGACCGTGGCCGACGCGGTGGCCACGTGGGAACGGGTGCTGGAGGGGCCCGTCCAGTCCGGCGTCGTCCGGCGGGTGGCCGTCGAGGCGCAGGAGGTGGTCGGCTTCTCCGCCGCCGGGCCGGCGCGCGCCGTCGAGGCGCGTCCGGCAGCGGTGCGCCGGACCGAGCTGTGGGGGCTCTACGTGGCGAGGAGCTGGCTCGGGAGCGGCCTCGGGCAGACACTGCTCGACGCCGTCCTGCCGGCGACCCAGGCGGCCGAGCTGTGGGTGTTCGAGGCCAACACGAGGGCTCGCGCGTTCTACCGTCGCAACAGGTTCGACCCCGACGGTGCCACGTTCACCGACCTGCGGTTCCCCGAGCTGGTCGAGGTGCGCCTGGTGCGGTGAGCGGGACCGGGCAGCGCATGGTCCGGGCTCGGGACCCCGGTCGCGCCGTCGCTAGGGTGTGCCCGTGCAGATCTCGCCCAGCATCCTGTCCGCCGACTTTGCCAACCTGCAGCACGAGCTCGAGCGGATCCGCAACGCCGACTGGGCCCACGTCGACGTCATGGACGGCCACTTCGTGCCTAACCTGACCCTCGGCCTCCCGGTGGTCGAGGCGCTCGCGAAGGTCAGCCCGATCCCGCTGGACTGCCACCTCATGATCGAGGACCCCGACCGCTGGGCACCCCAGTACGCCGAGGCCGGTGGGGCCTCCGTGACCTTCCACGTCGAGGCGGCGCGCGACCCGCGGGCCCTGGCGAAGGACCTGCGTGCGGCCGGCGCGCGGGCCGGCATGGCGGTCAAGCCCGGCACCGCGTTCGCGCCGTACGAGGACCTGCTCCCGGACCTCGACATGGTGCTGGTCATGACGGTCGAGCCGGGCTTCGGCGGCCAGTCGTTCATGGCCGACCAGATGCCCAAGGTGGCCCAGGTCCGGGAGGCGGTGCGCCGCTTCGGGGGTGAGGTCTGGGTGCAGGTCGACGGCGGGGTGTCCGCGTCGACCATCGAGCAGTGCGCCGAGGCGGGAGCGGACGTCTTCGTGGCGGGGTCGGCCGTCTACGGCGCCCGGGACGCGGCCGCAGCCGTCGACGAGCTGCGAGCGCTGGCGACCGCCCACGCGCACTAGGGCCGTTCGCCGCCCGTCCGTTCGCTGCCCGGCCGTTCGCTGCCCGGTCCGTTCTCCGCCGGGCCGGAGCGTGAGGACCATCACGCGGACCGCCTCGGCCCGGCCCCGCGGCCGCTGGCATACTGGTCGGCGACACACGTGCTCCGGGGTCGGTGCAAGTCCGAACCGGCGGTGACAGTCCGCGACCCGGCCGCAGCCAGCGGCCGGTTGACCAGGTGGAACTCCTGGACCGACGGTGAAAGTCCGGATGGTAGGCAGCACGTGGACGCGGGACCCCCAGGTCGCGCGGTCGGGTCGGTCGCGACCCGCCGCCTGCCCTGAGGTCCCTCGACCGCACGTCCCCCGGAGCTCGACCGAACGGTCTGGAGCAGGAGGCGGGACGATGGGCGAGCAGCCCGGCACGGACGCGGCGATGCGTTGCGCCCTCGCGCTCGCCGCCCGGGGTCCCGAGGCCGACCCCAACCCGCGGGTCGGCTGCGTCCTGGTCGCCGACGACGGCGAGGTCGTCGCCGAGGGGTGGCACCGCGGTGCGGGCACGCCGCACGCCGAGGCCGCCGCCCTGGCCGCCGCGGGCGAGCGCGCCGCCGGCACCACGGCCTACGTGACCCTCGAGCCCTGCAACCACACCGGCCGCACGCCGCCGTGCGCACCGGCCCTGTATGCCGCGGGCGTGCGTCGCGTGGTCCACGCGCAGTCCGACCCCAACCCGGTCGCCGCCGGGGGCGCGGACTGGCTGCGTGAGCGCGGTGTCGAGGTGGTCGGTGACGTCCTGGCCGACGAGGCCGAGGCCGTGAACCGCACCTGGACCCACCTCGTCCGCACCGGCAGGCCGTGGGTCACGTGGAAGCTCGCCACCACCCTCGACGGGCGCAGCGCCGCGGCCGACGGCACGAGCCAGTGGATCACCGGCCCTCCCGCCCGGGCCGACGTGCACGAGCAGCGCGCCCGCTGCGGGGCCGTCCTGGTCGGGACCGGCACGGCCCTCACCGACGACCCCCACCTCACGGCCCGCCACCCCGACGGCACCCTGACGGGCACCCAGCCGATCCGGGTCGTGATGGGGGAGCGCGACCTCCCGCCGCAGGCCCGGGTCCTCGACGACGCCGCCCCGACCTGGCACCTGCGCACCCGCAGCCCCAAGGAGGTCCTCGAGGCGCTGGCCGGGGCCGGGGTGCACCACGTCTGGCTCGAGGGCGGCCCGACCGTCGCGGCGGCGTTCATGTACGACCGGCTCGTCGACGAGGTCGTGGCCTACGTCGCGCCGGTCCTGCTCGGCCGTGGCCGGCCGTCCGTCAGCGACCTCGGCATCACCACGATCGACGAGGCCCTGCGCCTCGACCCCACCGACATCACCCTGATCGGCACCGACGTGCGGATCACCGCCTGCCTGAAGGAGACCCGCTGATGTTCACCGGCATCGTCGAGGAGCTCGGCCACGTCGTGGCGCTCGAGCGCGGCGCCGAGTCCGCCCGGCTCACCGTGTCCGGCCCCCTGGTCGTGTCGGACGCCGTCCACGGCGCCTCGATCTCGGTCAACGGCGTCTGCCTCACCGTGGTGGAGCACGACGAGGAGCAGTTCACCGTCGACGTCATGGCGGAGAGCCTCGCGCGCACCAGCCTCGGCGCCCTCGCCGCCGGGGACCGGGTCAACCTCGAGCGGGCGATGGCGGCCGGGGGACGCTTCGGCGGGCACGTCGTGCAGGGGCACGTCGACGGCACCGCCCGGATCCTCGCGCGGACACCCGGAGACCGCTGGGAGGTGGTCCGGTTCAGCCTCGACGCCGGTCTGGCCCGCTACGTCGTGGAGAAGGGCTCGATTACCGTCGACGGCGTCAGCCTCACGGTGTCGGCCGTCGGTTCCGACGAGGGCGGCGACTGGTTCGAGGTCTCGCTGATCCCCACCACGCTGGCCCTGACGACGTTGGGGCACAAGGGCGCCGGCGACCCGGTCAACCTCGAGGTGGACGTCCTCGCCAAGTACGTCGAGCGCCTGCTCGCGACCGGCCCCCCACGGGCCGCCGGCACCCCCGCACCCACCACCCCGGCCCCCGGCACCACCGACTCCCAGGAGATCCCCGCATGAACTGGCTCGAGAAGCTCTTCGAGGCACAGCTGACCATCGGCTCGCAGCACATCCTGTGGCGCGAGGTGGTCGGCAACGTCTTCGGATTCGCCTCCGCCATCGGTGGCATGCGCCGGCGGATCTGGGCCTGGCCCGTCGGGATCCTCGGCAACGTCCTGCTGTTCACGGTCTTCTTCGGGGTCGCTTTCTCCAACCCCCAGCACGAGACCCTGCTCGGGCAGGCCGGCCGCCAGGTCTTCTTCATCATCACCAGCGTGTACGGCTGGTACCGCTGGAACGCCGTCCGCCGGCTCAGCTCCGCCGATGTGGACGCCCCCGTCATCACCCCGCGCTGGGCCACCGCGCGCGAGCGCCTGGGCTACGTCGGCTTCTGGGTCGCGGGCGTCGTCGTGCTGCAGTGGGTCTTCGCGGCGATCGGCGCCGGCTGGCCCGCCCCGCGCTGGTACTTCTGGTGCGACGCGTGGATCTTCGTCGGCTCGATCGTGGCGACGTACGCGATGGCCCGCGGCTGGAACGACTTCTGGCTCGCGTGGATCGGCGTCGACCTGGTCGGCGTCCCGCTGCTGGTGCACTCGAAGTTCTACCCGTCCGCGGTCCTGTATGCCGTGTACGCCGGCCTCGTGCTCTACGGCTTCTTCGTGTGGCTCAAGGCGTCCCGGGTCGAGGAGCCCGACCGCGAGCCGGAGGCGGTGGCTGCGGCATGAGGAGCCTGGCGACCATCGAGCAGGCGCTGGACGCGCTGCGTGCCGGGCGCCCGGTGCTCGTCACCGACGACGAGGACCGCGAGAACGAGGGCGACGTCATCCTCGCCGCCCAGACCCTGACCGACCAGTGGATGGCGTGGGCGATCCGGCACACGAGCGGCTACGTGTGCGCGCCGGTCACCCCCGAGGTGGCCGACCGGCTGGGTCTGCCGCTGATGGTCGCCGACAACCGCGACCCGAGGCGCACGGCCTACACGGTCACGGTCGACGCGGCCGAGGGCGTCACCACGGGCATCTCGGCGGCCGACCGGGCGCGCACCGTGCGCCTGCTGGCCGACCCCCGGTCCACCGCCGACACCTTCGTCCGGCCCGGGCACGTCGTGCCGCTGCGGGCGCGCGAGGGCGGGGTGCTGGTGCGCCCCGGGCACACCGAGGCGGCCGTCGACCTGTGCCGGCTCGCGGGCCTCGCGCCGGCCGCCGCGATCGGCGAGCTGGTCCACGACGACGGCACGATGATGCGGCTGCCCGACGTGCAGGCGATGGGCGCCGTGCACGACCTGCCCGTCATCACGATCGCCCAGCTGGTCGCGTACCGGCAGCGGTTCGACCGGGTGGCCCGGGTGGCCGAGACGGTGGTCCCCACGCGGCACGGGGACTTCCGCGCCGTCGGCTTCCGCGACGCGATCACCGGCGACGAGCACATCGCGCTCGTGAGCCCCCGCGGCGTCCCCGAGCGCCCGCTGGTGCGGCTGCACTCCGAGTGCCTCACCGGGGACGCGTTCGGGTCGCTGCGCTGCGACTGCGGGCCCCAGCTCGAGCGCTCGCTCGAGCGAGTGGCCGCCGAAGGGGGTGTCGTCGTCTACCTGCGGGGCCACGAGGGCCGCGGGGTCGGGCTGCTCGCCAAGCTGCAGGCGTACGCGCTGCAGGACGGCGGCCTCGACACGGTGGACGCGCAGACCGCCCTCGACCTGCCGGTGGACGCGCGTGAGTACGCCGCCGGGGCGGCGGTGCTCACGGCCCTGGGGGTCGACCACATCCGGCTGCTCACCAACAACCCGGCCAAGGTGGAGGCGCTGCGTGCGCTCGGTCTCGGGGTGGATGCGGTGGAGCGGCTCCAGGTCGCCCCGACGACCGCCAACCGCGGGTACCTGCGGACCAAGCGAGACCGGATGGGCCACGACCTCGTCATGGACGCCACGGACTCCGGGGAGACGGCATGAGCGGCAGGGGAGCGCCCACGGTCAGTGCGGACGGCGCCGGGCTGCGGGTGGCCGTCGTCGCCGCCTCGTGGCACACCGAGGTGATGGACGGGCTCGTCGCGGGGGCGCAGCGCGGCCTCGCGGAGTGTGGTGTCACCGACGTCCTGCTCGTGCGGGTGCCCGGCACCGTCGAGCTCAGCGTCGCGTGCGCCCGCCTCGCGCCGTCGTACGACGCCCTGGTCGCCCTGGGTGTCGTGATCCGTGGCCGCACACCGCATTTCGACTACGTGTGCAGCGGCGTCACCCACGGCCTCACCGACGTCAGCACGCGTACGGGCATCCCGATCGGGTTCGGCGTGCTCACGTGCGACGACGACGCACAGGCCCTCGACCGCGCGGGTCTGCCGGGGTCGAGCGAGGACAAGGGGCACGAGGCGGCGGTCGCCGCGGTGGCGACCGCGGTGACGTTGGCAGGCCTCGTCCCCCGTACGCTGGGCCCGTGAAGACCTTCGACGACCTGTACGCCGAGCTGACGGAGAAGGCGGTGAGCCGCCCGGAGGGTTCGGGGACGGTCCGCGCCGTCGATGCCGGCGTGCATGCCATCGGCAAGAAGATCGTGGAGGAGGCCGCCGAGGTGTGGATGGCCGCCGAGCACGAGGGCAAGGACCGCGCCGCGGAGGAGATCAGCCAGCTGCTCTACCACCTCCAGGTGCTCATGGTCGCCTCCGACATCACCCTCGACGACGTCTACGCCCACCTCTAGGCCACCACTCTCACGAAAGCCCGCACCATGCTGCGAATCGCCGTGCCCAACAAGGGGTCACTCTCCGAGCCCGCGGTCGACATGCTCCGCGAGGCCGGCTACCGCGTCCGGCGCGACGCCAAGGAGCTCGTCGTCACCGACCCCGACAACGACGCCGAGTTCTTCTACCTCCGCCCGCGTGACATCGCCGTCTACGTCGGCTCCGGCACCATCGACTGCGGCATCACCGGACGCGACCTGCTGCTCGACTCCGGCAGTGCCGCCATCGAGGTCATGACGCTGGGCTTCGGAGGCTCCACTTTCCGGTATGCCGGCCGCCCGGGGACGTGCGCCGACGTCTCCGACATCGGTGGCCGCCGCGTGGCGACGAGCTATCCCGGCCTGGTCGAGAAGCACCTCGCCGAGGCCGGGGTCACCGCGAAGGTCGTGCGCCTCGACGGTGCCGTGGAGACGGCCATCACCCTCGGGGTCGCGGACGTGATCGCCGACGTCGTCGAGACGGGGACCACCCTGCGCCAGCAAGGGCTCGAGGTCTTCGGCGACCCGATCCTGCTCAGCGAGTCGGTGCTGATCCGCCGCGAGGGTCAGGGCGACAGCTCCGCCGCCGTCGAGGTGCTGCGGCGACGCCTCACCGGCGTCATCACCGCCCGCCACTACGTGATGCTCGACTACGACGTGCCGGCCCACCTCGTGGAGGTGGCGTGTGCCGTGACGCCGGGCCTGGAGTCGCCCACCGTGTCGGCCCTGCAGAACAAGGAGTGGGCCGCCGTGCGCGCGATGGTGCCCCGGGCCCGGACCAACGCGATCATGGACGAGCTCTACGACCTCGGGGCGCGGGCGATCCTCGTCACCGACATCGCGGCCTGCCGGCTGTGACCGTGACCGGCAACCGCTCGGGCGGGGGCAGCGCGGACGAGCAGGCGGCCTTCGCACCGTTCCGGCCGCGCCGGGGCAGGGTGGTGGCGACCGCCTCGGCGGTGGCGACGCTGATCCTCTTCGCGATCGTGGCCGTGGTGCTGCCCGGGCCGGCCGACGGCGGGAACTGGCGCACCGGCGACCGGGTCTTCTTCGCGGGCGTCGGGGTGGCCATGGCCCTGCTGCTGTGGCGCTTCGCCAGGATCCGGGCGGTGCCGACCCGCGAGTCGCTGACGATCCGCAACCTCCTGCTCACCCGCACGGTGTCGTGGCGCGAGGTCGTCGACGTGCGCTTCGTGGAGGGCGACCCGTGGGTCACGATCGAGCTGACGGACACCGACACGGTGGCCGTCATGGCGATCCAGAAGGCCGATGCCGGGTTCGGCCGCGCCGAGGCGGGGCGGTTGGCCGCCCTCGTCCAGGCCCTCGGCCCCACGGTGCCGAGCCCGGACGTCACCCGGGACTGAGGATCCTCGTCGCGTGCTGTGCGTTGCCCCGCGGCGTGGGGCAACGCACAGTGCGCCGACACCCGACCGGACGGCCGGTGGGGAGTGGGAGCACGGGCGCGCCTGGGCGCCGTGGCCCGGCCCGGTCGCAAAGCGTCCCCTCGCGGGCCGTGCGCCGGGCCACGACTGCTCCGTGTATGCCCGGTGGCGGGGGGCGCCAAACGGCGAGGGCGCCGGCCGGCCGGTCTACCCGGGGCCCTGCTTCGGGGGGAGCGAGGCGGTCCACCCCACGCCCACGTCGACCCAGCGCTGGAGCGCCGTGTCCTCCGCGACCCGGTCGGCGCCCACCCGCAACCAGCCGTCCATCTCCCGGCCTCGCATCACCATGGGCTCGGCCTCGCCGCCGCCGACGAGCTCGTCGGTCCGGTCGGGGTCGCAACGCACCATGAGGCCGCCCTGGCCGCTCGCCGCGACCGCCAGGTGGCCGCCGACGAGGAACGCCACCCCGCCGAACATCGCCTTCTCCCGCACGCCGTCGACGTCCCGCAGCACGGTCCGCAGGCGGTCGGCGAGCTCCCGGTCGTACGCCATGGCGGCAGCATCCCACGCAGGCCGACGCCCCGCGTCCGTCACCGACCACGTGGTGGCACCGGTGAACCCCGGCTGGCACCGGTGAACCCCGGCTGTCACCGGTGAACCCGCGTGGGCGCCGCTGCACCCGTGTCGGCGGCGCCGCGGACGACGTCAGGGGATGCGCGCCAGCGTGGGCCGAAGGGCCGCCGAGAACGCCACCTGTCCGAACATGAGGACGGTCAGCACCATCCACACCGCCTGGAATCCACCCGTCACGTCGCGCAGCGCCCCCAGGCTCGCCGGTCCGAGCGAGGCGATCGTGTAGCTGAAGAAGAACGCCATCCCGGCGAGCCGTGCGCTCGCTGCCGGCGTGGAGGCGTAGTCGACCATGAGCACGAGGCCCAGGGCGAAGGACGCGCCCTGTCCGAACCCGAGCACCCCCGCCCACACCCAGGGGGCCGCGCCGGGTGCGAGCCACAGCCCCGCCTGGCCGAGCAGGCCCAGCACGGAAGCGCCGAGCAGCAGGGCCCGGTGGTCGTGGACGCGGTCGGCGAGGACCGGCCCGAGCAGGCCGGAGACGAGCTGGAGCGCGGTGAAGACGCTGAGGAGGTACCCGGCGTGGGTGGGGTCCCACCCGCGGGCGGCGTACGTGGGCGCGATCCAGGCCAGCGAGGAGTAGAACTCGACCGACTGGATGGTGAGGTAGCCCGCGACGAGCCACGCGGTCGCGTGCCGCCACGGCAGCCTCGTCGGGACCACGACCACGGGGTCGGCCGCCCGCAGCCGGGTGTGCCCTCGCCAGATCGGCAGCCAGGCCAGCACCCCCACGAGCGCGATCACCGACCACGACCCGAGCGAGGCCTGCCACGACCCGAACCGGTCGCGCAGCGGCACGGATAGGGCCGAGGAGGCTCCCGCACCGCCCATCATCGCCAGCATGTACAGGCCGGTCACCAGCCCCGACCGCCCCGGCGGGAAGAGCTCCTTGACCAGCCCGGGCAGCAGGGTCCCGCCCAGGGCGATGCCGACGCCGGCGACGAACGTCCCGGCATACAGCAGCCACACATGGCTCCCCCCGAACCGCGACAGCAGCCCGAGCAGGACACACACGGCCGCGAGCTGCACGCCCGTCGCGGCGCCGACCCGGGCGGCCACCCGCTGGGCGACGGGAGCGAAGAGCCCCATGCACAGCACCGGCAGGGTGGTCAGCAGGCCGAGGGCGGCGTTGCCGAGGTGCAGCTCGAGCCCGATGTCCTGCACGAGCGGGGGCACGCTGGCCATGACGGTGCGCAGGTTCGCGGCGACGGCGACGAGCGCCACCGCGACGAGCCAGGTGGACGGCGCGGCGGTGACGGGGGGACGGACGGTGGCCTGTGACATCCGGTCCAGTCTGGCAGGCGGATCAGTCGTCGTCGGGACCGGTGGTCATCGTCTCCGGCACGTGGTCCCGCGCGTCGGCGGCGGGCAGCCCGGTGAGCATGAGCAGGTCGACGACCATGGACCGGATCTGGGCGCGCATCACCTCGGCGGACAGCCCCGAACCGGGGTCGAGCACGGCGCTCAGCTCGCCGACCTGGTAGAGGCCGGCGCGCGCGTTGGTGGGCAGTCGTCGCTCACCGAGCTCGCGGGCGATGTCGCCGGTGACCTCCCCGAGCGCCTCGATGAGCCGCAGGTATGCCGGGGGCACCGGTTCGTCGCGCCAGGTCGCGACCGCGGCCCGCCGGACGAGCACGCGCAGGTTGCGGATGGCCCGGTCGAGCGGCTCGAGTAGGTCGGCGATGGCCTGCACGCCCGGCAGGTGCCGCCGTCGGAACGGCGAGAGCCGGACGACCGCGATGCCCTCGGCCGAGAGCGAGCGCAGCTCGTCGAGCATCGACTCCGACGCCCGCGCCCGCTCCAGGGTGGCTGTCGCGAGGTCCGAGTCGCGCTCGCGCACGGCCCGCACGGTGTCGGCGAGGATCTCGCTGATCTCCCGGACCACCACCGACGCCTGCTGGCGCGGCCGGCGGATGGGCGTGGTGGGGGCCAGGGTGGTGAACAGCAGCGCGACCACCCCGCCCACGACCGCGTCCAGCCAGCGGGTGAAGGCGTAGCCGGGGGCCGCCGTGAGGGTCGTGACGATGACCGACTGCACGCCGGCCTGCGTCGTGAGCAGCAGCCCGGCGCCGAGCAGGGCGGCGATGCTCATGGCGAGCACCACGACGACGACGATCTGCCACGTGCCCGTCCCGAAGAAGTGGACGAAGGCGTCGCCGACGAAGACGCCGACCGCGACGCCGATCATGACCTCGGTGACGCGGCGCAGGCGCTGGCCGTAGGACAGCCCCAGCGACACGATCGCCGTCACGGGGGCGAAGAACGGCTGCCGGTGACCGAGCAGGTGGGTGGCGACCCACCAGGCGATGGCGGCGCCGAGCCCGCACTGCACGACGAAGGCGAGCCGGGCCAGCATCCGCTGCGTGCGCGCCCTCGCCTCGTGCCGGGACCGGGCCGCGGCCCGGGACAGGTCGGCCGAGGAGGGCAGGCGCGGCAGTGCCCGGTCTCCCCGGGTCCCGGTGCCGGGCATCAGCCGTTCTGGAGGTAGGCCGCCTCGAGGAGCGGTTCGAGCGAGCGGATGTCGTCCTCGTCGCAGTCGGCCGACAGCTCGAGCCAGTGCGTCGCCGGTCCGAACCCGGTGGCCGGGGAGAGCCGGTCGTCGGCGGACACGTCCGCGGGTGCGTCGGCGGGGAAGCTAAGGCCGACCCGCACGGTGGCCCCGGCCCCCGGGCCGACGACGGCGAACGTGGCGCGCCGCCCGACCGAGACCCAGCGCGAGTAGTCCGCCCGGTGCGTGTCGTCCCCGAGCCCCTGCGCGAGCATGACGACCGCGTCGTGGACGGCGCGCAGACCCGCGCGGTCGCCGGGGTACAGGGCGTCGGCACCGGCGCCCGCGTCCGTGTCCGCGGTCTGCCGTCCGTGGGCGGGTTCCATGGACCCGATCATGGCAGCAGGGTGGGCCGCGGGCGCGGTCTCACGGCCGGCCCGCTGTCGTGTCCACGACGAGGTCGGCCCGCTCCCAGGTGCGGTCCGCGTCGTACAGGCGGCGCTCCTGCGCGGCCCACTGGTCCCAGAACGGCGCGAAGCCTGCGTCGCGGGCGATGCCGCGGGCGTACCGCACGTCCTCCGCGGCCTCCACCCAGACCAGCACCGAGGCGAACGCCCCGCCCGGCAGCGCGCCTGCCCCGCAGCCCTCCAGCACCACGACGTCGGTGGGTGGCAGCTGGACCCACTCGGCATACCGGCCCGCGTGCCAGTCCCACCGCTGGTAGCGCGCGGCGCGGCCCTCGCGCAGGGGCTGCACGATCCACTCGTCGGCGCGGTGGGTGCCCGCCCGCAGGCCGTCCCACCCCGGGTAGAGGTCGTCCATGTGCACGGTGGGGGCCGACAGGACGTCCGCGACCTGGCGTGCGAGCGTGGTCTTGCCGGAGCCGCTGGGGCCGTCGATGACGACGAGATGGGTGCTGCCGCAGCGCGCGGGGGTGGAGTCCACCAGGGCGACGATCGCACTCACGTGGTCCGTGGTGCGGTCGACCGACATGACGTCCACCCTAGGTGGATACCCTTCCCGGGTGAGTCTCGCCACCCGGGTCATCCCCTGCCTCGACGTCGACGCCGGCCGCGTCGTCAAGGGCGTGCGGTTCGAGAACCTGCGCGACGCCGGCGACCCCGTCGAGCTGGCGAAGGCCTACGGGGACCAGGGCGCGGACGAGCTGACCTTCCTCGACGTGACGGCGAGCAGCGGCGACCGCGAGACCACCTACGACGTCGTGCGGCGCACCGCCGAACAGGTCTTCATCCCGCTGACGGTGGGTGGGGGAGTGCGCTCCGTCGACGACGTCGACCGGCTGCTGCGGGCCGGAGCCGACAAGGTCGGGGTCAACACCGCCGCCATCGCGCGGCCCGAGCTCGTCTCCGAGGTGGCGGACCGGTTCGGCTCCCAGGTGCTGGTGCTGTCGGCGGACGTGCGCCGGCGCCGGGCCGAGGACGGGTCGCCGGTCGGCGGGTTCGAGGTCACCACCCACGGCGGCCGGGAGCGCACCGGCATCGACGCGGTCGAGTGGTGCGTGCGGGCGCAGGAGCTGGGCGCCGGTGAGGTGCTGCTGAACTCGATGGACGCCGACGGCACCAAGGACGGGTTCGACCTCGAGCTCATCCGGCTCGTGCGCAGGGAGCTGCGCATCCCGCTGATCGCGAGCGGCGGCGCCGGCCGCGTCGAGCACTTCGCCCCCGCGGTGCACGCCGGCGCCGACGCCGTCCTCGCGGCGAGCGTCTTCCACTTCGGCGAGCTCACGGTCGGCGACGTCAAGGCGGCGCTGGCGCAGGACGGCATACCCGTCCGCTGATGAGCTCCGCTCTATTCCAGTGGACGCTTGATCAAGCAGATGCTTTAATAACGTCCATGACCTCAGCGACCGACGCGGAACGGCTGGACGGGGTGTTCGCCGCGCTGAGCGACCCCACCCGGCGGGACATCGTGGCCCGGCTCAGCCGGGGGGACGCGACCGTGACGCAGCTCGCGGAGCCGTATGCGATGAGCCTGCAGGCCGTCTCGCAGCACATCGCGGTGCTGGAGCGGTGCGGGCTGGTGTCGCGGGGGAGGGACCGGCAGGCGCGGCCGTGCCGGCTCGAGGCCGACACGTTGCGGGAGGCCGTCTCGTGGATCGAGGAGAGCCGGCGCGCGTGGGCCGCGCGCATGGACCGGTTGGAGTCGCACCTGGCGAGGGTGCAGGAGCAGGAGGACGCGTGAACGACGACGAGCTGGTGTACGAGCGGGTGTTTCCGGCCCCGCGTGACCTGGTCTGGCGCTGCCTCACCGAACCCGCCGAGCTGGCGCAGTTCTGGGGTCCCGAGGGCATGGAGACGCCGGTCGACGGGATCGTGGTCGAGCTGCGCGCTGGCGGGCGGTTCGAGACGCTCATGGTGGGCGGACAGGGAAGCCACCGCATGGTCGCCACCTTCACCGAGGTCGTGCCGCCCGAGCGGCTCGCGTGGCTCGAGGCGGCGTCGGGCCTGCACACGACGAGCACGCTGGAGGACCTCGGCGACGGACGGACCGCCGTCACCATCACCCAGCGGAACGTGCCCGAGGCGATGCGCCGGCCGGAGGCCCGGGCCGGCTTCGCCACCTCGCTCGACAAGCTGGAGCGGCACCTCGTGGGGATCACCGTGGGGGGACGGTCATGACGGGCCCGCAGTCCTGGGTGGGACCCACGTACGTCGGGCTGGCGGACCTGCTCGTCGCAGCCGGGGAGCGGGTCTGGGGTGCGCCGTCGCTGTGCGAGGGGTGGACCGTCGGGCACGTGGTCGCCCACGTGACCATGCCGGTGCGGATGGCGCCGGCGCAGTACGGCGCGGAGCTGGCCGCGGCGGGCGGAGACTTCGGCGTCCTGTCCGACACCGTGGCGGAGCGGGACCGCTTGCTGCCGGTGGACGACCTGCTCGCCCAGCTGAGGTCGCCGGCCCTGCACGCGTGGGAGCCGCCGGGCGGGGGAGCAGCCGGCGCCCTGAGCCATGCCGTCATCCACTCGCTGGACGTGACCCTGGCGCTCGACCGGCCGGCCGTGGCGCCGGACGAGGGTGTCGTGGCGGTGCTGGACCAGCTGGCCTCGGCCGGCGGCGCGTGGTTCGGCGTCGACCTCGCGGGCGTCCGGCTGGAGGCCACGGACACCGACTGGAGCCTGGGGAGCGGCCGTCCGGTCCGGACAGGCAGCGGCGCGCTGGTGGCCCTCCTCAGCGGACGCGTCCTGCCCGACGGGCAGGCGCTGCCCAGGCGCTGACCTGCGTGCTCAGTCCCGGCCGAGGCCGGCGTCCCTCGCCTTGATGATGGCGTCGGCCCGGTCGGCCGCGTGCAGCTTGGCGTAGATCGAGGACACCGCGTTGCGGACGGACTTGTCCGACAGGTAGGTCAGGCGGGCGATGTCGGCGTTCGACCGGCCGGCGGCCAGGTGGTCGAGGACCTCGCGCTCGCGGTCGGTGAGCTCCGGGAACGGCACGTCCGGGGTGCTGGGGCGGCCGGACAGGAAGTCGGCGACCCGGGCGGCGAGCGACGCCCCGAAGACCATGCCGCCCCCGGCGGCGGAGCGGATGGCCTGCTGCACCTCGGCGGCGGAGGCCCCCTTGAGGAGGTACCCCCGGGCACCGGCGCGCAGCGCTCCCATGATGGTGTCGTCGTCCTCGTTCATGGTGAGGATGACGACGGCGGTCGCCGGTCGCGCGGCGACGATCTGGCGGGTGGCCTCGATGCCGTCGAGGTGGGGCATCTGGATGTCCATGACGACGACGTCCGGCTCGGTGTCGCGCGCCACGAGCACGGCGTCCCGGCCGTCGGTCGCGGTGCCGACGACCTCCAGGCCGGGCAGCGCGTCGAGGAGTGCCACCAGCCCGTCGCGCAGGACCTGGTGGTCGTCCGCCAGGACGACGCGGATCGCGGGCTCGCTCACGGGGTGCTCCTCAGCGGCAGTCGGGCGCGCACGGTGGTGCCGCCCTCGGGGGGACAGACGACCTCGGCGCGGCCACCCAGCTCGGCCACGCGCTCGCGCAGGGACACCAGCCCGACGCCGGCCACGGCCGCGGGGTCGACGCCCACCCCGTCGTCGGACACCCGCAGGTGCAGCTCCCCGGCCGCCACGTGCAGCCGGACGTCGCACCGGGACGCGCGCGCGTGCCGTGCCGCGTTCGTGACGGCCTCGCCCACGACGCGGTATGCCGCGACCTCCACGGCCGCGGGCAGCGTCTCCACGCCCTCGGCGGCCTCGACGTGGACGGCGAAGCCGGGACCCGACAGGGCGCTCGCCTGCTGTCGCAGGGCTCCGACCAGACCGAGGTCGTCGAGGGCCGGTGGGCGCAGGTCGTGGACGAGCCGGCGGACGTCGGCGACCACGTCCTGCACCTGCGACGCCGCGACCTCGAGGCCTCGGGTGGCGGCTCCGGGGTCGTCGGGCACGAGGAGGCGGGCCGACTCGATCCTGAAGACCACGCCGCTCAGTGCCGGCCCCAGCCCGTCGTGCAGGTCGCGGCGGATCCGGCGGCGCTCCTCCTCGCGGGCCAGGACCAGCCGCTCGCGGCTCTCCTGCAGCTCCTCCGTGAGCCGCGCGCTGCGGGCGGCCAGGGCGGCCTGGCGCACGAGGTCGCCGAGCAGCGCCTCGTCCCGCCGCGACAGCCGGGCCCGGACGCCGTCGCGAGGCAGGACCAGGCGTCCGATCGTGGTGTCGCGGAAGGTGATGGGCAAGGTGCGCACGGCACCGCCGGCGCTGCCGTGCGTCGCGGCGAGGCCGTCACCGCCGGGCCGGTCGACCTCGACCCGCACGTAGCGGACCCCGAACGCCCGGGCGACCGCGTCGGCCACCGCGGCGAGCTGCCCGCGCGCGTCCGGGGCGGACTCCAGCCGGGACGCGAGGCCCGCGACCACGTCGTAGGGGTCGTCGCGGGTGCCGAAGACGAGCCGCCGGACGCGCCCGAGCAGGAGGTGCCGCAGGACGAGGTACGCCGCCGCCCCGAGGGCGAGGACGAGCACGACGAGGGTGCGTTGGTCGAGGCGCGCCCCGAGGCCGTCGGTCAACAGCGTCAGGGCGCCGAGGTCGACCCCGACGGCGGCCATGGCTGCGACGCCGTTGAGCAGGGTGCCCGACAGCAGCTCGTCGACGCCGACCAGCTCCGGTTGCACCAGCCCGACGGTGAGGGCCACCGCGGGGAGCAGCACGCCGACCGAGAACAGCACGTCCTGCGCCCGGGCGGACAAGGGCACCAGCGACGCCGTGACGAAGAGGCCGACGACGGCCGTGGCCGCCCAGAGCAGCCACCGGATCCGCATGCGCTCCAGGCCGGTCGAGAGCCGGTGCCGGCGCCACACCACGACGACGCTGGCGAGCCCACCCGCGATGGCGGCCGCCCCCAGCACCGATGTCACCGCGTCGCCGACAGCGGGGTCCACGGGCAGCGTGCCGGCGTCGTAGGAGAGCCCGCCGGCCCCGGTGGGGTCGCCGTTCAGGCTGCCGGGCAGGAGCACCACGGCACCGGCCCAGGCCACCACGGAGGCGAGGCTCAGCCGGCTGACCACGCCCCAGGCGCCGGAGAGGAACCGCCCCGTGGGGTAGAGCAGCAGCAGCAGGGGTACCCCCACGAGGAGGAAGCTGCCGAAGCGGCCGGAGAACCACAGCGCGAGCTGGGCCCCCGGTGAGGGGGGCGGCGCCGCTCGCAGGGCCCAGCCGTCGTACGCGTCGCAGAACCCCACGAGCAGCCAGAACAGGCCGAACACCACCATCACGCGCCCCACGACGTGGCCCGGCGGCCGCCACAGGACCACGAGCCCGAGCGCGAGCAGCACCAGGCCGTTGAGGCCGGAGTCCCAGCCCGGCGACAGCGAGATCCCGTAGGACTCGCGCTGCGCCCGACTGACCTGCGTTGCCAGCACCACGGTCCCCGCGAACACGGCGAGGCCCACCGCCGCCAGCAGTCCGAGTCGGACGTGCCGGCGACGGTGGGGGTATGCCGTCGCGGGGGAGATCGTGGGTGCGGTCACGGTCACAGGGGGAATTGTGGCCCGGGATCAGGCCTCGTCGGACCCGTTTGCGCAGTCCGCCTGCCGGCGGTGGGCCCGGTCGCCCAGGGCGAAGCCCAGGCCGGTGACGAGGACCAGGAGCTGCCCCGGCAGGCTGGCGACGTACTCCAGTGGGGAGACCCCGGCCACGGCGGTCAGGCCGCCGAGGACGAGCGCCACCAGGCCGATCCACCGCGGGACGGTGCGGTACCGCCACGCGGCCCAGCCGATGGCGAGCCCGGTGAGGCCGACGGCGGTCCACAGGTACGGGATCGTCCCGATCCAGTGCCCGTAGAGGGCGGCAGTCTCCTCGACGAAGGTCTCCGGTCGGGTGACCCCCTCGATGACCTCGGTGTCCAGGCCGGTGCCGAGCAGCAGCACGGCTGCGGTGATCGTGGTGCCGGCGACCGCCAGGCCCGGGACCATGCTGTCCGTGGGCAGGCCCGACCGGAGCCGGCGGGCCACGCCCACGCCGTACACCACCAGCAGCAGGGCCGCGGCCGACGTGACGACGTGGAAGACGGTCAGGGCGCCGCCGTGCTGGGCCAGGGTGGCCAGGATCCGGCCGGCGTCGCCGGAGGTCTGCGGGTCGTAGACCGGGTTGCCCAGGTCGGCGACGATCGACCCTGCCGACGCCGCGACGGCGGCCAGGGGACCCGTCAGGGCCCAGAGGCGACCGCGGCCGCGGCGGGTCCGGGGCGGTGGGGCGGACTCGGTGTCGGCGGCGACGTCGTCGCGGACGAGGGTGCGGGAGGTGAACTCGGTGGTGCTCACGGCGGAACTCCTTGGTCGGGCCCTGACGGGCTCTGTCTGGTGTTCCACCACCGTGCTGGGCCACCTGTCCCCGGGCACAGGGACACCGCGGCACCGTCGTCGGGACAACGGGGCCCCGCGGGCGCCGGGCTCAGCCCAGGCCGAGTGGAGCCGCCCACAGGGCGGCGACGGCGTCGTCGCCGCCGGTCACCTCGAGCTCGGCGACCCGTTGCCGTCCGAAGGCGGCGAGCAGGAGCTCCTCGGGCCGACCCTCGAGCACGACGGTGCCGAGCTCGGTCGTGCTCCGCGCGTGGTGGCGTCGGCCGTCGGGGGTGGACAGGACCACGCCGACGGGGCTGCGCCGGAAGGACAGGCGGGCGATGCGCGTCAGCGTGGTCCACAGGGCGTCGGACAGCTCGGGGGAGATCTCCCGCCGGGGGCCGAGGGACCCGTCGCCGCGCAGGACGTCCTCGTGGTGCACGAAGTACTCGGCGAGGTTGACGAGGTCGTCGACCGGGGGGACGCGCACCGGCGACCACGCGGGCGGCCCCGACCGCACCAGGTCGACGAGCTCGGGCCACGGCTTGGCGGCGTACTCCCGCATCCCTGCCTCGAGCCGGCCGGACAGCTGCGGGACGACGATGCCGACCCCGAGGTCGGGACGCCGGTCGCGGATCACGAGGTGGGCGGCGAGGTCGGCGGTCGTCCAGGGGGAGCAGAGCGTCGGCGCGTCCGGTCCCGTCGCGGCGAAGGTGTCGCAGAGGGAAATCCGCTCGCGGCGGGCCAGGGAGGTCATGCGATCATCATGCCTGTCGCGGCATAGGCTTGCCGTCTCGCCCACCACCACCCTCCCGGAGGTCCGCCGTGCCCGTCGACGCCGGCCCGTCGCTGCGTCGTGCGCTGCGGATCGTGGGGGTCGGCGTGCGCCGAGAGCCGCGCTGGTTCGCGTTCGCGGTGGCGGGGAGCACGCTCTACGGCGTCATGACCGTGCTCACCGCCTGGGCCATCGGCAAGGTGACCCGCGAGCAGGTGCAGCCGGCGGTCGAGGCCGGGCACGCGACCGCGCACCAGCTCTGGGTGACGTTCGGCTGGGTCGCGGGAGTGGTGGGGCTCAACGTGATCGGCGTGGTCATCCGCCGGATCGCGGCCGGCTACACGATGTACAACGTCGCCGCGCAGTTCCGCCGCGAGGTCACCCGGCAGTACCTGCGGCTGCCGCTGTCGTGGCACCATCGGCACCCCTCGGGCCAGCTGCTGTCGAACGCGAACGCCGACGTCGAGGCCACCTGGAACGTCTTCGCGCCCCTGCCCATGGCCCTGGGGGTCATCGTCATGCTCATCGCCGGCATCGTCCAGATGGTGCTGGTCGACCCGGTCATGGCCATCATCGGGCTCACGGTCTTCCCCGCCCTGTTCCTCGCCAACATGGTCTTCCAGCGCGCGATGTCACCGCGGATCGCGCGGGCCCAGCAGCTGCGGGCCGAGGTGAGCGAGGTCGCGCACGAGTCGTTCGAGGCCGCGCTCGTCGTCAAGGCGATGGGCCGCGAGGCCCAGGAGGCCGACCGCTTCGAGGAGGTCACCCGGCGGCTCCAGGCGGCCAACGTCGAGGTCGGCCGCACCCGGGGCACCTTCGACCCGGTCATCGAGGCCATCCCCACGCTGGGCACCCTGGCGGTGCTGGTGGTCGGCACCCAGCGGGTCGCCTCCGGTGCGCTCCAGCCGGCCGACGTCGTCCAGGTGGCCTACCTCATCTCGGTGCTCGCCTTCCCCGTCCGGGCGCTCGGCTGGGTGCTCGGCGAGCTGCCCCGCACGGTCGTCGGCTGGGACCGGGTGGATGCCGTGCTGCGGGCCCGTGGGGAGCTCACCCACGGCTCGCAGGCGCTGCCGCCGCAGTCGTCGGCGCACTCGACCCTCACCGGGGTCGACTACTCCTACGAGGTCCTCGACGAGCAGGGCAACGCCTCCCAGTTCCGGGCGATCCACGACGTCACCATCGACGTGCCGGCCGGCTCCACGGTCGCGCTCGTCGGCCCCACCGGCTCGGGCAAGTCGACCCTGACCAACCTCACCCTGCGCCTGGTCGACCCCGAGCACGGCACCGTGAGCATCGACGGCGTCGACCTGCGTGAGGTCGCCCGGGGCGGGGTGGCCGCCGCAGCGGCCCTCGTGCCCCAGCAGACCTTCATGTTCGACGACAGCGTCCGCGGCAACGTCACGCTCGGCGTCGAGCGCAGCGACGAGGAGGTGTGGGAGGCCCTGCGGACCGCGCAGGCGGATGAGTTCGTCCGGGCCCTGCCCGCCGGCCTGGACACGCACGTGGGGGAGCGTGGCGCGTCCCTGTCGGGCGGCCAGCGGCAGCGGATCGCCCTGGCCCGTGCGGTGGTCCGCTCGCCGCGGCTGCTGGTGCTCGACGACGCGACGAGCGCGGTCGACCCGTCGGTGGAGCAGGCGATCCTGGCCGCGCTGCGCAGCTCGAGTGCCGGCACCACCGTGCTCGTGGTGGCCTACCGGATGTCGACGATCACCCTCGCCGACGAGATCGTCTACGTCGAGAACGGCCGCGTGCTCGACCACGGCACCCACGCCGAGCTGCTCGGACGGTGCACCGGGTACGAGCGGCTCGTCACGGCATACGCCCGCGAGGCGGCCGAGCGCGCCGCCGTCGCGTCCGACGAGGAGGTCAACGCGTGAGCACGTCCATCGAGGCGACCTCCTCCCTCGGGACCGTCGACACGCTGCGCCGGGGCCTGGACCTGTCGCCCGAGCTGCGCAAGGGCATCGGCGTCACCCTGGGCCTCGCGGCGGTCACGACGGTCGGTCGGATCGTCGTCCCGTTCGTCGTGCAGCAGACGACCGACCACGGACTGCTCGGCAAGGGGGGCCCGGACCCGGCGCTGGTCACCCGGTACGTCCTGCTCGCACTGATCGCCGTCGTGGCCACCGCCCTGAGCGCGTATGCCGTGAACGTGCGCCTCTACCGCGCGTCCGAGGCCGGGCTGGCGACGTTGCGGCTCAGGGGGTTCCGCCACATCCACGACCTGTCCATGCTCACCCAGAACACCGAGCGGCGCGGGTCGATGGTCAGCCGGGTCACCTCCGACGTCGACACCATCAGCCAGTTCGTGCAGTTCGGCGGCATCATCCTCATCCTGAGCCTGGGCCAGATCGTCGTGGCGACCGGGCTGATGGTCTACTACAGCCCGCTGCTCGCGGCCGTGGTGTGGCTGTGCTTCGTGCCGCTGCTGCTGGTGATCCGCCGCTTCCAGCGGGTCGTGGGCCGGGCCTACACCCAGGTGCGTGAACGGGTCGGCGACCTGCTGGCTGCGGTCTCCGAGTCCGTGGTGGGCGCCTCGACGATCCGCGCGTACGGGGTCGAGGCGCGGACCGCCCAGCGGATCGACGCCGCCATCGACGCCCATCGTGCGGCCTCCATCCGGGCCCAGGTCCGCTCCGTCGTCGCCTTCTCCTCCGGACAGCTCGTCGCCGGGCTCACGCTGGCCGTCGTGCTCGTGGTCGGGACCGTGCAGGCCGCCGCCGGCCACCTCACCCTGGGCGAGCTGCTGGCCTTCCTCTTCCTGGTCAACCTGTTCACCCAGCCGGTGCAGCAGGCCACGGAGATCCTCAACGAGCTGCAGAACGCGGTGGCCGGGTGGCGGCGGGTCATCGGCGTCGTCGACACGCCGGCGGACGTGGCCGACCCCGGCGACGACGGGGTGGTGCTGCCGCGCGGGCCGATCAGCGTCGACTTCGACCACGTGTCCTTCGCCTACCCGGGCGGTGAGACCGTGCTGCACGACATCGGGCTCACCATCGCCCCTCGGTCCCGGGTGGCGATCGTCGGCGAGACCGGCTCCGGCAAGTCCACCCTGGCCAAGCTCCTGACCCGGCTCATGGACCCGACGGAGGGGAAGGTCCGGATCGACGGCGTCGACCTGCGGGAGGTGCGGTTCTCCTCACTGCGCGACCGGGTGGTGCTCGTGCCGCAGGAGGGCTTCCTCTTCGACGCGACCCTGCTGGAGAACGTGCGCTTCGGCCGGCCGGAGGCCAGCGACGAGGACGTCCGCCTCGCCATCACCGAGCTCGGCCTCGACCACTGGCTCTCGGGCCTGCCCCAGGGGCTGTCGACCGAGGTCGGCCAGCGCGGCGAGTCCCTGTCGGCGGGGGAGCGGCAGCTCGTGGCCCTCGCCCGGGCGTACCTCGCCGACCCTGACCTGCTGGTGCTCGACGAGGCCACCTCGGCGGTCGACCCGTCCACGGAGGTGCGGATCCAGCGGGCGCTCGAGGGCCTGACGCGGGGACGCACGTCGATCGCCATCGCGCACCGGCTCTCGACCGCGGAGGCAGCCGACGAGGTGGTCGTCGTCGACCGGGGCCGGATCGTCGAGCGAGGTCCGCACCGCGAGCTCGTCGACCGCGGCGGCGTCTACTCCGCCCTGCACGCCTCGTGGGCGGCCCAGCAGCGCGGCTGACCTCGCGTCGGCTCCGCGGCCAGGGGCGCCGGTCCTCCCACGGCGGCCCGGTCGGGTGCTCGTGCACCTGTCCTACGCCACTGTGACGGTGTGGCGGTGATCGGCAGGCAGGAGTCTTGGGGGTGCGGGCGCAGGGGGCCGCACGGCTGCCCGGGCAGGGCCGGGCCACGACCGAGGGGAAGGGGGCTGCCCCGTCGCGGGGTGGGGCACGTCCGACCTCGGCTCCCCGAGGCCTGCCCGGACCTCGGGCGGCAGGTGGGTGCCCGCGGCTCGACCGGGGCCCCTCGTCGTCGTCACTGTGGGAGGTGACCAGCATGACTGCGAGAGCAACTGCACGTCCGGCACCCCTCCCGGACCCGCTGGGGCGGTGGCGCGCCGGCCCGTCCCGTGGACGTGGGACGGCCCGTCCCACTCATCGCGTCCGTGCTGCCGGCGTCCTGGTGGCGCTCGTGGCGATGGTGGCCGGCATACCCGTGGCGGCGCCGGGTGACGGCACCTCCAGGGTTGACGAGGCGTTCCTCGAGCAGGCATCCCTGCTCCCTGCTGTCGGCGGATGCGTGCACCCCAGGACCACGGAGAGCGCTGCGGCCGCCCTGGCCGCCGTGCTCCACTGCCACGACGCGGCGCTGGCGGCTCGAGCCCGTGCGCTGGAGTTCGACCCGGTGCGGTGACGGGGGCACCCGGGCGCGCGTCGACAGGACGTCGTGCGAGGGGTGACGCCGGGCCGGTCAGTAGGGGTCGACGACCGTCCGGTCGACGCGGCGGTGGAAGTGCATGCCGGCGATGCCGCCGAGGACGGCTCCGACGAGGGCGATGACCAGGGCCACCACGAGGGCGACGACGCCGGCGGTGGTGAGCTGGCTGCTGTGCAGGGGCAGGCGGGGGAAGCTGTCGAGCCGGCCGAGCACGTCGTACCTGCTCCCGGCGACGGCGCCGACGATGGCGACGAGTATGGCGACGACGACCGACCACACCCAGACCGCCACGCCCTGTCGGGCCCCGTTGAACCGCGCCATCCGTCCGGCGACGTAGCCACCGCAGTAGTAGCTCACCAGCAGGATCACGGCGATGGCGATGGCCCCGACGACGCCCACGGTCCCGGGGTTGTCGGCGGCCCGGTTGGCGGCCGTCGTGGAGCTGGTGCCGGTCTCCAGGCCGACGGCCGTGCCCGCAGCCGCGACGACGGCCGTGAGCAGGACGGCCAGGCCCATGGCGGTGAGCCAGCCGAAGAAGGCGGACCCCACCTTCACGCCCCCGTACCGGTCGGCGCCGGCCGCGAGCCCCTCCTCGGGGTCGCCGACGCGGTAGTCGCGGGCGGTGCGCTCCCGCACGTCGCGGCCGTCGACGCCGTCGTGCCGGGCGACGTCGTCGCGCGCCACCACGCGTTCCGTGCGCGGGTCGTCGTCGAGCCGTTCGTCGTGGACACGGGTCTCGTGGTTCCGGCGAGAGATGTCGCTCATGGTTGTGCACCTCCGGTTCGGCGCGGCTCCGGCTCGGCAGGGTGTTTCGCCAGGGTGTTGTGGCCGCACCGTGTGGTCCGTGCCCCGTTTGCGGGGTGGTCAAACCTCCGAGACCGGGCGGGTTGTCGCCGCGAGGGGGACCAAGGTCCCTGCGCCGGGACCATCCGGCGTGCCTAGCGTCGAGGCGCGTGCGAGAGCGCCCGGCATCCCGGCGGGCAGGGGTGTCACAGCCGGACCGGTCGCCGCTTGCCCACCCAAGGTGGGGTCACCGACGGCGTCCGGGGGTCGCCGGGTCACCCCGCCTCGACCAGGGCGCCCGCGACACCGGCGTGCCCGCGACACCGGCGTGCCCGCGACCCCAGCGGCCGTGCGACGGTGCCCGGGTCAGGCCGCGGACCCTCCGGCGAGCCCTGCGGCGAAGTCGCGGACGGCCCGCGCCGTGCCCGGACCCGTCATCGGGCGGCCGTGCCCGCTCCCCAGCGCCGACGGGGCCAGCTCGGCCAGCCCTCGGATGGACCGGGCAGCGGCCTCGCGGTCCCACGTGGTGTACCAGGGTGGCGCCGACAGGCCCTGCCGCCGGGTCGCGAGGTGCCTGAGCGTGTCGATCCTCGTGGTCACGATGGCGTCGCCGGCGAGGAGCACCTGGTCCCCGGGACGGAAGAGGGAGACGTGCCCGGCTCAGGCACGGGCCCGTACCTTCACTGCCTGGACTGCCGGCTCCAGCGGCGCCGCCCGCTCCGCGCGGAGCAGGAGGACCAGTGCCGTCAGCATGACCGGCGCCCAGACCCACAGCACGCCACCGAAGGGCAGCTGGCAGACGTGGAAGGCGATGAGGGCGACCAGCCCTGCCTGGGTCCGGCGACCGCCCATCAGGACGAGCGCCCCGGCCGCCGCCTCGGCCGACGAGCAGGTAGTAGGCGTTCACCCCGGCCCCGAGCACGATGAACAGGACGGCCACGGCCGCGCGGCCCACGACCATGGCACGGTGGCTCCTGCGCGCCCGCACCGCCGCCACCAACGCCAGGCCCCCAGGACCAACCACCCGATCCTCTCCACGACGGCTCCCTCCTCCTGTCCTCGATCCTCCGCCTCCTGCGGCGCGGTGGCTCCGGCCGAAGGTCCTCGCGGCGGAAGGGCGTGGAGGGTGCCGCCCCGACGGCGGCAGGCCGGCCTTGGCCTTCCGCCGCGCCCGCCCGCGTCCGGCGGCCGCGGGGGCGACCAAGGGCCCTGGGCGCCGTGCCCTCGGGGTGGCACGGTCGAGATCGGGGAGGACCTGACGGAGGGAGCATCACGATGACGCACATCTCGGGAGAGGTGACGATCGCCGCGCCCGTGGAGGAGGTCTTCGACCTCGTGGCGGACGAGCGGAACGAGCCCCGCTACAACCCACGGATCGTCGACGCCGAGAAGCTGGGCGCGGGGCCGGTCGGGAAGGGCTCGCGCTTCACCGCCCGGCCCAAGGGGATGGGTTCCCGGAGCCGGATGACCGTCGAGGTCCTGGAGTACGACCGGCCGCACCGCCTCCACAACGCCATCCGCTCACCCGCCATGCAGGTGGACGGGGTGCTCACCTTCGAGGCCACGCAGGGCCGGACCCGGCTGCGTTGGGACTGGGACATTCGGCTCGTCGGTCCCATGCGGGTGATGACCCCGGTCCTGGCGCTGGTCGGTCCGCGGTGGGAGCGCCGCAACTGGGTGGACCTGAAGCGCTACCTGGAGACCCGGCGCGGTTGAACGCCGGACCCGGCTGAGTTCCGGAACCCCTCGGCTGCAACCCCGGAGCCCACCGGCTGAACCCCGGACCCCCGTGGCCCGTGTACCTCATGGCGCCGGTCCACCCAGGACCGTCCGCTCCTGACACGGGAGGTCTGTCCATGACACGCACACGTCGTCGCCCCTCGCTGCCGGCCCTCGCGGCCGGCTGCGCCGCAGCCGTCGGGCTGCTCACGGTCAGCGCGCCCGCGGGCGCGAGCGCCTTCACGGCATACCGACAGGTCAACCTCGTCTCCGACGTCCCGGGGGCGGCCCAGGTCACCGACCCGCACCTCGTCAACGCCTGGGGCGCGTCCTACCTGGGGACCAGCCCCCTCTGGGTGTCGGACAACGGCGCGGACGTCACCACGCTGTACACCGGTGGTGTCGACGGCAGCCCGCAGGCGGTCGCACCGCTGGTCGTGAGCATCCCCGGTGGGGCGCCCACCGGCCAGGTGTCCAACCCGACGACGTCCTTCGTGGTCCACGACTCCTCGGGCCACTCCGCGGCCGCCCGCTTCCTGTTCGTCGGCGAGACCGGTCACCTCAGCGGCTGGAACCCGGCCGTGGGCGGTACCGGTGCACCCCCGTCGACCCACGCGGTCGACGCGGTCGTGACGCCCGGGGCCGTGGACAAGGGGATGGCGATGGGGCAGACGCCGCAGGGCCCGCGGCTCTACGTGGCCGACTTCTCGGCGGGGGTGGTCGACGTGTACGACGGCGGCTTCCAGCGGGTCGTCACCGCCGGGAGCTTCGCCGACCCGCGGCTCCCGAGGGGTTACGCGCCCTTCAACGTCATGGTCGCCGGGGACAAGGTGTACGTCTCCTACGCCAAGCAGGACAGCGCCCGCCACGACGAGGTGGCCGGTGCCGGACGAGGCCGCGTCGACGTGTTCACGCTCGACGGCACCCTCCTGCGCAGGCTGGCGGGCCACGGCGTGCTCAACGCGCCGTGGGGGATGACGATCGCGCCGGCCGGGTTCGGCTCGTTCTCCGGTGACCTGCTCGTGGGGAACTTCGGTGACGGGCGCATCCACGCCTTCGACCCGACGACCCTGCGGTATGCCGGGACGCTGCGGACCGCGGGCGGCAAGGCGGTGACCATCGACGGGCTGTGGGCGCTCCTGCCCGGCAACGGCACGGAGGCGTCCACGCACGACGTGCTCTTCACGGCCGGCCCCCAGGACGAGTCGCACGGCCTGCTGGGCCTGCTCCACGCCACGTCCTGACGCTGCCGCCGGCCCACGGGGTCCGGGGTGGCGGGTCTCCCACCAGGGCCCGTTGCCCCGGACCCACCGGCTGGCTACGCTCCGCGGGCGGCCTGCGGCACCCGGACCCGTGGCCCGCCGCGACCCCGACCCGCCGCGACCCGACCCGACCCGACCCGACCCGACCCGACCCGACCCGACCCGACCCGACCCGACCCGACCCGACCCGACCCGACCCGACCCGACCCGACCCGACCCGACCCGACCCGACCCGACCCAGGAGGGGCAGCGCATGCCGGCACCGGAGACCTGGCCCACGCTGGACGAGCTCCTGCTCGAGGAGGACCGGCTCGTCCTGCCGGCCCTGACCGAGGAGGTCGCCTACGCCGTCGGGCGCCGGGCCGTCGACGCCGCGTGGGCGGACTCCCTCCCGGTGGCCGTCGGCCTCTGGCGCGGAGGACACCAGCTCTTCCACTGCGCCCTGCCGGGGTCCACCAGCGACAACGAGGCCTGGCTGCGCCGCAAGGGGCGGGTCGTGATGCGGTTCGAGCGCTCCTCGCTCTACCTCTCGCGGATGTGCCGGGAGCAGGACACGACGCTGACCGAGAAGTTCGCCCTGCCCGCCTCCCGGTACGCCGCGGCCGGGGGTGCCGTGCCGCTGCGCGTCGCCGGAGCGGGTCTCGTCGGGTGGATGGGGGTGTCGGGACTCCCGCAGGTGGAGGACCACCGGTTCGTGGTCCGCATCCTGCTCGAGCACCTCGCCGCCGGCCCGGCGGCGTGACCTGCCGCGTGACCCGTCGTCCGGGCAGCACCGCCACGGGGCCGGGACGATGATCGGCGCGACGTGGGGGGTCACCGAGCGCGAGACCGGGCTCCACTTCGCCTGCGACGACCTCGTCGGGCCCCGTCCTGCGCTGCAGGCCTGGCGTGGGGTCACGGTGCAGGCCACGCCCGCGGACGTGTGGCCCTGGGTGACCCAGGTCCGGGTCGCCCCGTACTCCTACGACTGGCTCGACAACCTCGGTCACCGGTCACCCCGCGAGCTGCTGGCGCTGCCCGAGCCGCGGGTGGGGGAGCCGTTCACCAGCTCCGGCGGTCGCCCGCTGGGGCGGGTGGTCGCCGTCGAGCCGGGACGGCAGCTGACCGGCCTCATCCTCGGCGCGTTCATGTCCTACCTCGTCCTGCCGGAGGCCGAGGGCCGGACCCGCCTGCTGCTCAAGGTGGTGATGGACACGAACCGCACTGCCGCCGCCCTGCTGGCGGTCGGCGACCTCGTCATGGCGAGGCGGCAGCTGCTGAACCTCAAGCAGCGGGCCGAGGCGGCCGCCCGGGCGGTCTGAGGCGCCGGGCGCAGGACGGGGCGGCCCGGCAGGACGGGGCCGCCCGGCATGGCGCCGCTGCAGCGGCCCCCGGGTCCGACCGGGGGACGGGCACGCGCTGCCGGCTGCCGTGCACCTAGCCTTGGCGGCATGGACCTCGGGCTCGACTTCGGCACCACGCACACGGTCGTCGCGCACGCGGACCGGGGCAACTACCCGGTCGTGTCGTTCCTCGACCCGGCCGGTGACGCGCACGACCACTACCCGTCACTGGCCGCCCTCGACGGCGACGAGCTCGTCTACGGCTTCGAGGCGCTCGACGCCTCGCGGCGCGGTGCTCCCACCGCCCGGTCGTTCAAGCGGTTGCTGGCGGAGCCGGACGCGGCGGGCGGTTCGGCGGTGCGCATCGGTGGTCGCGACGTGGCCGTCCTCGAGCTCCTGACCGGCTTCTTCGTGGCCCTGCGCCGCGCGCTGGCGCAGGCGTCGAGCATCGAGGAGCAGCTGGCCGGCGGCGACGCGGCGACCCGGGTCGTGCTCGGGGTGCCGGCCCAGGCGCACAGCTCGCAGCGCTTCCTCACCCTCGAGGCCTGTCGCCGGGCCGGGTTCGACGTGACCGGGATGGTGAACGAGCCGTCCGCCGCCAGCCTGGAGTTCGCGCACCGGCAGTCACGGTCCATCACCTCACGCCGCAACCTGGTCGTGGTCTACGACCTCGGTGGCGGCACCTTCGACACCTCCCTCGTCCAGCTCGACGGCACGTCGCACGAGGTCCTGGACTCCCGCGGGGTGAACCGGCTCGGCGGGGACGACTTCGACGAGGCCCTCGCCGACCGCGCGCTCGCCGCGGCGGGCGTCGGCCGGGACGAGCTGGGTCCCCAGGGCTGGGCGGCGCTCGTGGAGCACAGCAGGGACACCAAGGAGCGGATCAGCCCCCAGTCGCGTCGCCTCGGGGTCGAGGTGCCCGGGACGGACGCGGGGATGGTCAGTGTGGACGTCGCCGACTACTACGCCCGGGTGACGCCGCTGGTCGAGGCGTCGGTCGCGGCCATGGAGCCGCTCGTGGCGACCCTGCCGGAGGGCGACGACCCGATGGGGCTCGAGGGCGTGGCCGGCATCTACCTCGTCGGCGGGGCCAGCGGCCTGCCCCTCGTGCCCCGCCTGCTCCGGGAGCGGTTCGGGCGCCGCGTCCACCGCGCCCCGCTCCCCAGTGCCTCCACGGCGGTGGGGCTGGCGATCGCGGCCGACCCGAGGGCGGGCTTCTCGTTGCGCGACCGGCTCTCGCGGGGCTTCGGGGTGTTCCGGGAGAGGGGAGCCGGTGCCGGGGTGTCCTTCGACCCCGTGCTGGACCGCTCCCTGCTCACGACCTCCGTCGTCGGCGTGGAGGCGTCGGCGGAACCGGTGGTGGTGACGCGCCGGTACCAGGCGGCCCACAACATCGGCTGGTTCCGGTTCGTGGAGTACTCCTCCGTCGACGACCAGGGCGAGCCCCGAGGAGACCTGGCACCGGTCGGTCACGTCGTCTTCCCGTTCGACCCCGAGCTGCAGGCCGCGCGGGCAGGCGGTGAGGCGGACGAGCCGGAGCCGTCGGCAGCGGACCTGCAGGCCGGCGTGGCCGTCGAGCGGCTCGGCTCCGGACCCATGGTCGAGGAGCGCTACACCGTCGACGCCGCCGGCATCGTCTCGGTGCGGATCACCGACCTCACGACCGGGTACCGGCAGGAGCACGTCCTCCGCGCGTGACCCGCGCGCCGACGCGCTGCCGAGGCGCACCGACCCGCCCCGTGGTAGGGATGGGTGATGGCGGCTGCAGCGGTCCTCGGGTCCGACGACTGGCTGCGGACCGGCGTCGACGCGCTCGTGGTGCTGGTCGAGGCCGCCGGTGCGCTGGTCATCGTCGTCGGCGCGCTGCTCGCCTTCGCCGGGTTCGTCCGGGCGCTGCCGCGGCGCCGCGCCGAGGCCTTCGTGCCCGTCCGGCTCACCCTCGGACGGTTCCTCGCCCTGGGCCTGGAGTTCCAGCTGGCCAGCGACGTCCTGCGGACCGCCATCGCGCCGACCTTCCAGGAGCTGGGCAAGCTGGCAGCGGTCGCGGCCATCAGGACGGCCCTGAACTTCTTCCTCGCCCGCGAGATCCGCGAGGAGCAGGAGCTGCTGCGCAGCCGGGACGCCGCCGCCACCGAAGGAGAGCCGGCATGACGCCGGTGGTGTCGGGGGTGCTCCTGCACCTGTCCTGGCTGGTGGCCTCGGCGGGACTGGTGGCGGGGCTGGCGGCGGTGTGCGTCACCCGCAGGCTGCTCCCGTCACTCGGCGTCTTCCTCGACCTCCTGCTCGCCGCTGGACTCCTGCGGCTGGCGACGGCGGGGTCGTGGCAGGCGATCGCCGGCGCGGCGGCGATCGTGGCCATCCGCAAGCTCGCCGTCCTCGGGCTGAGGTCCAGCGGCCGTCGGCCAGCCCGGGAACCCGTCGGTCAGCCGTCCTGACGCCGGGGCGCGATCCGGTGCAGGACGACCCCGCCCAGCGCACCGTCCTCGACGACGGCCGTCATGTACGTGCAGGTGGGCTGTCGTCGCCGGTCGGTGGGGGAGCCGGGGTTGAGCAGGCGCAGTCCGCCCGGTGCAGTGGAGTCCCAGGGGATGTGGCTGTGGCCGAACACGAGCACGTCGAGGTCCGGGTGGGCCGCTGCGCAGCGCGCCTCGCGGCCCGCGGCCTGGCCCGTCTCGTGGACCAGGCCGATGCGCACGCCCTCGACCGCCACGCGGGCCACCTCGGGGAGGCGTTCGCGCAGCACGCCGTGGTCGTTGTTGCCGGCCACGCCGACCAGCTGGCGGGCCCGCGACTCCAGGGCGTCGAGCAGCCACACGTCCACCCAGTCACCGGCGTGCAGCACGAGGTCGGCCTGCTCGACCGCTCCCCAGACCTCCGCCGGGAGGTCCTTGGACCGCTTGGGCACGTGCGTGTCGGCGAGCAGCAGCAGCCGGGTCGTCATCGGCCCGGTCAGTCCTCGTCGGTGGCGAGCTGCTTCTCCAGGGCCTGCGTCAGCAGCGTGACCAGGGCCTCGAGCTGGACGTCGGCCGAGGAGCCGACCTCCTCGTCGGAGCCGTCGAGCGCCCGCGCCGCCAGCCCGGCCTTGTCGTCGATGAGCTGCGCGATGCGCGGGTCGATCGTCTGCGCGGCGATGATCCGCCAGGCGGTGACCGGCTCGGTCTGGCCGATCCGGTGCACCCGGTCGATGGCCTGGGTCTGCTCGGCGGAGGTCCACGACAGCTCGGCGAGGACGACGTTCGAGGCGACCTGGAGGTTGAGGCCCACGCCGGCCGCGGTGAGCGAGCAGACGACCACGGCGACGTCGGGGTCGGTGAGGAACGCCTCGATGGCGGCCTTGCGTGCCTTGGGGGTCTGGTCGCCACGGATCGAGGAGTAGCCGATGCCCCGACGGGCGAAGGTGCGCTCCGCCTCGTCCATGACGTCGATGTGCTTGGCGAAGAAGACGACCTTGCCGACGTTGCGGGCCAGCTGGGCGGCGTAGTCGGCGGCGAGGCCGGCCTTGGCCTGGCCGATCCGGCGCATGACGGTGAACACGTTGTCGCCGGTCTTGTCCGAGCCGCCGTCCTCCCGCTCCCACTCGGCCACGCGCCGGACGAGGTCGTGGTCGATGCCGTCGACGACGACGGAGACCTTGCGGGTGGCCAGCGCCGACTCGTACCGCGCGACGAGGCGCCGGGCCAGCTCCTGCTCCGCGGCGCGGATCGAGCGACCCGCCTCGTCGTCGAGCTCCACCGGGAGGTCGGCGATCCGACGGGACGGGATGTCCGAGGCCACGTCGACCTTGCGACGCCGGACGATGCCGAGGTCGATCACGCTGGTGCGGGCGGCCTTGTAGAAGCCGTGGTCCGCCGGGGTCAGTCCGTTCTCCTCCAGCGCCGCCATGAGGGCGGTGCGGGGCTTCGTGTCGTCGATCCAGCCGAGGAACTGCCAGATGGCCCGGAAGTCCTCGATGTCGTTGATGAGCGGCGTCCCCGTGAGGGCCATCAGCAACGGGTTGAGCCGGCGGGTGCGGATGCGCTCCGAGAGCTCGAGGACGTGCCGCGACCGCTGCGAGGTTTTGTTCTTGATGAAGTGCGCCTCGTCGACGACCATGCCCTGGAAGCCGTGCTCGCCCAGCCAGCCCACGTGCCGGTCGAGGATGTCGTAGTTGACGATGACGATGTCGGCGAAGCCGTCGACCGTCTCGCCGTCGCCGTGGACCACGGTCGAGGTCCGTCGGGGGACCCACAGACCGGCCTCGTGCGCCCAGTTCGCCTTGACGACGTTGGGCACCGCCACCAGCAACGGGAACGCGTCGGCGGCCTCGGCCGCGAGCAGGGCCTGCGCGGTCTTGCCCAGACCCGGCTCGTCCGCGAGGAGGAACGTGCGGTGGCCCTCCGCGGCGGCCGCGACGAGCTGCGCCTGGTGGCGCATGAGGTGCAGCCCCCGCATGCCCATCGGCAGCTCCGGGTCCTCCGGCAGCGGCATACAGGTGGCGTCGCCGCCGCTCTCGAACGCACGGAAGAGGGGGGTCAGCAGCTCCCAGCCGCCCAACCGGTTGGTGGTGGGACGCGCCGGGACCGCGGAGTAGTCGGGGGCCAGGAACGGGTTCGCGAGCTGCCGCGCGATGACCGTCTGGGGGATGACCCGTCGCGGCGCGTGGGCGGCCGGGGCGGCGTCCTCGGGCTCCGGCTCCTCCTCCGGCTCCACCTCACGCCCGGCTGCGCGCAGCATGTCCTCCTTGAGGCTGAGCGCCGACGGCGAGACCTTGGCGTCCTCGGCCAGCAGGGAGAGCAGCGAGGTGTCGCGCGCGGCGGTCTTGGCCAGGATGGTCGCGATGCCGTCGAGCCGGGTCAGCACGGCGGACCGCTCCGCCTCGGAGACCTCCGGGTCGGACTTCACCCGGGCGCGTTCCTCGCGCACGAGCAGGGCGACGACCTGGTACGCCGTGCGGGCACCCGGGCGCACCGGGCCGCGCTGCGCGGCAGCCTCGACCTGTCGGACGGCCTTGGCGAGGACCGGCAGGATGCCTTCCTCGTCGTGGGCGCGGGCACGTCGGGCGTCGCGGTTCGTGGGGCGCGACGTGCCGGTGCGGCGCGGAGCTCGCTGAGCCAAGCGGTTCCTTCTCCTGTGTCGGACACGGGATGGGCCCGGACGACGGTGCGGCTGCACCGGGCGTGGGGCGACTCGCCTGGCCGTCGACGGCGCGAGACACCGGACCGGTGCGGCCGCGCGGCAGGGGAGGAGCTGGTCCCGTGACGCTGGAGCGCCCTCGCCGATCAGCGGGGCGCACCCCCGAGGATACGCGGTCGAGGGCGACGACGACCACCGGACCGGCATACTCACCGCCGTCGGTGTGTCGGGGCCGGGGGGACCGGGAGGTGCCGGAGCCGACGAGTTCGGCGCGCCGGGGCGGTCCCAACGCAGGAGCCCTGTCGCCGCCCCGCGGCAGACTGGCGCCACCACCGAGCAGGAGCGTGCCCATGTCACTCACCCGGATCCAGAACTTCTCGATCTCCCTCGACGGCTTCGCGACGGGGGAGCCGCAGTCGCTGGAGGCGCCGTTCGGCCACGCCGGGCAGCGCCTGCACCAGTGGATGATGGCCACCCGCTACTGGGACCCCGCCGGCAGTGACGGCGTCGACAACGCGATGGCCCAGCGGCACGAGCACGGCATCGGTGCGGAGATCATGGGCGCCCACAAGTACGGTCCTCCCGGCTGGCAGGACGACCCCGACTGGCAGGGGTGGTGGGGGACCACCCCGCCCTTCCACACGCCGACGTTCGTCCTCACCCACCGCCCCCGGCCGTCCCTGGAGCTGGAGGGCGGCACCACGTTCCACTTCCTCGACGCCAGCCCGCAGGAGGCGCTCGCCGTCGCGAGGGAGGCGGCCGGTGGCCTCGACGTCCGGATCGGCGGCGGTGCCACGGTGGTCCGCGACTTCCTCGCCGCCGGGCTCGTCGACCACATGCACCTGGTCCAGGTGCCCATCGTCCTGGGCCGCGGCGTACGGCTCTGGGACGGGCTCGAGGGGGTGGAGGCGGGCTACGACGTCGAGGCCGTGTCGTCGCCGAGCGGCGTCACGCACCTCACGTTCACGCGCACGGACGCGGATGCCGGGGGCGTCCCGGCGCCCTGAGGCCCGGAAAGTGCCTTGCCACCGGGGCCCAGCGCTTGCGACGGTGGCGGTATGCCGTCCGCCGCCTTCGAGCCCCCGTTCGACCAGCTGCTGGAGACCGCCGAACGGGTCGCCCGCGAGCGCCCCGGCGTCGACGCCGACATGGCCCGGGAGGTGTTCGAGGAGGCGGCCACGCTGCTGTACAACGGGCTGGCCCTGGAGGGCGTCGACGAGCACGACGCGGAGCTCGTCGTCGCCGGGCTGTGTGACGACCTCGTGTCGCCCGACCCCGGGGCGGCCGTGCGCCGGCGCACCCAGGCAACGCTGGACGACCCCACGGGCTGGCACGACGCGCGAGCGGCAGCGGCCGCCTACGAGGTCTCGACGCGGATCCTGCAGCTGTGAGCCGTGCCGATCCGGCCGACGGCCGGCGTAGGCCGGACGACCGGAAGGACGAACCCTGCGGATCCGGCTGACCAGCATCGACGTCGACGACCAGCGGTCGGCGCTGGACTTCTCCACCTCGGTGCCGGGGTTCCGCCACCACCACGACATCCCGCTCGGGGAGGACTCCTGCCGAGAAGAGGACTCCTGCCGAGAAGGCCCCGGCTTCCTAGCCGGAGCGCTCCGGCGTCCCCCGCCAGCGCGACCGCGGCCGCCAGCCGAGCACCCGGTCGGCCTTCGAGCAGTCGAACGCCCCGGCCGTGCCGCGCAGGGGGACGCGCACCTCGGTCTCGGGGCAGTGCTGCGCCAGCAGATCCTCGATCGGCCGCTCCACCCGGGTGTCGTCCGCGGCGACGAGCACCGCCTCGTAGCCGGAGTGCTCCGGCGTCGGGTGCAGCGCCAGCAGGCAGGCGCGGGCCGCGTCCTCGAGGTCGACGTACCCCCAGAGGTTCCCCACCTCCTGCGCCTCGGGGACCGCGTCGACGAGCTCGCGCACCTCCTGCCGCGACAGGATCCAGTGGAAGCGCAGCGCCGTCACGGTCATGCCGCGGCGGCCGTACATCTGGCCCATCCGCTCGAGCAGGTCCTTGGTGAGGGCGTACGGGTCGACGTACTGCAGCGGGCTGTCCTCGTCGACGGGGACGTACGGCTGGTGCAGCGGCTCGGGCGACCACGCCGTGCCGTAGATGGAACCGCTCGAGGCCAGCACCGCCGTGCGGATGCCGGCGGCCCAGGCCTCCTCGAGGGCGTGGAAGGTGCTCAGGACGTTGGTCCGGACCAGGTCGGCGGGGACCACGTCCTCCGGGCTCGGGATGCCCGCGCAGTGGACGACGGCCTCGCACCCGGCGAGGGAGGCGGCGACGGCCTCGCGGTCCAGCAGGTCGACGGCCGCGTGGCCACCCCCGTCGTCCGCGGCCACGTCGGCGCCCACCACCTCGTGACCGGCACGCAGGAGCTGACGGCACACCTCGCTGCCGAGGCGGCCACGGGACCCGCTCACCCACACGCGCACGGTCGACCACGCTACCCGGACCGGGCAAAACCCGTTGCCCGCGTCCCGCCCCCCCGCCTAGCGTCGCGGCGTGACGAGCCGCCTGCGTGCCCTCTGCCTCGACGCCGACGACCCTGCCGGACTGGCCCGCTTCTGGGGCGGTGTCCTCGGCTGGCGCACCGGCGGGACGACGCCGGGTGACGACGGCGTCGAGCTCGTTGCCGCCGAGCCCACCGGTTTCGACCTGCGGTTCGAGCCGTCGCGGGGTGCCAAGGTCGTCCGCAACCGGCTGCACCTGCACCTCACGAGCTCCTCGGAGGACGACCAGGCCGCGACCGTGGCGAGGGCGCTCGCACTCGGTGCGCACCACCTCGACATCGGGCAGCTGCCCGAGGAGGGGCACGTGGTGCTCGAGGACCCCGAGGGCAACGACTTCTGCGTGCTGGGGCCCGGGAACGCGTTCTTCGCCGGGTGCGGCTTCCTGGCCGAGGTGACGTGCGACGGCTCCCGGGCGGTCGGCCGGTTCTGGAGCGAGGCGCTGGGCTGGCCGCTGGTCTGGGACCAGGACGAGGAGACCTCGATCCGCGCCCCCGGCGGCAGCACGAACATCTCGTGGGGTGGGCCGCCCGTCGACCCCAAGGTCGGTCGCAACCGCCAGCACCTCGAGCTGGTCGCGCCCGAGGGCGGCCTGCGGGCCGAGATCGACCGGTTGCTGGCGCTCGGCGCGACCCGTCCCGGGGCCGGCGCCGAGGGGGAGGCCGGCGCCGCGGGGGACGAGCGGGTGCTGCTCTCCGACCCCGACGGCAACGAGCTCGTCCTGCGCCGCGGGTGACCGCACCCGCCCACCCGGAGGATGCCGGTCGGAGCGGCGCCGGCCGGACCGGCACAATGGCGGGGTGACCTCCCCAGCCGTCCTCGACCCCGCCATCGCCGACCGCCTCAAGCGCGACGCCCACGGCCTGGTCGCCGCGGTCGTCCAGCAGCACGACACCGGCGAGGTGCTCATGCTGGGGTGGATGGACGACGAGGCGCTGCGCCGGACCCTGACCGAGGGCCGCGTGACGTTCTGGTCGCGCAGCCGCGAGGAGTACTGGCGCAAGGGCGACACGAGCGGCCACCACCAGCGCGTGGAGTCCGTGGCGCTCGACTGCGACGGCGACGCCCTCCTCGTGCGCGTGGACCAGGTCGGCGCCGCGTGCCACACGGGCGCGCGCACCTGCTTCGACGAGGGGGACCTCGGGGCGAGGCCGTATGCCGGTGAGTGACGTCAGCCCGGACCTCGCGTTCGGTGCCACCTGGCCGAGCCTGGACACCTTCTCGGTGCTCGCGCAGGACCGCCGCGTCATCCCGGTGGTGCGCCGGCTCATGGCCGATGCCGAGACGCCGGTGGGGGTGTACCGCAAGCTCGCGCAGGACCGGCCGGGCACCTTCCTGCTCGAGTCGGCCGAGCACGGGGGAGTGTGGTCGCGCTACTCGATCGTCGGGGCGGCCTGCCGCGCCACGCTGACCGAGCGCGGCGGCGAGGCCCTCTGGCTGGGCGAGCCGCCGGTCGGGGTGCCCACCGACGGCAACCCCCTGGAGGCGCTGCGCGACACCGTGGCGGCGCTCGCCACCGAGCCGGTCGAGGGCCTGCCGCCGCTCACCGGCGGCATGGTCGGCGCCATCACCTACGACGCCGTCCGCCGGTGGGAGCGGGTGCCCGACACCAACCCCGACGTCCTCGACGTGCCCGAGCTCGCGATGATGCTCGCCACCGACCTGGCCGTCCTCGACCACGCCGACGGTTCGCTGCTGCTCGTCGCGAACGCCGTCAACTACGACGCCACCGACGAGCGGGTCGAGCAGGCGTGGGCCGACGCGGTCCAGCGGCTCGACCGGATGACCGCCGACCTCGCGGTCGCCGCCCCGTCCACCGTCGCGACGGTCGACCGCGACGCCTTCGACCGCGCCCGGCAGGGGGTCACGAGCAACACCACGCAGGCCGACTTCGAGCAGATGGTGCAGGACGCCAAGGAGGACATCCGGGCCGGCGAGGTGTTCCAGGTCGTGCTGTCCCAGCGCTTCTCGACGCCGTGCCCGGCCGACGCCCTCGACGTCTACCGGGCGCTGCGCACCGCCAACCCCAGCCCGTACATGTACCTGCTCCGGCTGCCCCACCCGGACGGCGGCTCCTACGACGTCGTGGGCTCCTCCCCCGAGGCCCTGGTCAAGGTCACCGGCCGGAGGGCGATCACGCACCCCATCGCCGGCTCGCGTCCCCGGGGCAAGTCGCCCGAGGAGGACCTGGCGCTGGCAGAGGACCTGCTCGCCGACCCCAAGGAGCGCTCCGAGCACGTCATGCTCGTCGACCTCGGCCGCAACGACCTGCAGCGGGTGTGCGAGCCGGGCACCGTGGACGTCGTGGAGTTCATGAACGTCCGGCGCTACTCCCACGTCACCCACCTCGAGTCCACGGTGGTCGGGGACATCCGTCCCGGCTGCACGGCATACGACGTCCTGCGGGCCACGTTCCCGGCCGGGACGCTGTCCGGCGCCCCCAAGCCACGGGCGCTCAGCCTCATCGAGCACTACGAACCCAGCCGGCGCGGCGTCTACGGCGGCGTCGTCGGCTACCTCGACTTCCACGGAGACCTCGACATGGCGATCGCCATCCGCACGGCCGTCGTCAAGGACGGCACGGCCCACGTCCAGGCGGGAGCCGGGATCGTCGCCGACTCCGTCCCGACCACCGAGTACGACGAGACGGTGAACAAGGCCGCCGCCGCCCTGCGCGCGGTCGCCACCGCGTCCGCCCTGAGGACCGTCCGATGAGGCGGCTGCGCCCGACGGGCAAGCTCTTCGTCGTCCTGGTCGCCCTCGTGTCGGCGTTGGTGCTGCTCGCCAGTGGCGGGCGCACCTGGGTGTCGGGGACCGTGGACGACGCCGTCCTCGGGGCCACCCGCATCGACGCCAGCGGCACCGAGGTCGCCTCCGGCGTCGTCGCCCTGGCCCTCGTGGCCCTCGCGGCGGCCGTCGCCAGCACCACGAGCGGTCCGGTGCTGCGCCGGGTGACGCTCGCGGTCATGGCGCTCGCGGCCGTGGCCGAGGGCTTCGTCGTGGCCCGGGTGGCGCTCGACCCCTCGGGTGCCCTCGGAGCCGTCGCGGCCCGCAGCGCCGGGCGCACCGGGACGCTCGAGACGCACTCCTCCGCGACGGCCTGGCCGTGGGTGGACCTCGTCGCCTGCGCCCTGCTCCTGATCGCCGCCGTCGGCGGCTGGGTCGGGGCCCCAGGGTGGCGGGGGCTCGGGGCGCGCTACGAGTCGCCCACCACGACGGCCGGGGCCCGTGGGCAGCGGGTCGGGACCGACTGGGACCGGCTCGACGCGGGGGAGGACCCCACGGCCCGCGACGACTCCCGGACCACCTGACACAATGGCACCAGTACCCAGCAGCACCTCGACCCCCAGGAGCCCGAGCCCCATGGCAGAAGAAGTCCACGAAGACCACGGCCACAGCGTCGCCGCCTGGACCGGGGTCGCCGTCAACCTCGTCGGCTTCGCGCTCATGGCCATCGGCGTCGCGATCGCCAATGTGGCCCTGTTCGTCGTCGGCGCCGTCGTCTGCGTCCTCGGCGCGGTCGCGGGCAAGGTGCTGTCGATGGCCGGCTACGGCGCCAAGACCGTCGTGGGTCCGGACTCGCCCGACTCCGCCAAGCCCGAGCTCGGCATCCACTGACGCCATGAGCGTCGCCGCCCGCAGCGTCGCGCCCCCCTCGCTGCGGGCGCCGCTGCTGGTCGGCCTCGGCGGAGCGGCCCTCGGGGCGGCTCTCGTCCTGCACGACCCGCACACCGCCGGCTCCTGGGGGTTCTGCCCCTTCCTCGTCCTCACGGGGCTGCCGTGCCCCGCCTGCGGCGGCCTGCGCGCCACGAACGACCTCCTCACCGGGCACGTCGGCGCCGCCGTCTCCAGCAATGCGTATGCCGTGGGCACGGCCGTGCTCGCCGCCGTGGCGTACGCCACGTGGCTGGCGGCAGCCGTCCGGGGTCGCCCGGTCGCCTGGGTCGGCCGGATGTCGACCATCGGCCCGGTCTGGGCGCTGGGACTGCTCGCGTTCGGCGTGCTGCGTCTGCTGCCCCAGCTGTCCGTCCTGCGACCCTGACGCCGGGGCCCCAGCCCCGCTGGTTAGCCTGTGGGGCATGGGCACCGTCCTCGACGAGATCGTCGCCGGCGTGCGCGAGGACCTCGCCGCGCGCGTGGCGGTGACCCCGCGTGCCGCAGTCGAGCACGCCGCGGCCCGGACGCCGGCCGCCCTGGACGCCGAGGCGGCCCTGCGCCGGCCCGGCCTGTCGCTCATCGCCGAGGTGAAGCGCTCCAGCCCGAGCAAGGGCGCGCTCGCGGCGATCGCCGACCCTGCGGCCCTGGCCGCGGACTACGAGGCCGGGGGTGCGACGGCCGTCAGCGTGCTCACCGAGCAGCGCCGCTTCGGCGGGTCGCTGGCCGACCTCGACGCGGTCCGGGCAGCCGTGCGGATCCCCGTGCTGCGCAAGGACTTCATGGTCGAGGACTACCAGCTCTTCGAGGCCCGGGCGCACGGCGCCGACATCATCCTGCTCATCGTGGCGGCCCTGTCGCAGGACGACCTGGAGCGGATGCACGCCCTGGCCCGCGAGCTCGGCATGACCGCCCTCGTCGAGGTGCACGACGAGGAGGAGACGCGCCGCGCCCTCGACGCCGGCGCCACCGTCGTGGGCGTCAACGCCCGCAACCTCAAGACGCTCGACGTCGACCCCGACACCTTCGCCCGGCTGGCGGGCCTCGTGCCCGACGGAGTGGTCCGGGTCGCCGAGTCCGGCGTCGCCGGGCCGCAGGACGCCGCCCGCTACGCGGCGGAGGGCGCCGACGCGGTCCTGGTCGGCGAGGCACTCGTCCGCGGTGCCGACCCCCGCGGGGCGGCGCGGGACATCATCACCGCGGGCGCGCCGGCGTGACCCGCCACGGAGGAGACCAGCTGTGACCGACCTGACCCCCCACCCGCTGCCGCGGACCGGCCGGTTCGGCGACTTCGGCGGGCGCTACGTCCCCGAGGCACTGATCCCCGCGCTGGAGGAGCTCGACGAGGCCCGGCGCAAGGCCATGGTCGACCCCGAGTTCCTCGGCGAGCTCGAACGGCTGCACCGCACCTACACCGGACGGCCGAGCATCATCACCGAGGTGCCGCGGTTCGCCGAGCACGCCGGTGGCGCCCGGGTCATCCTCAAGCGCGAGGACCTCAACCACACCGGCTCGCACAAGATCAACAACGTCCTCGCCCAGGCCCTGCTGACCAAGCGGATGGGCAAGCAGCGGGTCATCGCCGAGACCGGCGCCGGGCAGCACGGTGTCGCCACCGCCACCGCGGCCGCGCTCATGGGGCTCGACTGCGTGATCTACATGGGCAAGGTCGACACCGAACGGCAGGCCCTCAACGTCGCCCGCATGCGGATGCTCGGCGCCGAGGTCCACGCGGTCGACACCGGCAGCGCCACCCTCAAGGACGCCATCAACGAGGCGATGCGCGACTGGGTGACGAACGTGGGGCACACCCACTACATCCTGGGCACCGTCACCGGCCCGCACCCGTTCCCGGAGATGGTCCGGGACTTCCACCGCATCATCGGTGTCGAGGCGCGGGCCCAGGTGCTCGACAGCGTGGGGCGGCTGCCCGACGCCGTGCTGGCCTGCGTCGGCGGCGGGTCGAACGCCATGGGCATCTTCCACCGGTTCCTCGACGACGCCGAGGTCCGCCTCATCGGTATCGAGGCCGGGGGAGAGGGGATCGCGGGGGGTCGCCACGCCGCCCGGTTCGCGGCCAGCTCCCCGGGCGTGCTGCACGGCACGTTCAGCTACCTCATGCAGGACGACGACGGCCAGACGCTCGAGTCGCACTCGATCTCGGCCGGGCTGGACTACCCCAGCGTCGGTCCGGAGCACGCCTACCTGCGCGACAGCGGCCGCGCCGAGTACCGCTACGCCACCGACGAGCAGGCGATGCGGGCGTTCGAGCTGCTCTGCCGCACCGAGGGCATCATCCCGGCCATCGAGTCGGCCCACGCCCTCGCCGGCGCGATGGAGGTCGGGCGCGAGCTCGGCCCCGACGCCGTGCTGCTGGTCAACCTCTCGGGCCGGGGCGACAAGGACATGCACACGGCCGCGGAGTACTTCGGCCTCATCGACGGCGACGCGGTCCCGAGCGGCACGGCCGACGAACCGCGCGCCGAGGGCGACGGGAGGACCCAGCTGTGAGCACGACCACCGACATCGGCGTGGGCGGGGTGCTGGCCCGCTGCCGCGAGGAGAACCGCGCAGCCCTCGTCGGTTACCTGCCCGTGGGGTTCCCGTCGGTCGAGGGATCCGTCGCCGCGATGGTGGCGATGGTCGAGGCCGGCGTCGACATCGTCGAGGTCGGCATCCCCTACAGCGACCCGCTCATGGACGGCCCCACGATCGCGTATGCCGCGGACCAGGCCCTCAAGCACGGGGTCCACGTCCGTGACGTCTTCGCCGCGACCCGCGCGGTGCGCGACGCCGGGGCGCCCCCGCTCGTCATGTCGTACTGGAACCTCGTGCTCAAGCACGGTCCGCGCCGGTTCGCCCAGGACCTCGCGGCGGCCGGGGGTGCGGGCATGATCACCCCCGACCTCATCCCGGACGAGGCGGGCGACTGGATCGCCGCGAGCGACGAGACCGGCCTGGACCGCGTGTTCCTGGTCGCCCCCAGCTCCACCCCCGAGCGGATCGCGTCGGTCACCGCCCAGTGCCGTGGCTTCGTCTACGCCGTCTCGCACATGGGTGTCACCGGCGCGCGCACCGCCATGGGCGACGCGGCGCGGGTCGTCGTCGAGCGGACCAAGGCGGTCACGGACAAGCCCGTGTGCGTCGGCCTCGGGGTCTCCGGCGGCGCGCAGGCGGCGGAGGTCGCGGCATACGCCGACGGGGTCATCGTGGGCTCCGCCCTGGTGCGGTGCCTCGCGGACGCCCCGGACGAGGCGTCCGGCATCGCGGCGCTGCGGTCCCTGGTCGGCGAGCTCGCCGAGGGCGTGCGGAGCAGGCGCTGAGATGAGGTCGGCGACCTGGCGCGACTGGGTGGGGACCCTGGCCCGTGTGGTCCTCGGCGTGGTGCTCGTGGTCGCCGGCGGCCTCAAGGTGGGCCACCTGGAGACGTCGGCCCGCTCGGTGCGCGCCTACCAGCTGCTGCCGTACGACGTGGCCGGCTACGTGGGGTACGCCCTGCCGGTGCTCGAGATCGCCGTCGGCCTGCTCCTCGTCGTGGGCCTGCTGACCCGGGGCTCGGCCGTCGTCGGCGGCATCCTCATGGTCGTCTTCATCGCCGGCATCTCCGCGGCCTGGGCCCGCGGCCTGTCGATCGACTGCGGCTGTTTCGGCAAGGGGGGAACCATCGACGCCTCCCAGACGCAGTACCCCCAGGAGATCGCCCGCGACCTCGGGCTGCTGGCCTGTGCGGCGTGGCTGGCCGTCCGGCCCCGGACGGCCCTCGCGCTCGACGGCTGGCTGTTCCCGCACCCCGTGGCCGCTGGCGACCACGACGAGACCCTCGACCGAGAAGGACACCCGGCATGAGCAAGGCAACGGCCGACCGCAAGGCAGCCAGTCGCAAGGAGAAGGCGGCCGCCGCCGCACCGAGGGGGAGCTCGACCACGAAGATCGTCGTCGCGGTGGTCGTGGTCCTGCTCGTCGTCGCCGGCGTCGTCACGGCCGTCACGCTCGGCAGGTCGGACAAGAAGGCCGCCACCACCGCGGGCGGCTCGGCCCTGCCGAAGAACGTCGCAGCCATGGGGGCCGGCATCGTGGTCAACCCCGGCGCCCCGGCCAACGTCCCGACCCTGGACCTCTACGAGGACTTCCAGTGCCCGGTCTGCGCCCGGTTCGAGGAGATCTTCGGCCTGCAGCTCAAGGACATGGTGCAGGCCAACCAGGTCAAGCTCGTGGCGCACCCGCTGTCGTTCCTCGACGACAACCTGCGCAACGACTCCTCCAACCGCTCCGCCAACGCCGCGGCCTGCGCGGCGGACCAGGACAAGTTCCTGCAGTACCACGCCGCCGTCTTCCAGGGGCAGCCCGCCAAGGAGGGCGCCGGGTACACCGACGCGGCCCTCAAGGACTTCGCCACCAAGGCGGGCATCACCGGGGCCGCGCTGACGTCGTGGGAGAAGTGCTACGCCGACAAGGCGCACAACCAGTGGGTGGAGTCGGTGCAGACGCAGTCCGAGAAGGACGGCGTCAACGGCACCCCCACGGTTAAGCTCGACGGGCAGACCCTCGACCTCACCGGGCTGACGCAGCAGGGCCTCGCGGCCAAGGTCAAGGCTGCGACCAAGTGATGCCCGGCGTCGTGGCCGCGGTGTCGACGGCCCTCCCGGCGAGCATCCCCAGCCCGTCCTCGGGCGTCTGGCACCTCGGACCGGTGCCCATCCGCGCCTACGCCCTGTGCATCCTCGCCGGGATCGCGGTCGCGGTCTGGATCACGGGCCGGCGCCTGCGCGACCGCGGCCACGACCTCGAGAAGGCCGTGGACATCTCGGCGTGGGCGGTGCCGTTCGGCATCGTCGGCGGCCGGCTCTACCACGTCATCACCACGCCCGACCCGTACTTCGGACAGGGCGGGCAGCCGCTGCACGCGCTGTTCATCTGGCAGGGCGGGCTCGGCATCTGGGGCGCGATCGCCCTGGGCACCCTCGGCGCCTGGATCGGCGCCCGACGGCACGGCGTCCCGCTCATGGACTTCGCCGACGCCGCCGTCCCCGGCGTCGCGGTGGCCCAGGCGCTGGGCCGCTGGGGCAACTGGTTCAACAACGAGCTCTACGGCCGTCGCACCGACGTCCCGTGGAAGCTGGAGATCCACTGCTGGGACCAGGCGGCCGGCCACGCCACGACCTGCCCCGGCACCTCCAGCACGGTGCTGGGGTACTTCCACCCGACGTTCCTCTACGAGTCGGTCTTCTGCCTCGTGCTGGCCCTCGCCCTCGTCCTCGTCGACCGCAGGTTCCGGCTGCGCCGGGGCCAGCTCTTCGGCCTCTACGTCGCCGGCTACCCGATCGGGCGCATCGTCGTGGAGCTCATGCGCTCCGACGAGGCTCACCGGATCCTCGGCCAGCGGGTCAACGTCTGGACCAGCATCCTCGTCTTCCTGCTCGGCCTGGCCATCGTCTGGTGGAACCGCGACCGCCCCGTGGCCCTGCCGGAGCAGGGCGCCGAGAGCGCTCCGGAGGCTCACGAACCACGCGTGACGTCTCACCATACGGAATGAGCCGGCTCACATAGCGGAACGGAGAGGGCGCGGGCTATCCTGCTTGCGCCGTGGCCAAGGCCGTCCACGCGCGTGCCCCGTGCGCCCTTCCGAGGGTTGTGCGCACGCCCTACGACCCCCGAGGACGGTGACCCGCCCGTGTCCCACACGCGCTTCTCCGCCCAGCCCGCCGACACCGGGCTCTACCGCCGCGAGTTCGAGCACGACGCCTGCGGCGTGGCGCTCGTGGCGACGATGCGGGGCAGTGCCGGGCACGACATCGTCGACCACGCACTCACCGCCCTGCGCAACCTCGAGCACCGTGGCGCCACCGGCGCCGACCCGCTCGTCGGCGACGGCGCCGGCATCCTCACCCAGGTGCCGGACGGCTTCTTCCGCTCCGTCGTCGACTTCGACCTGCCCGTCGGTGGGGCGTATGCCGTCGGCACCGCCTTCCTGCCCCGCGACGAGTCCGAGCGCGACGCGGCCGTGGCGCGGATCGAGCAGATCGCCCGCGAGGAGGGGCTCAACGTCCTCGGCTGGCGCGACGTCCCGATCTCCGCGGAGCTGGTCGGCCAGGTGGCCCGCGACTGCATGCCGCACTTCCGGCAGCTGTTCGTCAGCGCCGCCGTCGGACGCATGGTCGGGATCGGCCTGGACCGCCTCGCCTTCTGCCTGCGCAAGCGGGCCGAGCACGAGACCGACGTCTACTTCCCGTCGCTGAGCTGCCGGACCATCGTCTACAAGGGCATGCTCACGACCGGGCAGCTCGAGCCGTTCTTCCCCGACCTGTCCGACCGCCGGTTCGAGACCCAGCTCGCGCTGGTCCACTCCCGGTTCTCCACCAACACCTTCCCGTCCTGGCCGCTGGCCCACCCGTACCGCCTGATCGCCCACAACGGCGAGATCAACACGGTGAAGGGCAACCGCAACTGGATGCGGGCCCGCGAGAGCCAGCTCGTCTCCGACGTCATCCCGGGCGACCTGGAGCGGCTGTACCCGATCTGCACCCCCGGCGCCTCGGACTCCGCGTCCTTCGACGAGGTGCTCGAGCTGCTGCACCTCGGGGGGCGGTCGCTGCCGCACGCCGTCCTCATGATGATCCCGGAGGCGTGGGAGAACCACGAGGAGATGGACCCGGCCCGACGGGCCTTCTACGAGTTCCACTCGACCTTCATGGAGCCGTGGGACGGCCCTGCCGCGGTGACGTTCACCGACGGGTCGCTGATCGGCGCGGTGCTCGACCGCAACGGCCTGCGCCCCGGCCGCTACTCGGTCACGGACGACGGACTCGTGGTGCTCGCCTCCGAGGCGGGTGTCCTCGACCTCGACCCGAGCCGCGTGGTGCGCAAGGGGCGGCTCCAGCCGGGCCGGATGTTCCTCGTGGACACCGAGCACGGCCGGATCGTCTCGGACGACGAGGTCAAGTCCTCGCTCGCGGCCCAGAAGCCGTACGAGGAGTGGCTGCACGCCGGCCTCCTGCACCTCGACGACCTGCCCGAGCGCGAGCACATCGTCCACACGGCCGCCTCCGTCGCCCGGCGCCAGCAGACCTTCGGCTACACCCAGGAGGAGCTCAAGATCCTGCTGTCGCCCATGGCCCGCACCGGCGCCGAGGCGCTGGGGTCGATGGGCACCGACACGCCGATCGCGGTGCTGTCCGACCGGCCGCGGCTGATCTTCGACTACTTCACCCAGCTCTTCGCCCAGGTGACGAACCCCCCGCTGGACGCCATCCGCGAGGAGCTCGTCACCTCCCTGGGCACCGTCATCGGGCCCGAGGGCAACGCGCTGGCCGCGACGCCGGCCCACGCCCGCCAGGTGCTGCTGCCGTTCCCGGTGATCGACAACGACGACCTCGCCAAGATCGTCCACATCAACGCCGACGGCGACCTGCCCGGGTACGCGACTCACGTCGTGCGCGGCCTCTACGACGTCTCGGGCGGGGCCGCGGCGCTCGAGGCGCGTCTCGAGGAGATCTTCGCCGAGGTGTCGCAGGCCATCGCCGAGGGCACCCGCTTCATCGTGCTGTCCGACCGCGACTCCGGCCGCGACCTCGCCCCGATCCCGTCGCTGCTGCTGACCTCGGCGGTCCACCACCACCTCATCCGCGAGAAGACCCGCACCCTGGTCGGCCTCGTGGTCGAGGCCGGTGACGTGCGCGAGGTGCACCACGTCGCCCTGCTCATCGGGTACGGCGCGGCCGCGGTCAACCCCTACCTCGCCATGGAGTCGGTGGAGGACCTCGTCCGCTCCGGCGCCATCACGGGTGTCAGCGCCGACAAGGCCGTCGCCAACCTCATCAAGGCCCTCGGCAAGGGCGTGCTCAAGGTGATGTCGAAGATGGGCATCTCCACCGTCGCGTCCTACCGCGGCGCGCAGGTCTTCGAGGCGATCGGCCTCTCGCAGGAGCTCGTCGACCGCTACTTCACCGGCACCGTCTCCCAGCTCGGCGGCATCGGGCTCGACGTCGTGGCCGCGGAGACCGCGGCCCGGCACGCCGCGGCATACCCGCCGGACGGCGTCCGGCTCCCGCACCGCAAGCTCACCGTCGGTGGCGAGTACCAGTGGCGCCGCGAGGGCGAGCCGCACCTGTTCGACCCCGAGACCGTGTTCCGGCTGCAGCACTCCACCCGCCAGCGGCGGTACGACGTGTTCAAGCAGTACACCCAGCGGGTCGACGAGCAGTCCGAGCGGCTCATGACGCTGCGCGGGCTCTTCGAGTTCACCTCCTCGCCCGAGCGGCCCCCGGTGCCGCTCGAGGAGGTCGAGCCGGTCAGCGAGATCGTCAAGCGGTTCTCCACCGGCGCGATGTCGTACGGCTCGATCAGCAAGGAGGCCCACGAGACCCTCGCCATCGCGATGAACCGGCTCGGGGCGCGCTCCAACACCGGTGAGGGCGGCGAGGACGTCGACCGGCTGCTCGACGACGAGCGCCGCTCGGTGATCAAGCAGGTGGCGTCAGGCCGGTTCGGCGTGACGTCGCTGTACCTCACCAAGTCCGGCGACATCCAGATCAAGATGGCCCAGGGCGCCAAGCCCGGCGAGGGCGGCCAGCTGCCCGGGCACAAGGTCTACCCGTGGGTGGCCCGGACCCGGCACTCGACGCCCGGTGTCGGCCTGATCAGCCCGCCGCCCCATCACGACATCTACTCCATCGAGGACCTGGCCCAGCTGATCCACGACCTCAAGAACGCCAACCCCGAGGCCCGGATCCACGTCAAGCTGGTCTCCGAGATCGGGGTAGGCACGGTGGCGGCAGGCGTCTCCAAGGCGCACTCCGACGTCGTGCTCATCTCCGGCCACGACGGCGGCACCGGCGCCTCGCCGCTGACCTCGCTGAAGCACGCCGGCGGCCCCTGGGAGATCGGCCTCGCCGAGACGCAGCAGACGCTGGTGCTCAACAACCTGCGCGACCGGATCGTGGTCCAGTGCGACGGCCAGCTCAAGACCGGCCGCGACGTCGTCGTCGCCGCGCTGCTCGGCGCCGAGGAGTTCGGCTTCGCCACGGCGCCGCTCGTGGTGAGCGGCTGCGTCATGATGCGCGTCTGCCACCTCGACACCTGCCCGGTCGGCATCGCGACCCAGAACCCCGAGCTGCGCGCCCGCTTCTCCGGCAAGCCCGAGTTCGTCCAGACCTTCTTCGAGTACATCGCCGAGGAGGTCCGCGAGCACCTGGCGGCCCTCGGGTTCCGCACGCTCGAGGAGGCCATCGGCCAGGTCGGCGCCATCGACGCCACCAAGGCCGTCAACCACTGGAAGGCCGCCGGCCTCGACCTGTCGCCGATCTTTGCCGACGTCCAGAGCCCCGACGGCTCGGCCCGGCGCAACACCACCGGCCAGGACCACGGCCTGGAGAAGGCGCTCGACCACAGCCTCATCGCGATCGCCCGCGAGGCGATCACCGACGGCACGGCCGTCACTGGCGAGGTCGCGGTCCGCAACGTCAACCGCACCGTGGGCACCCTGCTCGGGCACGAGGTCACCAAGGCCCACCCCGAGGGCCTGCCCGACGGCACGATCGACCTCACCCTGACCGGCTCGGCCGGCCAGTCGCTGGGCGCCTTCCTGCCGCGCGGGATCACCCTGCGGCTGCTCGGCGACGCCAACGACTACGTCGGCAAGGGCCTGTCCGGTGGACGGGTCGTCGTCCGCCCCGACCGGGGCGCGCCACTCCAGGCCGAGGCGAACGTCATCGCCGGCAACGTCATCGGCTACGGCGCCACCACCGGCGAGCTGTTCCTGCGCGGGATGGTCGGCGAGCGGTTCTGCGTCCGCAACTCCGGCGCGACCGCCGTCGTCGAGGGCGTGGGCGACCACGGGTGCGAGTACATGACCGGCGGCACCGTGCTGGTGCTCGGCCCGACCGGGCGCAACTTCGCGGCCGGGATGTCCGGGGGAGTGGCGTACGTCCTCGACCTCGACACCGACCGCGTCAACCCCGAGCTCGTCGACGTGGGGCCGCTGCGCCCCGACGACGAGACGACCGTCCGCGACCTGCTGCAGCGCCACCTCGACTGGACCGAGTCGGCCGTGGCGGCCCACCTGCTGCAGGAGTGGGAGACCGCGAAGGAGAGGTTCACCCTGGTGCTGCCCCGCGACTACCAGCGCGTCCTGGACGTGCGCGCCGCCGCCGAGGCGGAAGGTCTCGACGTCGACGGCCCCGAGGTGTGGGAGCGGATCATGGAGGCGTCCCGTGGCTGACCCCCAGGGCTTCCTGAAGACCCGTGAGCGCGAGCTGCCCGCCCGCAGGCCGGTGCCGGTCCGGATCAAGGACTGGAAAGAGGTCTACGAGGAGCAGGAGCTCGGCCAGCTCCAGCGCCAGGCCGGCCGCTGCATGGACTGCGGCATCCCCTTCTGCCACAGCGGCTGCCCGCTCGGGAACCTCATCCCCGAGTGGAACGACCTGGCGTGGAAGGGCGACTGGCGCGAGGCGATCGAGCGGCTGCACGCCACGAACAACTTCCCCGAGTTCACCGGCCGGCTGTGCCCCGCGCCCTGCGAGACCGCCTGCGTGCTGGGGATCAACCAGCCCGCGGTGACGATCAAGCAGGTCGAGGTCACCACGATCGAGCGGGCCTTCGACTCCGGGTACGTCCAGCCGCAGCCGCCCGAGCGGCTCTCCGGCAAGACGGTCGCCGTCGTCGGCTCGGGCCCGGCCGGTCTCGCCGCCGCCCAGCAGCTGACCCGCGCCGGCCACACGGTCGCGGTGTTCGAGCGTGCCGACAAGCCCGGCGGCCTGCTGCGCTACGGCATCCCCGAGTTCAAGATGGAGAAGGCCGTCCTCGACCGGCGCATCGCGCAGATGGAGGCCGAGGGCACCCGGTTCCGCAGCGGCGTCGACGTCGGCGGGGACGTCACCGGCAAGCAGCTGCGCGACCGGTACGACGCCGTCGTCCTGGCCGTCGGCGCCACGGTGCCGCGCGACCTGCCGGTGCCCGGGCGCGAGCTCGACGGCGTCATGCAGGCCATGGACTTCCTGCCGCCCGCCAACCGCGCCGCCCTCGGCGAGGCGGTCGAGGGACAGGTCACGGCGGAGGGCAAGGACGTCATCGTCATCGGCGGCGGCGACACCGGTGCCGACTGCATCGGCACGTCGCACCGCCAGGGCGCGCGTTCGGTCACGAGCCTGGAGATCATGCCCCGGCCCGGCGAGGAGCGCGTCGCCGGTCAGCCGTGGCCGACGTACCCGACGCTCTTCCGCGTCGCCTCCGCGCACGAGGAGGGTGGTGAGCGGGTGTACGCCGCCTCCACCAAGGAGATCCTCGGCGAGGACGGCAAGGTCAGCGGCATCCGCCTGGTCGACGTGACGATGAAGGACGGCCGGTTCGAGGAGGTCGAGGGTACCGAGCGGGTGCTGCCCGCCCAGCTGATCCTGCTCGCGATGGGTTTCCTCGGACCACAGGGCCCGGGCGTCGTCGAGCAGCTGGAGGTCGAGCTCGACGAGCGCTCGAACGTCAAGCGCGACAAGGACTACATGACGTCGGTGCCGGGCGTCTTCGTCGCCGGTGACGCCGGTCGCGGCCAGTCGCTCATCGTGTGGGCGATCGCCGAGGGCCGGTCCGCGGCCGCCGGGGTCGACCGCTACCTCACCGGCTCGACCGCCCTCCCGCGCCCGATCGACCCGACGGACCGCCCGCTCGTCGTCTGACCCCGCCCCGCCGTTCCGACGGACCGCCCGCGCCGCCCCCGCGCGGCTACGCCACCGCGCAAGGTTGGCCCAAGATTCGCTGTGCGGGTGAAGCTTCACCCGCACAGCGAATCTTGGGCCAAGATTCGTCGCGCAGTGCAGGGGCGAGGGGCAGGGCTTGGAGCCGTGTCCGGAGGTGACCGGGGTCACGTCGCGTCCGGGGCGACCGATAGGGTCGGCGTATGCGTCGCGCCAAGATCGTGTGCACCCTCGGCCCGGCCGTCTCCACCCCCGAGAAGATCCGCGAGCTGGTCGACGCGGGGATGGACGTGGCCCGGCTCAACCTCTCCCACGGCGAGTACGCCGAGCACGAGCGGATCTACCGCGAGATCCGCAGGGCCAGCGACGAGACCGGCCACGCGGTCGGGGTCCTCGTCGACCTGCAGGGCCCGAAGATCCGCACGGGCCGGTTCGGCGACGGCCCGGTCTCGCTGGCCAACGGCGACACCTTCACCATCACCACCCGTGACGTCGTCGGCACCCGGGACGAGGTGGGGACCACGTACAAGGGGCTTCCCGGCGACGTGCGGGCGGGGGACGTCCTGCTCATCGACGACGGCAAGGTGGCGCTCCAGGCCACGGAGGTGACCGACACCGACGTGCGCTGCACCGTCACCGTCGGGGGCACCATCTCCAACAACAAGGGCATCAACCTGCCCGGTGTCGCCGTGTCCGTCCCCGCCCTGTCCGAGAAGGACAAGGAGGACCTGCGCTGGGCGCTGAAGCTGCGCGCCGACATGATCGCGCTGTCCTTCGTGCGATCCGCCGCGGACCTCGACGACGTGTACGAGGTCATGGACGAGGTCGGCGTGCGACTGCCGGTCATCGCCAAGATCGAGAAGCCGCAGGCCGTCGAGGCGCTCACCGAGATCATCCAGGCGTTCGACGGCGTCATGGTCGCGCGCGGCGACCTCGGCGTCGAGCTGCCGCTCGAGGACGTCCCGATCGTGCAGAAGCGCGCCATCGAGATCGCCCGACGCCAGGCCAAGCCGGTCATCGTCGCGACGCAGGTGCTCGAGTCGATGATCGACGCCCCGCGGCCGACCCGCGCCGAGGCGTCCGACGCCGCGAACGCCGTCCTCGACGGCGCCGACGCCCTCATGCTGTCCGGCGAGACCAGTGTCGGGGCCTACCCGATCCAGGCCGTCCAGACCATGGCCCGGATCATCGAGAGCACCGAGGAGCACGGCCTCGAGCGCATCCCGCCGCTGGGCACCCAGCCGCACACCATGGGAGGCGCCGTCTCGCGGGCGGCCGTCGAGATCGGCGACCTGCTCGGGGCCAAGTTCCTCATCACCTTCACCCAGTCCGGTGACACGGCCAAGCGCATGTCGCGCATGCGCCCGCGGATCCCCATGCTGGCCTTCACACCCGAGCAGCACACCCGCTCGCGGCTGGCGCTGGCCTGGGGCATCGAGACCTTCCTCGTGCCCATGGCGCGCCACACCGACCAGATGGCCCTGCAGGTCGACCGGTCACTGCTGGCGCAGGGCCGGGCCCAGGAGGGCGACCTCGTCATCCTCGTCGCGGGCTCCCCGCCGGGCATCCCCGGATCGACCAACGCCCTGCGCGTGCACAAGATGGGCGACGCCGTCAACGGCGTGGCACCGGCATACGAGGACCTCAACGAGCTCTGAGGCACCCGCCGGGGTGGCGCTGCACGGCCGCCGCCCTTTGTATGCTGTGCGCGTCGCCCTGGGGCGTCCACCGGCGCCGTGCGCCGGCGAGCCGGAGTGGTGGAATGGCAGACACGGGGCACTCAAAATGCTCTGCCCGCAAGGGCGTGGGGGTTCGAGTCCCCCCTTCGGCACCACGCGGCACGCCGCCCGGCACCGGGCGGCGTGCGGCGCGTTCTGGTGGACTGGGCGGGTGAGTGGCGACCGTCCCGTCTTCGTGCTGCACGAGCACCAGCGCCCGCGGCACCACTTCGACTTGCGGCTCGAGGAGGACGGCGTGCTGCGGTCGTGGGCCGTGCCCAAGGGGCTGCCCACGAGCCCGCAGGCCAACCGCCTCGCCGTACCCGTCGCCGACCACGACCTCGACCACGCGACGTACGAGGACGAGACCAAGTCGATCGCGGACACCGGCTGGTGGGAGCTCGAGGACCGGGACGAGCGGCGGTTCGTCTTCGTCCTGCACGGACGCACGGGCGCCAGCAGGTATGCCCTCGTCGACACGGGGACGGACGCGCTCCTCCACCTGCTCAAGGACCAGCCCCCGACCGGGTGACCCGCCACGAGCGGCGCCTGGGTGCCGGACCGACCGGCCCGGGTCAGGTCCAGCCGGTCGTGTGGACCGCGCACCGGCCCGCGCTGTGGGTGCTGCGCCGCCGGACCACCGTCCGGACCACCCACCGGATGCGGCGCCGGGCGAGGAGCAGCACGACCCCCACCCAGAGCGCCACGGCCCAGCCGCGTGGGCCCGGCGTCGGCTGCGGTGGTGGCGGGTAGCCGCCGTCGTCGAGACCCGCTGCCTGCTCGAAGTGGTTCAGCGAGTCCGGGTACAGGCTGTCGTCGACGAGGTAGAGGACCGGCAGCAGCGCGATCCCGCCCACGATGCTGCACACCGCCCACTGGTCGACGTGCCGCGACTCGTGCAGCGCGAGCTCCCGCGCCCGGACGGGGTTGATGCGGGGCTGGGGCGAGGCGAGGAACACCTCGCCCACCATGCTGCCGGCGCGGTGCCCCGCCTGCGGGACGAAGGCCAGGGTCATGGGTGGGTTCCCGACACTGCACAGGCCCCGCCCCCGCACCTCCGCGAAGCCCAGCGCGAGCCCGCTGACGGGTGCCGTCATGACCGAGCGGACCGTCGACCACGGGGCCGGGCGGCTGGGAGCCGCCGGGTCGATCACCCGCCGGCCCTCCGCGATCGAGGTGTCCGCCACGCAGGCCGGGAGCTCGCGGGCGCGCTGGGAGACCCGCAGCCCGAAGCCCGCCACGGACAGCAGCGCGAGGACGACCATCCCGGTGAGCAGGCGCCGGTGCCGGCGCTGGCAGAGCGGGCACGTGAGCACCCGGCGCGGACGCAGGAACCTCGTGCGCGGCAGCACCAGGAAGAGCCCCGCGAGACCGCCGCCGAGGAAGGCGACCACCGCCCACACGACCCGCATCGCGGCAGAGGTCGGCCGGCGGCGGGAACGGGCCGACTCACCCACGGCGCCTCCAGAGGCCGGGCCCGGCGCACCGGGCAGGGGGGCCGGGCTGGCCGGCCGCTCCGATTCTCCCCCGCCGGGGAGCCGGGAGCCATCCCTGCCGGGCGCGCGACGCAGCGGGGTGCGGCCCGGCCGGGGCCGCCACGGGCGAGCCGGGCCCGTCCTCACGCGACGCGTCCCGGGGCCCGTCCCCGCGCCGTGCCTCCAGGGGGGCTCAACTAGGCTGTCCCGGGTGAGCGAGACCCAGGCACAGACCCCCGACGCCGACGCCAAGGCGCCGTCGTCCCTGCGCATCCTCGTCGCCGAGGACGAGGCCCTCATCCGCCTCGACCTGGCCGAGATGCTGACCGAGGCCGGCTACGAGGTCGTCGGCCAGGCGAGCAACGGCGAGCAGGCGGTCGAGATGGCGACCGAGCTCCAGCCCGACCTGGCGATCATGGACGTCAAGATGCCCGTCATGGACGGCATCACGGCCGCCGAGCAGATCGGCGCAGCCCGGATCTGCCCCGTCGTCATGCTCACGGCCTTCAGCCAGACCGAGCTGGTCGAGCGCGCCCGCGACGCGGGCGTCATGGCCTACATCGTCAAGCCGTTCACGGCCAGCGACCTCGGGCCCGCCATCGACATCGCGCGGCACCGCTGGACCGAGGTCCACGCCCTCGAGCAGGAGGTCGCCGACCTCGGTGAGCGGCTCGAGACCCGCAAGGCCGTCGACCGCGCCAAGGGCATCCTCCAGAAGAAGCTCAAGATCACCGAGGCCGAGGCCTTCCGCTGGATCCAGAAGACGGCCATGGACCGGCGCCTGGGCATGCGCGAGGTCGCCGAGGCCGTCATCACGGGGATGGACAAGGCCTGAGCGTGGCCGCCACGGTCAGGGCAGCCGCCGCGAGCGACGCCCCGGTGCTGCACGAGGTGGCGGCAGCCACCTTCGCCCTCGCCTGTCCGCCGCACGTCACCGCGGAGTCGGTCGCCACGTTCGTGGCGGACGTCCTGTCCGTGGGCTGCTTCGAGCGCTACCTGGCCGACCCGGGCCGCGACCTGTTCCTCGCCGACGAGGAGGGGACGGCGACGGGGTACGCCATGCTCGTGAACGGTGAGCCGGCCGACGACGACGTCCGCGCCGCCATCCGGCTGCGGCCGACCGCGGAGCTGTCCAAGATCTACGTGCTGCCCGGCCACCACGGCGCCGGGGTGAGCCGCCTGCTCATGACGGCTGCGCTGGAGGCCGCCCGAGGCCGCGGCGCTCAAGGGGTGTGGCTCGGCGTCAACCAGCTCAACGAGCGGGCGCAACGCTTCTACCGCAAGAGCGGCTTCGAGCAGGTGGGCACGAAGCGCTTTCTCGTGGGGGCGCGGTACGAGGACGACTACGTGTTCGAGCGGCCGCTGTGACCGGGCACCGAAACCGTGACGACGCGGTGAACGATGGTTGCCGAACGCAATCTCAGCCATCCGGACGATTGTTGAAAGTCGGTCCTTTCCCGATGGTTGCAGGTGGGCCTAGAGTCCTTCCTCGGGTGCCCGGCCGGGCGCCTGACATCGGTCGGGGGGGCCGAGCCTGCAGGAGCTTGACCAACGACCTTGGAGGAGTCTTGTGAGCCGTCCCTCGATCAGCGTGCGACGTGTGGGGCAGGAGGAGGAGCGATCCTTCACCGAGCTCTGGATGGCCTCCCGCGTCGAGGCCGGGGTGAGCCCCGAGGTGGTGGCCCGGGCGGCGTCCGAGGGTCGGATCGCCTCAGCGCTGCACCGCGAGGACGTGCGCGCCTACCTCGCCTCCAGCGACGGCCAGGCGGTCGGCTTCGCCGTCGCCGCCACCAGCCCCTTCTCGGCGCTCACCGACGCCCCCTGCGTCACCATCGACGAGCTCTACGTCGCCCCGGCGTCCCGCAAGCACGGCGTCGCCCGCCAGCTCATGAGCGCCGTGACGCTGTATGCCGACTCGCGCGGCTGTGAGCAGATCGGCTGCAACGTGCCGGCGACCCACCGCGAGGCCAACCGGTTCTTCGCCCGCCTGGGGTTCAGCTCCCAGGTGGTCCGCCGCATCACCACGGTGTCCGCGCTGCGCCGCCGCCTGGGCACCGACGAGCGGCACCACGCCTCGCTCGAGCAGCTGCTGCACCGCCGGCGCTCGCTGCGCGCCAAGGCCCGCGCCTCCGCGGGCAGCCGCCTCGCCGGCTGACCGCCTCGCGCCCGCGACCCCGAGAAACAACGGTTGCGCGGCATACGTCGGGACATCAACCCGAGGTATGCCGCGCAACCGTTGTTTTGCGCGAAGGAGGGTGCGGCGTCCGTCAGGGGCGGGGGCGGGTGCCTCCGGGAGGGGCGTCGCGCAGCAGGCAGGTGATCCGGCAGGTGCACACGCGGTGGTCGTGGTCGTCGGTGACGACGATCTCGTAGGACGCCAGGGTGCTCCCCAGGGACAGCGCCGTCGCGGTCCCGGTGACGAAGCCCGAGCGGGCGGCGCGGTGGTGCGTGGCGTTGATGTCGAGGCCGACGGCGATGCGGTCCGGGCCGGCGTGCAGCGCGGACCCGATCGACCCGAGCGTCTCGGCGAGCACGACCGAGGCGCCTCCGTGCAGCAGGCCGTAGGGCTGGGTGTTGCCCTCGACGGGCATGCGGGCGACGACCCGCTCGGGGGAGGCCTCGAGGATCTCGATCTCCATCCGCTTCATCAGCGAGTTCGGGTTCATCGTCTCGAGCGCCTCGAGGAAGGCCTCATGGTTCGTCGTGTCGGTCACGGGCCCTAGGCTGCCACGTGTGAGTCGCCTGCTTCTCCTCGACGGTCATTCGCTCGCCTACCGCGCGTTCTTCGCGCTGCCCGCGGAGAACTTCTCCACCAGCACGGGCCAGCACACCAACGCGGTCTACGGCTTCACCTCGATGCTCATCAACGTGCTGCGCGACGAGCAGCCGACCCACGTCGCCGTCGCCTTCGACGTCTCACGCCAGACGTTCCGCAGCGAGGAGTACGCCGACTACAAGGCGACCCGTTCGGCCACCCCGAGCGAGTTCTCGGGCCAGATACCGCTCGTGCGCGAGATCCTCGACGCGCTCAAGATCCGGTGGGTCGAGGTCGACGGCTACGAGGCCGACGACGTCATCGCCACGCTGACCACCCAGGCGACCGAGCAGGGCATGGACGTCGTCATCTGCACCGGCGACCGCGACGCCTTCCAGCTCGTCACCGATCAGGTCACCCTGCTCTACCCGGTGCGAGGCGTCTCCGAGGTGTGGCGGCTGGACCCGGCCAAGGTCGAGGAGAAGTACCTCGTGGCGCCCGAGCGCTACAGCGACCTCGCCGCGCTCGTGGGCGAGTCCAGCGACAACCTGCCCGGCGTCCCGGGCGTCGGGCCCAAGACCGCCGCCAAGTGGCTCGCGCTCTACGGCGACCTGCAGGGCGTCGTGGCGCACGCCGACGAGATCAAGGGCAAGGCGGGGGAGTCGCTGCGCGAGCACCTCAACGACGTGCTGCGCAACCGGCGCCTCAACCACCTCGTCCGCGACCTGCCACTGCCCGTCACCATCGACGAGCTCGAGCGCCGGAACTGGGACCGCGAGCTCGTCCACACCGTCTTCGACAGCCTCGAGTTCCGAGTCCTGCGCGACCGCCTCTTCGAGTACCTCGAGGCCCCCCAGGAGGAGGCCGACCACGGCTTCGACCTCGAGGGCGCCGTGCTCGCACCCGAGGAGGTGGCCGGGTGGCTCACGACGTATGCCGCGCCCGGGGCCCGGGTCGGCGTGCACCTCGTGGGTCACTGGGGGCGGGGGACGGGCGACGCCACCGCCCTCGCCCTGGCCACCGAGGGCGACGCCGCGGCATACCTCGACCTCACCACCCTGGACCCGGAGGGCGAGGCCGCCGTCGGCGCCTGGCTGGCCGACCCCGACCGCCCCAAGGTCCTGCACGACGCCAAGGGGCCGATGCTCGCGCTCTACGCTCGCGGCTGGGACCTGCAGGGTGTCGCCACCGACACCGCGCTGGCCGCCTACCTGGTGCGGCCCGACCAGCGGTCCTACGACCTGGCCGACCTCGTGCTGCGCCACCTCGGCCGCGAGCTGCGGGCCGAGACCGAGTCGACGGGCCAGGGCCTGCTCGACTTCGGCGACGAGCACCTCGGAGGGGCGCAGGACGCCATGGTCCGCGCCCGCGCCGTGCTCGACCTGGCGGCGGCGCTCTCGGACCAGCTCGAGGCGACCGGCGGGGCGTCGCTCCAGCAGGACGTCGAGCTGCCGCTCGAGCGCGTGCTCGCGGGCATGGAGCGCACCGGCATCGCCGCCGACGTCGACACCATGACGGGGCTGGAGGCCGACTTCGCCGCCAAGGTCCGGGAGGCCCAGCAGGACGCCTACGACGCGATCGGCGGCGAGCAGGTCAACCTCGGCTCGCCCAAGCAGCTGCAGGTGGTCCTGTTCGAGACGCTCGGCCTGCCCAAGACGCGGCGCACGAAGACCGGGTACACGACCGACGCCGACGCGCTGACCGACCTCTACGCCAAGACCGAGCACCCGTTCCTCGAGGCCATGCTGCGGCACCGTGACGCCTCGCGGCTGCGGGTCACCGTCGAGGGGCTGCTGAAGTCGGTCGCCGAGGACGGGCGCATCCACACGACGTACCAGCAGACGATCGCCGCGACCGGCCGGCTGTCGTCGACCGACCCCAACCTGCAGAACATCCCGATCCGCACCGAGGAGGGCCGCCGGATCCGCGAGGTGTTCGTCGTCGGCGACGGGTACGAGTCGCTGATGTCGGCCGACTACAGCCAGATCGAGATGCGGATCATGGCGCACCTGTCCGGCGACGAGGGGCTGATCGAGGCGTTCCGCACCGGCGAGGACCTGCACCGGTTCGTCGGGTCGCGGGTGTTCTCGGTCGAGCCCGAGGACGTCACGCTCGAGATGCGGTCCAAGGTCAAGGCGATGTCCTACGGCCTCGCGTACGGGCTGTCGGCGTTCGGCCTGAGCAAGCAGCTGACGATCTCCACGGGCGAGGCCCAGGGGCTGATGGACGAGTACTTCGCCCGGTTCGGCGGCGTGCGCGACTACCTGCGGGACGTCGTGGCCGAGGCGCGGGCGACCGGGTACACCCAGACCATGCTGGGGCGCCGGCGCTACCTGCCCGACCTCACGAGCGACAACCGCCAGCGCCGCGAGATGGCCGAGCGGATGGCCCTCAACGCGCCCATCCAGGGCTCGGCGGCCGACATCATCAAGGTCGCGATGCTGCGGGTCGACCGGGCGCTCACCGAGGCTGGGGCGAAGTCGCGCCAGCTGCTCCAGGTGCACGACGAGCTCGTCCTCGAGATCGCGCCGGGGGAGCGCGACGACGTCGAGGCGCTGGTCCGCCGCGAGATGGGCCACGCCGTCGAGATGGACGTCGCGCTCGACGTCAGCGTCGGGGTCGGCCGCTCCTGGCACGACGCCGCGCACTGACCGCCCGGGTGCGAGCGAAGGAAGTGCCCTAGGTCCCTGTCGTCCTCGGCGCCGCTGTGCCAGCGTGCTGCGATCGGCGCCGGCCCGACCCACTGGGCTCGCGCGTCAGGTCGCAACCGGGTCTGCTCCCGCGCACAGCGGCCGAATGCGGGGCAAACCGTCAATAACGAACCGAACAGCGGATGTGTCACGGCTCGCGCCCTGCGAGTCGGGTCACAGACGTGATTTTTTCGGCGGGAGTGCCCCATACTCTCCGGTAACCACGCACCCGCCAATGGACGCCGGGTGCATTTCCTGTGAGGTGGACATGCGCAGAGGCCTGGTCGTCGGGCTTGTGTTGGCCGTTTTCGCGGCCCTGATCATCGGACTCGGACAGCTGTTCGGTCTCGACCTGCAGCACGTGGCCCTGTTGGGAGCCGCCCTGGGCGGCGTCCTCGGGCTGGTGCCGCACGAGCCGCCTCTCGGCAAGCTCGGCGGCTTCCTGGTCGGCTTCGTCGCGGCGTGGATCGGGTTCGCGCTGCGGGCCGCCGTGCTCCCGGACTCGGCAGGGGGCCGCGCGGTCGCAGCCTTCCTGGTCGTCGCCGTCATCGGGGTCGCCTGCGCGGTCAGCGCGGGGAACCTGCCGCTCTGGAGCGGCCTGCTGGGCGCCGCGGCCATCGTCGGCGCCTACGAGGAGACGTACACCAACGCTCCCTCACAGTTCCTGCAGGAGTCGCCGGCCGCCGGGACCACGGTCCTGTTCGCCGTGGCCCTGGGGTTCCTCGCCGCATCCCTGATCCCGCTGGGGCAGGCGGGTGCGCACTCGAGGGGCACGTGGGACAGCTGGTTCAGCCGGGGCTCGGCCCGCTCGGGCGACGACAACGTGGACACGGTCGGCATCGACGGCCTCGTGGCAGGAGACAACAAGTGATCAAGAAGTCAGTGACGCTGGCAGGCGCCGCGTTCTTCGCCGTCCCGGCGGCCGCCATCCTCGCGGCGGGGCCTGCCATGGCTGCCTCCGGTTCCGACGTCCTGGTGTCCAACACCGAGACGGTGCAGGCGTACCTCAATGCCAGCGGGAAGGTCGACGTGGCTCGGGTCTACGAGCAGGTCGCCATGGAGGGCAAGGGGACCGTGGACCTCGCCAACCCCGTGGAGACCAGGGGCCTTCGCAACCTCGACAGCTTCGGTGGCTTCGACGTCAAGGGCGGCCAGATGGTCGGCCAGTACACCGTCGACGGCGAGCTGCGTCTCCGCTCCGTCAGCGACTACACGAAGCGACTCCCGCTCGAGGTCGACGTCAAGTACTTCCTGGACGGCAAGCAGGTGCAGCCGGGAGACGTCGTCGGCAAGGCGGGAGACCTCAAGGTGCAGTACACGGTCCGGAACGTCACCGGGAAGCCGCAGGAGGTGTCCTTCAACGACGGGACCGGCAAGACTGCCACCGCGACGGAGGACGTCGTCATCCCCATGATCGGCTCTCTCACGACCGTCCTTCCGTCCACCTTCACCGACGTCCGGTCCAACGAGGCCAACATCGCCGGTGACGGGCGCGGCGGCACGAAGATGTCCTTCACCATGACCCTCTTCGGGCCGATCGGGAAGCCTGAGGCGACGTTCGGCTACGAGGCCCGGATCGCCGACGGGGTCATCCCCAAGGCGTCCATCTCGGCCCTGCCCGTCAGCCCCCTGGACAGCCCGTCCTTCAAGGGCGGCGCGGAGTCGTACAAGGGCGGTGCCCAGACCGGTGCCACGCTGACGGCCGGCGCCACCGAGATCGACAGCAACCTGCTCAAGCTCCGTGATGGTGCTGGCGACCTGCTCGCAGGTCTCATCAAGCTTCGCGACGGTGCCAACCAGCTGCACGACGGCCTCGCCGGTCAGGCAGCGCCCGGTGCAGCCAAGCTGGCGGCGGGTGCGGGTGACCTCAAGAACGGCACAGGCCAGCTCAAGGACGGTGCGGCGAAGGCCAAGGGCGGCTCGTCGCAGGTCTCGGACGGCGCCTCCCAAGTTGCCGACGGGTCGGCCGCTCTGGCCGACGGTCTTGCCCTGATCCAATCCGGCGTGGAGCAGCTACCCGCGAACCCCGATGTTGCCGATGGCGTGGCCCAGCTCAAGGCCGCCCTTAAGGCGGTTCAGAGCGGCATCGGTTCGCCCAAGGCCACGAACACCATCTTGTGGGGCATCAACCAGATGCAGGATGGCGTCGACCAGCTTTCGGCAGGCCTTGACCACCCCGCGGGCGCCCTGGGGGCAACGGACCCCGGCGGTGTCAAGCAGGTTCTCGAACAGCTGATGGACAAACTGGACAAGAACAGCGCCTCGGAGCCGGGGGCAAAGCAGGCCCTTACCAGCATCCTCGCTGGTCTCGACAACGCCAGCCCTACGAATCCGGGCGCCAAGCAGGGACTGATGAACCTCCAGTTCGTCCTCGGGTGCCCCAACAACACGGCGGGCCTCACGAGCACCGGAGCGGTCGACATCGCACACTTCGTGTCTGACCCGACCGACGTCTGCACCAAGATCGCACCGAGCTTCTTCAGCGTGCCTGGGGTCCCTGACGCCAAGGCGAGCGAGGCAGTGACGACCAAGATCACCCTCGCAAAGGTGGTAGCCGGTCTGGGATCCCGTTCTACTCCGGGCACCACCGCGCTGTACGGACTGGACCAGATCCTCGCCAACATCGGGTCACGAGACGTGCCCGGCCAGACCGCGCTCTACGCCCTCGATCAACTTGTCGCCGGCGTGGGTGACAAGGACACGGAGAAGACTCTTCTTTACGGGCTGGACCAGATCCGTGGAGGCCTCACCAAGGTCCAGCTGGGTGTCAGCAACCCGGCCTGTGACCTCAAGGATCCGACCAAGAAGTCGAACCCCTGTGGCATCCACCAAGTCCAGGGCCTCGTCTCAGCGGGCATCGACCAGCTGGTCGCGGGGATCGCCGCCAGCGTGTCCGACGTACTCGGGCAGGCCTCGGCGGGCGCTGACCAGCTGGCCGGCGGGTCGTCTCAGCTCGCCGACGGGGCCAAGCAGCTCGACTCCGGTCTGGGCGACCTGTCCACCGGTGCCGGGAAGCTCGATGCCGGGGCCGGGCAGCTCAAGGACGGCGCCAACCAGCTGTCCAGCGGCCTCGGGGACGCAGCCAGCGGCTCGACCCAGCTCGCCGACGGCCTGGACCAGGCCGCGTCCGGTGCCCCGAAGATCAAGGACGGGGCGCAGCAGCTCTCCGACCAGGGCACCAAGAAGCTGATCGAGGCCGGCAAGTCCACTGCCGCCGACTACGGCCAGAAGTACGCCCTCATCGAGGCCGGCGCCCAGCGGGCCAAGGCGGAGGGCATGGCCTACGGCGCGCCGGCCGGCGCGGCCGGCCAGACGGCGTACTCCTTCGAGCTCGCCGCCGCTGACGGCGAGGGCGGCCGCAACCTCGGGCGTGGGCTCGGCGCAGCTGTCGTGTTCGCCCTGGCGGCGGGAGCAGCCATGCTGAGGCGGCGCGTCGTCTGACCCGTCGCGGCGCGACGAAGGGGCCGACCGGGAGATCCCGGTCGGCCCCCTTCGTGTGTCCGTGCGCTACGTGCCTGTGGCCTGGCCTCAGGCGGGGGAGGCGCCCGGCACCGCGCGCCCGCTGCCCTCGCGTGCCCCGTCGGAGCCGCCCGCGTCCTCGGCGGTCAGCGGCTGGGCGATGCTCTCCAGCGACTGCCCCTCGGCCTTGACACCGAGGAAGGCCTCCACGAGCCCGGCGACGATCATCAGGGCAGCCCCGAGGAAGTAGCCGAACGCCAGCCCGGTGATGTCCTTGGACTTCGACGCGTCGTCGATCAGCTTGCCGAAGAGGAGCGGGCCGCTGATGCCGCCGACCGCGGTGCCGATGGCGTAGAAGAACGCGATGCACAGGGCCCGGGTCTCCAGCGGGAAGACCTCGCTGGCCGTGAGGTAGGCCGCGCTGGCGCCGGCCGAGGCGAAGAAGAACGTCACGACGCCGAAGGCCGTCAGCGTCATCGCGTTGAGGCCGCCGAGCATCATGCCCGCGATGCCGAGCAGCACGCCCGACACGATGTAGGTGCCGGTGATCATGCGGACCCGGCCGATCTTGTCGAACAGCGGGCTGAGCAGCAGCGCACCCATGAAGTTGCTGACCGCGAAGACCGCGAGGTACCAGCCGGTCTGCTTGACCCCGAAGAACGTGGTGAGGGTGTCGCCGTAGGTGAAGAAGAAGGCGTTGTAGAGGAACGCCTGGCCGACGAACAGTGAGAAGCACAGGATCGTCCGCTTGGGGTACAGCGTGAACACCGTCCTGGCGATCTCCGGGATCGAGATCGTCCGGCGCTGCCGGATGGTGATCGGCTCCTCGGTGGGCTCGGGCAGCGAGCCGCCGGTCTCCTCCGAGACCGTGCGCTCGATGTCCTTGACGATCTGCTCGCCCTCCTCGTCGCGGCCGTGGATGAACAGCCAGCGCGGGCTCTCGGGGACGTTGCGTCGCACGAACAGGATGCCGATCGCGAGGACGGCGCCGATGCCGAACGCCAGGCGCCACCCGATCGCCGGGTCGACGACCTTGGGGTCGAGCAGCGGGATCGTGAGCAGCGAGCCGAGCGCCGCGCCGACCCAAAACGAGCCGTTGATGGCGACGTCGACGCGCCCGCGGTAGTCCTTGGGGATGAGCTCGTCGATCGCGGAGTTGATCGCGGCGTACTCGCCACCGATGCCCATGCCGGTGACGAACCGGGCGGCGAAGTACCACAGTGGGCTCGGGGCGAACGCCGTCGCCACGGTGGCGATGGTGTAGATCCCCAGGGTGAGCAGGAAGAGCTTCTTGCGGCCGAACCGGTCGGTCAGCTGCCCGAACAGCAGGGCACCGAGACAGGCTCCCGCGACGTAGACGGCGCCAGCCAGGCCGATGTCGGAGCTGCTGAGGCCCAGGCCGGTGCTCTCCGGCTTCAGCGCGTCGGACATGGACCCGACGATGGTGACCTCGATGCCGTCCAGGATCCAGACGGTGCCCAGGCCGATCACGACCAGCCAGTGCCAGCGGGCCCAGGGCAGCCGGTCCATCCGGGCCGGGATGTCGGTGGTGATGCGTCCTGTCTCGACGTCTGACGCCACGGTTCTCCTCCTCCTCGAGTGAGCGGCGGCGCGCGCTCCCTCGGGGTCGGGGGCTCCGCGGCAACCGCGACCACGCTAGGGCCGGGGGGACAAAACTGCAGGTTGAGCGCGTTTCACGCGTAATCAGCGCAGATGCGACGAACCCCTCAGCCCCGGACGCAGACGAAGATCGCCGTGCCCGGGAACAGCCGTCCGCGGGTGGGCGACCAGCCGCCCCACGTCTGGGTGTTGCGCTCCGGCCACTCCGGCTCCACGAGGTCGACGAGGACCAGGCCCGCGGCCACCAGCTCGCGCACCCGGTCACCCAGCGTGCGGTGGTGCTCGACGTAGGTCGCCTCGCCGTCGGAGTCGGCCTCGACGTACGGCGTGCAGTCGAAGTACGACTGCGTCAGGGTCAGCCCGTGCTCGGTCGGGTCGTCCGGGAACGCCCAGCGGAACGGGTGCGTGGTGGAGAAGACGAAGCGGCCGCCGGGGCGCAGCACCCGGGCCGCCTCGCGCATCAGCGCGGCCGAGTCGGCGACGAACGGGACGGCGCCGTAGGCCGTGAACACGACGTCGAAGCTGCCCTCGCCGAACGGCAGCGCGACGGCGTCGCACTGCAGCAGCGGGACCGGCTGGGCGGGGGCAGCGGCCCTGCGGTTGAGCGCGACGCCCTGGCGCAGCATCCCGCCGGAGAGGTCCGTCGCGACGACCGAGGCCCCGCGCCCGGCCACCCATCGCGAGCACTGGCCGGCGCCGGCCCCGACCTCCAGCACCCGTCGGCCCTCGAGCGGGCCGAGCAGCCCCAGCTCGGACTCGCGCCACCCCTCGGGCCCCCAGACGAACTCGGAGTCCCCGAGGAAGGCCCCGTGCTCGGCGTAGTACTCGCCGGCCTCGGCGTCCCACCAGGACCGGTTCGCGGCGGCGGTCTCGTCCGCCCCCGCGACCCGGCGGCTGACCTGCGCAAACTCGCTCAACGGCATACCCTCCGCGCTTTTGACCCCCGACGGACGCCGCCGGTAAGGTGGAGCAGCACCTCCGTGTGCTCGCTTCGTCGTGTCCGTGCCCCAGGGTGCGGGACGATCCGCGGGTCGCACATCCACACCTTCTATTTCCTGCCCATCATCGGAGTTCCTACTACATGACTGCCAGCACGGTCGAGAAGACCGCCCCTCAGATCGCCATCAACGACATTGGCTCTGAGGAAGACCTCCTTGCCGCTATCGACGCGACCATCAAGGACTTCAACGACGGCGACATCGTCGAGGGAGTCATCGTCAAGGTCGACCGCGACGAGGTCCTGCTCGACATCGGGTACAAGACCGAGGGCGTCATCCCCTCGCGCGAGCTGTCCATCAAGCACGACGTCGACCCGTCCGAGGTCGTCTCCGTCGGCGACGAGGTCGAGGCCCTGGTCCTCCAGAAGGAGGACAAGGAAGGCCGCCTGATCCTGTCCAAGAAGCGCGCTCAGTACGAGCGGGCCTGGGGCACGATCGAGAAGATCAAGGAGGAGGACGGCGTCGTCACCGGCACCGTCATCGAGGTCGTCAAGGGTGGCCTCATCCTCGACATCGGCCTGCGCGGCTTCCTTCCCGCGTCGCTCGTCGAGATGCGTCGCGTCCGCGACCTCCAGCCGTACGTCGGCAAGGAGATCGAGGCCAAGATCATCGAGCTCGACAAGAACCGCAACAACGTGGTCCTGTCGCGCCGTGCCTGGCTCGAGCAGACCCAGTCGGAGGTCCGCACGACCTTCCTCAAGGAGCTCCAGAAGGGGCAGGTCCGCTCCGGCGTCGTGTCCTCGATCGTCAACTTCGGTGCGTTCGTGGACCTCGGCGGGGTCGACGGCCTCGTCCACGTCTCCGAGCTGTCCTGGAAGCACATCGACCACCCGTCCGAGGTCGTCGAGGTGGGCCAGGAGGTCACCGTCGAGGTCCTCGACGTCGACATGGACCGCGAGCGTGTCTCCCTGTCGCTCAAGGCGACGCAGGAGGACCCGTGGCAGCACTTCGCCCGGACCCACGCGATCGGCCAGGTCGTCCCGGGCAAGGTCACCAAGCTCGTCCCGTTCGGTGCGTTCGTGCGCGTCGACGACGGTATCGAGGGCCTGGTCCACATCTCCGAGCTGGCCGAGCGCCACGTGGAGCTGCCGGAGCAGGTCGTCCAGGTCGGGGCCGACATCTTCGTCAAGGTCATCGACATCGACCTCGAGCGTCGCCGCATCTCGCTGTCGCTGAAGCAGGCGAACGACGAGAGCGCGCCGGTGTCCGAGTTCGACCCGACGCTGTACGGCATGGCCGCCGAGTACGACGAGCAGGGGAACTACAAGTACCCCGAGGGCTTCGACCCCGAGACCAACGAGTGGCTCGAGGGCTACGAGACCCAGCGCGAGAAGTGGGAGAAGCAGTACGCCGAGGCCCACGCCCGCTGGGAGGCCCACAAGGCCCAGGTCGAGCAGGCCGCCAAGGACGACGCCGAGGCCGCCTCGGGCGCTGGGACGTCGACGTCCTACTCCTCCGGTGGCAGCAGCAGCAGCTCGGACTCGGGGTCCTCGTCGGCTCCGGCCTCCGAGGGCACCCTCGCCTCCGACGAGGCGCTGGCCGCACTGCGCGAGAAGCTCACCGGCAACTGACCCCTGGGCGCACCCCGGTGCGCCGACGGTCGACACCACGAGGCCCGGTCCCCGCGAGGGGGCCGGGCCTCGTGCCGTCCCGGGATAGGTTCGTGGGTATGCCGTTCACGCCGGCCCACGTGGCAGCCGTCCTTCCCGTCGTGGGCCGGGAACGGCCGCGCTGGGTGGTCCCGTGCGCCCTCGTCGTCGGCTCGATGGTCCCCGACGTCCTGTACTTCGTCCCGCTCGGGGACTACCGGGCGGTGTCCCACTCGCTGCTCGGCCTGGTCACCCTGGACCTCCTGCTCGGACTCGTCCTGTCGGGGCTGTGGCGGGTCGCCGCGGCCCCGGTGCTGCGCGACCTCGCGCCACGCCGCATCCGGGAGCGGGTGCCGGTGCCGCGCCCGCTGGACCAGCGGGAGTGGCTGTGGTCGGTGCCGGGCGTCCTGCTCGGCGGCCTGACCCACCTGCTGTGGGACTCCTTCACCCACGCGGACGGCTGGGCCGTGCACCGCTGGCCGCAGCTGCTGGAACGCACCGTCCCCGGCGGGTGGCCCGTGTACGGCGTCACGCAGTACGCGAGCAGCGTCGTGGGGCTGCTCGTCGTGGCGTGGTGGTGCCGCCGCGTGCTCTCCGAGGTGCCTGCGGTCAACCCGGCGCACCGCCGGGTGAGTGCCCGCGAGGCCCGCGTCGTCAGCGTCCTCGCCGTGGGCCTGCCGCTGCTGGTGGCGGTCGGCTTCGTGGCCTGGGTCGCCGCAGCCACGCAGGGCTCCCTGATGCTGCTGTACGTCGCCGTGGTGCGGGGCATCAGCGCCTTCGGCCTCGTGTCCGCGGTGGTGATGGTGTGGTGGCACCTCGTCGTGTCCCGTCGCCCGGCGCCGCCGGGTGCGTCCGTGGGCTGACGTGTTTGGATGGCGGCATGCCGCGCACCATCGCCACGAACACCAAGGTCGACCTCGACGGGCTGCTGGAGTTCGTCCGCCCGCGTCACCACATGCTGCTCATGACCGAGCGCTCGGACGGTCGCCCGCAGGCGTCCCCGGTCACCGGTGGTGTGGACGACAGCGGCCGGATCGTCATCTCGACCTACCCCGAGCGGGCCAAGACGGCCAACGCGCGCCAGCGTCCCCAGGTCAGCGTCCTCGTGCTGTCCGACGACTTCGGCGGCGCCTGGGTGCAGGTCGACGGCGACTGCGAGGTGCTCGACGTCCCGGACTCGGTGGAGCCGCTGGTGGAGTACTTCCGCAACATCTCCGGCGAGCACCCCGACTGGGACGAGTACCGGCAGGCGATGGTCGACCAGGGCAAGTCGATCCTGCGCATCACCCCGACGCGCTGGGGGCCGATCGCCACGGGCGGCTTCCCCGCCCGCCTCGCCGGCGACTGACCCGCTCGCGCGGGCCCGGCCGGCGCCTCAGTGCAGGCGCACCCGGGGGTCCAGCACGGCATACGCGAGGTCGACCACGATGTTGGCCACGACCACGGCCGCCGACGCGAAGAGGACGATCCCGATGATGACCGGCAGGTCCTGCTGGTTGATGGCGTCGATCGCGGTCTTGCCCAGCCCGGGGAGGCTGAACACGGTCTCGGTGACGACGACCCCGCCCAGGAGGGTGCCGACGTCGATGCCGAACTGGGTGACGACCGGCGTCAGCGCGGCGCGCAGCCCGTGCCGCACCACGACCCGGCGCTCGGGCACTCCCTTGGAGCGGGCCGTGCGGATGTAGTCCTCGCCGAGCACGTCGAGCATCGACGCCCGGGTCAGCCGCGTGTACGTCGCCGCGGACACGAGCGCGAGGGTGACCCAGGGCAGCGCCATGTGCTGGAGCCAGGTCGTGACGCCACCGGTGAAGGGGGCGTAGCCGCCGGCCGGGAAGGTCGCGTGGCCGGCGAGGGTCAGCCGGAAGTAGAGGAAGTACAGCAGCAGCAGTCCGAGCAGGAACGTCGGCATCGAGTAGAAGACCAGGCTGAAGGCGGTGAGCGCCCGGTCGGTGAACGACCGGGGGCGGACGGCCGAGACTACGCCGTTGAAGACGCCGAGGCCGAGCCACAGCACCGCGGCACCGATGACGAGGGAGATCGTGATCGGCAGGGCGTCCGCCATGATCGTCGTGACGGGGACCTGGTGGTAGTAGTCGTACCCGAGGTTGCCGCGCACGGCGTTGCCGACGAAGGACAGGTACTGCTTCCACAGCGGCTGGTCGAGCCCGAGGCGGTGCTGGATCAGGGCCACCACGTCGGGGGTCGCCTGCCGGCCCGCGAGGGTGCGGGCCACGTTGTTGGGGGCGACGAAGAACAGCCCGAAGACCGCGACGGTGATGAGCCAGAGGACGAGCACCCCGAGGGCGGTGCGGCGCACGAGGAAGCGGACCATCTCACCCCTCCTTGGCGGCGAGCGCGCGGTCGCTGCGCGGGTCGAACGCGTCCCGGACCCCGTCGCCGAACAGGTTGAAGGCCAGGGTCGTGACCACGAGCGCGGCCCCGGGGAAGACCACGAACCACCAGGCGGTCGTGTAGTAGTTCTGCGCCTCGCTGATCATGCCGCCCCAGTCCGCGGTGGGCGGGGGGAGGCCGAGACCGAGGAACGACAGGGTCGCCTCGACCACGATGACCACGGGGACGAGCAGCGACGCGTACACGATCACGGGCGCGAGCACGTTCGGCAGGATGTCGACGAACATGATCCGGGTGTCGCTGGACCCCAGCGACCGCGCCGCCTCGACGAACTCCCGCTCCCGCAGCGAGAGCACCTGGCCCCGCACGATGCGGGCCACCGAGGCCCAGCTGAAGAAGCCGATGACCAGGACCGTGACGGTCAGGCTCGGCCCGGTGATCGAGACCAGCGCGATGGCGACGAGCAGGAACGGCACCGACAGGACCACGTCGACGAGGCGGGCCAGCACGGTGTCGACGATCCCCCCGAGGAAGCCGGCGGCCAGGCCCACGACCACCCCGATCGCCACGGTGAGGGCGGTCGACACGACCCCGACGAGCAATGAGATCCGCGCCCCGTAGGCGATCCGGACCAGGATGTCGCGGCCCAGGTCGTCGGTGCCGAGCAGGAACTGCCCGTTGGGGGGCTTCGGCAGCCCCTCGGGGGTCAGGCCGGTCTGGCGGTACTGCGCGTCGACGGGGTGCCCGGTCAGCGAGGCGACCCAGGGCGCGAGGACCGCCATGAGCAGGATGAGGACGATCACCACCAGGGAGACCATGGCGACGCGGTCGCGGCGCAGCCGCTGCCAGGCGAGCAGCCACGGGCTGCGGCCCTCGATGGCGGGGACGCCCTGGCCGGTCGGTTCGGCCAGCGGCTCGACGTCGAGGATGTTGGTCATGCCGGCTCCTCCTGCGGCTCGCCCCCGGGGGCGCGGTCGTTTCCGGAGGTGCGGTCGGGCCCGGTGCCGTCGCCGTCCGGGCGCCCTCCGTCCACGTTCACCACGGCCGCACCCGCCGCGGCCGCACCGATCTCGGTGTCGTGCACCTGCGGCGTGGCCAGGGAGAGGTCCTCGCCGGTGGCGAGCGGGTGCAGGCAGGCCGTCCGGTGCTCCGGGGAGTCGTCGAGCACCGGGACGAGGTCGGGGTCGGTGGCCGTGCAGTCGGCCCGTGCCTTGGGACAGCGCGTGTGGAAGCGGCACCCTGAGGGCGGGTTCGTCGGGCTCGGCAGGTCACCGGCCAGGACGATGCGTGCCCGGCTGTCGGCGAGGTCCGGGTCGGGGACAGGGAGGGCCGACAGCAGCGCCCGGGTGTACGGGTGGCGGGGCTGGGCGAACAGCTCCGCCGACGGGGCGACCTCCACGACCTTGCCGAGGTACATGACCGCGATCCGGTCGCTGACGTGCCGCACCACCGACAGGTCGTGGGAGATGAAGAGGTAGGTCAGCCCGAACTCGTCCTGCAGGTCGAGCAGCAGGTTGATCATCTGGGCCTGGATCGAGACGTCGAGGGCCGACACCGGCTCGTCGCAGATGAGCAGCTTGGGCCGCAGCGCCAGCGCCCGGGCCACGCCGATGCGCTGGCGCTGGCCCCCGGAGAACTCGGCCGGGAACCGGTTGTAGTGCTCGGGGTTGAGGCCGACCCGCTCCATGAGCTGCTGCACGGTGGCCTTGCGCTCACCGGCCGTCCCGATGTCGTGGATGACGAACGGGTCACCGATGATCGACCCGACCCGTCGGCGCGGGTTGAGCGACCCGTACGGGTCCTGGAAGACGACCTGGATGTCTCGCCGCAGCGGCCGCATCTCGCGCCGCCCCAGGGTGCTGATGTCGGTGCCGTCGAACCAGATCGTGCCGGCCGTCAGGTCGTGCAGCCGCGCGATGCAGCGGGCCAGCGTCGACTTCCCGCACCCCGTCTCGCCCACCAGTCCGAGCGTCTCGCCGCGACGCACCTCGAGGCTCACGTCGTCCACGGCGTGCACCACCTCGGTGCTGCGGCGTAATGCGGTGGAGCGGACGGGGAACGCCTTGGTCACGCCCTCGGCCCGCAGCAGGACGTCGGTCACGACGCCACCTCCTGGGCCGGGTCGTCGGGCAGCCAGCAGGCCGACCGGTGGGTGGGGTCGTCCCGCACGACGTCGAACGGGGGAGCGGTGGTCCGGCAACGCTCGAAGACGTACCGGCAGCGCGGCGCGAACGGGCACCCCGGGGGGAGCCCGATGAGCGAGGGGGGCGCCCCGGCGATCGGGGTGAGGCGCTGGCCCGCGCCGCCCTGGCTCGGGAGGGAGGCGAGCAGGCCCTCGGTGTAGGGGTGGTGGCAGTGGTAGAACAGCGTGCGGCGCGGGGCGCGCTCCATGGCGGCGCCGGCATACATGACCACGACCTCGTCGGACATCTCGGCGACCACGCCGAGGTCGTGGGTGATGATGATGATGGCCGTGCCGAAGTCCTGCTGGAGCCGCGCCATCACCTCCAGCACCTGGGCCTGCACCGTGACGTCGAGGGCCGTCGTGGGCTCGTCGGCGATGAGCAGCTCGGGGTCGAGCGCCATGGCCATCGCGATCATCACCCGCTGGCGCATGCCGCCGGAGAACTGGTGGGGGTAGTCGTGGATCCGCCTGTCCGCGTGCGGGATCCCGACGAGGGAGAGCAGCTCGGCTGCGCGCCGGTACGCGTCGGCGCGCGGGGTGTCGCGGTGGGCGCGGATCATCTCGACGACCTGCCAGCCGACCGTGTAGTACGGGTGGAGGCTGGACAAGGGGTCCTGGAAGATCATGCCGATGCGGGCGCCGCGGATCCGGCGCAGCACCTCGGTGTCGGCCCCGATGAGCTCGGTGCCGTCGAACCGCGCGGACCCGGTGACGCGGGCGCCACGGGTGAGCCCGGTGATGGTCTGGGTGGCCACGCTCTTGCCGGAGCCGGACTCGCCGACGATGGCGAGCGTGGCGCCCCGCTCCACGTCGAAGGACAGCCCGCGCACCGCCTCCACCACCCCGTCAGGGGTGGCGAAGGAGACGCGCAGGTCGCGGACCTCGAGCAGTGCCATGGGGTTCCTGCCTTCACCGAGGGCGGTGTCGCCCTCCCGTCGTGGTCGGCGCCCGGACCGGCTGGAGGACTGTCGCCGGCCCGGGCGCGGGTCCGGGCGTCCGTGGGCGGGCGCCCGGGTCGCCGCCTCAGCCGCCCTGCTTGTCGGCGCTGAGCCAGACGTTCGTCGGGTCGAAGTTCTGGATCGCGGGGACGTAGACGGTGTTGTGCACCTGCGAGGCGTGGTAGTTCGGCTGGGTCGGGTTGGTGATCGGGTAGAACGGGGCGTCCTGCATGACCTGCTTGTCCGCAGCCGCCCAGGCGGTCGCTGCCTCGGACTCGGTCTTCGCCGAGGCCGCCTGCTCGGTCAGCGAGTTGGTCCTGCTGCTGTCGTAGAGGCCGAAGTTGCTGCCGACGGGCGGGAAGGCCGCCTTGCCGTAGAACAGCGGCTTGAAGAACGACAGGGCCGCGTTGCCGTACCAGTCGGCACCCCACCCGGCGACCGCGAGGTCCCAGACGCCGCGGTGGGCGACGGAGGGCACCTGGAGGTACTTGGTGTAGAAGTCGGCGTTCGGGGAGGCGACGCCGACGACCTTGATGCCGATCTTGGACAGGTCCTGCTGGACCGTCTGGAACGTCTTGCTGCTGGCCTCGGAGGCGTTGCGGTAGAGCATCTTCAGGGTGAGCCCGTTCGCGTACCCGGCTGCGGCCAGCATCTGCTTGGCCTTCGCCTGGTCGTAGGGGTACAGGTCGAAGTTGTTCTCCCCGCCGACGATGTCTGAGGGCAGGACGTGGGTCAGCGGCGGGTCGATCGTCGGGCCGCCCAGCACCTGGATGATGTTGCTGCGGTTGATCGCGTAGGAGATCGCCTGCCGGACCTGCACCTTCGCCAGGGCGCCGCCGTTGTTGGGCGAGGCCATGTTGAAGACGATGTACGGGTTCGAGGAGGCGGAGGGGCCGAGGTTGAGGTTCGGGTCCTTCTTCGAGATCAGGCCGGGCAGCTGCGAGGCGGGCGGGAAGTTGTCGAACTCCATGTCCGCGCTGGGCGAGCCGGTCTGCAGCTGCTGCTGGGTCGAGTCCTGGGTCACGGTCTCGTTGACGACGATCTTGTCCACGTAGGCCTTGCGGACGGGGTCGCTCGCGGCGTCCCAGGCGGGGTTGCGCACGAACGTGATGTTCTTGGTCGGCTGGTAGGACTGGATCTTGTACGGCCCGTCGCTGATGGTGTGCTGGGCGAGCTCGGAGCTGGCCGGCAGGTACGCGTCGTACTCGACCGGGGCCGGCGAGAAGGCCGGCAGCGTCAGCATGTCGACGAAGTAGCTCGCGGGCTGGGTGAGGGTGAAGACCACGGTCTCGGCGTCGGTGGCCTTCACACCGGGCAGGTCGGTCTTCTCCAGGTAGTCGGCGATCGCCTTGGCCGTCTTGCCGGCCTTGGCGAAGCCGTCGCAGAACGACTGCATCCCGACGATGAGCGACTCGTAGTCCGGCAGGCCGCCGAACGGCTGGGTGGGGTTGCACGTGCGCTTGACGCCTCGGACCACGTCCTGGGCGGTCACCTGGCGGGCGGGCGAGGTGTCCCACTTGACGCCCTGCCGCAGCTTGATCGTGTACGTCTTCCCGTCCGCGCTGATGCCGTTGCCGTCGCTGGGGAGCGTGGTGGCGATGTCCGGGACGGCCTTGGTGGTCTGCCCCGTGACTGCCGGGTAGGTGAAGAGCTGACGGCTCCACGGGCGCAGGCCGAGGTACCCGATGGAGTAGTAGCTGATGTTGGGGTCCATGTAGTCGACGTCGCCGGAGCCGAGCAGGTTGAGGGTGCCGCCCTTCACGGCGGTGCCACCCGAGGTCGAGCTGCCGGTGCTGCCGCTGCCGCCGGTGCTGCTGGCGCAGGCGGTGAGGCCCAGGCTGACGGTGGCGATGGTGGCCAGCGCCGCGGCCCGGGGTTTCGTGGGAGTCATCACGTCTCCTTCCGAGGGGGTCGCCCGCCGGCACGGTGGGACCGACGAGGTCGCTGCGACCGTAGGCACGCCGGTCGGGCACGGCGGGTCGGTCGGGTCGAACCGTCACGGGACCGCAACGGGACCGTCACACCCGGGGCCGGACATGTCGGTTCCATGACGGCGGCTCCGCCGGTGGAGGACGGCAGCTCGATCGGTGAAGGACAGCGGCTCGGTCGGTGTTGCGGCTCCCAGCCAACTCCCAGCCGGCGGCGTGAGACTCGGATCGTGACACGGCGGGTCCTGCTGGTCGAGGACGATCCCCGGGTCCGGCGGGTGCTGCGGCTGGCCCTGGAGGACGAGGGCTACCACGTGTCCGAGTCCCCCGACGGGGAGCAGGGCCTGGCGGACCTGCCGGCCGTCGAGCCCGACGTCGTCCTGCTCGACCTGATGCTCCCCGGCCGGGACGGGTTCTCCGTGTGCCGCGAGATCCGGCGGCGCAGCACGGTGCCGGTGATCATGGTGACGGCCCGCACCGACAGCCACGACGTCGTCGCCGGGCTCGAGGCCGGCGCGGACGACTACGTCACGAAGCCGCTCGTGGCCAAGGAGCTGTCCGCGCGCATCCGGGCGCTGCTGCGCCGGGTGGAGCCGGCGGTGGACAGCCATCCCCGCTGCGTGCGGCTGGGGGACCTGTCGGTCGGGCTGGACGATGGCGTGGTCGAGCTGGCCGGCCACCCGGTCTCGCTGACCCGCACCGAGTTCCGACTGCTGGCAGAGCTCGTGGTCGCCGGCGGCCGCGTCCTCAGCCGCGAGGAGCTGCTCGAGCGGGTGTGGGGCTACGGGTACTTCGGCGACAGCCGCATCGTCGACGTGCACATCCGGCGGCTGCGCACCAAGGTCGAGCGGGACCCCGCCTCGCCGCGCCACGTCGTCACGGCCCGAGGCCTCGGCTACCGGGTGGCGGGGTGAGGGTGTGCTCGTCGGCCTGCGCAACCGGGTCACCCTCGCCTTCGGTGCGCTCGCCCTCGGGCTCTGCGCGCTGCTCGCCGTGCTCGCCTGGACCCTGGTGACCCAGTCGGTCCTCCACCAGACGACGCGCACCGCCCTGGCGGAGACGGCGGTCGACCGGGCGGAGGTCCAGGGCGCGCTGGACGCCGGGTCCAGCGACGTCCCCGGGGTGCTCGACGGCCTGACCGGGTCCGACGCCGTGGCGGAGCTGGCCCGGGTGGGTGGGGAGTGGTTCGGCACCAAGCCGGCCATCGGGCCCTCGAGCCTCCCCGGCGCGCTCGTGGCCCTCGTCGGGAGCGGGCAGGAGGCCACCCAGCGGGTCACGGTCGACGGCAGGCTGTACCTCGCGGTGGCCCTGCCCATGCGTGCCCGCGGTGACGCCTACGTCGAGGTCTACCCCCTCGCCGAGGTGGCGCGTGCGGCCCGCACCCTGTCGATCGGGCTGACGGGGGCCGCCGTGGTCACCGCCCTGCTCGGCCTCGGTCTGGGCCGGGCCGCGAGCACGCTCGCCCTGCGGCCGCTGACCGCCCTCAACTCGGCAGCCGCCCAGGTCGCCGCGGGTCGGCTCGACACGCGGCTCGAGGCGGCGGGTGACCCCGACCTCGCCGAGCTCGCCGCGACCTTCAACCGGACCGTGGCGGCGCTCGAGCGGCACGTGGTCGCCGACGCCCGGTTCGCCGTCGACGTGAGCCACGAGCTGCGCGGCCCCCTCACGACGATGCTCAACTCGATGCAGGTCATCTCCCGCCGCCACGACCAGCTGCCGGAGGAGGTGCGCGAGCCGGTGGACCTGCTGGCCGCCGAGCTCGAACGCTTCCGCCACCTCGTGGTCGACCTCCTGGAGATCTCCCGCCACGACGCGGGGGACCAGGTGGTGCTGGAGCCCGCCCGGATCGGTGACCTCGTCCGCCGGGCCGCCGACGCGACCGCGGGCCGCCCCCTGACGACGGTCGAGCCCGCCGCCGAGGCCGTGACGATGACCGTCGACAAACGCCGCCTCGAACGCGTCGTCGCCAACCTCGTCGGCAACGCCGAGACCCACGGCGGCGGCTGCACCGGCGTCCGGGTCGGGCTCGCCGACGGTGGGGTGCGGGTCGCGGTCGACGACGCGGGCCCCGGCATCCCGGAGGACCTGCGGGACCGTGTCTTCGAACGGTTCGCGCGCGGCCGCACCGACTCCCCGACGGGGGTGGGCCTGGGCCTGGCCATCGTGGCCCGGCACGTCGGCGTCCACGACGGACAGGTCCGGGTCGAGGAGCGACCGGAGGGGGGTGCCCGGCTTGTCGTCGACCTCCCGCTCGCGCACCGCTAGGCGGGACCGGCTCGCGTCCCGCACGGTGGCCTCGGCGGCGCTCGTCGCGCTGGTGGCGCTGGTCCTGGGCGGGTGCACCGTCGGCGCGCAGGGCAGTCCCGTACCGGTGCAGGCACCGACCGTCGGCAGCCCCAGTCCCTCGAGCGGCCCCGGGGTACCCCTGACGGTGCAGGTCTACCTCGTGCGTGGGGACCGGCTTGCCCGCGTGAGCCGCACCGTCGCTCCCGGAGCGGGGCTCGAGCCGGCCCTCGCCGGTCTCGCGAAGCCGCTCTCGGCCGGCGAGCTGGCGGCCGGGCTGCGCAGTGCCCTCCCTGCGACGGGATCGCCGCTGTCCGGGCGGCTCGTGGACGCGGTCGCGCGGGTGTCCGTCCCCAAGGGCTTCGCCCGCGTGTCCGTCCGGGAGCAGGAGCTCGCGATGGCGCAGCTGGTCTTCACGGTGACCGCCGACACCCTCGCCAGCAGCGTGCAGCTGGTGCAGGGAGAGCGCGAGCTGTCGACGCCGGACGGCACCGGCAGGCTGGTGGACCGCCCGGTGACGCGGCTCGACTACGCGGCCTACCGCCCGGCCCCGTCGTGACCCGGGCCGGTGGCGCCCGGACGATAGGGTCGGCGCATGCTGCGCGTAGGCCTCACCGGGGGCATCGGGTCCGGCAAATCGACTGTCGCGCAGAGGCTTTCGGAGCTCGGGGCGACCGTCATCGACGCAGACGTGCTGGCGCGCGAGGTCGTGGCGCCCGGGAGCGAGGGACTGGCCCTCGTCGTGGGGCGGTTCGGTGACCGGGTCCTGGCCGCGGACGGCGGGCTGGACCGTGCCGCACTCGGAGCCGTGGTCTTCGCCGACCCCGGGGCGCGCCGCGACCTCGAGGGGATCACCCACCCGCTGATCGCGCGCCGCACCGGCGAGCTGCTCGCAGCGGCCCCCGCCGATGCCGTGGTCGTGCACGACGTCCCCCTCCTCGTCGAGAAGCACATGGGCCCCGGCTACCACCTCGTCGTGGTCGTCGACGCCGACGAGGAGGTGCGGTTCGACCGGCTCGTGAGCGCCCGGGGCATGGACGTCGAGGACGCCCGGCGCCGAATCGCGGCCCAGGCTTCGGGGGCCGAACGCCACGCCGCGGCGGACGTGTGGCTGGACAACGGCGGGAGCGAGGCGCAGCTCGAGGGCGCCGTCGACCGGCTCTGGCACGACCGTCTGGTCCCGTTCGAGCGCAACGTGCGGACGGGGGTCCGCGCGGCCCGGTCCGACGAGCTGCGCCTCCTGCCGTCCGACCCGACCTGGCCGGCGCAGGCCGAGCGGCTCCTGGAAAGGATCCGGCTCGCGTTCGGCGACACCCTCGTCACGGCCGACCACGTCGGCAGCACCGCCGTCCCCGGGCTGATGGCCAAGGACGTCATCGACCTGCAGGTGGGTGTCGCCTCGCTGGGGGCCGCCGACGACCCCGCCCTCGTCCGGCGGCTGCAGGACTCCGGCTTCCCCCGCACCGGGCCCGTGGCCTTCGACAACGCCAAGGACGGGGCGGTCTGGGAGAAGCGCTTCCACGCGGGCGCCGACCCCGGGCGTCCCGCCCACGTCCACGTCCGCGAGGTCGGCAGCCCCGGGTGGCGCTGGGCGCTGGCCTTCCGCGACTGGCTGCGGTCCGACCCCTCGGCGCGCGAGGAGTATGCCGCCGAGAAGCGCCGGCTCGCGGCCACCGGGGTGGGCGTGGACGCCTACGCCGAGGCCAAGGAGCCCTGGTTCGACGCCGTGCACGCCCGGGTGGAGGACTGGGTGCGGCTCACCGGTTGGCGGCCGGGGCGCGACTGACCCCGGCGCCCGGGAGCGGCGCCTCGGAGCGCACCGGGACGAGGGGGAGTGCGACGGCGGCGAACGCAGCCGCACCGGCGAAGGCGGCGGCATACCCGAGCTGCTCCACCAGGGCTCCGGCGAGGGGTGGCACGAGGGAGGCGGCCAGGAACTGGCCGGTGTTCTGGATGCCGAGCGCGCGCCCGGACCAGAAGGGCCCGGCCCGCTCGGCCACGGCGGTGAAGGCCAGCCCGTTGTCGGCCACGGTCACGGTCGACGCCACCAGGAGGAGGAACGCGGCCACGGCCCAGCCGGCGGCAGCCGTGGCGCCCAGGGCGAGCATGGTCACGACGACGGAGACGGCGACCCAGCGCAGCGGCCGCATCCTGCTGCCGACCCGGTCGGACCAGGCGCCCGCCGCGATGCGCCCGAGAGCGCCCGCCACCTGCGTCGCCGCGACGAGGACGCCCGCCGACTCCGCCGACCAGCCCCGGTCGTCGACGAGCCAGGCCAGGCCGAACGTCCAGACGAGGAACTGCGGCACCACGAGCAGCATCGAGACACCGTGGACCCGGGCGAGGGTGCGGTCACCGCGGTAGGGGCTCGCGGTGTGCTCCACCGTCCGGGCGGGACGGGGCGGGTCGAGGACCACGGCGGCCACCGCGACGAGGGCGAGGAGGGCCGCGGCAGCGGGCACGAGGAGCGCCGACCGGACACCGTGGGCGTCCGCCAGGGGCGCCATCGTGACGGCGGCGACGCCCACGCCGAGGGGCTGGGCCATCTGCCGGATGCCCATCGCGAGGCCGCGTCGGCGCACCGGGAACCAGCCGACCACCACGCGACCGCTCGCCGCGTTGGCGGCACCCGCCGCCGCGCCGGCGAGCACCAGCCACGCCGCCCACCAGCCGACGCCCGACCCCCAGGCGGCCGCCAGCGAGCAGGCGCCCGCCGCGGCCAGCCCGGACAGCAGCGCGAGCCGCTCGCCCCGCCGGTCCACGAGCAGGCCCCAGGCGACGAGGGAGAGCATCACCCCGATGGTCGGCGCGGCTGCGACGAGACCGGCCGCGGGCAGCGACAGCCCACCTCGCCGGTGCAGGACGGGGATGAGGAAGGCCGGCCCGTGCAGGGCCACGGCCCCGGCGGCCTGCGCCGCCGTGCTGGCCGCCAGCATGGCCCAGCGGCGGGCGGTGCCGACGGTCGCCACGTCCATCCCGGCAGTCAACGCCCGGGGGGCAGGCGTCGCAGGGACGTCTCAGCCCGTGGCGGACAGGGCGCCGTAGCGCTCCCGGGTCCGCTGCGCCCAGGCGGTGGCGGGGCGCAGGGCGAGGGCGGCGCCGAGGACGAGGGCGGCCAGGACCAGCCAGCCCGGCCAGCCCCACTCGATGCACAGCAAAGTGATCAGGGTGGGCGCCACGACGTTGGAGAGCGAGAACCCGAGGCCGGCGAAGCCCTGGTACTGGCCCTGTCGCTCCTGCGGCGCCAGGCCCATCTGCACCCCCCACTGGCCACCGCTGGAGCGCATCTCGCCCACGACGTGCACTGCCGCCCCGACGACGAGGACCGCCGCGGCCCCGGCCGGACCCAGCCAGCCCGAGGTGGCGATGACGGCGAAGCCCGCGGCGATCCAGACGGCGCCGTGGACCATGGCCCGAGCCGACTCGGCCACGCCGTCGACCCCTCGCGTCATGCGCACCTGGAACAGCGTCACGGCCACGGTGTTGAGGACGAGCAGGGCGGCGACCATCGCGGTGGGGGCCCTGGTGTGCTGGCTGATCCACAGCGGGATGCCGACCTCCATCACCACGAAGTGCATCGCCACCACGCCCGTCAGCAGGGTCACGACGACGTACGGCGTGTCCCGCAGCACCGCGAGCCGCGGCTCGCCCACCTGCCGCGCGGGCGCCGGCGCGAGGTGGGGGAGGCGCAGGCTGACCAGGCCCGCGACGATGCCGGTGACGCCGTCGACGGCGAAGACGGCCAGGTAGGCCCACGGCCGGTCGATCCACAGCGCGATGCCGCCCAGCGCTGCGCCGAGCGAGATCGCCAGGTTGGTGACCGCCCGCAGGTAGGCCTTGAAGGCGACGCCCGAACCCCCGACGGCGATGCGGCCGATGTAGCCGTTGCGCACGGCGCCCCCGCCGTTCTGCAGCGCGGTGACGACGGCCAGGACCGCCGTGAGCGCCCAGAAGTCGCGCACCACGAGGAAGAGGAGCCCCACGGCGCCGAACGCTGCCGTGAGCAGGGACATGACCTCGCGCGGGCCGCGGACGTCGCCGAGGTGGCCGAGCGGGACCTGCGCCACCATGCCGACGACTGCCGCGACGGACAGGGCCACGCCGACCTGGGCGGCCGACAGACCCACCTCCCGGGTGAAGTACAGGGCGAAGGTGGTCAGGGTCGCCCCGGCCCCGGCCCGGTTGACGAAGGTGCCGAGGGCGAGCACGCGCAGGCGCGGGTCGACCGGTATGCCGCGGCGGGTGAGCGGTGGCGTCGTCGCCGGGGCGGGCACGGAGGACCTCCGGGTTTCGGGGAGCGGGGCGGGCACACGCTAGCGCGGGGGTGGGACAAGACCGCCCACGCAGGTGCGCGGGGTGCGGTGTCGGTGGCACGGCATACGGTGGATCCATGCGTCCCACGACCGACCTGCAGCGCACGGTGGCCCCGTTCGAGGTCGTCTCCGAGTTCCAGCCCGCCGGTGACCAGCCCGCCGCCATCGCCGACCTCTCCCGGCGGATCAGGGCGGGGGAGAAGGACACCGTCCTGCTCGGCGCCACGGGTACGGGCAAGTCCGCGACGACGGCCTGGCTGATCGAGCAGGTGCAGCGCCCCACCCTGGTGATGGCGCCGAACAAGACACTGGCCGCCCAGCTCGCCAACGAGTTCCGCGAGCTGCTGCCGCACAACGCGGTCGAGTACTTCGTCTCGTACTACGACTACTACCAGCCCGAGGCGTACATCCCGCAGACGGACACCTACATCGAGAAGGACTCCTCGATCAACGACGAGGTCGAGCGGCTGCGGCACAGCGCCACCAACTCGCTGCTGACCCGCCGCGACGTCGTCGTGGTCGCCTCGGTGTCCTGCATCTACGGCCTCGGCACCCCGCAGGAGTACGTCGACCGGATGGCCCGGCTCAAGGTCGGGCAGCAGGTCGACCGCGACGACCTGCTGCGGCGGTTCGTGCAGATGCAGTACACCCGTAACGACCTCGCGTTCACCCGCGGGACGTTCCGGGTGCGGGGCGACACGGTAGAGATCATCCCCGTGTACGAAGAGCTCGCGGTGCGCATCGAGTTCTTCGGCGACGAGATCGAGCGGATCTACACGCTCCACCCGATCAGCGGCGAGGTGATGCGCGAGGAGGAGGAGATGTACGTCTTCCCCGCCACGCACTACGTCGCCGGCCCCGAGCGGATGGAGCGGGCGATCCGGGGCATCGAGCTCGAGCTGGCCGACCGCCTGGCCGAGCTGGAGAAGCAGAACAAGCTGCTCGAGGCCCAGCGCCTGCGCATGCGCACCACGTACGACATCGAGATGATGCGCCAGGTCGGGTCGTGCTCGGGCATCGAGAACTACTCGATGCACATCGACGGCCGGGCCCGGGGCACCGCGCCCAACACGCTGCTCGACTACTTCCCCGAGGACTTCCTGCTCGTCATCGACGAGTCGCACGTCACCGTGCCGCAGATCGGCGCGATGTACGAGGGCGACATGTCGCGCAAGCGCATGCTCGTCGACCACGGCTTCCGGCTGCCGTCGGCGATGGACAACCGCCCGCTGAAGTGGGAGGAGTTCCTCGACCGGATCGGCCAGACCGTCTACCTCTCCGCCACCCCCGGCCCCTACGAGCTGGCCCAGGCGACGGGAGTGGTCGAGCAGATCATCCGGCCGACCGGGCTCATCGACCCCGAGGTCATCCTCAAGCCGACCAAGGGCCAGATCGACGACCTGCTGCACGAGATCGGCGAGCGCACGAAGAAGAACGAGCGCGTCCTCGTCACCACCCTGACCAAGAAGATGGCCGAGGACCTCACCGACTACCTCCTCGACAAGGGCGTGCGGGTCCGGTACCTCCACAGCGAGGTCGACACGCTCCGCCGGGTCGAGCTGCTGCGCGAGCTGCGGATGGGCGAGTACGACGTCCTGGTCGGCATCAACCTGCTCCGCGAGGGACTCGACCTGCCCGAGGTCTCGCTCGTGAGCATCCTCGACGCCGACAAGGAGGGCTTCCTGCGCTCGGCCCGGTCGCTCATCCAGACGATCGGTCGCGCGGCCCGCAACGTCTCCGGCCAGGTGCACATGTACGCCGACTCGGTCACCCCCTCCATGCAGGAGGCGATCGAGGAGACCCAGCGCCGGCGCGAGAAGCAGATCGCCTACAACACGGCGGCCGGCGTCGACCCCCAGCCGCTGCGCAAGAAGATCGCCGACATCACCGACCTGATCCAGCGCGAGGACGCCGACACCGAGGCCCTCATCGGGTCCGGCCGCAGCCAGTCCCGCGGCAAGTCCGGGCAGCGGGGTGGCCGCGGCACCGTCCAGGCCGACGCCGGGGTCGCCGCCGACCGGTTGCGCGGGCTGCCGGCCAACGACCTGGCCAACCTCATCCAGGAGCTGTCGACCCAGATGCACCAGGCGGCCGCCGACCTGCACTTCGAGCTCGCGGCGCGGCTGCGCGACGAGATCGGTGACCTCAAGAAGGAGCTGCGCCAGATGTCGGAGGCGACCAAGTAGGTCCCGCCGCGGAGTGGACTCGATTTGGGGCCGCCCCCGTGGTCTGGGAGACTGGTCGCACCATTCGGAGGGGAGTATCCCCATCGCGGTGTCCTCGTCATCACGGCCAACGGCCCGGGGCTCCGGTCCGCACCTCACGGGGCGGGAGAGACCTCCGGCCACCTCGTCGTGACCGGAGGACCCTTGACCGTGACCACACTCGCAGCGACCACCACCACGCAGATGGAGGTCGCCCCCTGGGTCTGGTACCTCACCATCGGCCTGATGGCGGCGGTGCTGCTCTTCGACATCTTCGTGGTGGCCCGCCGGCCGCACGTGCCGACCACGAAGGAGGTCAGCCTCGCGCTGGCCGTCTACGTGGGCGCGGCCCTGGTCTTCGGCCTCGGCGTGTGGTGGTTCACCCACGACCAGGCCGGCGCGAAGTTCATGACCGAGTACTACGCGGGCTGGCTCACCGAGTACTCGCTGTCGGTCGACAACCTCTTCATCTTCCTGCTGATCATGGCGCGGTTCGCCGTGCCCGAGAAGCTGCAGCAGACCGCCCTGCTCGTCGGAATCGTCATCGCCATCGTCCTGCGCGGCATCTTCATCGCCGTCGGCGCGGCCGCCATCAACCAGTTCTCCTGGGTCTTCTACATCTTCGGCGCTTTCCTCATCTACACCGCGGTCAAGCTCGCCAGGGAGAACGCCGACGACGACGAGGAGTACGAGGAGAACGGCTTCATGCGCTGGGTGGAGCGGCGCTTCCCCGCCACCAAGGAGTACGACGGGCCGAAGCTCTTCACCAAGGTCGACGGCAAGAAGCTCGCCACCCCCATGTTCATCGTCATCGTGGCGCTGGGCACGACCGACCTGCTCTTCGCCCTCGACTCCATCCCGGCAATCTACGGCCTCACCAAGGAGCCGTACCTCGTCCTCACCGCCAACCTGTTCGCCCTGATGGGCCTGCGGCAGCTCTACTTCCTCATCGGCGGCCTGCTCAAGAAGCTCGTCTACCTCAGCCTGGGCCTGGCCGTGCTGCTCGCGTTCATCGGCGTCAAGCTGGTGCTGCACGCCCTGCACGAGAACGAGCTGCCGTTCATCAACGGCGGCCGGCACGTGGAGGCAGCCCCGGACATCCCCATCTCGGTGTCGCTCGGCGCCATCGTCGTCATCCTCGGCGTGACCACCGTCGCGAGCCTGTGGAAGACGCGGCGCGACGACCGGGACCGCGAGGTCGAGCGCTCAGCCCCCTGAGGCGGCCGGGTCGCGCGGCTGGCCGGCGGAGCCCATCACCAGGGCGCTGGCCAGCACGACGAGGGCCATGCCGGCGAGCTGGCCGGGGTGCAGCCGCTGGTCCAGGACGAGGAGCCCGGCCAGGGCAGCGGCAGCGGGTTCGAGGCTGAGCAGGATCCCGAAGGTCCGAGGGCTCAGGTGCCGCAGGGCGGCCAACTCGAGGGAGTACGGCAGGACCGAGGACAGCACGGCGATGCCCAGGCCCTTGAGCACCGCCTCACCGGTCCACTGCGGCACCGACGCGGCGCCGAACGGCAGTCCCACGAGCAGGGCCACCGCCATGGCCAGGGCGAGGCCCTCGAGCCCGACGAACTCGCGGCCGGCGTGCCGGCTCGCGACGATGTAGGCCGCCCAGCAGGCACCCGCGACGGCGGCCAGTCCCAGCCCCGTCCACTCGAGCTGCTGCCACGGCGTGTCGAGGGCCTCGGAGATGAGGACCACCCCGACGGCCGCGGCGCCGACGGCGGCGAGGTCGCGTGCTCGCCTGGACAGGACGGTGGCGAGGGTGAGGGGGCCCAGGAACTCGACGGTCACCGCGACGCCGATCGGCAGGTGCGCCAGCGAGGCGTAGAAGGCCAGGTTCATCAGGCCGAGGGCCAGGCCGAACCCGAGCACCACGCGCCAGGCGCGCCGGGAGTGTCCCCTCAGCCTCGGCCGGGCCAGCACCCCGAGGATCGCGGCAGCGAACAGCAGCCGCAGGGTGACCGAGCCGCCCGCCCCGATCCGGGGCACGAGCGTGGCCGCCAGGGCACCCCCGAGCTGGACCGACGCGATCGCCGCCAGCACCAGCAGCAGCGGGGATGCGGGTGGCTGGCGGGGCGTCACAACCGGCGACTCTAGTGAGCCTGCCGGCGGTCACCAGCCCCGGGCGCGCCACTCCGGCAGGTGCGGCCGCTCGGCCCCGAGCGTGGTGCTCGGGCCGTGGCCCGGCCAGACCACCGTGTCGTCGTCGTAGACGTCGAACACGCGGGTGGTGACGTCCTCGATGAGCGAGTCGAAGCTCTGGCCGGGGTTCTTCGTGTTGCCGACGCCGCCGGGGAAGAGCGAGTCACCGGTGAGGAGCTGAGTGGGCCCCTGCGGGTCGCGGTAGGCCAGGGCGACCGACCCCGGGGTGTGCCCCCGCAGGTGCACCACCTCCAGCTCCACGTCACCGACGCGGACGACGTCGCCCTGGGACAGCATCCGGTCCTGGCGCACCGGCATACCCCCGGCGTCGTCGGCGCCGCACGCGGTGGACGCGCCGGTCGCAGCCACGACCGCGGCGAGGGCCCGGTGGTGGTCCCAGTGCTGGTGGGTGGTCACGACGGTGCGCAGGTCCCCGCCCGCCTGCGCCACGAGCCGGAGCAGCCGCTCGGCCTCGTCGGCGGCGTCGACGAGCAGCATCTGGCCGGTGCTCGAGCAGCGCAGGAGGTAGGCGTTGTTGTCCATCGCGGAGACCGGAGCCCGCCACATCGTGAGACCGCCCCACGTGTGGTGCTCCTCGGCTCGGCCCGGTACGTCGTCGCTGGTCATCGCCATGGGACGCATTCTCCTCCCACGCGAGGCAAGCGGGGGAAATCAGTGGTATCGCCTAGTCCCGATTGACTATTGCTGCTCCTCTTTCCGGCGTCCTACTTTTGAGCGGTCGCGAAGCCGATCGGGGCGCACAGGGGGTGCCTGTCCCGGGCTCGCGGGTTGTGAGGGAAGCACATGACTGCAGTGGTTCAGGAGGTCCAGCGCCCAGTCGCTGGAGGGGAGATCGACACCGTTCGAGCGTTGCTGCACGACCTGCGGCAGCCGCTGGCGGCCATCCTGCTGATGGCCGGCACGGAGGGGGGAGACACGACCCGCAAGTTCGACGTCATCGCCGGGCAGGCACGCTGGCTCGCCGAGCTGGTCGAGGCCAGCCTCGGCGGCGGTGCGACCGACGCGGTCGTCGCCACGGACGTCGCCGAGGTGGCGGCCCACGGCGTCGAGCGCGCGCGGGCGACCGCGGCGTGCGAGATCGAGCTCGTCGGGGACGGGGTGGCGTGCGCGTCGGCCCGGCCGGTCGCGCTCAGCAGGGCCCTGGCCTGCGTGCTCGACAACGCCGTCCGTGCGGCCGGCGACGGTGGGCACGTGCGCGTCGAGGTCCAGCAGGACGCCCTGGGCGTGCGCCTCAGGGTGGTCGACGACGGACCGGGCCTGGGGAAGATCACGTCGCGCACGTCGCTCGGCCTGACGACGACGCGGGCCATGGTCGCGTCGTGCGGCGGGTCGTTCGAGATCCGTGGGGGCGCGGGTGGCGGTGTCGAGGCCGAGATCAGGCTCGCCCCGCGGGCCCTGAGGTCGGTGGCCTCATTAGGATCGTGGTCTGTGACGACCACCTGCTCCTGCTCGAGGCCCTCGGCCTCGCCCTGGGGGCACGTGGGCACGAGGTGATGGCGCTCGCCGAGACGCCGGACGACGCGGTCGAGGCCGTGGCGCAGCACCACCCGGACGTCTGCCTGCTCGACGTCAACTTCCCCGGCGGCACCTCGCTCGCCGCGATCCACCAGATCCGTGAGCTGTCGCCGACGACCAAGGTCGTGATGCTCTCCGCGGAGGCCGACCACGCCATCGTGGGCCGGGCCATCGCCGAGGGCGCCTCGGGGTACGTCGGCAAGGAGAAGCCGATCGTCGAGATCGTGGAGATGCTGGACCGTGCGGTCCGCGGCCAGCTCGCCGTCGAGCCGTCCCTACTGCAGCGCGCGCTGCGCCCGCAGAAGTCCTCCGACTACCCGCTGTGGGCGCTGCAGTTCCTCACCGACCGGGAGTGGCAGGTGATGCGGTGCATCATGGACGGCCAGACCACCGAGGAGATGGCCACGTCGCTGGGGGTGCAGCGCAGCACCGCTCGCACGCACGTGCAGAACCTGCTGACCAAGCTGGGGGTCCACTCGCGCCTGCAGGCCGCCGCGCTCATCTCGGCCCACGGGTCGCAGGAGACGTGGCCGGCGCACCTGCGCTGAGACCCGGGGAGGATCCGGGCTCGAGGGTGACGGCCCGCCTGCATCGCAGGCGGGCCGTCACCCTTTTGTCGTAGCAGCCTCTCCAGCACGGGCCGGTTACCGCCGACCGGCCCGGCACGGGAGCCTTGTGCGCATGCCGTCGCCGATCCGCGTCGTCCTCGTCGACGACCACGAGGTGTTCGTCGACGCCCTTGCCCTGTGTCTGGGAGACCACCTGGACCTGCTGGTGGTGGGTGCCGCGACCAGCCTGAGCTCCGCCCTGCGTCTCGTGGGGGACGTCGACTTCGACGTGCTCGTCCTCGACCTCGGCCTCGCCGGCGAGGACGGGCTGGAGGTGGCCCGGCACGTCCTGCGCACCCGGCCCACGGCGGGGATCCTCGTGGCGACCGGGGCGGAGTCCGACGGACGCGTGGTCGAGGCCGTGCAGCTGGGGGTGCGCGGCTGGCTCCCCAAGACGGTGACCGCCGACACGCTGGCCGACGCCGTGCGCGGCGTGGCCCGGGGGGAGACGCGGATCCCGGCGGACCTGCTCGCCCAGGTGCTCGTGGGGATGTCGCGGGGCGCCCAGCCCCAGCTGGAGAACCTCCAGGGCGTGGGCGAGCTGACGGCCCGTGAGCTCGAGGTGCTCTCCTGCCTCGTCGAGGGGCTGACCCGGACCGAGATCGGCGAGCTGCTGCACGTGTCGCCCAACACCGTGCGCACGCACGTCCAGAGCATCCTGCACAAGCTCAAGGTGCACTCGGCGCTGGCCGCCGTGGCCATCGCCCGCCGGGCCGGGATCACCGGTGCCCGGGTGACCGCCTGACGGCGCGGGACCACCTGACGGCACGCGACCGCGTCACCACGGCACGAGGCGCGGCGCAGCCTCAGGAGCCGCGCGGCAGCTCCGGGAGCCGGTCGGACCGCACCCCGCTGGGGTCGCGACGGGCGAGCCACAGCAGCAGGCCGCCGAGCGGTCCGCTGACCTCGGCCCGGTCGGCACCGTCCGGCCCGAGCAGCCAGGTGTCGCCCTCGTCGCTGCGCAGGGACAGGGCCAGCCCGGGCGCCGCGGCGCCCAGGCGGGCCACCCCGTCGGCGACGAAGCGGCGGGTCAGCTCCGGCTCCACGTCGGCGAAGCCGAAGCCCGCCGCGAGGTCGACGTGGTGGAACACGACCTCGCGCAGCCGCAGGGTCGGCAGGACGTCGGGTGACACCGCCAGCCCGCCCCGCATCTCCACGTGGTCCACGGCGCGGGGGGCTGTGGCGAGCCGGTCCAGGACCGGCGTCAGAGCGTCGGCCGTGGTCCGCACGTCGGCCACCAGCTCGGGCACGGACCGCGCCGCGCCGGCCTCGATCTCGGCGTCCCGGGCCCGGGTCCCGCCGGGGTACATCTCGCGCCGCGTCCCGTCCAGGGCCCACTGCGCCAACCGGTCGATGGCCTCCGCGTTGCGGGCGACGTGCGTCAGGACGTGGCCGCGCGTCCAGCCGTCGCAGAGCGAGGCGGCGCCGGGGTCGTCGAGCGAGGATGCCGTGGCGAGCAGGCGGTCGGTGTGGGCGGCCAGGGCGGCGAGGTCGGACTCCATGCCCGCAGGCTAGGAGCCCGGGCCGCTGCGCGCACCGTGTGCGTCGGGATCGGCGCCCGCCGCCTCCGGCGTGCCCTCCCCGCCGACCCGGGCGCCGACCGCCGGCTCGGGGGTGACCGGGTCGGACGGCGCGTCGCTGCCCGAGGTCCGGCTGGCCGCCGCGAGGGCGTGCGCCGCCCCGATGAAGGCGAGGTGGGAGAACGCCTGGGGGAAGTTGCCGACCATGCGCGCGTTCGCGGGGTCGTACTCCTCGGAGACCAGCCCCACGTCGTTGAACAGGGTGACGAGGCGGTCCATCAGGGCGGTGGCCTTGGCGACCTGGCCGCTCACGGCATACGCGCTCACGAGCCACCACGAGCAGGCCAGGAAGGGGTGCTCGTCCCCCGCGAGGCCGTCGACCCCGCTCTGGGTGCGGTAGCGCAGGAGGAAGCCGTCGCGCACGAGGTCCTCCTCCACGGCGGCGATGGTGCCCAGGACCCGCGGGTCGTCGGCCGGCAGGAAGTCCACGAGGGGGATCAGCAGCAGCGAGGCGTCGACCTCCCTGGTGTCGTAGTGCTGGGTGAAGGTGCCGCGCTCGGCGTCGTACCCCTTCTCGAGGATCTCCTCACGCACCCGGTCGCGCAGGTCGCGCCACTGCTCCACGGGTCCCTCGAGCCCCCACTCCTCGACGCCCCGCACGGCCCGGTCGAGCGCGGCCCAGACCATGACCCGCGAGTGCGTGAAGTGCCGCCGGGGGCCGCGGATCTCCCACAGCCCGTTGTCGGGGGCGTCCCAGTGCCGGGCCAGCTCGTCGACGAGGACGCGCTGCACGGCCCACGCCTGGGGCAGGAACTCCAGGCCGCGCCGGCGCGCCTCGTCCAGCGCGATCATCACCTCGCCGAGCACGTCGGACTGCCGCTGCCCGACGGCGCCGTTGCCGACCCGGACGGGCGTCGAGTCGGCGTACCCGGGCAGGTGGTCCAGGGTGCGCTCCGGCAGCCGCCTGGCCCCGTCGACGGCATACATGATCTGCAGGTCCTCGGGGTCGCCGGCGACGGCCCGCACGAGCCAGTTGCGCCACAGGCGCGCCTCCTCGACGTACCCGGAGGCCAGCAGGGCCTCCAGGGTCAGGGAGGCGTCACGCAGCCAGCAGTAGCGGTAGTCCCAGTTCCGCTCCCCGCCGAAGTCCTCGGGGAGGCTGGTCGTGGGGGCTGCCACGATGCCGCCGAAGCGCGAGTGCGTCAGCGCCCGCAGGGTCAGCAGGGACCGCACGACGAGGTCGTGGTGGGGCCCCTCGTAGTCGCACCGCGAGGCCCACTGGGTCGAGACCCGCACGGTCTCCTCGATCCGGCTGTCGATGTCGAGCGGGGGCGGGACCGGCTCGTAGGACGGGAACCAGGTGGTCGAGAACGTGTGGGTCTCGCCCGCCCGCACCTCGAACTCGTCGACGTGCCGGCCGCCCTCGGCGCGGGGGAGCCGCGTGCCGCGCAGCACGAGCATGTCGGGGCCGGCGACCGCCCGGATGACGTCGCCGTCGAGGCGGTGACCCGTCCCGTGCGAGACCCAGGGCCGGACCTGGCCGTACTCGAACCGGACCACCCACTCGTGCCGCATCGCCACGACGCCGTGCAGGCCCTCGACGCTGCGGATGATGTCGGCCCGTCCGTCGCCGATCGGCATCAGGTCGGTGACCCTGACCGCCCCCGTCCGCGTCTCGTGCACGGTCTCGAGCACGAACGAGTGGTCCAGGTAGCGGCGGGTGCTGCGGGCCTCGTCCCGGGGCCCGAGCAGCCACCGCCCGTGCTCGGGGGTGCCGAGCAGGGCGGCGAAGCAGGCGGGGGAGTCGAACCGGGGCAGGCACAGCCAGTCGATCGACCCCTCCCGGCTCACCAGGGCCGCGGTCTCGGCGTCGCCGAGGAGCGCGTACTCCTCGATGGGCGTGCTGGAGTGGCCTGGCATGCGGCGACTGTATGCCGGGTGCCGACGGCCCCGCACGCGGGCGGGCGGGGGAGGGGGAGGGCGGGTGAGGGCGGGTGAGGGCGGGTGAGGGCTCCGGCGGGCGATGTCGGTGGCCCCACCTACGATGGACACCGTGACTTCTGCCCTGCCCGCACGCCGTCCGACGCACGACCAGCTCATCGTCCGTGGGGCCCGCGAGCACAACCTCCGCGACGTCTCGATCGAGCTGCCCCGCGACTCGATGATCGTCTTCACGGGGCTCTCGGGCTCCGGCAAGTCCTCGTTGGCGTTCGACACGATCTTCGCCGAGGGCCAGCGTCGCTACGTCGAGTCCCTCTCCGCGTACGCCCGCCAGTTCCTCGGCCAGATGGACAAGCCGGACGTCGACTTCATCGAGGGCCTGTCGCCGGCCGTCTCGATCGACCAGAAGTCGACCAACCGCAACCCGCGGTCCACCGTGGGCACCATCACGGAGGTCTACGACTACCTCCGACTGCTGTTCGCCCGCGCCGGTCGACCGCACTGCCCCGTCTGCGGCGAGCCGATCACCCGGCAGAGCCCGCAGCAGATCGTCGACCGCCTGCTCGAGCTGCCCGAGCGCACCCGCTTCCAGGTGCTGGCGCCAGTGGTGCGGGCGCGCAAGGGCGAGTACGTCGACCTGTTCGCCGAGCTGCAGACCAAGGGCTTCTCGCGGGCGCGGGTCGACGGTGACGTCGTCTCGCTGACCGACCCGCCGAAGCTCGAGAAGCAGGTCAAGCACACCATCGACGTCGTCGTCGACCGGCTCGTGGCCAAGGGCGACGACGCCGGGTCCAAGCGCCGGCTCACCGACTCGGTCGAGACCGCCCTGTCGCTGGCCGGGGGCGTGCTCGTGGTCGAGTTCGTCGACCGCGACGCCGACGACCCCGAGCGGGAGCGTCGCTTCTCCGAGAAGATGGCCTGCCCCAACGACCACCCGCTGTCGATGGACGAGGTGGAGCCCCGCTCGTTCTCGTTCAACAGCCCGTTCGGTGCCTGCCCCAAGTGCACCGGCCTGGGCACCGAGCTCGAGGTCGACCCCGAGCTGCTGGTGCCCGACGAGGACCTCTCCCTGGCCGAGGGCGCGATCGCGCCGTGGGCCCAGGGGAGCGGCTCGGCGGAGTACTTCCAGCGGGTCATGACGGCGCTGTCGGAGGACCTCAGGTTCTCGATGGACGCCCCGTGGCACTCGCTACCGGCCCGCGCCCGGGAGGCGCTGCTGCACGGCCAGAACTACAAGGTGCACGTCCGCTACCGCAACCGCTACGGCCGGGAGCGCTCGTACACCACGGGGTTCGAGGGCGTCGTCCCGTTCGTCCGCCGCCGGCACTCCGAGACGGACTCGGAGTGGAGCCGCGAGCGGTACGAGGGGTACATGCGCGAGGTGCCGTGCCCCGAGTGCGGCGGCGCGCGGCTCAAGCCGGAGTCGCTTGCCGTGCTGCTCGGCGGCAAGTCGATCTCGGCGGTCTGTGCCCTCGCGATCGCCGACTGCGCGACCTTCCTCAAGGAGGTCGACTTCACCCCGCGCGAGCGGCAGATCGCCGAGCGCGTCATCAAGGAGATCGAGGCGCGCCTCGGCTTCCTGCTCGACGTCGGCCTCGACTACCTCTCGCTCGACCGGCCGGCCGGGACCCTGTCCGGTGGCGAGGCGCAGCGCATCCGGCTGGCCACCCAGATCGGGTCGGGCCTCGTGGGCGTCCTCTACGTCCTCGACGAGCCGAGCATCGGGCTGCACCAGCGCGACAACCACCGCCTGATCGAGACCCTCACCCGGCTGCGCGACCTCGGCAACACGCTCATCGTCGTCGAGCACGACGAGGACACCATCGCCACGGCGGACTGGGTCGTCGACATCGGCCCGGGTGCGGGGGAGCACGGCGGCGTCGTCGTGCACTCCGGCACGGTCAAGGGCCTGCTGGAGCACCCGGACTCGCTCACCGGCAAGTACCTCTCGGGGCGGCTCGAGATCCCCACCCCGGAGGTGCGCCGGCCGCGCGAGAAGGGCCGCGAGGTCAAGGTCGTCGGGGCGCGCGAGCACAACCTCCAGGGCGTCGACGTGTCGTTCCCGCTCGGCACCCTCACCGCGGTCACGGGCGTCTCCGGCTCGGGCAAGTCGACGATGGTCAACGACATCCTCTACAACGTCCTGGCCAACAAGCTCAACGGCGCCCGCCACGTGCCCGGCCGGCACAAGACGGTCACGGGACTGCAGCACCTCGACAAGGTCGTCCACGTCGACCAGAGCCCGATCGGCCGCACCCCGCGGTCCAACCCGGCGACGTACACCGGCGTGTTCGACGCGATCCGCAAGCTGTTCGCGACGACGACCGAGGCCAAGATCCGCGGCTACCAGCCGGGCCGGTTCTCGTTCAACGTCAAGGGCGGACGCTGCGACGCGTGCTCCGGCGACGGCACCATCAAGATCGAGATGAACTTCCTCCCGGACGTCTACGTCCCGTGCGAGGTCTGCCACGGCGCCCGGTACAACCGGGAGACGCTCGAGGTGCACTTCAAGGGCAAGACGATCGCCGACGTCCTCGACATGCCGATCGAGGAGGCCGCCGAGTTCTTCGCCGCGGTGCCCGGCATCGCCCGGCACATGAAGACCCTCAACGACGTGGGGCTGGGCTACGTCCGGCTCGGCCAGCCCGCACCGACCCTGTCCGGTGGCGAGGCCCAGCGCGTCAAGCTCGCCTCCGAGCTGCAGAAGCGGTCGACGGGCCGGACCATCTACGTCCTGGACGAGCCGACGACCGGCCTGCACTTCGAGGACATCCGCAAGCTGCTGCTCGTCCTGCAGGGCCTGGTCGACAAGGGCAACACGGTCATCGTCATCGAGCACAACCTCGACGTCATCAAGAACGCCGACTGGATCATCGACATGGGTCCCGAGGGCGGCCACGGTGGCGGCAAGGTCATCGCCGAGGGCACGCCCGAGCAGGTCGCGCAGGTCGAGGACAGCCACACCGGCCGCTTCCTCGCGCCCGTCCTGGCCAAGAGTGCACGCACCGTGACGAGGCCGACCGGCAGCCGGGCGACGAAGAAGACGGCCGCGGCCTCGGCGGCGACCAAGCGCACGGCGACGCGGACCACCGCCAGCACCGCGAAGGCCGCTCCGGCGAAGAAGGCCGCTCCGGCCAAGTCTGCGGCGCGGAAGACTCCTCGCTCGACCCGTTGATTCCCCACTTGTTGCCACGTGGTGGTCACCGCGCTCGTCTTGGGCGTGCTTGGTGACCATCTGCTGGCAACAAGTGGAGGGGTAGGGCAGACGGAACGGCCCCGGAGGCGAAACCTCCGGGGCCCGTCGTCGTGGTCGGTCGAGCGGGCCTAGATGTCGCCGCCGAGGTAGGCCGCCTTGACGGCCGGGTCGTTGGCCAGCTCCTGGCCGCTGCCCTCGCGGACGATCTCGCCGGTCTCGAGGATGTACGCCCGGTGCGCCCGTTTGAGCGCCTGCGCGGCGTTCTGCTCCACGAGCAGCACCGTGGTGCCCTGCTTGTTGATCTCGGTGATGATCTCGAAGATCTGCTGGATCAGCTTGGGCGCCAGCCCCATCGACGGCTCGTCGAGGAGCAGGAGCTTGGGTGAGGCCATTAGGGCCCGGCCGATGGCGAGCATCTGCTGCTCGCCACCCGACATGGTGCCCGCGACCTGGGTGCGGCGCTCCGCCAGCCGCGGGAAGAGCCCGAACACCCGGTCCAGGTCCTCGCGCACCTTGGGGGACTTGCGGTCCTTGCGGGCGTAGGCGCCCATGTCGAGGTTCTCGGTGACCGTCATGCCGACGAAGCAGCCACGCCCCTCGGGGGACTGGGCGATGCCCAGCACCGGCCGGTCGTGCGCCGGCATCGTGGTGATGTCCTGGCCCTGGAAGCGGATCGCGCCCGCCCGGACAGGCCGCAGACCGGACACGGTCTTCATCGTCGTCGTCTTGCCGGCGCCGTTGGCGCCGATGAGGGTGACGACCTCACCCTCGTCGACCCGGAAGGAGATGTTGCGGATGGCCTCGATCCGCCCGTAGTTGACGCAGAGGTCGTCGACCTCAAGAAGCATTCTCATCCACTCCCAGGTAGGCGGCGATGACCGCGGGGTTGTCCTGGATCTCCGCCGGCTTGCCCTCGGCGATCTTCTTGCCGAACTCGAGCACGACGATCCGGTCGGTGACGCCCATGACCAGCTTCATGTCGTGCTCGATGAGCAGCACGGTGTAGCCCTGGTCGCGGATCGACCGGATCAGGTCCATGAGCCGGGCCTTCTCGGCCGGGTTGAAGCCGGCGGCCGGCTCGTCGAGGCACAGCAGCTTGGGGTTGGTGGCCAGCGCGCGCGCGATCTCCAGGCGGCGCTGGTCGCCGTACGGCAGGTTGCGCGCGAGCTCGTCGGCCCGCTTCTCCAGGCCCATGAACTTGAGCAGCTCGTAGCCGCGGTCCATGCCCTCCTGCTCCTCGGCCCGGTGCTTGGGCAGGCGGAGCAGGGCGGTGCCCATGCCGGTCGAGTGGTGGGCGTCCGCGCCGACGAGGACGTTCTCGAGCGCGGTCATGTTGTGGAACAGGCGGATGTTCTGGAAGGTGCGCGCGATGCCCAGCTTGGTGATCTGGAACTTCTTGCGCTTGCCCAGGGGCTCGCCCATGAACCGGACGCCGCCCGAGGTGGGCTGGTAGACGCCGGTCATCACGTTGAAGCAGGTCGTCTTGCCGGCACCGTTGGGCCCGATGAGCCCGAGGATCTCGCCGGTGTCGATGTGGAACGAGACGCCGTCGAGGGCGGTGACGCCGCCGAAGCGCAGCGTCACGTCGTCGACCTCGAGCATCTTGCCCGCCGGGAGGTCGTGGACCTCGTCGACGGAGATGTCGACTGACGTGTCGGGGGTGGCCTCGGTGTCGGGTCCGAGGACGCTGTCGTCGTCCACCCGGGTGCCCTTGCGCAGCTCCGGGTCGGGGGCGGTGTCAGACACGAGCGACTCCTTCCGCGTCGATCTGGTCGGGGGCGACCTCGTCGGCCCGTTTCGCGCGGACCGAGCGCCGCGGGGGCAGCAGGCCCTGCGGCCGGAAGATCGCCAGGGCCATCAGGGCGAGGCCGAAGAGCAGGAAGCGGGCATCGGACAGGAAGCGGAACTTCTCCGGTGCCCAGGTGAGCAGTGCGGCGGCGACCACGACGCCCCAGCGGTTGCCCTGGCCACCGACCACGACCATCGCCACGAACAGCACCGAGTACAGGATGGTGAAGTTGTCCGGGTTGATGAACTGCTGCTTGGTGGCGAACAGCGCCCCCGACAGGCCACCGATGGCGGCACCGGTGGCGAACGCCAGCAGCTTGAACCGGAAGGTCGGCACGCCCATGAGCTCCGCGGCGTCCTCGTCCTCGCGCGTGGCCTCCCACGCCCGGCCGACCCGCGAGTTCTGCATCCGCCAGTCGAGGAACAGGACGATGAACACGAAGGTCAGCGCCAGCCAGTAGTAGGGCACCGAGTCGGTGACGCTGAACTCGAACGCCGTGCTGGTGTTGTCGAGGTTGAGCGTCGCGACGAGGCCGTTCCACTCCAGGTGGGGGAGCGAGAACAGGACCACGCTGGGCGGGGTCGGGATGTTCGAGATGCCCCGGTTGCCGTTGGTCAGGGTGTCGCCGTTGACCAGGATGAGCCGGACGATCTCACCGAAGCCGAGCGTGACGATGGCCAGGTAGTCGCCGCGGACCCGCAGGGTCGGGGCGCCGAGGATGATGCCGGAGATGAGCGTGACGACCATGGCCGCGGGGATGCACAGCAGCAGCGGGAGCTTGGCGTGCTGCGAGCCCAGGACGCCCACGGTGTAGGCGCCGATCGCGAAGAAGCCGATGTACCCGAGGTCGAGCAGGCCGGCATACCCGATGACGATGTTGAGCCCGATCGCCACCAGCGCGTACAACGCGCACAGGAACAGCACCGCACCGAAGTCGGAGTCCTGGGTCGTGATGAACGGCGGGTTGAGGATCGGCAGGAGGTAGACGACCACCACGAGCGCGAGGACGAGCACGATCCGGGCCCAGCGGGGCAGGGCGCGGTACCGGTCGCCGACGCCGGTGAGGAAGTGTCGAACGGCGTTCATGCGCGTGCCTTTCCGAGGGACTCGCCGAGCAGGCCGGTGGGCCGGAACAGCAGGATGACGACGAGGAGCGTGAACGCCACGACGTCCTTCCAGTTGGACCCGAAGATCGCGGAGCCGTAGCTCTCGGCGACGCCGAGGACGAAGCCACCGAGGAGCGCGCCGCGCAGGTTGCCGATGCCGCCGAGGACCGCTGCGGTGAACGCCTTGACGCCGAGCAGGAAGCCCGAGTTGTACCGGATCTGGCCGATCTTGATGAGGTACATCATCGCCGCCGCACCGGCCATGACGCCGCCGAGGACGAAGGTGAGGCGGATGACCCGGTCGCGGTTGACGCCCATGAGCGCGGCGGCCTCGGGGTCCTGGGCGACGGCCCGGATGCCGCGCCCGAGGCGTGAGCGCTTCACGAACTGGTCCAGCAGGACCATCATGACCAGGGCCGACCCGAGGACGATGAGGTCCTTGTTGGAGACCATGTAGTCGCCGATCCGGAACAGCCGGACGGTGTGGATCTGCAGCGGGAAGGGGGAGGCCTCGCGGGGCCGGCCGACGTAGTCACCGAGCTTGGTGTCCAGGCCGAGGGCCTTGAACGGCTTGTCGCGCAGGCCCAGGGCCTCCGACAGGGCGAACGAGGCGCCGATCGCCGAGATGAGCGCGATGAGCGGCGGCGAGTTCCGCTTGCGCAGCGGCCGGTAGGCGACGAACTCGAGGACGAGGGCGACCAGGGCCGACACCGCCATGGCGGCGGCGAAGCCGACCACGAGGAAACCTGCCACCCCGAGACCGGTCGCCTTGGTCGCGCCGAGGGCGAGCAGCACCCAGGTGGCGGCGAAACCGCCGTAGCTGAAGACCTCGGAGTGCGCGAAGTTGATCAGGCGCAGGACGCCGTAGACCAGCGTGTACCCGAGGGCCACGAGGGCGTAGACGGCCCCGAAGGCCAGTCCCGTGATGGTGAGTTCCCAGAAGTGGTTGAGCAGAAGATCCATCAGACCTCCGTGTGAGGGGGACCGGCGTGGGCTGGCGCGGGGGGAGGCGTCCGGCCCGGTCCCGGCGTCCGGGTGGGAACACGGTAGCGGCCAGGACCCTGGCTGAGGAGGGTCCTGGCCGCTACCAGTGCGTCGTTACTTGATTTCCTGGTCGGGCACGATCTTGCCGCCGGTCACCTTGTAGGCCCACACGGAGACCTCGGCCGGCTCGCCCTTGGCGTCGAACTTGATCTTCTTGGTCACGCCCTGCTTGTCGTAGGACGCGATGAAGGCGTTGACGTCGGCCGACGAGGTCTTGCCCGCCGCGATGGCGTCGAGGAAGACGTTCGCCGCGTCGTAGGCCTCGGCCGAGTAGGTGGCCGGGTCGGAGTTGTAGGCCTTCTTGTACGCGGCCGCGAACTCGGGCGCCTTGTCGGGCGGCAGGCACGGGCAGGTGAGGATGGAACCCTCGGCCGCCTGGCCGGCACCCTTGATGAAGCCGTCGTCCTTGACGCCATCGGCGGCGACGAAGGTGCCGGTGAAGCCACCGTCCTTGAGCTGCTTGACCAGCTTGGAGGCGTTGGAGTAGTAGCCGCCGTAGAAGAACGCGGTCGCGCCGGAGGCCTTCGCCTTGGTCACGGTGGGCGAGAAGTCGTCCTGCTTGCCGTCGGCCGCGGTCTCGTCGGTGCCGACCACGAGGGACCCGAGGTCCTTCTTGACGATGTCGGCGAGGCCCTTGCCGTACTCGGACGTGTCGTCGGAGACGAAGATCTTCTGCGCCTTGAGGATGTCCTTCATGTACTTCGCGGCCGCCGGGCCCTGCGTGGCGTCGTTGCCGAGCACGCGGTGGAAGGTCTTCCAGCCGTTCTCGGCCAGCGCCGGGTTGGTCGCGGAGGCCGAGATGATGTTCAGGCCCGCCTTGTCGAAGATCGGGTCGGCAGCCTTGGACTCACCCGAGAACGCAGGGCCGACGATGCCGACGAGCTTCTTGTCGGTGACGGCCTTCTGGGCCAGCCCCGGCGCGATGGCCGGGTCGCCCTGGGAGTCGAACGAGACGAGCGTGACCTTGCAGTCGGAGTGCTTGGCGTTGTACTGGTTGACGGCGAGCTCGGCACCGTTCTTGATGTTGATGCCGAGGTTGGCCGCGTCGCCGGTGAGGGCGCCGAAGAAGCCGACCTTGTAGTCACAGGCCTTGCCGCCGCCGCCGGCGGAGCTGGTGCCGCCGCTCGTGCCACCACAGGCACTCAGCGCGAGCGCGGCGGCAACCACCGGCGCGCCGATCTTGAAGACAGAACGCAAGACTCCTCCTGAAGTCAATCGTGCGTGCGGGTAGGCAGGCGCAACCCGCACCAGCCCCGGCTGGGGTTTGTGCAGACTATGCCTCGCGCAGTGGTGCCGGGGGGAGGTGCTTGGCGTCAGCGTGACCGTGTCGTTACCAGCCCGCGACCTGCCCGGGTGAACCCGCGGCCGCCCGGAGCCGTTGTCCCCGTGTCGGCAGGTCCACGCCGCCCCTTCACAGGGCGGACCGGCATACTCGGGCCTCCCGGCCGCGTCGACCCCGAAGCTGCTCCCGAAAGGTGACCCCATGACCCCGCCCGAAGAGCCCACCGGCACCGGTCCCACCCGACGCACGCTCCTGGCCGTCGCCGGGCTCGCCGGCGTCGGAGCAGCCGTCGCCGGGTGCAGCTCGGCCCAGGACGCCGCGAGCACGGTCGGGTCGGCGACGAGCGCGGTGAAGGACGCCGCGAAGAAGGCGATCGACAAGGCGAGCATCCCGGTGGGCGGCGGCCGGATCTTCACCGACCAGCAGGTCGTGGTGACCCAGCCCAAGGCCGGCGAGTTCAAGGCGTTCACCGCGGTGTGCACCCACCAGGGGTGCCTGGTGAACCAGGTCGAGAACAATGTCATCAGCTGCGGAGCCCCGTGCGGGCACGGCAGCCAGTACGACGCCGCGACCGGGCAGGTCAAGGTCGGACCGGCCCCGGCGCCGCTGGCCGAGAAGAAGCTCACCATCGGCACCGACGGCATCCACGTGAGCTGACGGCATCCCCGTGAGTTGACCCCGCCCGCCTGGCCGCACCGTCGGGGCGCCTCCATAGAGTGGAGCCGTGGCTGACCCGTCGACCTACCGTCCCGCTCCCGGCGAGATCCCGGTCGACCCGGGCGTCTACCGGTTCCGTGACCGCACGGGCCGGGTCGTCTACGTCGGCAAGGCGAAGTCGCTGCGGCCCCGGCTGTCCTCCTACTTCCAGGACCTCTCCCAGCTCCACCCGCGGACCCAGACCATGGTCACCACCGCGGCCAGCGTCGAGTGGACGGTGGTCTCCACCGAGGTCGAGGCCCTCCAGCTCGAGTACTCCTGGATCAAGGAGTTCGACCCGCGGTTCAACGTCAAGTACCGCGACGACAAGTCCTACCCGTACCTCGCGGTCACCCTGGGGGAGGAGTACCCCCGCGCCCAGGTGATGCGGGGGGCCAAGCGCAAGGGGACCCGGTACTTCGGCCCCTACGCCCACGCCTGGGCGATCCGGGAGACGCTCGACCTGCTGCTGCGGGTCTTCCCCGTGCGCACCTGCTCCTCAGGGGTGTTCAAGCGCGCCGGACAGGTGGGCCGGCCCTGCCTGCTCGGCTACATCGACAAGTGCTCGGCACCCTGCGTGGGCCGGGTGAGCGCGGAGGAGCACCGGCGCATCGCCGACGACTTCTGCGACTTCATGGGCGGTGACACCACCCGGTTCGTCAAGCGGCTCGAGCGCGAGATGGCGGCGGCGTCGCGCGAGCTCGAGTTCGAGCAGGCCGCCCGGCTGAGGGACGACCTCGTCGCGCTCGGCAAGGCGCTGGAGAAGTCGGCGGTGGTCCTGGGCGACGGCACCGACGCCGACGTCTTCGCCCTCGCCGAGGACGGGCTCGAGGTGGCGGTCCAGGTCTTCCACGTGCGCGGCGGCCGCATCCGCGGGCAGCGTGGCTGGGTGGCGGAGATGGATGCCGAGACGGTCCCCGAGGTCGTCGGACACCTGCTGCAGCAGGTGTACGGCGGGGAGACCGGCGAGGGCGTGCCCCGCGAGGTGCTCGTCCCGGTCCTGCCCGAGGACGACGACGCGGTGGCCGAGTGGCTCGGCGCCCTCCGGGGTTCCGGCGTGCAGCTCCGCGTCCCGCAGCGGGGGGACAAGCGCACCCTGCTCGACACCGTCCGGCGCAACGCCGAGCAGTCGCTGGCGCGGCACAAGCTCGCCCGGGCCGGCGACCTCACCGCGCGCAGCCAGGCCCTCCAGGAGCTGCAGGAGACGCTCGAGCTCGCCGACGCGCCGCTGCGGATCGAGTGCTTCGACATCAGCCACATCCAGGGCTCACAGGTCGTCGGCTCGATGGTGGTGTTCGAGGACGGCCTGGCCCGCAAGTCCGAGTACCGCCGGTTCGTCGTCCGCGGCGAGCAGGTCGACGACACCGCGGCGATGGACGAGGTCCTCACCCGCCGGTTCCAGCGCTACCTCGAGGAGCGGGACACCTCCTCGGACGTCGAGCTCGGCCCCGACCCCGAGGCCGGTCCCGAGCGGATCGACCCCGACACCGGCCGGCCGAAGAAGTTCGCGTACCCGCCCAACCTCGTCGTGGTCGACGGCGGGCTGCCGCAGGTCAACGCGGCCTGTGCCGCCCTCGAGCGCCTGGGCATCGACGACGTCGCCGTCGTCGGGCTCGCCAAGCGGCTCGAGGAGGTGTGGGTCCCCGGTCAGGACCACCCCGTGATCCTGCCCCGGACCAGCGAGGGCCTCTACCTGCTGCAGCGCGTGCGCGACGAGGCGCACCGGTTCGCCATCACCTTCCACCGCCAGCGCAGGTCCAAGGCCATGACCGCCAGCGCCCTCGACGGCATACCCGGACTGGGGGAGTCCCGGCGCAAGGCGCTGCTGCGGCACTTCGGCTCGGTGAAGAAGGTCCGCGCGGCCACCGCCGAGGAGCTGCAGGCCGTTTCCGGCATCGGGCCTGCGCTGGCCGCCACGATTGCGGCAGAGTTGTCCTCGGAGGGTTCGCCCGCACCCGCGGTGAACCTCATGACCGGTGAGATCGTCGACGACGAGGTGCAGCAGTGAGTGGTGGCGCGCAGGACGCGCAGGGGCCCGGCAGCTCGACCACTCCCGGTCTGCGGGACAACGAGCTCGTCATCGTCACCGGCATGTCCGGTGCGGGGCGGACCACCGCGGCCAACGTCCTCGAGGACTCCGGTTGGTACGTCATCGACAACCTGCCGCCCCACCTTCTGGTTCCGCTGGTCGAGCTGACCCACTCGAACCACCGTGCGGCCGACCTGCCCCGGCTGGCCGCCGTCGTCGACGTCCGGGCCCGGGGCTTCTTCGCCCACCTGCAGACGGCCCTGAACGAGCTCAGCGCGCGGGGCTGGCAGCCGAGCGTCGTCTTCCTCGACGCCACCGACGAGGCGCTCGTGCGCCGGTTCGAGTCGGTGCGCCGCCCGCACCCGCTGCAGGGCGAGGGCCGCCTGCTCGACGGCATCACCCGCGAGCGCCAGCTGCTGGCCGAGCTGCGGGCCCGGGCCGACGTCGTCATCGACACCTCGGGCCTCAACGTCCACCAGCTGGCGAAGAAGGTCCAACCCGTCTTCTCGGCCGACCGCGCCCCCAAGCTGCGGATCGCGCTGATGTCGTTCGGGTTCAAGTACGGCGTCCCCCTCGATGCCGACTTCGTGTTCGACATGCGCTTCCTGCCCAACCCCTTCTGGATCCCCGAGCTGCGGCCGTTCACCGGCCAGGACCCGCAGGTGGCGGAGTACGTCATGCGCCAGCCGGGCGCCGAGGAGTTCCTCGACCGGGTCGTGGACCTCATGGAGCCGGTCAAAGCCGGCTACCTGCGCGAGGGCCGGCGCTACGTCACGCTCGCCGTGGGCTGCACCGGCGGCAAGCACCGCTCGGTCGCCACGGCCGAGGCGCTGCGGCGGCGCCTGGGCAGCCCCGAGATCGCCACCTTCGTGGTCCACCGCGACCTGGGGCAGGAGTGAGCGGACGCGCGGTCGTCGCCCTGGGCGGCGGCCACGGCCTCGCCGCGTCGCTGGAGGCGCTCAAGCTCGTCACCGACGACATCACCGCGGTCGTGACCGTCGCCGACAACGGCGGCTCGTCCGGGCGGCTCCGGGAGGAGTTCGGGGTGCTCCCGCCGGGCGACCTGCGGATGGCCGTCACCGCCCTGTGCGACGACACCGAGTGGGGCCACACCTGGCGCGACGTCCTGCAGCACCGGTTCCAGGGCGACGGGCCGCTCAACGGCCACGCCCTGGGCAACCTGCTCATCACCGCCCTGTGGGACCTGCACGACGACCCGGTCACGGGGCTCGACCTCGTCGGGCGGCTGCTCAACGCCCGGGGCCGGGTCCTGCCCATGGCGGCGGTGCCCCTCGAGATCACCGCGCAGGTCGCGGGCCTGGACCCCGCGCACCCGGACGCCGTCACGGCGCTGCGCGGCCAGGTGGCCGTGGCCAAGACCCGGGGCACGGTGCGCAGCATCGCCCTCGAGCCGGCCGACCCGCCGGCGGCGCCCGCCACCGTCGAGGCCGTGCGCGAGGCCGACTGGGTGATCCTGGGCCCCGGCTCCTGGTTCACCTCGGTCATGCCCCACCTCATGGTGCCGGCCCTGCGCGACGCCCTGCACGACACGGCGGCCCGCCGCTGCCTCACCCTCAACCTCGAGCACTCCGGGGAGACGGCCGGGATCTCCGCCGCCGGGCAGCTCGAGGTGCTCGCCGAGCACGCGCCGCGGATGCGGTTCGACGTCGTCCTCGCCGACCCGGGCGCGGTCGACGACGAGGTGCGGCTGCGGGCCACCGCGAGCCGGCTCGGGGCCGAGCTGGTGCTCGCGCCGGTCGCTCGGCGGGGAGCGCCGGGGCAGCATGACTCGCTGCGCCTCGCTGCGGCGTATCGTGACGTCTTCGGTTCCAGGGGCGCGGCATGAGCGAGATGGGCAGGATGAGCGGATGGCGATGACGGCACGGGTCAAGGACGAGCTGAGCAGGCTGGACGTGACCAAGCCCTGCTGCCGCAAGTCCGAGGTTGCTGCCACGCTCCGGTTCGCCGGCGGACTGCACATCGTCGGTGGGCGGATCGTCGTGGAGGCCGAGCTCGACACCGCGAACGCCGCGCGCCGCCTGCGCAAGAGCATCGGCGATCTCTACGGCCACCCGTCGGAGGTCCTCGTCCTCGCCGCGGGCGGGCTGCGCAAGGGCAGCCGCTACGTCGTGCGCGTCGTCCAGGACGGCGAGGCGCTGGCCCGGCAGACGGGGCTGATCGACTCGCGCGGGCGCCCTGTCCGCGGCCTTCCCCCGAAGGTCGTGAGCGCGTCCTCGTGCGACGCCGAGGCCGCCTGGCGTGGGGCGTTCCTGGCCCACGGCTCGCTCACGGAGCCGGGCCGCTCGTCGGCCCTGGAGGTCACCTGCCCAGGGCCCGAGGCCGCGCTCGCGCTCGTGGGGGCTGCCCGCCGCCTGGGCATCTCGGCCAAGGCGCGCGAGGTCCGCGGCGTCGACCGCGTCGTCATCCGCGACGGCGACGCCATCGGCGCGATGCTGACCCGCCTCGGCGCGCACGAGGCCGTCCTGGCCTGGGAGGAGCGCCGGATGCGGCGCGAGGTCCGGGCGACCGCCAACCGGCTGGCCAACTTCGACGACGCCAACCTGCGCCGCTCGGCCCGCGCCGCGGTGGCCGCCGGGGCGCGCGTGCACCGGGCGATGGAGATCCTCGGCGAGGACATCCCCGACCACCTGCGGGAGGCGGGCGAGCTGCGGCTGGAGCACAAGCAGGCCTCGCTCGAGGAGCTCGGCCAGCTGGCCCAGCCGCCGATGACCAAGGACGCCGTCGCCGGGCGGATCCGCCGGCTGCTGGCGATGGCCGACAAGCGCGCCGAGGACCTCGGCATCCCCGGCACCGACGCGAACCTCACCCCCGACATGCTGGAGGCCTGACCGTGCGGGTCGCCGTCGTCGGCACCGGCTACGTCGGCCTCTCGATCGCCGTCCTGCTGTCGGGGGAGCACGACGTCGTCGCGCTCGACATCGACGCGGAGCGGGTCGAGCGGTTGCGCCGCGGCCACAGCCCGATCGTCGACGCCGACATCGAGCGCCGGCTCGGGCGCGGGGGGCTGCGGCTGTCGTTCACGACCGACCCGCAGGAGGCGTATGCCGGGGCCGAGTTCGTGGTCGTCGCCACCCCCACCGACTACGACCCGGTGACCAACTACTTCGACACCTCGACGGTCGAGCAGGTCGCCGCGCAGGCGGCCCGCCTCAACCCCCGGGCCACGCTCGTCGTGAAGTCCACGGTGCCCGTCGGCTTCACCCGCGGCCTCTCGGCCCGGCTGGGGGTGCCGGTCGTGTTCAGCCCCGAGTTCCTCCGCGAGGGCAAGGCGTTGTGGGACAGCCTGCACCCCACCCGGATCGTCGTCGGCGACCGCGGGGAGCGGGGCAAGGCCTTCGCCGAGCTGCTGCGCGGCGCCGCCGAGGAGCCGGACGTGCCGGTGCTGCTCACGGACAGCACCGAGGCCGAGGCGATCAAGCTGTTCGCGAACACCTACCTCGCGATGCGGGTCGCCTTCTTCAACGAGCTCGACACCTTCGCCCTCACCCACGGCCTGGACACGCGCCAGATCATCGAGGGCGTCGGCCTGGACCCCCGGATCGGGCCGGGGTACAACAACCCGTCCTTCGGCTACGGCGGCTACTGCCTGCCCAAGGACACCAAGCAGCTGCTGGCCAACTACCAGGACGTCCCGCAGAGCCTCATCGAGGCGATCGTGTCGGCCAACACGACCCGGAAGGACTTCATCGCCACGGACGTCCTGCGGCGGCGACCGCGGGTCGTCGGGATCCACCGGCTCATCATGAAGTCGGGCTCGGACAACTTCCGGTCCAGCAGCGTGCAGGGGATCATGAAGCGGATCAAGGCCAAGGGTGTCGAGGTCGTCGTCTACGAGCCGGCACTCGAGGACGACCACTTCTTCGGCTCCCGGGTGGTGCGCGACCTCGAGGAGTTCACCGCCGTGTCCGACGTCATCGTGGCCAACCGCATGGTGCCCGAGCTCGAGCAGGTTGCCGAGAAGGTCTACACGCGCGACCTCTTCGGCGGCGACAGCTGACGCCATGGGCCCGCCCGGGTTACCAGCCCGTACGCCGGACCGCCCTGTGCGGCGCCGGACCCAGCCGATAGGGTCGGGAGCGAAGCAAGAGTGCCGCGAGGACGCGGCACACCACCCCGTCTCGAAGGGCAGTGAACCGTGACCGTTCGCGTTGGTATCAACGGCTTCGGCCGCATCGGCCGCAACTTCTACCGCGCCGTGCAGGCCTCCGGCGCCGACATCGAGGTCGTCGCCGTCAACGACCTCACCGACAACGCCACCCTGGCGCACCTGCTCAAGTACGACTCGATCCTCGGCCGCTTCGACGGTGACGTCACCTCGACCGACACCGACATCACGGCGGGCGGGAAGACCTTCAAGGCGTTCGCCGAGCGCGACCCGAACAACCTCAAGTGGGGCGAGCTCGGGGCCGACGTCGTCATCGAGTCGACCGGCATCTTCACCGACGCCACCAAGGCGAAGGTCCACCTCGACAACGGCGCCAAGAAGGTCATCATCTCCGCGCCGGCCAAGAACGAGGACGTCACGATCGTGCTCGGCGTCAACGACTCCGACTACGACCCGGCCAACCACCACATCATCTCCAACGCGTCCTGCACGACGAACTGCCTCGGCCCGATGGCCAAGGCGCTCAACGACTCCGTGGGCATCGTCAAGGGCCTCATGACGACGATCCACGCGTACACCCAGGACCAGAACCTCCAGGACGGGCCGCACAAGGACCTGCGTCGCGCCCGCGCCGCGGCGCTCAACATCGTGCCGACCTCCACCGGCGCGGCGAAGGCCATCGGCCTGGTGCTGCCCGAGCTCAAGGGCAAGCTCGACGGGTTCGCGCTGCGCGTCCCGATCGCGACCGGCTCGGCGACCGACCTCACCTTCGAGGCGTCCCGCGAGGTGACGGCCGAGGAGGTCAACGCCGCGGTGAAGGCCGCCGCCGAGGGCCCGCTCAAGGGCATCCTGCGCTACACCGAGGACGAGATCGTCTCCAAGGACATCGAGACCGACCCCGCGTCGTGCATCTTCGACGCCGGCCTCACCAAGGTGATCGGCAACCAGGTCAAGGTCATCGGCTGGTACGACAACGAGTGGGGCTACTCCAACCGCCTCGCCGACCTCACCCTGCTCGTCGGCACCCAGCTCTGACGCGCCGGGTGACCCCACCGATACGGAGCTGGTCCTGATGCGTGCCATCGCCGACCTGGGCGACCTGCGCGGCAAGCGCGTGCTCGTCCGGTCCGACCTCAACGTCCCCCTCGACGGGACCACGATCACCGACGACGGACGGATCCGCGCCTCGGTGCCCACCATCACGGCCCTGTCCGAGGCGGGCGCGCGCGTCGTCGTGTGCGCCCACCTCGGCCGGCCCAAGGGGGCCCCCGAGGAGCGGTACTCGCTGCGCCCGGTGGCGGCGCGCCTCGGCGAGCTGCTCGGTCGCGACGTCGCGTTCGCGACCGACACGGTGGGGGAGAGCGCCCGGGCCGCGGTCGACGCCGCGCAGGACGGCGACGTCGTGCTCCTGGAGAACCTCCGCTTCAACCCCGGCGAGACGGCCAAGACCGACGAGGAGCGGGCCGAGTTCGCCCAGGCCCTGGCCGGCCTCGCCGACGCCTACGTCTCCGACGGCTTCGGGGTGGTGCACCGCAAGCAGGCGTCCGTCTACGACGTCGCCCGCCTCCTGCCGGCGGCCGTCGGCGGCCTGGTCGAGACCGAGGTCGGCGTGCTGCGCCGGCTCACCGGGGACCCCGAGCGGCCGTATGCCGTGGTGCTAGGCGGCGCGAAGGTGTCCGACAAGCTCGGCGTCATCGACAACCTGCTGCAGACGGCAGACCGGCTGCTCATCGGGGGCGGCATGGTCTTCACCTTCCTGAAGGCCCAGGACTACGAGGTCGGCACCTCGCTGCTCGAGGCCGACCAGGTCGAGACCGTCAGGGGCTACCTCGACCGGGCGAAGGAGCGCGGCGTCGAGATCGTGCTGCCCGTCGACATCGTGGCCGCCACCGCGTTCTCGGCCGACGCCGACCACGAGGTCGTCCCGGCCGGGGCCATCCCGGCCGACCGGATGGGCCTGGACATCGGGCCCGAGTCCGGCGTGCTGTTCGCCGAGAAGCTCGAGGGCTGCCGCACCGTCTTCTGGAACGGCCCGATGGGCGCGTTCGAGATGGAGCCGTATGCCGCGGGGACGGCTGCCGTCGCCAAGGCCCTCGTCGAGCTCACCGAGGAGGGCGCGCTGACCGTCGTGGGCGGTGGCGACTCCGCCGCCGCCGTGCGCCGGCTCGGCTTCACCGACGACCAGTTCGGCCACATCTCCACCGGTGGCGGGGCGAGCCTGGAGTACCTCGAGGGCAAGGAGCTCCCGGGGCTGACCGTCCTGGACGAGCAGGATACGCAGGAGGACGCCGGCTGATGGCCGCGAAGACGACCACCGGTCGCACGCCGCTCATGGCGGGCAACTGGAAGATGAACCTCGACCACCTCCAGGCCACGCACCTCGTGCAGAAGCTGGACTGGACCCTGCGCGACGGCAAGCACGACTTCGGTGCCGTCGAGGTGGCGGTGCTGCCGCCGTTCACCGACATCCGCTCGGTCCAGACGCTCATCGACGGCGACCGGCTCGAGCTGCGCCACGGAGCGCAGGACCTCTCCCAGCACGACAGCGGGGCCTACACCGGCGAGGTGTCGGGCGCGTTCCTGGCCAAGCTCGGGTGCACCTACGTCGTCGTCGGGCACTGCGAGCGGCGCCAGTACCACCACGAGACGGACGAGGTCGTGGCCGCGAAGGTCAAGGCCGCCTTCCGGCACGGGCTCACGCCCATCTTCTGCGTCGGCGAGCCGCTCGAGGTGCGCCAGCCGGGGGAGCACGTCGACCACGTGCTCGCCCAGCTCGAGGCCGGGCTGGACGGGGTGCCGGCGGAGCACGCGCGGACGGTGGTCGTGGCATACGAGCCGGTCTGGGCGATCGGCACCGGTGAGGTGGCCACCCCGCAGGACGCGCAGGAGGTCTGCGCGGCCATCCGGACCAAGCTGGCCGAGCTCTACTCCGGCGACCTCGCCGACGGCGTGCGGATCCTCTACGGCGGCTCGGTCAAGGCCGGCAACGTCGCGGCGATCATGGCGCAGGAGGACGTCGACGGAGCCCTCGTGGGAGGGGCGTCGACGGACCCGGCCGAGTTCGCTTCGATCTGCCGCTACCGGGACCACCTGGCGACTGCGTGACCCGCGAGCAGGTATCCTGACCGCTGCTGCCGAAACGGGCAGCGCATGACGACGTCGACTCGAAGATGGGTGCTCCGTGGAAGCCGTGCGCATCGGCCTGCAGGTCCTGCTGGTTCTCGGTGGTCTGTTCCTGACCCTGCTGATCCTGCTGCACAAGGGCAAGGGCGGCGGCCTGTCGGACATGTTCGGCGGCGGCATGTCCACCTCGCTGGGCTCCTCGTCGGTGGCCGAGCGCAACCTCGACCGCTTCACGATCGCCGTTGGCCTCGTGTGGTTCGCGTGCATCGTGGGCCTCGGTCTCATCGAACGCTTCTCCAGCTGATCCCGGAAGGACGACTCGACCCATGGCAGGTGGCAACGCAATCCGCGGCAGCCGTGTCGGTGCTGGCCCGATGGGCGAGGCCGAGCGCGGCGAGGCCGCTCCCCGCGTCTTCGTCTCGTACTGGTGCGCGAACGGCCACCAGACCCGGCCCAGCTTCGCCGAGGAGCCCGGGCTGGCGGTCCCCGAGACCTGGGACTGCCCGCGCTGCGGCTTCCCGGCCGGCCAGGACGAGGCCAACCCGCCGGCCCCGCCGAAGGTCGAGCCCTACAAGACCCACCTCGCGTACGTGAAGGAGCGGCGCTCCGACGCCGACGGCAAGGCCATCCTCGAGGAGGCCCTGGCCACGCTGCGCGACCGCAAGCTCATCCAGTAGCGGCAGGCCGCTGCACCGACGGCGCCCCGGGACCCGCGTCCCGGGGCGCCGTCGTGCGTGCACCCCGTGCACCCCTGCTCACCTGCGGGTTCGTCCCGGGCGTGATGGGGTGGGGTGGTGCCTTCCGCGACCGACCCGCCCGCGCCCGCCGCCCCCGTCCCCCCGCGCGAGCCGGCGGTGACACCGGTCCGGCTCGAGCCCGACGGCGGTCACGGGAACGGCGCAGGAGCCAAGGAGGGCGAGCTGCTCGCCACCGCGGCGTCGGCGGCGGGTGATGTCGAGGCCTCGCTCGGGCTCGCGCGTCGCCTCGGTGCCGTGCTGCCCGGACCGGGGGAGGGGCGCACGGACCGGCTGTGGTCGGCCCTGGCCAGCCTCGGCGCGCTGGACCTCACCACCGCCCGGGTGGTCGAGCCGCACCTCGACGCCCTGGCCATCCTCGGGCAGGCCGGCGTGGCCCCGGCCGCGCCCCGGGACGGTTCGACGTGGGGGGTGTTCGCCGCCGAGGGGCCCGGGGTGCGGCTCGAGGCGACCGGCAGCGACGACGGCGGCTGGCGGCTCGACGGCGTGAAGCCGTGGTGCTCGCTGGCGGACCGCCTGAGCCACGCGGTCGTGACGGCCCACACCGCACCGGGGTCCAGGCGCGCGTTCGCGGTCGACCTGCGGGACCCCGGAGTGTCCGGCGCCGGCGGGAGCTGGGTGGCCCGTGGCCTGCGCGACGTGCCCAGCCTGGCGCTGCGGTTCGAGTCGGTGCCGGCGACGCCCGTGGGGCCGGACGACTGGTACCTGACGCGTCCCGGCTTCGCCTGGGGCGGGATCGGCGTGGCGGCCTGCTGGTACGGAGGCGGGGTCGGGCTGGCCCGGACCCTGCTCGCGGCCGGCCGCAGCCGGCCGCCAGACCAGGTGGCGCTCATGCACCTCGGCGCGGTCGACACCGCGCTGCACGCAGCCCGTGCGGTCCTGCACGAGGCGGCCCGGTCGGTCGACTCCGGTGCGGCCACCGGTGCGACCGGAGCGCTGCTCGCCGCGCGGGTGCGGGGCGTCGTCGTGGACGCGGTGGAGCAGGTCCTGGCCCACGGGGCCCACGCGCTCGGCCCGGGGCCGCTCACGGCGGACGCGGCGCACGCCGCCCGGGTCGCCGACCTGCAGGTGTACGTGCGGCAGCACCACGCCGAACGCGACCAGGCGGTCCTCGGCGGGCTGCTGCTCGGTGAGGACGGGCCGGCCCGATGAGGACGCAGGCCCGAGGCGAGGCCGAGGCTCCGGCGTTCGACCACCGTGACCCCGGGACGCACGAGTCGCAGTGGGTGGCGGCCCTTCCGTGGGCGTGGGTCCGGCGGACCCGACCCGCAGGGCTGCTCGAGGGCGTCGACCGCCTCGTCGTCGTCGCCGCCCACCCCGACGACGAGACGCTGGGCTGCGCCGGCCTGGTGGCCGCCGCGGGCGCGGCAGGGGTGCCGGTGGAGGTCGTCGTGGCGACCATGGGGGAGGCCTCCCACCCCGACTCGACGACCCACACGCCGGCCCAGCTGGCGGCCCGTCGCGAGGACGAGGTCCGTCACGCGGTGCGGGACGTGGCGCCGGACGCGCAGCTCGACCTGCTCCACCTGCCGGACGGCCGGCTCGCCTCGCGCGAGGCGGCCCTGGCGGCAGCCCTGGCCGTGCGCGTCACCGGACCCGCGACGCTGGTCCTGGCTCCGTGGCGCCGCGACGGGCACGCCGACCACGAGGCCGCGGGCCGCGTGGCCGCGCGGGTGGTGGCGGCGGCGGGGGCCCGGCTGCTGGAGTACCCGGTGTGGCTCTGGCACTGGGGCCACCCGCTCTCCGCGCCCTGGGACCAGCTCCTGGCCGTCGACCTCGAGCCCCGGCAGGTGGTGGCGAAGCGCAGTGCCCTCGCCCTGCACGCCTCCCAGACCAGGGCGCTGTCCGACCTGCCCGGTGACGAGGCGCTGCTCGGACCGCACGTGCTCGCGCACTTCGACCGCCCCTTCGAGACCTACGTGCAAGCGGGGGTCGCCGCAGCGGCCCCGGACGCCACCCGCGCCGCGTCCGGGGGCAGCGGGGAGGGGCACGTGGACGACGACCGGGACGGTGCGGACCCCCGGGACGCCGTCTTCGACGGCATGTTCGGGGACAGCGAGGACCCCTGGGACGTCGACACGTCGTGGTACGAGCGGCGCAAGCGGGCGGCCACCCTCGCCGCCCCGCTCACCGAACGGCTCGGGCGGGTCCTGGAGGTCGGGTGCTCGACGGGCGTGCTCACCGCCGAGCTGGCCGCGCGGGCCGAGTCGGTGCTCGCGCTGGACGTCAGCACCGAGGCGTTGCGCAGGGCCGCGAAACGGCTGGGCCCCCGGGGCGACCGGGTCGAGCTGCGCCGGGCCAGGGTGCCGCGCGACTGGCCCGAAGGCCGGTTCGACCTGGTCGTCCTGTCCGAGGTCGGCTACTTCTGGACCCCCGAGGAGCTCTCGGGGGTCGTCGAGCGGATCCCCTCGTCCCTGGCTCCCGGCGGCACGGTCCTGCTCTGCGACTGGCGGTACCCGGTGGAGGGGTGGCCGCTCGACGGCGAGGACGTGCACGCAGCGGTGCGCGCCGTCGCCGGGCTCGAGGTGCTCGTCCGGCACGAGGAGCAGGACTTCCTCGTGGAGCTGCTCGGAGCGCCCGGCACGCCCACGCCGGCGCGCCGGGAGGGCAGGGCGTGAGCACGGGCGCCGCCGAGCGCCTCGGGACGGCCCCGGCCCCGACGGGGCGGGTCGGGACGGTCGCCGTCGTCGTCCCCGCCCGCGACGAGGAGGAGCTGCTGCCGGCCTGCCTCGACAGCATCGACTTGGCACGCGCCGAGCTGCAGGCCTGGCGCCCGGACACCCACGTGACCGTGCTGGTGGTGCTCGACCGGTGCACCGACGGCACCGCCGCCGTCGTCGCGGCGCGTCGGGGGGTGCGTGCCCTGTCGTCCGACGCGGGCGTCGTGGGGGCGGTCCGCGCTGCCGGCGCGGCCGCGGTGCTCCAGGGGACGCCGGCCGCTCTCCTGCGGCACACGTGGCTCGCCTGTACCGACGCGGACACCACCGTGCCCCGCCACTGGCTCCGACGCCAGGTCGAGCTGGCGGAGGCCGGGGCGGAGCTCGTCCTCGGCACGGTGGAGCCGGCCGGCCTGCCGGGTGAGCTGCGATCCCGCTGGTGGGCGCGCCACACCCTGGGCGAGGGCCACCCGCACGTGCACGGCGCGAACCTGGGGGTCAGGGGCGACGCCTACGCGGCGGCGGGCGGCTTCCCGTCACTGGGCGTGGACGAGGACGTGCACCTCGTCGCGGCCCTGCGTGCTGCAGGCCGGCGCTGCGTCGCCACGGACACGACCCGCGTGCGGACGTCCGCGCGAGGCACGGGACGGGTGGCCGAGGGCGGGTTCGCCGGCTACCTGCGGCGGCTCGCGGTGGAGCTCGGTGTCGCGGACGCCGAGCCACTCGCGGGGACCTGACCAGCCGCCGCGACCGTCGACCGGGAGGAGGCGCCCGGCCCCGTCAGCTGCTGCGTCGGGACTCGAGCGCGGACGCGGCGTCCACGTCCACGAGCCACAGCGTCTCGGTGGACCCGTGCACCTGCGCGGCCGAGGACCGGTCCGGTCCCGCGCCCTCCACGCCGTTGCGCACGGCCTCGGCCTTGTCCGTGCCCGCGACGAGGAACCACACCCGCTCGGAACGGTTGAGGCACTCGAACGTCAGGGAGACCCGGTCCGGCGGGGGCTTGGGGGAGCCGTGGACGGCGACTGCGATGACCCCGGTGGTCTGCTGGGCCGGGTGGCCGGGGAACAGCGACGCGACGTGACCGTCGGGTCCCACCCCCAGGATCATCACGTCGAACTCGCCGGCCCCCGTCGCGCGCACGGTGGCGGCATACTCCTCGGCGCTCTGCTCCGCCGACTCGGAGGCGTCCGGCCCCGGGACGCGGTGGACGCGCTCGGGGTCCAGCCCGAGCCCGCTGAGGCCCGCCTCGTCGTTCTGGGTGTCGTTGCGGTCCGGGTCGCCGGAGGGCAGGTAGCGCTCGTCGCCCCACCAGATGGACACGGACGACCAGTCGACGGCGTCACGCGCCGGGAGGGCCGCGAGCGAGGCGATGATCGCCGAGCCCATCGAGCCGCCGGTCAGCGACACCTGGGGCACCCGCCCACGGGACTGGACGTCGACGAGGGCCGTGACCAGCCGGGCCGCGGCGGCGTCGGCCAACGCCTGCTGGGACGGGTGGACGACGACGCGGGTCCCGGTCATGACGCAGCCTCCTCGGCCTTGCTCCTGCTGGTGGTCTTCGCCTGGGTGGTCGCCGCCTTCGTGCGCGCGGCCGCGGCCTTCGCCTTGGCACCGGCCACCTTGGCACCGGCCACCTTGGTGGCCGCCGCCTTCGTGCCAGCCGCCTTCGTGGTCGCCGGGGTGGTCGCGCCGTCACCGCCCTCGCGCGTGGACGCGAGCTTGCGGGCGGCGGCGTCGCGCACGGCGGTGTCGTCCGCCCGCTCCGCCGGCGGGGAAGCACTGACCATCTGCGCGCTGCCCGCGTGCGAGTTGGCGCGGGCGATCCTGCGGGACTCGCGCTCGGCCTCCTTGACCGAGGGCGCCTCGCCCTCGCGGACCGCCTCGCTCGCCGTGACCGACTTGGTCCCGACCCGCGCCAGGCCCTTGCTGATCGTCTCCTCGTAGATCTCGTCGGGGTCGAGCCGCCGCAGCTCGTCGGCGAGGCACTCGGCCGTCCCCCGACGCGCGAGGGAGATCCGGCGCACCGGCTGCCCGGGCTGGCTCAGCGTCGCGATGACCCCGTCGGGGCGGACGAGGTCCACGGCGCCGCTGCGCCGGTCCAGGCGCACGCTCACCAGGCCGGTGCCCGCACGGGTCCTGGCCCGCTGCACGGGGCAGCGCAGCGTCTGCGCCAGCCAGGCGGCGAGCAGGTCGGTGGAGGGCGAGTCCGAGCCACCCGTCACCGTCGCCTCGAGCACCGGCTCGAACGGCGCCTGGTCGAGCGCCGCGGCGAGCAGCCCGCGCCACAGGGTGATCCGGGTCCAGGCCAGGTCGGTGTCGCCCTTGGTGTAGGTCCTCGCGCGGTTCTTCAGCGTGGCCCGCGGGTTCTTCGACTCGGCGGCGTCGGTGATCCGGCGCTGCGCCATCTCGCCGATGGGGTCGGCGGCGACGTCGGTCGGGGCGTCCTTGGGCCACCAGGCCACGACGGGGGAGTCGGGCAGCAGGAGCGGGATGACCACGCTGCGGCCGTGCTGGGTCAGCGCGCCGTAGAGCCGGAGCACGACGACCTCGCTGGCGCCGGCGTCGCCGCCGACCCGGATCTGGGCGTCGATGCGGGACTGGCCGCGCCGGTTGCCCAGGACCACGGCGATGATGCGGCAGGGGTGCTGCCGGCTCGCGTCGTTGGCGGCCTCGATGGCCTCCTCGGCATCCTTCTCGTCCACGACGATGAGCAGCGTGAGGACGCGGCCGAGGGCCATCGCCCCGGTGTCCTGGCGCAGGGCGACCAGCTTCTTGCTGATCGCCACCGTCGTGGTGCTGGGCAGGTCGACGATCACCGGGGTCCCCGTTCAGTATCGGAGGAGCGCAGCGGGGAGGGTCCCACGCTCTGCGTGGGTGAACTGAATGGGGTGGTCAAGGCATCCTCCAGACGCGGCCGTCACGGCGCATCATCTCGTCGGCACTCTCGGGGCCCCAGCCGCCGGCCGCGTACGGCTCGACGCGGCCCTTCTGCTTGGCCCAGTAGCGCTCCACCGGGTCGAGGATCTGCCAGGACAGCTCGACCTCCTCGTGGCGGGGGAACAGGGGCGGGTCGCCGAGCAGCACGTCGAGGATGAGCCGCTCGTACGCCTCGGGGCTGGACTCGGTGAACGAGCGGCCGTACCCGAAGTCCATCGTGACGTCGCGGACCTCCATCTGCGCGCCCGGCACCTTGGCGCCGAACCGCATGGTGATGCCCTCGTCGGGCTGGACCCGGATGACGATGGCGTTCTGGCCGAGCTCCTCGGTGGCGGTGTGCTCGAACGGCAGGTGCGGCGCCTTCTTGAAGACGACCGCGATCTCGGTGACGCGCTTGCCGAGCCGCTTGCCGGTCCGCAGGTAGAACGGGACCCCCGCCCAGCGGCGCGAGTCGATCTCGAGCTTCATCGCGGCATACGTCTCGGTGCGCGAGGTCGCCGCGACGCCGTCCTCGTCGAGGTAGCCGATGACCTGCTCGCCGCCCTGCCACCCGGCGGCGTACTGCCCCCGGGCCGTGGCCTTCCCGAGGTCCTCGGGCAGCCGGACGGCGGAGAGGACCTTCTCCTTCTCGGCGCGCAGGTGGTCGGCCTGGAACGACACCGGCTCCTCCATCGCGGTGAGCGCGAGCAGCTGGAGCAGGTGGTTCTGGATGACGTCGCGCGCGGCGCCGATGCCGTCGTAGTAGCCCGCGCGGCCACCGATGCCGATGTCCTCGGCCATGGTGATCTGCACGTGGTCGACGAAGTTGGCGTTCCAGACCGGCTCGAACATCTGGTTGGCGAAGCGCAGGGCCAGCAGGTTCTGCACCGTCTCCTTGCCCAGGTAGTGGTCGATCCGGAAGACCGAGTCGGGCGGGAACACGCTCTCCACGATGGAGTTGAGCTCCCGCGCGCTCTCGAGGTCGTGGCCGAACGGCTTCTCGATGACGACCCGCCGCCACGAGTCGCCCTCGGGACGGCTCAGGCCCGAGCGCTCGAGCTGCTCGCACACCACGGAGAACGACGACGGCGGGATCGACAGGTAGAACGCGAGGTTGCCGCCGGTCCCGCGCTCCTCCTCCAGCGACTTCACTGTGTGGGACAGCAGGTCGAAGGAGTTGGGGTCGTCGAAGGTGCCCGGCACGAAGCGGAACCCCTCGGCGAGGTTGCGCCACACGCTCTCCCGGAACGGGGTGCGGGCGTGCTCCTTGACCGCGTCGTAGACGATCTTGCCGAAGTCCTGGTCGGCCCAGTCGCGCCGGGCGAAGCCGACGAGCGCGAAGCCCGGCGGCAGCAGGCCGCGGTTGGCGAGGTCGTAGATGGCCGGCATGAGCTTCTTGCGCGCCAGGTCGCCGGTCACCCCGAAGAGCACGAGGCCGCTCGGCCCGGCGATCCGGGGGAGCCGCTTGTCGCGCGGGTCGCGCAGCGGGTTCTGGTCCTGCGTCACCCTGGTGGGGCTCATGCGGTGCCCTCGGCGCCGCTGAGCTCCCGCAGGACCGACGTGAGCTGGGCCAGGCCGGCGTCGTGGTCGGTGAGGTGCAGCCGCAGCACGGGGCGGCCGTGCTCGGCCAGAACCTGGGCGTCGCCGGCGGCCTGGGCCGCCACGAAGTCGCCGAAGCTGAACTCGCGACCGGGGACCGCGAGGTCCTCGTGCGGCTCGGTGGTCACCTGGAGGTACACGCCGGTGGCGGGCCCGCCCTTGTGGAACTGCCCGGTGGAGTGCAGGAACCGTGGCCCCCACCCGAAGGTGGTGGGGCGGCCGGTGTGCCGGGCCAGCCCGGGTCGCACCGAGGCCAGGTCGGCGTCCGCGATGCGGTCGAGGTAGGCCATGACGGCGAGGTAGCCGCGGTCGGCGTCGAGCTGCCCGAACAGGGCGGCGAGCGCGTCCGGCACGGTGCTCGCGCCGCTGAGCCAGTCCCCGCCGAGGGCGCGGATCTCGATGGCTCCGTCGGTGGCGGCCGGCGCGTCGGCGGCGCCCATGCCCTGGTCGAGCAGGGTCCGCGCGGCCTTCTTGGCGCTCTCGACGTCGGGCTGGTCGAACGGGTCGATGCCGAGCAGCCGCCCGGCTGCCGCCGTCGCGACCTCCCAGAGGAGCAGCTGGGCCCCGAGCGGGCCGCTGACCTCGACGGTCGAGTGGTCGGCGTGCACCGGCTCGCCCGGTGAGTCGGTGTCGTCGTCGTCGCCCACGAGGCGGGCCACGGTGACGTCGGGGGCGGGCCGCCGCACCTCGGGGTCGTCCTCCGCGCCGACGACCACGGGCAGGATGCCGGTGCCCTGCTTGCCGGTGGACTCGGCGATCAGCTGCTCGGCCCAGTCGGCGAAGCCGACGATGCCCGAGCCGGCGTCGACGAGGACGAGCTTGTCGCGCAGCGGGTCGGTGCCCGCGATCGCGGCGCCGAGGCGCAGGCCCGGGTTGGCGTCGTCGTCGGCGCTGAGGACGTCGGCGACTGCCTCGGCGTCGTCGAGCAGCGCCTCGATGTCCGCGCCGGCGAGGCCGGAGGGGACCAGCCCGAACGCGGTGAGCGCGGAGTAGCGGCCGCCGACGTTGGGGTCGGCGTTGACGACGCGGTAGCCGTCGGCGCGGGACTGCTCGTCCAGCGGGCTGCCCGGGTCGGTCACCACGACGATCCGGGTCGTCGGGTCGATGCCCTTGTCCGCGAACGCGGCCTGGAAGGCGCGGCGCTGGGAGTCGGTCTCGACGGTGGAGCCGGACTTGCTCGAGACCACCACGACGGTGCGCTCGAGGTCGGTGACCGCGTCGCGGACCATGTCGGGCTGCGAGGAGTCGAGCACGACCAGGTCGACCCCGGCCGTCGCGCAGATCACCTCGGGGGCCAGCGAGGAGCCGCCCATCCCGCAGAGGACCACGCGGTCGACGCCCTCGCCCCGGAGCTGGTCGCGCAGGGCGGCCACCTCACCGACGAGCGGGCGCGAGGAGCGCGGCAGGTTCACCCAGGAGAGGCGGATCGCGGCCTCGGACTCGGCGTCGGGGCCCCAGAGGGTGGCGTCCTGGGCGAACAGGTGGCTGGCGAACTGCGCCTCGACGAGGTCGGGGACCTTGGCCGCGATCGCGTCGGCGGCCGCGCCCGAGGCGACGACGCCGAGTGCGCTCACTTGTCGCCCTCGGCGCCGCCCTGGGCGGTCGTGCGGACGTCCTGGTCCTGGCTGTCCTCCGCCTTGCCCTCGGCGTCGACGTCGGCGCGCGCGAGGTCGAGGTCGTGCTGGGCCTCGTCGAGCAGCTCCTGCCACGAGACCTCGAACTTCTCCACGCCCTCCTTCTCCAGCACGTCGGTGACGTCGGTGTAGGAGATCCCGAGGGACTCGAGGTGGTCGAGCAGCTCGCCGGCCTGCGCGTAGGCGCCGGTGACGGCGTCACCGCGGATGTCGCCGTGGTCGAGGACGGCCTCGAGCGTCTTCTCCGGCATGGTGTTCACCGTGTTGGGGGCGACCAGCTCGGTGACGTAGAGCGTGTCGGAGTAGTCGGGGTTCTTCACCCCGGTGGAGGCCCACAGCGGACGCTGGGCGTTGGCGCCGTCGTCGGAGAGGTTCTTCCAGCGCGGGGTGGAGAACACCTCCTCGTACGCCTGGTAGGCCAGGCGCGCGTTGGCCACGCCGGCCTGGCCCTTGAGGGCCTTGGCCTCGTCGGTGCCGAGCGCGTCGAGCCGCTTGTCGACCTCGGTGTCGACCCGGGAGACGAAGAACGAGGCGACGGAGTGGATCTGCGACAGGTCCTTGCCGGCCTCGCGCGCCTGCTCCAGGCCGGTGAGGAACGCGTTCATGACGCCGCGGTACCGGTCGAGCGAGAAGATCAGGGTGACGTTGACGCTGATGCCCTCGGCCAGCACCTGCGAGATGGCCGGCAGCCCCTCGACGGTGGCGGGGATCTTGATGAGCACGTTGGGCCGGTCGACGGTGGTCCACAGCTGCTTGGCCTGCTCGACCGTCTTGGCGGTGTCGTGGGCCAGGCGCGGGTCGACCTCGATGGAGACCCGGCCGTCGCGGCCGTGGGTCTTCTCGAACACCGGCCGGAGGATGTCGGCGGCGTTGCGCACGTCGTCCGTGGTGAGGCCGAAGACGGCCTGGTCGACGGTGTCGCCGGCGGCCGCGTGCTTGCGCAGGTCGGCGTCGTAGCGGTCGCCCTTGGCGAGGGCGGCCTGGAAGATCGAGGGGTTGGTCGTCACGCCGACGATGCCCTTGGTGTCGATGAGCTCCTGCAGGTTCCCGGTCTCGATCCGGTCCCGCGAGAGGTCGTCGAGCCACACGGACACGCCGTTGTCGGCGAGAGCCTTCAGTGCTGCGTTCTCGGTCATCGGAATCACTTTCCCTTGACGGTCTTGAGGGACTTCTTGGCGGCGGCGACCACGGTCTCCGGGGTGAACCCGAACTCGCGGAAGAGGGTCGCCGCGTCGGCGGAGGCGCCGAAGTGGTCGATGGCGACGATCTCGCCGGCGTCGCCGACGATCTCGCGCCAGCCCTGCGGCACCCCGGCCTCGACGGACACGCGCGCCCGGACCGCGGCGGGCAGGACCTTCTCGCGGTAGGACGCGGACTGCTCGTCGAACCACTCGCGGCACGGCATGGAGACCACCCGCGTGCCCACGCCGGACTTCTCCAGCTTCTCGCGGGCGGCGACGGCGAGCTGCACCTCCGAGCCGGTGGCCACGAGGATGACGTCCGGCGTGGGGGTGCTCGAGTCGTACAGGACGTAGCCGCCCCTGGCGACGTTGCTGGCCTTCGCGGCACCGTCGGCACCGCCGCGCGGGACGACGGGCAGCGGCTGGCGCGAGAGTGCCAGGCCCGCCGGGCGACGGTTCTTCAGGATCGCGACCCAGGCGGCCGCGGTCTCGTTGGCGTCGGCGGGACGGACCACGTCGAAGTCAGGGATCGCCCGCAGCGCCGCGAGGTGCTCGATCGGCTGGTGGGTCGGGCCGTCCTCGCCGAGGCCGATCGAGTCGTGCGTCCAGACGAAGGTGACGGGCGCGCGCTGGATGGCGGCGAGCCGCACCGACGGGCGCATGTAGTCGGAGAACACGAGGAACGTGCCGCCGTACGGGCGGGTGAGCCCCTCGAGCGCGATCCCGTTGAGGATCAAGCCCATCCCGAACTCGCGGATGCCGAAGTGCAGGGTGCGCCCGTACGGGTCGCCGCTCCACTCGCGGGTCTGTTTGGCCCGGGGGATGAAGGACGGCTGGCCCTCCATCGTGGTGTTGTTGGACTCGGCGAGGTCGGCCGAGCCGCCCCACAGCTCCGGGACGACGTCGGCCAGCGCGCCCAGCACCTTGCCCGACGCCGCACGGGTGGCGATGCCCTTGGCGTCGGCCTCCCACACGGGCAGCTTCTTGTCGAAGCCGGCGGGCAGCTCGTGCGCGACGAGCCGGTCGAGCAGGGTGGCGCGCTCGGGGTTCGCCTTGCGCCACGCGGCATACCCCTTGTCCCACTGCTTGCGGGCGGCCTGGCCGCGCTTGCCCACCCTGCGCGTGTGGGCCAGCAGCGAGCGGGGCACCTCGAAGGTCTTCTTGGGGTCGAAGCCGAGCAGCTCCTTGGTCGCCGCGACCTCGTCCGGGCCGAGGGCGGAGCCGTGCGACTTGCCGGTGTCCTGCTTGTTCGGGGCCGGCCACGCGATGATCGTCCGCAGGACGATGAGGGTGGGCCGGCGCGAGGTGCGGCTGCGCTCGAGCGCGCCGTACAGCTGGTCCACGTTCTCCACGTACCCGCCCGCGGAGCCGTCACCGCGCCAGTCGATCGTGACGGTGTTCCAGCCGTACGCGTCGTAGCGGGCCGCGACGTCCTCGGAGAAGGAGATCTCAGTCTTGTCCTCGATCGAGATCGTGTTCTGGTCGTAGATGACCGTGAGGTTGCCGAGCTCCTGGTGGCCGGCGAGGGCGGAGGCTTCGTGGGTGACGCCCTCCATGATGTCGCCGTCGGAGGCGATCACCCAGATGTGGTGGTCGAACGGGCTCGTGCCCGGCCTGGCCTCGGGGTCGAACAGACCCCGCTGGCGGCGCTGGGCGAAGGCCATGCCGACCGCGGAGGCCAGGCCGGAGCCGAGCGGCCCGGTCGTGATCTCGACGCCGTCGGTGTGGTGGACCTCGGGGTGGCCGGGGGTCTTCGAGCCCCAGGTGCGCAGGGCCTTGAGGTCGTCGAGCTCGAGGCCGTAGCCGGAGAGGTACAGCTGGATGTACTGGGTGAGGCTGGAGTGGCCCGCCGACAGGACGAACCGGTCGCGGCCGAGCCAGTGCGGGTCGCTCGGGTCGTGCCGCATCACGTTCTGGTACAGCAGGTATGCCGCGGGGGCGAGGCTCATCGCGGTGCCCGGGTGGCCGTTGCCGACCTTCTGCACGGCGTCCGCCGCGAGGACCCGCGCGGTGTCGACGGCCCGGACGTCGAGGTCCGTCCAGCCCACCTTCCGGGCGACCGGTCGCTTCAGCGACTTGCTCCGGGTGGCCGTGGCCGGGGACTGGGGCGAACGGGCTGCTGTGGGCACTGAGAGGTCTCCTCACGCTGGGTGCACTGCCGGCTGCACCGATGGCAACGACAACGCCACCGAGACTAGTCCCGGCCGTGACCTGCGTCGCATCCAGTCCCGTGGGCCGGGGCCCGGGGGCGCGGGGCTAGACTGGCCGGGCCAGACAGACCTGCTCCACCTGCGAAGGACGCCGTGACCGCACTCGATGGGACCGCCCGCGTCCCCGCGACCCCGGCGCCGGCGAGGCGCAGCAGGGCGGCGGCCTACCTGGCCCTCACGAAGCCCCGCATCATCGAGCTGCTGCTCGTCACGACCGTGCCGGTGATGTTCTTGGCCCACAAGGGAGTTCCCTCCCTGTGGCTCATCGTCGCGACGCTCGTCGGGGGCGCCCTGAGTGCCGGCGCCGCCAACACGTTCAACTGCGTCTACGACCGCGACATCGACGCGGAGATGCACCGCACGAGCAACCGCCCGATGGTCACCGGTGAGGTGAGCCCGCGGGCGGGCCTGGTCTTCGGCGTGGTCCTCACCGTCGCGTCGACGGCGTGGTTCCTCGCCTTCGTCAACGTGCTGTCCGCGGCCCTGAGCCTGGGCGCGATCCTCATGTATGCCGTGGGCTACACGATGCTGCTCAAGCGGCGGACCCGGCAGAACATCGTCTGGGGTGGGGCCGCCGGCTGCATGCCGGTCCTCATCGGCTGGGCGGCCGTGGCGAACTCGGTCTCGTGGTCGGCCGTGATGCTCTTCCTCGTCATCTTCTTCTGGACGCCGCCGCACTACTGGCCGCTGTCGATGAAGTTCAAGGACGACTACGCCGCGGCGCACGTGCCGATGCTCCCGGTCGTCGAGCGGTTCGTCGTCGTGGCCCGGCAGATCGTCGCGTACTCCTGGGCGATGGTCATCGCGTCGCTGGCGCTGGTGTGGGTCAACCCGATGGGCTGGCTCTACCTCGCGACCGCGGTGGTGACCGGAGGGTTCTTCCTGGCCGAGGCGTACCGCCTGCTGCGCGCCGCCAAGGCGGGTGCGGGGCCCACCGTCCTGAAGCCGATGCGGCTGTTCCACTTCTCGATCAGCTACGTCGCGATCCTGTTCCTCGGCGTCGCGCTGGACCCGCTGCTCTACCTCTCGGTCACCGGCCGCTGAGGTCCTCGCCCGCCGGGTTCGCGGCGGGCTCTGGCAGCTCGCGCAGGCCCCGCAGCGGGCTCCACCACATCGACAGGCACGCCAGCACGTGCACCCCTGCCATCAGGGCGATGGTCTCGCGCAGCCCGACCGCGGACCCGAGCCAACCGGCGACGAGCCCGGCGACCGGCATCGTCCCGAGGTTGACCACCTGGGCGGTCGTCACCTGCCGGGCCACCATCTCGGCCGGGACGTAGCGGTTGCGCCACGCGCCGCGGACGATGTTGCCGGCGACGACGCCGATCCCGACGAGCAGCATGCCGAGGACCATCGCGGCGAGACGCGGTCCGGGGGCGGCCAGGGGGACCAGGAGGGCAGGAGGTCCGGCGAGCAGCTGCAGCGCCAGCAGCGTGCGGGCCGACCCGAGGCTTCGTGAGACCCGGGTCGCGACCGCCGCGCCCACGACGCCGCCGGCCGCCCCGACGGCCATCACGACGCCCACCGCACCCTCCTCAAGGTGGGCCTCGCGGACGAGGAAGAGGACGAGCAGGGCGCCGTACCCGGTGAGGCCGAAGTTGCTGACGCCGCCGACGACGGTGAAGTACCGGAGCAGCCGGTCGTGCCGGATATAGTCGATGCCCTCGCGGATCCGCGCCCACAGCGAGGCGGTCTCGGCGGCCGGCACCGGGGCGGGCTGCTCCGGGCCGGGGCGGTCGAGCCGCAGCCGCAGCAGGCAGACCGCGGAGACGAGGAAGCTGAGCGTGTCGGCAGCCAGGCCCCAGGCCGCCGAGAGCAGCTGGGCGAGCAGGCCACCGAGACCGGGCCCGGCCACCTGCATCGCCGACTCGGTGCCGAAGAGGCGGGCGAAGGCCTGCTCCTGCTGCTCGCGGGGCGCCACCTGCCGCACGAGGCCGGGGTAGGCCGCGCGGAAGAAGACGGTGCACACGCCGTTCGCGAAGGCAGCTGCTGCGAGGTGCGGCAGGGTCAGCACGTCCAGGGCCCAGGCCGCCGGGACGCTGGCCAGGGTCAGCGCGGCGACGAGGTCGCTGGTGACCATGACCCGCCGGGCCGGGAGCCGGTCGACCCACGCGCCGGCCGGCAGGCCGACCACGAGCCACGGCGCCCACGCCGCGGCGGTGAGCAGCCCCATCCAGCCCGGCCCGGCGTCGAAGCCCACCACGGCGAGCAGCGGCAGGAGGACCGAGGTCGTGGCGTTGCCGAGGACGCTGACGCCCTCGCCGAACCAGAGCAGGCCGAAGTCCCGGTTGCGCGACAGCGGGGGAGCGGCGGCAACCGGTGCGGGGTGGGTCCTCACGGCTGGGCCGGGAACCCTCGGGCGAACACCAGGACGGGCTCGCGCTCGGCGCCGTCGTCGGGAACCTCGCGGTTGCCCCAGCGCATCAGCACGTCGACGATCTCCTCGGCCACCCGGCCGAGCTCCTCGGGGGTCAGCCGCAGCCAGTTCTGGGTGGCGAAGGCCGCGGAGTCCCACTCGGGGACGTCGGGCGCCTGGGCGTTCCACTGCTGCACGCGCTCGAACTGTCGCTGCAGGTGCATCGCCTCGGCGGCGTGGGCCGCGGTCACGGCCGCGGTGTCGTCCGCGAAGTCGGCGCGGGACCACCTCGTCCCGGCGTCGACGAGCCGCCACCACCGCTCGCGCCGGTCACGGGCGAGCTCGGGGGCCTCCTCCACCAGGCGGGCCTCGGCGAGGACCTTGAGGTGGTGGCTCGCGCTGCCCACCGCCTGGCCGGTGCGCTGGGCCAGGTGCGAGGCCGTCGACGGACCGTCGACCTTGAGGGCGTCCATCATCCGGGCCCGGAACGGGTTGGCCATGGCGGACAGGGCCTTGGCATCGGTGACGGAGCGCACGCCGGGGCGGGAGCTGCGCGGGGTCTGGGAAGGGGTCATGTCCGCAAGACTAGTTGTGCAAGAGATATCGCACAAGAGCACTTGTGTAACTGGGCGAGCGCCCGTCCGGCCGGGTCAGCCCGCCGTCTGGCCGGCTCCGCCGAGGTCGCGCAGGCTGACCATAGCCCGGACCAGCGCCACGACGAGGAGGGTGGCGAGGAGCATGTGCGCGAGCACCACGCCCCACGGCAGACCGGTGAAGTACTGCACGTAGCCGACCACGCCCTGCAGGGCCGTCACGCCGAGCACGACGAGCCAGGCCCGGGCCGACGAGGCATCCGTCCCCGTGAGCCGGGCGGCCAGCCAGACCGCCAGGACGAGGCCGACGAACAGCATCACCGCGTCGGCGTGCAGCCACGACACCGAGCGCGGGTCGAAGCCGTAGCGCGCGGGGTGCACGGCGTCGCCGGAGTGCGGCCCGCTGCCGGTGACGACGGTGCCGAGCACGAGCACCACCGCGCCGACGCCGCAGGTGACCCAGCCGAGGCGCTCGACGAGGGGGTGCACCGTGAGGGGGCGGGGACCCGGTGGGGTGGGCTCCCGGACCCAGGCGTAGGCCGCGCTCCCGACCAGGACCATGGAGACGAGGAAGTGGAGCGAGACGGTGAACGGGCTCAGCCCGGTGAGGACCGTGATCCCGCCCAGCACCGCCTGGACCACGACCCCGGCCAGGACGAGCACCGCGGGGACCAGCAGCTCGCGCCGCGAGCCGCCACGCTCGCCCAGCGCATACCAGCGGGTGCGGGTGGGGCCGCTCCACCGCCACACGGCGTAGACGGCCAGGAGGGCCACCACGCCGACCAGGCTGGTGAGGGTGCGGTTCCCGAACTCGATGTAGCGGTGGTAGCCCTCGGCCTGGTGCGGGACCGGGGTGTACGACCCGGGCACGCACTGCGGCCAGGTCGGGCACCCCAGGCCGCTGCCCGTGAGGCGCACCAGCCCGCCGGTCACGACGATGAGGACCTCGACGACGAGGTTGAGCAGGAGGATGCGGGGCAGCCACGGTGACCCGGAGGTCCTCACGGGGGTCGGACGGGGCGGTGCGGGTGCTGCTGTGGCCACCCCACGAGGGTACGGCTCAGGGCTGTCCCTGAGGCCGCTGGGGGTCCGGTGGGGGATCCACCTCATGGTGCCGGCGCCCCACCGCTGGCTGACTGGTCACATGCTGAGGAACGCGTGGCGGGCGAGTGCCGGGTGGATGCTGCTGTTCGCGGCGGTCCACGTCTACTGGGGGTTCGGGGGGACGGCCCTGCTGCCGCGCTGGGTGTCGGTGCTCGACAGCACCGCGCTCTTCGTCATCGACCTGCTGGCGATCCCGCTCTGCCTCGCCGGGGCGGTCGTGTCGTGGCTGCTCCGGCCCGACCAGCGCCCGGGAAAGCTCGCGGCCCGGTCGTGGCTGCTGTGGCCGGCGACGCTGGCCCACCTGGTGATGCTGGGGCACGTGGCCTCGACCGCCGTCTTCGCCGGTGGGGCGAACGGCGTCCCCGACGGCGTGCGGTGGTCGCTCGGCCTCTACGAGCCGTTCTGGCTCGGGGGCGGTCTGGCGATGCTGGCGACCGTGACGGCCTTCCGGCGGGCGCTGGCGGCTCAGTCGCTCCAGCGGAACAGCCGGCGTGCCAGGGCCGTGGCCGCCACCGCCCAGACGAGCAGGACGAGCCAGGCGCCGGCGTCCACCGATCCGTGGGCCAGGGCGGCACGCAGGCCGTCACCGAGGGCCGCCGACGGCAGCAGGCGCACGACCCCGGCATACCTCCCTGGCAGCTCGGAGCCGGCGACCACGACGCCGCCGAGCCCCAGGAAGGCGATCCAGAGCAGGTTGGCGAGGGCGAGCACGCCCTCGGCCCGCACCGTGCCGCCGAGCAGCAGGGCGAGCGCCGCGAACGCCCACGTGCCGAGCAGCGTGGTGAGCAGCGCGGCCGGTATGCCGGCGAGTGCCGGGTGCCAGCCCAGGGCCAGGCCCACGCCACCCACGACGACGACCTGCAGCGCGACCACGGCCAGCACCGCCACGGCCTTGGCCGCGAGCAGGCCGGTGCGGCCGAGCGGGGTCACCCCGAGCAGCCGCAGCACGCCGTAGCGGCGGTCGAACCCGGTGGCGATGGCCTGGCCGGTGAAGGCCGAGGAGATGACGCACAGGGCGAGCACCCCGGGGACGGCGAGGTCGACCCGCGGCCCGCTCCCGAGCGAGACCGCCGTGAGGTGCACCACCGCGACGAGGACCGCGACCGGCAGGGCCAGCGCCACGAGGAGCTGCTCGCCGTTGCGCAGGAGGCTGCCGGCCTCGAACCGGGCCTGGGCCAGGACCCGCTGCAGCGCCGGGGCGGCGTCGCTGCCGCCGGTGAGCGCGGGCGTGGGCGCAGGGGTGGGTGCGGCGGTCACGCGGCGGCCCTCCCGGTCAGGGCGAAGTAGCGGCGCTCGAGGCTCTCGCCGGCGGCCACCTCGGCCGGCGTGCCCTCCGCGACCGTCCGGCCCGCGGCGACGATGACGATGCGGTCGGCGAGGCGCTCCGCCTCCTCGAACGAGTGCGTCGTCAGCACGACCGCCGCCCCGCCGTCGGCGACGGACCGCACGAGGTCCCAGACGTCGAGGCGGGCGTGCGGGTCGAGGCCGGCGCTCGGCTCGTCGAGGAAGGCGACCTCGGGGCGGCCCACGAGCGCGGCGGCGAGGGCGACCCGCTGGCGCTGGCCGCCGGAGAGGCGCCGCACCGAGGTGCCGGCGAAGGCCCCGATGCCGAGCCGCTCGACCAGGTCGTCCACGGCCGCCGGGGCGGCATACATCCGGGCCAGGTGGTCGAGGAGCCGCACGGGGCGCGCCGACGCGGGGAGGCCACCGTCCTGCAGCATCACCCCGACCCGTGCGCGGTGGTCGGCGGACGCGTGCCACGGGTCGCGGCCGAGGACGCGGACCTCGCCGCTGTCGGGACGGCGCAGCCCCTCGCAGCACTCGACGAGCGTCGTCTTCCCGGCGCCGTTGGGCCCCAGGACCGCCGTGACCTGCCCGGACCCGGCCGTCCAGGTGGCGCCGTCGAGGGCGGTGACGGGGCCGTAGCGCTTGGCGACGGCGGAGACGGAGACGGCGGGTGGCACGCCCTCGATTCTAGGTCGGTCGCGGTGGGGGTCCCGCCTCGGGCGCGGGCACCGTGACCGACGACACCTGAGGTGGCCGTGGCCGCAGGATCGGGCATCTGCCCCGGGTGGCGGGGGGCCTCAGGGGCGGAGCGTTGCCGACGTCGCCCACCGTGGGCGGCGCCCAGTCACAGGAGAGTGCCGTGAACCTCACCGCCCATCCCCTCACCGTCGCCGCAGAGCTGGCCTGGAAGCAGGAGTCACTGGGGCGCGCCAACGCCGCACGCCGGCGTACGCCTCGGCGTCGCCCCTCCCTGGAGTGGCACCTGCCCTGGCGGCGGCGCCCCGGCCGCGGGCCGGCGCGCCCCACGCCTCGACCGGCCTGAGCCGCTCGCGGGCCACTCGCCCACCGGGCCGGCACGTGAGGCCCCCGGTGGGTGCGCCCCGCCGCAGGGATAAGGCATCCGCCCCATGTGGGCGCCCACCTCAGGCGCGCAGCGTGGAGCCATCAGCACAGGAAGCAACAGACAAAGGAGCAGCAGCCATGAGCACCATCGCAGACCCGATCTTCGTCCAGGCCGAGGTGGCCTACCGCCGCGAACGCATGCTGGCCGGCACCGTCGCCGGTCGTGCCGCCGGGGGCCGTCACCACGCGGGCCTCGTCCGCGAGGCCCTGCGCACCGTGCGCACCGGGCACCGGCGGGCCCGCACCAGCCCCCGCCCGGCCTGAGCGTGGCCTCGACCGCCCCCGCGGTGTCGGGCCGCCCCGACATAATCGGGAGCGTGGGACTGGACGGTACCGCCGGGGGAGTGTTCGTCGGGCGCGAGGCGGATGCCGCGCGGCTCGCCGACCTCGTCGGGCTCGGCCCGCGTGACGACGCCTCCGGCCTCGTCCTGCTCTCCGGCGACGCCGGGATCGGCAAGACCCGGCTGCTGGCCGAGGTCGCCGGCCGGGCCCGCGACGCCGGGTGGGCGGTCCTCGTGGGGCACTGCCTCGGCGAGGCCGGCCAGGCCCTGCCGTACCTCCCGTTCAGCGAGATGCTGGGCCGCCTCGAGGTGCACGAGCCCGAGGCCATCGAGCGCGTGCTCCTGGCCCACCCGCACCTCGCCGGACTGTTCCCGAGCCGCCGGCGCCGGGCCGACGAGCTGACCCCCGGACCGGGCCGGGAGGCCATCGACCGGGCCGAGCTCGTCGAGGCCGTGCACGCCGCGCTCGAGGACCTCGCCCACGAGCGCCCGGTCCTCGTCGTGGTCGAGGACGTCCACTGGGCCGACCAGTCCTCCCGCGACCTGCTGACCCTGCTGTTCACCCGCGGCTTCTCCGGGCGCGTCTCCGTCGTGGCGTCCTACCGCAGCGACGACCTGCACCGGCGCCATCCGCTGCGCTCCACCCTGGCCCACTGGTCCCGCCTGGGTGACCTGCACCGCCTCGAGCTGGAGCCCCTGCCCGAGGCGGCCGTCCGCGAGCTCGTGCACGGCCTCGCGCCGCAGCGGTTGACCGACGGGCAGGTGCGCGCCGTGGTCGAGCGCGCGGAGGGGAACGCCTTCTTCGTCGAGGAGCTCGTGGCCGCCAGCTCGCTGGGGCACCAGGGCGTCGCCGAGGACCTCTCCCGCCTGCTCCTGGTCCGCTTCGACCAGCTCGGGCCGCACGGCCAGCACGTGGTGCGGATGGCGTCCGCCGCGGGGCGTCAGGTCCACCACCTGCTGCTGGCGGCCGTGGCCGGGCTCGACGAGGCCGAGCTCGACCAGGGCCTGCGCGACGCCGTCGAGCAGCACGTGCTCGTCCCGACCGAGACCGGCGGGTACGCCTTCCGGCACGCCCTGCTCGCCGAGACGGTCTACGACGACCTGCTGCCGGGGGAGCGCGTGCGCGCCCATGAGCGCTACGCCGCCGCGCTGGGGTCCGACCCGTCGCTCGGCACCTGGGCGGACGTCGCCCGCCACGCCGCCGTGGCCGGGGACCGCGAGGTCGCCCTCACCGCCAGCATCAACGCGGGTGACGCGGCGATGTCGGTCGGCGGTCCGGACGAGGCCTGGCGGCACTACCAGCGTGCACTCGCGCTCATGCCGGATCAGCACCCCGACGCCGACCGCGTCGTGCTGCGGGCCTCGGCGGCCTCGACCGCCCGGGGCCGCGCCCTCAAGGCGCTCGCGCTCCTCGAGGAGCGGCTCGCGCGCAGGACCCCCGAGGCGGGCGCCCTCGGCCGGGCCGAGCTCCTCGCCGCGCTGGCGACCACCGCCCGGCTCACCGAGAGCACCCTCGACACGCTGGCCGCGACCAAGGAGGGGCTCGGGCTGCTCGACGCCGCCGGGCTCGCGGACGACCCGGGCGCCGCGCAGGTCCGGGCCCGCCTCCTCGGCGCACGGGTCCAGGCGCTGGTCGACCGCGGCCGCGACGAGGAGGCCGCGGCCGCCACGCGCGAGGCGGTCGAGGCGGCGACCGCGGCGGGGCTGCCCGAGGTCGCCGACGAGGTGCGGGTCGTCGAGGCACGCGTGCTGGAGCGGGTGGGCGACCCGGACGCCAGCCAGGCCACCCTCGAGCGGATCATCGCCACGGGGGGAGCGGCCGGCGACCCGGCCCTCGTACGGGCCCTGCACCACCTGGGCTCCCTGCACCACCGGGTCGGCCGCCTGGACCGTGCCGTGGAGGTCTACCGCCAGGGTGCCGAGGCCGGGCGCCTGGCCGGTCTCGCCTGGGCCCCCTACGCGTTCGACGCCCGGCTGCTCGCCGGGGTCGCGGCCTACGAGGCGGGGCGCTGGGCCGAGGCGGACGCCGTGCTCGACACCCGGGGCGAGGACCCGCCCCAACCCGCCGGCGCGCTGCTCGCCGCCGCTCGCCTGTTCCTCGCTGCTGCACGCGGTGAGCGCGCGGACGCCGACGCGGTGCGAGCCACCCGCCCGTGGTGGGAGGAGGAGGGCCTCGTCGCCGTGTTCGCCGGCGGCGCCGCCGTGGACCTGTACGGCCACTCCGGCGACCTCGCCGCCACCATCGCGGTGCACGATGAGGCAGTCGAGGTCCTCACCGACATCTGGCACCGCCACTTCCAGGCCCAGACACGGCTCAGCGCCCTCCTGCTGGGCCAGCTCGCCGGCCACGTCGCCGCCGCGCCCACCGCCAAGCGCCCCGAGCTGCTCGCGCGGGGGCGCACCGCCGCCGACGACGCCGAGCAGGTGTGGTCACGGGTGTCCGAGATGCCCGGCCAGCACGGCCCGGAGGCCCAGGCGTGGATCGCCCGCGCTCGGGCGGAGGCCCTGCGCCTGCGCTGGCTGGGCGGGGAGCAGGTCGAGAGCGAGGCCCTCGTCGCCGCCTGGCGCCGCGCGGTCGAGGCGTTCACGGCCTACGGGCACCGGTACGAGACGGCCCGGTCGCAGGTGCGGCTCGGCGCCGCGCTGCAGGCGGTCGGCGACCCCGAGGCGTCCACCGTGCTCCAGGCTGCCCTGGGCACGGCCCGCGAGCTCGGGGCGGAGCCGCTCCGGGCCGAGATCCGCGCTGCGGGCGGCGCGCGGGCCGCCGCCTCCTCCCGTCCCGCGGACCGGCACGGCGAGGCGCTCACCCCGCGCGAGCGGGAGATCCTGGCCCTCGTGGCGCTCGGCCGCAGCAACCGGCAGATCGGCACGCAGCTGTTCATCAGCACCAAGACGGCCAGCGTCCACGTCTCCAACATCCTGGCCAAGCTCGGCGTCGCCGGCCGTGGGGAGGCGGTCGCCGTGGCCCGCGACCGGGGCCTGCTGGGCTGACCGGGCACCGATGGCCCGGGAGCCCGGGCCCGGGTAAGGGTGACCTTGCTTTCGCTCGCTGCCGACAATTACGTAACATCGGTGTTGTGAATATCGCGGTCGCCCCCCAGGTGCTCGAGTCGCGCACGCGCGACCGGGTGCTGCAGGCGATCAGCGAGCAGGGCCCGATCACGGCGGCCACCCTCGCCGAGGAGCTCGGCCTGACCGCGCCCGCGGTCCGGCGCCACCTCGACAACCTCGCCGAGGCCGGCCTCATCGCCGAGCGCGAGTCGACGCACGGTGTGCGGGGACGCGGCCGGCCGGCCCGCGCGTACGTCCTGAGCGACGCCGGGCACCAGGCCCTCGAGTCCGACTACGACCACCTCGCCACCCAGGCGCTGCGCTTCCTGGCCGCGGAGGCCGGTGACGGCGCGGTGCGCCGGTTCGCCGAGTCCCGCGTGGGCGAGCTGGAGCAGCGGTATGCCGGGGAGCTCGCCGAGGCGGGCCCGGACACCGGGGCGCGCGTGGACGCCCTGGTCGCCGCCCTCACCCGCGACGGCTTCGCCGCCACGGCGCGCCCGGTCGGCGAGCCCGGCAGCGCGAGCCCGTTCACCGGCATCCAGCTCTGCCAGGGGCACTGCCCGGTCCAGCACGCGGCCCGGGAATTTCCTGCGTTCTGCGACGCTGAAACCGATGCGTTCTCGCGGCTGCTGGGCGTCCACGTCCAGCGCCTGGCCACCCTGGCCCACGGCGACCACGTGTGCACCACGTTCGTCCCCACGAGCCCGTCCGTCCCCACCCCGGCAGTCCCCGCTGCCACCCGACCGACTGCTGTCACACCAACAGAAGGGTCTTCACGATGAGCACCATCGAGGAGCTGAACCCGGGTCTGAAGGACCTCGGGCGCTACGAGTACGGCTGGGCCGACAGCGACACGGCCGGCGCGTCCGCCCGACGTGGCCTGAACGAGGACGTCGTCCGCGACATCTCGGGCCGCAAGAACGAGCCCCAGTGGATGCTCGACCTGCGGCTGAAGTCGCTGCGCCTGTTCGACAAGAAGCCCATGCCGAGCTGGGGCAGCGACCTCACCGGCATCGACTTCCAGAACATCAAGTACTTCGTGAAGTCCACCGAGAAGCAGGCGACCACCTGGGACGAGCTGCCCGAGGACATCAGGAACACCTACGACCGGCTCGGCATCCCCGAGGCGGAGAAGCAGCGCCTCATCGCCGGGGTCGCGGCCCAGTACGAGTCGGAGGTCGTCTACCACCAGATCCGCGAGGACCTGGAGGAGAAGGGTGTCATCTTCGTCGACACCGACACGGGCCTGCGCGAGCACGAGGACCTGTTCCGCGAGTACTTCGCGTCCGTCATCCCCGCCGGTGACAACAAGTTCGCCGCGCTCAACACCGCCGTGTGGTCGGGTGGCTCGTTCATCTACGTGCCGCCGGGCGTGCACGTCGACATCCCGCTGCAGGCCTACTTCCGGATCAACACCGAGAACATGGGCCAGTTCGAGCGGACGCTGATCATCGCCGACGAGGGCTCGTACGTGCACTACGTCGAGGGCTGCACCGCGCCGATCTACAAGTCCGACTCGCTGCACTCCGCGGTCGTCGAGATCGTCGTGAAGAAGAACGCCCGCGTCCGGTACACCACGATCCAGAACTGGTCGAACAACGTCTACAACCTCGTGACCAAGCGGGCGACCGCGGCCGAGGGCGCGACGATGGAGTGGATCGACGGCAACATCGGCTCCAAGGTGACCATGAAGTACCCGGCCGTCTTCCTGCTCGGCGAGCACGCCAAGGGCGAGACCCTCTCGATCGCGTTCGCGGGCGAGGGCCAGCACCAGGACGCCGGTTCCAAGATGGTCCACGCCGCGCCCAACACCTCCTCGACCATCGTGTCGAAGTCGGTGGCGCGTGGTGGCGGCCGCACGTCCTACCGCGGCCTGGTCCAGATCATGGAGGGCGCGCACGGCTCGAGGTCCTCGGTCGTCTGCGACGCCCTGCTCGTCGACACGATCAGCCGATCGGACACCTACCCCTACGTCGACATCCGCGAGGACGACGTGACGATGGGCCACGAGGCGACCGTCTCCAAGGTGTCCGAGGACCAGATGTTCTACCTCATGTCCCGCGGCCTGACCGAGGAGGAGGCCATGGCGATGATCGTGCGCGGGTTCGTCGAGCCCATCGCGCGCGAGCTGCCCATGGAGTACGCCCTCGAGCTGAACCGCCTGATCGAGCTTCAGATGGAAGGAGCCGTCGGCTGATGAGCCTTCTGGCTGACAGGAAGCCCACTAGCGGGGCACACACCCACAGTGGCGAGACCATGGTCCCCGACCAGTCGCGGGCCGAGCGCAAGACCTCGTACGCCCTCGAGGACTTCGCGGTCCCCGGTGGCCGCGAGGAGGAGTGGCGGTTCACCCCGGTGGACCGGCTGTCCGCGCTGTTCCAGCCCGGTGCGACCGAGGTCGACAAGCTGACCCTGGAGGTGCGGGCGCCCGAGGGCGTCACCACCGACCGCGTCGACCCCCAGGCCACGGGCGTCCTCGTCCCGGCCGACCGGGCCGCTGCGGTCGCCTGGGCGGGGGAGCCCAATGCCACACGGGTCAGCATCCCGGCCGAGGCCGAGCTCGCCGAGCCCGTCCACATCACCGTCGAGGCCCGCGACCTGGCGCGCGTCAACGGCCACCTGGTCATCGACGCCGGCCGCCACTCCAGGGCGACCGTCGTGCTGACGCACCGCGGCTCCGCCGAGTGCGGTGCCGCCGTCGAGATCAAGGTCGGCGACGGCGCGGACCTCACGTTCGTCACCGTCCAGGAGTGGGACGACGACACGCTGCACGTCACGCAGAACGACGCGCTCATCGGGCGCGACGCGCGGCTGCGGCACATCGTCGTGACCCTCGGCGGCAAGGTCGTCCGGGTCTCCACCAACGCCCGGTACGCCGGTCCCGGCGGCTCCTTCGAGGGCCTCGGCGTCTACTTCGCCGACGCCGGCCAGCACCAGGAGCACCGGCTGTTCGTCGACCACGAGGCGCCGCACTGCCACTCCAACGTCGAGTACAAGGGCGCGCTGCAGGGCGAGACCGCCCACACCGTCTGGGTCGGGGACGTCCTCATCCGCGCGAGCGCCGAGGGCACCGACACCTACGAGCTCAACCGCAACCTCGTCCTCACCGAGGGGGCGCGGGCCGACTCCGTCCCCAACCTCGAGATCGAGACCGGGGAGATCGTCGGGGCCGGCCACGCGTCGGCGACCGGCCGGTTCGACGACGAGCAGCTGTTCTACCTGCAGGCGCGCGGCATCCCCGAGGACGTCGCCCGGCGGCTCGTGGTGCGCGGCTTCTTCGCCAGCGTCGTGGCCCGGATCGGCGTGCCCGAGGTGTCCGACCACCTGATGGCGGTCATCGACGCCGAGCTCGCCGGCACCGAGCGCCCGCGGGTCACCGTCACCGAGTCCGACGAGGTCCCCGCGTGAGCGCCGCCGCCGAGGTGACCCAGACCGACGACGTCGACTACGTGCGCGTCTGCCGGGTCGACGAGCTGCCGGCCTACGGCGCCGCCGCCGCGGACGTCTACGGCCAGCTCATGGCGATCGTCCGGACCCGCTCCGGCGAGATCTACGCCCTCGACGACACCTGCAGCCACGCCAACGTCTCGCTCTCCGAGGGCGAGCTCGACGACCACACGCTCGAGTGCTGGCTGCACGGCTCGCGCTTCGACGTCCGCACCGGCACGCCGTCCGGGCCGCCCGCGACGGTCCCGGTGAACGTCTACCCCGTCAAGGTCGAGGGCGACGAGGTCTTCGTCGGCACGACCCCCCTGAACGCCTGAGCCTCCCGAGAAGAAGAACGAGGAACCTACCGCATGTCCACTCTTGAGATCCGCAACCTCCAGGTCACGGTCGAGACCGAGAACGGCACCAAGGAGATCCTCCGTGGCGTCGACCTGACGGTGAAGTCGGGGGAGACCCACGCGATCATGGGCCCCAACGGCTCGGGCAAGTCGACCCTGGCGTACTCCATCGCCGGCCACCCCAAGTACACCGTCACCGGCGGCACCGTGACCCTCGACGGCGAGGACGTCCTCGCGATGAGCGTCGACGAGCGCGCCCGGGCCGGGCTGTTCCTCGCGATGCAGTACCCCGTCGAGGTTCCCGGCGTGACCGTCTCGAACTTCCTGCGCACCGCCAAGACCGCGGTCGACGGCGAGGCCCCCAAGCTGCGCACCTGGGTCAAGGACGTCAAGGGCGCCATGGCGGACCTGCGCATGGACGAGGCCTTCGCGGAGCGCAACGTCAACGAGGGCTTCTCCGGTGGCGAGAAGAAGCGCCACGAGATCCTCCAGATGGAGCTGCTCAAGCCGCGCATCGCGATCCTCGACGAGACCGACTCGGGCCTGGACGTCGACGCCCTGCGCATCGTGTCCGAGGGCGTCAACCGAGCGAAGGAGTCGACCGAGGTCGGCGTCCTGCTCATCACGCACTACACGCGCATCCTGCGGTACATCAAGCCGGACTTCGTGCACGTGTTCATCGACGGCAAGGTCGTCGAGGAGGGTGGCCCCGAGCTGGCCGACCGCCTCGAGGCCGAGGGCTACGACCGCTACGTCGCGACCGCGCAGGCCTGAGCGGCACCGCATGACCACCCCGTTCGGCGACGAGGAGCTGGCCCGCATCCGGGCCGGCTTCCCGATCCTGTCGCGCACCGTGCGCGACGGGACGCCGCTGGTGTACCTCGACTCGGGTGCCACCTCGCAGCGGTATGCCGGCGCGCTGGACGCCGAGCGCGCGTTCAACGAGCACGTCAACGCCGCGGTGCACCGCGGGGCGCACCAGCTCAGCGAGGAGGCCACCGACGCCTACGAGGGCGCACGGGCGACCGTGGCGCACTTCGTCGGCGGTGCCGAGGACGAGGTGGTGTTCACCAAGAACGCCACCGAGGCGCTCAACCTCGTCGCCTACGCCTTCTCGGGCACGGTGGCCGGCCAGCCCAAGGACCCGCGCCTCACGCTCGGCGAGGGCGACGAGGTGCTCGTGACCGAGATGGAGCACCACGCCAACCTCGTGCCGTGGCAGGAGCTCTGCCGCCGCACCGGCGCCACGCTGCGCTGGGTCGGCGTCACCGACGAGGGGCGGCTCGACCTCGACGGCCGGCACGGTGCGGCCCTGGGCGACCTGCTCACCGAGCGCACCAAGGTCTTCGCCTTCACCCACGTCAGCAACGTCCTGGGCACGGTCAACCCCGTGCGCCGGCTCGTGGACGCGGCCCGCGGGGTCGGCGCCCTCACCGTGCTCGACGCCTGCCAGTCGGCGCCGCACCTGGCGCTCGACGTCGGGGACCTCGGCGTGGACTACGCGGCGTTCTCGGGCCACAAGATGTTCGGCCCCACCGGCGTCGGCGTCCTCTGGGGCCGCAGCGAGCTGCTGCACGCGATGCCGCCCTTCATCACCGGCGGCTCGATGATCGAGACCGTCCGGATGGAGGGATCCACCTACGCCGCGCCGCCGCAGCGGTTCGAGGCCGGGTCGCCCAACGCCGCGCAGGCCGTGGGCCTCGCCGCGGCCATCGACTACCTCGGCGAGCTCGGCCTGGACCGCATCGCCGCCCACGAGCACGCTCTCACCGAGCGGCTGCTGGCCGGGCTGGCCGAGCGCTCGTGGGTCCGCGTGGTCGGACCGGCCGACGCCGTCGACCGGGTCGGTGCCGTGGCGTTCGACGTCCAGGGCGTCCACGCCCACGACGTCGGCCAGGTGCTCGACGACCAGGGTGTCGCGGTCCGCGTGGGCCACCACTGCGCCTGGCCGCTGCACCGTCGGCTGGGCGTCACCGCCAGCACGCGAGCCTCCGTCGCGGCCTACACGACGCCCGGCGAGGTCGACGCCATGCTTGAGGCCCTCGACCGGGTGCCCGCCGTCTTCGGGGTGGCGGTCTGACGTGGACCTCTACCAGGAGCTCATCCTCGAGCACTCCAAGCGCCCGCACCACGCGGGCCTGCGCGAGCCGTTCGGCGCGCAGGTGCACCACGTCAACCCGACCTGCGGCGACGAGGTGACCCTGCGCGTCCAGGTTGAGGGCGAAGGCCCCGACGCGGTGGTCCGCGACGTGTCGTACGACGCGCTGGGCTGCTCGATCTCCACCGCGTCGACGAGCGTGCTCGCCGACGAGGTCATCGGGCACACCGTCGCCGAGGCGATGACGACGCACGAGGCGATGCGGCGCATGCTCACCTCCAAGGGTCAGGACCCGGGCGACGAGGACGTCATCGGTGACGGCGTCGCGTTCTCGGGGGTCTCGAAGTACCCGGCGCGGGTGAAGTGTGCTCTGCTGGGATGGATGGCCCTCACCGACGCGTTGCACCAGGCAGGAATCGACACCAGCGCGGCCGCGGGCCGCGAGCAGCACACCGAGGACAAGGTAGGACGATGAGCGAGACCACGACCGCCCAGCCGAACGTCGCGGACGTCGAGGAGGCCATGCGCGACGTCGTCGACCCCGAGCTCGGGATCAACGTCGTCGACCTCGGCCTCGTCTACGGCATCACCGTCGACGCGCAGAACCACGCCGTGCTCGACATGACGCTCACGTCGGCGGCCTGCCCGCTGACCGACGTCATCGAGGACCAGACCGCGCAGGCCCTCGAGGGGCTCGTGGCCTCCTACCGGGTCAACTGGGTCTGGATGCCGCCGTGGGGCCCGGACAAGATCACCGACGACGGCCGCGAGCAGCTGCGCGCGCTCGGCTTCAACCTCTGACCCGCTGACTCGCTGACCCCGGCTGCTCGGTGAGCACTCGCGTCGTCGAGGTCGACCCCGAGCGGTTCGAGGGCTGGCGCGAGCGGTTCGCCGCCAACAACCCGGGGCCCGACCCGCGGCAGCGCGTGGTCTCCACCGACCGGTTCGACCACGCGCCGCTCGCGGTGGTCCTGGTGCGCCGCGGTGGGTATGCCGTGGGGCTGGCGGAGGACGCGGCCTACACGGCGTCCAAGGTGGGCACCCGGCACGTCCAGTCGCGCACGGCGGCAGGCGGCTGGTCCCAGCAGCGCTTCGCGCGGCGTCGCGGCAACCAGGCCGACGAGCTCGTCCGTGCCGTGGCCGACCATGCCGCACGTCTCCTGCTCTCACCACCCCCGGCAGGGCTCGTCGTCGGCGGCGACAAGGCCCTTGTGCGTGACGTGCTGGCCGACCCGCGCCTGGCGGTCCTCGCCGCCCTGCCGCGACGTGAGCTCTACGACCTGCCCGACCCGCGCCGGTCGGTGCTCGAGGACGCCCTGCGGCGGGGCCGCGCCGTCCGCGTCACGATCGAGGACCGCTGACGGTCGGGCGGGACGTCACTCGACCTTGTCGACGCTGAAGGTGTCGCACTGGTTGAGGTCGCCGGACCGGTAGCCGGTGGTGAACCACTTCTGCCGGGCCGCAGCCGACCCGTGCGTCCACGTCTCCGGGCTGACCTGCCCCCGGGTCTTCTGCTGGATCCGGTCGTCACCGACCGACGACGCGGCCGAGAGCGCGTCCTCGATGTCCTTGTCGGTGAGCGGCTTGAGGAAGGCCACCTGGCCGCCGCTCGTGCTCTCGCCCTTGGTTTGCGTGGCGTGGTTGGCCCAGACACCACCGAGGCAGTCGGCCATGAGCTCCACGCGCACGCTCCCACTGTTGGGGCCCTGCGGGTCCTGCTGGGCCCGGTCGAGGAGCCCGAGGATGTCCTGCACGTGGTGGCCGTACTCGTGGGCGACGACGTACTCCTGGGCCAGGGGGCCGCTGCTCGACCCGAACTGGTCGGACAGGATCTGGAAGAAGCTGGCGTCGATGTAGACCTGCTTGTCCAGGGGGCAGTAGAACGGCCCGACCTGGTTGGAGGCGGTGCCGCACGCAGACTGGGTCGAGCCGCTGTAGAGGATCGTCCTGGCCGGGGTGTAGTTGCGCCCGTACCGCGGCAGCTCGCTGCCCCAGAACGTGTTGACCGAGTTGACTGTGGCGATGACGCGACAGGTGTCGCTGCGGTTCGCGTCGGCCCCCGTCCTGCACTCGGAGAACTGGGACGCATCCGTCTGGCCCCCGGGCTGGACCGAGCCGGTGCCCGAGTCGCTGCCCGCACCGGGGCTGCTCGGCACCGAGCCGGGGTTGATGCCGAAGATGAGGCCGATGATGAGCAGGATGATGCCGCCGACCCCGCCCCCGACGACGAGGCCCCCGGGGGCGCCGCCGCCTCCGCCGCCCCCGACCTGCGAAGTGTCGAGTTTGACGTCGTCGTTGAAGCTCATCTGACCTCCGCGGCCTGTGGGCGTGTGCTCAGGGGCGGCGCACGCTCGCTAGACTAGTGATCTCAGTCCCCAGTCGGCGCCCCCGCAACTTCGCGGAGGGCGCCCCCTCGTGCCGTGCGAAGTCATGGTGCCGTCCGAGGTCAGGAGCCCCGTCGTGATCGCCGCCAGTGGAGTCGAGCTTCGTGCCGGCTCCCGACTCCTGCTCGACGGAGCCACCTTCCGGATCGCAGCCGGGGACCGCGTCGGCCTGGTCGGCCGCAACGGCGCCGGCAAGACCACCCTCACCAAGGTGCTCGCCGGGCAGGGGCAGCCGGCCGCCGGTTCGGTCACGAGCTCCGGCGAGGTCGGCTACCTCCCACAGGACCCGCGCACCGGGGACCTGCAGGTGCTCGCGCGCGACCGGATCCTGTCCGCGCGCGGTCTGGACCGCATCGTCCGCGAGATGCGCGCCGCCGAGGGCGGCATGGCCAGCGCCGACGACGAGACCCGTGAGAAGGCCATGCGCCGGTACGGCCGGCTCGAGGGCGAGTTCACCACCCGTGGCGGGTATGCAGCGGAGTCCGAGGCCGCGTCCATCGCCAGTGCGCTGGGCCTCGACGAGCGCATCCTCGGCCAGCCCCTCGCCACGCTGTCCGGTGGCCAGCGCCGCCGGGTCGAGCTGTCGCGGATCCTCTTCTCGGGCGCGGAGACGCTGCTGCTCGACGAGCCCACGAACCACCTCGACGCCGACTCGATCGCGTGGCTGCGCGACTACCTCAAGGGCTACTCCGGTGGCCTGGTCGTCATCAGCCACGACGTGGCGCTGCTGGACTCCGTCGTCAACCGGGTCTTCCACCTCGACGCCAACCGCGCCGAGCTCGACCTCTACAACGTGGGCTGGAAGGCCTACCTCCAGGCACGCGAGACCGACGAGCGGCGCCGCAAGCGCGAGTACGCCAACGCGACCAAGAAGGCCGCGGCCCTGATGGAGCAGGCCGAGAAGATGCGCGCCAAGGCGACCAAGGCCGTCGCCGCGCAGAACATGATCAAGCGGGCCGAGCGGATGCTCGCGGGCATCGAGGGGGAGCGGGTCACCGACAAGGTGGCGCGCCTGCGCTTCCCCGACCCGGCACCGTGCGGCCGCACCCCGCTGCGCGCCAGCGGGCTGTCCCGGTCCTACGGCTCGCTGGAGATCTTCACCGACGTCGACCTGGCGATCGACCGGGGGTCCAGGGTCGTCGTGCTCGGCCTCAACGGTGCCGGCAAGACCACGCTGCTGCGCATGCTGGCCGGTGTCGACGAGCCCGACACCGGGCAGGTCGAGCCCGGCCACGGCCTCAAGCTCGGGTACTACGCCCAGGAGCACGAGAACCTCGACGTCACCCGCTCGGTCCTCGAGAACATGAAGTCCGCGGCGCCGGACAGCTTCGGCGAGACCGAGGTCCGCAAGGTGCTCGGGTCGTTCCTGTTCAGCGGTGACGACGTCGACAAGCCGGCCGGCGTGCTGTCCGGTGGCGAGAAGACCCGGCTGTCGCTGGCCATGCTCGTGGTGTCCAGCGCCAACGTGCTGCTGCTCGACGAGCCGACCAACAACCTCGACCCCGCGTCGCGCGAGGAGATCCTCGGCGCGCTGCGGACGTACAAGGGAGCGGTGGTGCTCGTCACGCACGACGAGGGCGCCGTCGACGCGCTCGAGCCCGAGCGGATCCTGCTGCTGCCCGACGGGGTCGAGGACCTCTGGGGTCAGGACTACCGGGACCTCATCGCCCTGGCCTGACCCGTCGGTCCCGACTCCCACTGGATCGGTGGGAATTGCGGTCGGATAATGGACCGTTATGCGATCCATAACGAGCCGTGCAGAATAGGGCGGGTGACGCAGACCCCGACCCGACCCCGCCGGCAGGCCGACAAGGCCACCGGTGCGTGGGCAGACGGCGACCGGACGCCGCTCAACGCCAACGAGGAGCTCAAGCAGGCGGACGACGGCCTCAACGTCCGCGCGCGGATCGAGCAGGTCTACGCCAAGGAGGGGTTCGCGAGCATCCCGGGGGAGGACCTGCGCGGGCGGATGCGCTGGTGGGGCCTGTACACCCAGCGCAAGCCCGGGATCGACGGCGGCCGGACCGCCACGCTCGACCCGGCCGAGCTCGACGACGAGTACTTCATGCTGCGGGTCCGCAGCGACGGCGGCGCCCTGTCGGGCGAGCAGCTGCGCGCCGTCGCCGGGGTGAGCCGCGACTTCGCCCGCGACACCGCCGACATCACCGACCGGCAGAACGTCCAGCTGCACTGGATCCGCGTGGAGGACGTCCCCGAGATCTGGCGCCGGCTGGAGTCCGTGGGGCTGACGACGGCCGAGGCGTGCGGTGACACCCCGCGCGTCATCCTCGGCTCCCCGGTGGCGGGCATCGCCGCGGACGAGGTGCTCGACGGGAGCCCCGCGGTCGCGGAGATCCGCCGCCGGTACATCGGCAGCCCGGAGTTCTCCAACCTGCCCCGCAAGTTCAAGACGGCGATCTCGGGCAGCCCCAGCCTGGACGTGGCGCACGAGGCGAACGACGTCTCCTTCGTCGGGGTGGTCCACCCCCAGCACGGCCCCGGCTTCGACCTGTGGGTCGGGGGCGGCCTGTCCACCAACCCGATGTTCGCCCAGCGGCTCGGCGCCTGGGTCCCGCTGGCCGACGTGCCGGAGGTGTGGAAGGGCGTCGTCTCCATCTTCCGCGACCACGGCTACCGCCGGCTGCGCAACCGCGCCCGGCTCAAGTTCCTCGTGGCCGACTGGGGCGTCGAGCGCTTCCGTGAGGTGCTCGAGCAGGACTACCTGGGCCGCCGCCTCGCCGACGGACCGGAACCGCAGGCCCCGAGCGCCCACCGGCGTGACCACGTCGGGGTCCACCCGCAGCAGGACGGCCGCTTCTGGGTCGGGGTGGCCCCCCTCGCCGGGCGGGTCAGCGGCACGACCCTGTCGGCGGTCGCCGACCTCGCCGAGCGGCACGGCTCCGGCCGGGTGCGGCTCACCGCCCACCAGAAGCTCCTGGTGCTCGACGTGCCGCAGCGTGAGTTGGCCGCCCTCACCGCGGGTCTGGCCGACCTCGGCCTGCCCGCCGACCCGTCGGAGTGGCGTCGCGGGGTGATGGCCTGCACGGGCATCGAGTTCTGCAAGCTGGCCCTCGTCGAGACCAAGGGCCGCGCGAACACCGTCATCGCCGAGATGGAGCGCCGCCTCCCCGACTTCGACGTGCCCTTCACCATCCACGTGAACGGCTGCCCCAACTCCTGCGCCCGCTTCCAGGTCGCCGACGTGGGCCTCAAGGGGATGGTGCAGACCGACGAGGACGGCACCCTGGTCGAGGTCTTCCAGGTCCACCTCGGCGGCGGCCTCGGCACCGAACCACAGCTCGCGCGCAAGACCCGCGCGCTCAAGATCCGGGCGGTGGACCTGCCCGACTACCTCGAGCGGCTGGCCCGCACCTTCCTCGCCCAGCGCGAGGGCGAGGAGTCCTTCGCCCACTGGGCCCACCGGGCCGAGGAGGACGACCTGCGATGAGCGACAGCCCGCGCGGGGTCGTCCGGCACTGCCCGTTCTGCGCCGAGGAGGACCTCTGGCCGGTCGAGGACCCGTCCGGCGGCTGGGAGTGCCGGGCCTGCGCCCGCGTCTTCACCGTGCGGCTCGACCGGGTCGAGGCGCAGCACATCCCTGGACGGGTGGCCGAGCAGGCCGCTCTCGGACGAGAGGAGCAGCCGTGACCGCCGTCCTGGAGGCCACCGCACGGTTCGCCGCCCGCGAGGCGCACGCCACGGCACACGCCGACAAGGTCGAGCTGACCCGCGAGGTGCTGCGGTGGGCGTACGACACCTACGGCGACGGGCTGACGGTCGCCTCGTCGATGGGTGACGAGGTGCTCGTCCACCTCGTCGGCACCACGCTGACGGGGGCCGACGTCTTCTTCCTCGACACCGGCTACCACTTCGCCGAGACGCTCGGCACGCGTGACGCCTACCAGGCCATGCTGCCGCTGCGGATCCGCACGATCCTGCCGGTGCTCACGGTCGCCCAGCAGGACGCCGAGCACGGCCCCAGGCTGCACGACCGCGACCCGGACGCCTGCTGCGCGATGCGCAAGGTGGAGCCCCTCGACCGGGCGCTGCAGGGGTATGCCGCGTGGGCCACCGGGATGCGTCGGGCGGACGCCCCGACCCGCACGGACATCGACCTGGTCGGCTGGGACGCCCGCCGTGGCCTGGTCAAGCTCAACCCCCTCGCTGGGTGGACCGACGACGACGTCGACCGCTACGTCGCGGAGAACGGCGTCTTCCTCAACCCGCTCCGCCAGGAGGGCTACGCCTCGATCGGGTGCGCGCCCTGTACGCGCCCGGTGGCCGCGGGCGAGGACGCCCGGGCCGGCCGGTGGGCCGGCAAGGACAAGACCGAGTGCGGGCTGCACACATGACCACGACGACGGAGGCGGGAAACGCTGTGACACGGACACTCACGACAGCCACGCCGCTGGTCCTGGACCACCTCGACCACCTCGAGTCCGAGGCGATCCACATCTTCCGCGAGGTCGCGGGCGAGTTCGAGCGTCCCGTGATCCTGTTCAGCGGCGGCAAGGACTCGGTCGTCATGGTGCACCTGGCCCTCAAGGCGTTCGCGCCGGCGCCCCTACCCTTCGCGCTGCTGCACGTCGACACCGGGCACAACTTCCCCGAGGTGCTCGACTACCGCGACGCCACGGTCGAGCGCCTGGGGGTCCGGCTCGTGGTGGCGAACGTCCAGGACTACCTCGACGACGGCCGGCTGCGCGAGCGTCCCGACGGCACCCGCAACCCCCTCCAGACGGTGCCACTGCTGGACGCCATCGAGGCGGGGAGGTTCGACGCGGTCTTCGGCGGTGGTCGCCGCGACGAGGAGAAGGCCCGCGCCAAGGAGCGCGTGTTCAGCCTGCGCGACGCCTTCGGCGCCTGGGACCCCCGCCGGCAGCGTCCGGAGCTCTGGGACCTCTACAACGGCCGGCACGCACCCGGCGAGCACGTGCGGGTCTTCCCGCTGTCGAACTGGACCGAGCTCGACGTCTGGCGGTACATCGAGCGCGAGCGGATCGCGCTGCCCGAGCTGTACTACGCCCACGACCGCGAGGTCTTCCAGCGCGACGGCATGTGGCTCACTGCAGGGGAGTGGGGCGGCCCCAGGGACACCGAGCCGGTCGAGACCCGCCGGGTCCGCTACCGCACCGTCGGCGACATGAGCTGCACCGGCGCGGTCGAGTCGGAGGCCGTCGACGTGGCGGGGGTCATCCTCGAGCTGGCCGCCTCCCGGCTGACCGAGCGCGGCGCCACCCGCGCCGACGACCGCCTGTCCGAGGCCGCCATGGAGGACCGCAAGAAGCAGGGGTACTTCTGATGACCACCGTCGACACCCGCGAGGAGGCCGCCGTGGCCGCTCCCGTCACCGCCGCCGATACTGGTTCCCCGGTACGCGCCGAGGCGCTCGCCGCACGGCACGACCTGCTCCGGCTGGCGACGGCCGGGTCGGTCGACGACGGCAAGTCGACCCTGGTGGGCCGCCTGCTCTACGACACCAAGTCGGTGCTCGCCGACCAGCTCGACGCGGTCGAGCGCGTGAGCCGGGAGCGCGGGCTCGACGCGGCCGACCTGGCCCTGCTCACCGACGGCCTGCGGGCCGAGCGCGAGCAGGGCATCACGATCGACGTCGCGTACCGGTACTTCTCCACGGCGACCCGCTCCTACGTCCTGGCCGACACCCCCGGCCACGTCCAGTACACGCGCAACATGGTCACGGGCGCCTCCACGGCCGAGCTGGCCCTCATCCTCATCGACGCCCGGCACGGGGTCGTCGAGCAGACCCGGCGGCACCTCGCGGTGACCGGCCTGCTCGGGGTGCGGCACGTCGCGGTCGCCGTCAACAAGATGGACCTCGTCGACTGGTCGCAGGAGCGGTTCGACGCGATCGTGGCCGAGTTCGCCCGGCACGCAACGCGGTTCGGCATCGAGGACGTCGTCGCCGTGCCCGTGTCGGCGCTCTTCGGCGACAACGTCGTCGACCGATCCGAGCGGGCGCCCTGGTACACCGGGCCCACCCTGCTCGAGCACCTCGAGGCGGTGCCCGTGGGCACCGACCCCTCGACCCAGCCGCTGCGCCTGCCGGTGCAGTACGTCATCCGGCCCCGGACCTCCGAGCACCCCGACTACCGCGGGTATGCCGGCCGGCTCGCCTCCGGCGTGGTGCGCCCGGGCGACCGCGTGGTCGTCCTTCCCTCGGGCCGCGCGACCACCGTCGAGGCCATCGACCGCACCCGTGCCGACGGGACGCTCGAGCAGCTCGACGTGGCCTTCGCACCCCAGTCGGTCACCCTGCGGCTGGCCGACGACGTCGACGTCTCGCGCGGTGACCTCATCGCCTCGGCCGAGGAGCCCGGCCTGTTGACCCGGTCAGTCGCGGGCACGGTGGCGGTCCTCTCCGACCGCCCGCTGCGCCGGCGCGACCGGGTGCTGCTCCGGGTCGGCACCCGCACGGCGCGGGCCCTGGTCGAGGACGTCGTCGACCAGCTCGACATCGAGACGATGGAGCACCGCACGGCCCCGGACGGCCTGCCGCTCAACGCGATCGGGCGCGTGCGCATCCGTCTCGCCGAGGACGTCCCCGTCGACGACTACCGGGTCCTGCGGCGCACCGGCGCCTTCCTGCTCATCGACGAGGCCGACGGTGCGACGCTCGCGGCCGGCATGGCCGACGCCCCGGACCGCGCGGCCGGCGAGGGCATCTGATGACCGCGCACGCTGACTACCCCCTCACCCTCGACCTCCACGGCCGCCGCACCGTGGTGGTGGGCGGCGGTCCCGTGGCCGCGCGTCGCGCCCGTGGCCTGGTCGAGGCAGGGGCCCGCGTCGACGTCGTGGCCCCCTGGCTGTGCGAGGACCTGGCGGAGGCTGCCGGGGACGGCGCGGTCCGGTGGCATGACCGGGACTACGTGGCCGGGGACCTGCTGGAGCCCGAGCCCGCGTGGCTCGTGCACACGGCGACCGGCGACCCGGCGACGGACGCCCAGGTCGCCCGCGAGGCCGAGGCCGCCCGGGTCTGGTGCGTCCGCGCCGACGACGCCACCGCCTCCACCGCGTGGACGCCGGCCGTCGCGAGAGGCCGTGCCGGCACCGCGAGCGAGGGCGTCACCGTGGCCGTCAACGCCGGGGGAGACCCCCGCCGGGCCGCCGCGGTCCGGGACGCCGTCCTCGCGGCCCTCGACTCCGGCACCCTGCCGGTGCGCAGGCAGCGGCGGACCGCCCCGGCCCGGGTCCGGGACGAGGCGTCGGCCGGTCCCGGGCGGGTCGCCCTCGTCGGGGGCGGCCCGGGCGCCGACGACCTCATCACCGTGCGCGGCCGCGCGCTGCTCGCGGCGGCCGACGTGGTCGTGACCGACCGGCTCGGCCCCCGGGGGCTGCTGGCCACCCTCGCGGCCGACGTGGAGGTCGTCGACGTGGGCAAGACCGCCGGCAACCACCCCGTCGGCCAGGACCGCATCAACGAGCTGCTCGTGCACCACGCCTCGCTGGGCCGGAACGTCGTCCGCCTCAAGGGTGGTGACCCGTTCGTCCTCGGCCGTGGGGGCGAGGAGGCGCTGCACTGCGCCGCGCACGGCATACCCGTCGAGGTGGTGCCCGGCGTCACGTCCGCCGTCTCGGTCCCGGCTGCCGCCGGAATCCCGGTGACGCACCGCGGGGTCACCGCCTCGTTCGTCGTGGCATCCGCCCACGAGGGGGCTGACCACGTGCTCTCGGCAGCGGCCGACGCGGCCCCGGACGCCACCCTGGTGCTGCTCATGGGGGTGACGCGGCTGGCCGAGACGGCGCAGGCGCTCATCGGCGCGGGCCGCCCGGCGAGCACCCCCGTGGCCCTGGTGGAGCGGGGCTGGACGCCGGAGCAGCGCACCACGGTGAGCACCCTCGAGCACGCTGCCCACGACGCGGCCCGGGCAGGGGTCCGGGCACCGGCCGTCGTGGTCGTCGGCGAGGTCGTGTCGCTGCGCCAGCACCTCGGCGACCTCTCCGGGGAGTAGCGTCCCCCAGGTGAGTGCTCCCGACATCGTGCTGCTGGCCCACGGCTCGCCCGACCCGCGGCACGCCCGCGGGGTCGAGGCGCTGGCCGGCCACGTCCGGGCCCTCGTGCCCGCGCGCCCCGTCCACACGGCCTACCTCGACCACCACGACCCGACCCCGGCGGCGGCTGCCTCCGCGCTCGGCGACCACGCGGTCGTGGTGCCCGTGCTGATCACCCCCGCCTACCACGCGCGGGTGGACGTCCCCGCGGCCGTCGAGCAGATCGCGTCGACGTCGGGCTCGCGGGTCGACCTCGCGGAGCCCCTGGGGCCCCACCCGCTCCTGCTCGACGCGGCCGAGGAGCTCCTGCTCGCGCACGGCGTCGCGCCCGACCCCCGTACCGCCGTGCTGCTGTATGCCGCGGGGTCCAGCGACAGCGACGCGGTGGCCGCCGTGACCCACGTGGTCCAGGAGCACCCGCGCCCGGGGTGGGGTCGCTGGGACGTCGCCGCCCTGGACGGGGGAGCGACCCTCGACCAGGTGCTCCGGCGGCTGCCGGGGGAGACCGAGCGGACCGTCGCGGTGTCGTTCATGGTCGCGGAGGGGATCCTGCGCGACCGCATGGCGCAGGAGTGCGGGCGCCACGGCGTCATGATGGTGCCCGGCGCGCTGGCCCAGACCGAGGCGGTGGCGCAGCTGGTCCTGACCCGCGCCGATAGCCTGCCCGTGTGAGCGCGACGACCGACCGGCCCCACCCGCACCTGCGCGTCGACCGGGAGGGCCCGCTCGTCACCGTCAGCCTCGACCGGCCGGAGCAGCGCAACGCCCAGGCGCCCAGCCTGTGGGCGGCGCTGGCCGCGACGGCCGAGGCCCTGGACGAGTCGGTCCGGGTCGTCGTGCTGCGCGGCGAGGGGCAGTCCTTCTCGGCCGGGCTGGACCGCGGCATGCTGCGCCCCGGTGGGATCGCGGGGGAGCGGGACATCCTCGGGCTCGCCGTCGACGGGGCGCCGGCCGCGGCCGACGCGATCGAGGCGTTCCAGCGCGGCTTCACCACCTGGGCGTCCGTGCCCGCGGTCGTGGTCGCCGCCGTCCAGGGGCACGCGATCGGCGCAGGGATGCAGCTGGCCCTGGCCGCCGACCTGCGGGTCGTCGCCGACGACGTGCAGCTGGCCCTGCGCGAGACCTCGCTCGGGCTCGTCCCCGACCTGGGCGGGACCGGGCCGCTGGTGCGGCTCGTGGGACCGGCCCGGGCCCTGGAGATCTGCGCGACGGGGCGGTTCGTGGGGGCCCAGGAGGCCGTCGCGACGGGTCTGGCCAACGTCGCGGTGCCCCGCGCCGAGCTCGAGGCGACCACCGGCGACCTGGTCTCGGCGCTGCTGTCGGCGCCCGCGGACGCGCTGCGCGAGCTCAAGCCGTTGCTGCGGTCCGCCGCCACCAGCGACCCGGCGACCCAGCTGCGGCTCGAGCGCGAGGCGCAGGGCCGGCTGCTGCACGGGATGCTCCAGCGGGCGAGGACCTGACCCGCCGAGGGCCTGTCGGTGCCGGGCGGCACCATGGGAATGCGACCCGGCGCCCAGGCGTTGTCCCGCCGGAACGACTCGGAGGTGACGCATGAGCATGTCTGGCTGGATGGCCATGCGTTCGCTGACCCGTGACGACTCGGTCAAGGACCGCAAGCTGGCCCCGGGCACGGCGCGGCGGACCCTCTCCTACGCCCGGTCCTTCAAGCGCGAGATCGCCGTCTTCGTGGTCGTCGTCGTGCTCGACTCCGCGCTGGTCGTGGCGACACCGCTGCTGCTCAAGGACATCGTCGACCGCGGCATCATCCCCAAGGACCGTGCGGTCGTCGTCGACCTCGCCCTGCTGGTGGCGGCGATCGCGGTGGCCGACGGCGCCCTCACCCTCGTGCAGCGCTGGTACTCCGCGCGGATCGGCGAGGGGCTGATCTACCACCTGCGCACCGAGGTCTTCGCCCACGTGCTGCGCCAGCCCATCGCGTTCTTCACCCGCGCCCAGACCGGCGCGCTGGTCAGCCGGCTCAACTCCGACGTCCTGGGTGCCCAGCAGGCCTTCACCTCCGTGCTCTCCAGCGTGGTGAGCAACGTCGTGTCGCTCACCCTCATCATCGGCACCATGGCGACTCTGTCCTGGGAGCTCACCCTCGCGTCGCTGGCGCTCGTGCCGTTCTTCATCCTCCCCGCCCGGTGGATGGGCCGCCGGCTCGCCGGCCTCAGCCACGCCCAGATGGGGCTCAACGCCGACATGGGCACCCGCATGACCGAGCGGTTCAACGTCGCCGGCGCCCTGCTCGTCAAGCTCTTCGGCGACGCCCGCCGCGAGGACGCGGAGTATGCCGAGCGCGCCGCCGGGGTGCGCGACATGGGCGTCAAGATCGCGATGAACCGCAGCATCTTCTTCGTTGCCCTGACCCTCGTGGCCTCGCTCGCCACCGCCATGGTCTACGGCTTCGGCGGCCTCATGGCCGTCAGCGGCACCCTGACCGTCGGCACCCTGCTCGCCCTCACCGCGCTGCTCGCCCGGCTCTACGGCCCGCTCACCGCGATCTCGAACGTGCGGGTCGACGTCATGACGGCCCTGGTGTCGTTCGAGCGAGTCTTCGAGGTCCTCGACCTCGAGCCCCTGGTGAAGGAGCGGTCCGACGCGCGCGCCCTGCCCCAGGGACCGGTGACGGTCGAGCTCGACGGCGTGGGCTTCCGGTACCCGTCGGCCGACGACGTGTCGCTCGCCTCGCTCGAGAGCACGGCCATCGGCGACCGCAAGGGCTCCGGGCTGGTCCTGCGCGACGTCACCCTCACCGTGGAGCCGGGTCAGCTCGTCGCCCTCGTGGGCCCGAGCGGCGCCGGCAAGACGACCATCACCAGCCTCGTCGCCCGCCTCTACGACCCCACCACCGGGGCCGTGCGGATCAACGGCGTCGACCTGCGGGACGCGACCCTCGAGTCGGTCCACGCGACCGTCGGCGTCGTCACGCAGGAGGCGCACCTCTTCCACGACACCATCCGGGCCAACCTCGCCTACGCCGCCCCCCGGGCCACCGAGCAGGACATGGTCGAGGCGCTCCGGGCAGCCCACGTCTGGTCCCTCGTCGACGCGCTGCCCGAGGGGCTCGACACGGTCGTCGGCGACCGGGGCCACCGGCTCTCCGGCGGCGAGAAGCAGCGGCTGGCCCTGGCCCGCCTCCTGCTCAAGGGCCCCGGCCTCATCGTGCTCGACGAGGCGACGGCCCACCTCGACAGCGAGTCCGAGGCCGCGGTCCAGCGGGCGCTCGACACCGCGCTCACCGGCCGCACCGCCCTGGTCATCGCCCACCGCCTGTCCACCGTGCGCGGGGCCGACCAGATCCTCGTCGTCGACGGTGGGCGGGTCGTGGAGCGCGGCACCCATGCCGAGCTCATGGCCCGGCGCGGCCTCTACCGCGACCTCTACACCACGCAGTTCGCCGACCAGGAGTCGGACGTCCCGGCGTAGGTCCCGGTTCGCGCAGGTCGCGGTTCAGGAGGCGGACCGCACGGCGTCCTGCTCCGGCTCGCCCTCGGTGACGGGGCGACGCGCCGGCCTCGGGCGGCGACGGGTCAGCACGACCCCCACGACGCAGAGGGCTCCACCGAGGTAGGCGCCCGCAGGCGGCAGCTCGTCCAGGAAGAGCCAGCCGAGCGCGGTCGCGATCACGGGCACGAGGAACGTCGTGAGCGCCAGCGTCCCGGCGTTGGTCCGCGAGAGCGCGAACGCCCAGAGCAGGAACGCGATCGCGGTCGGGAAGACGCCCAGGTACGCCACGAGCAGCAGCGTGGTCGCGCTGCCCTCGTGCACGGTGCCGACGAGGTCGGGGGCGAAGGGCAGGCAGACGACGGCGCCGATCACGCAGGCGAGGAAGGTCACCTCGAGGCCGGGGAGCCGGGAGAGCAGCGGCTTCTGGGTGACCACGCCCGCGCCGTAGGTCAGGGCGGCCACGACGGCCAGCACGACCCCCGCCACGTCGCCCCCGGCGTGCCCGGACCCGGCCAGCCCGATCACCACCACCCCGGCGAACCCGACCACCGCGCCCGCGACGAGCCAGCGGGTGAGCGCCTTGCCGAGGAACACCGCGGCCAGCAGGGCCACGACGATCGGGCCGATCTGCACCAGCATGGCCGCGGTGCCGGCGTCGATGCGGCGCTCGGCCGCGTTGAGGGCGACGTTAGACGCCGAACCACAGCACCCCGCAGGCCACGAGCAGCGGTACGTCGCGCCGGCTGGGCCAGGTGCGCGGACGGGTCAGCATCATGGCCCCGAGGACCACCGAGGCGACGAGCAGGCGGCCGAGCGAGAGCGCGCCCGGGGAGACCGACGGACCGAGGTGCCGGATCGCGACGAACGCGGAGGCCCACAGCACGAGGACGACCGGGACGGCCGTGAGGGTGAGCGCGCGGTCGCGGTCGGGAGTCGTCACGAGCACGACGGTAGGCGGTGGCGCGGCCGGCCACGACTGCGCCGGTGCCAACGTCCGCCGGATCCCTGCCAGGACGGGGTCAGCCGTCCTCCTCGTCCCAGATCCGGACCTTCTTGGGCCTCCCGGAGCGGGCGCCGCGTCCCGACGGCGCCCCCACGGGCTCGACGGGCTCATCCGGCCCAGAGGCGTCATCGCGGCCCCCGGGTCCGGTGCCGCCGCCCGCGGGCGACCGGTTGCCCGCGGCGGCGTCGACGGCCTCGAGGTGCTCGCGCCGGGCGCCGAACCAGACGAGGACGAACCCCGCGACCATGGCCAGCCACCACTGGAACGCGTAGGCCTGGTGCGGGCCGAGGTCGGTGTCCGGTGCCTCCAGCGGAGCCGGCCGGGGTGGGCTGGTGCCGTCGGCCGCCTGCTCCCGCTGGACGATGACGTACCCACCCAGCAGCGGCGTCCCCGCAGCGGCCGACGCCTCACGCAGGTTGATGCTGGCGAGCTGCCCGGGCTGCATCCTGCGGCCCAGCGACGGCTCGCCCTGGCGCACCCACCCCGTGACGGTGAGCCGGCCGGTCGGCACGGGCGGCACGTCCGGGCGGGTCTCGGCGGTCTTCCCGTTGCGGACCCAGCCGCGGTCGAGCAGCACGGTGCCGGCCCCCTGGGCCCGGAACGGGACGACCACCTCGTAGCCGTAGACCGAGTCGTGCGGGCGGTTGCGCACGAGCAGCTGGTCGTCCGCGGCATACGCCCCGGTCATGGTGACCCGGGTCCAGTCCGAGGCGAGGGGCATCGGCGAGGGTCCCAGGACGTCGCCGACCGGGCGCGGCGTGGCGCCGTAGTGGGCGTGGATGCGGTCGGCCCGCGCGGACTTGGCCTCGTAGCGGTGCCACTGCCACCGGCCGAGGTAGAACGCTGCCACGGCGAACACCGCGGCCACCGCCAGGGCGCCCAGCCAGCGCCGTGAGGTGAGCGTCCTGAACACTTCTTCACGGTACCCGGCCTAGGCTGGGGGTCATGACCGGCCTCCCCTTCCCGACGGTGCGCGACCCTGCACGCCCGCCGGCCGACCTGCCGGGACTGCCCGACCGGTACGGACGGGTGGCCCGGGACCTGCGCGTGTCCGTCACCGACCGGTGCAACCTGCGCTGCCGCTACTGCATGCCGGCCGAGGGCCTGCCGTGGCTCGCCAAGCCCGAGATGCTCACCGACGACGAGCTCGTCCGGCTCGTGGGGATCTTCGTCGGGCTCGGCGTGCGCCAGGTCCGGCTGACCGGTGGCGAGCCGCTCCTGCGCCGGTCGCTGGTCGACGTGGTCCGGCGCATCGCCGCGCTCGAGCCGCGGCCCTCCATCGCCATGACCACGAACGGGGTGGGGCTGGACCGGCTCGCCCAGCCGCTGGCCGACGCCGGGCTGGACCGCATCAACGTCAGCCTCGACACCGTCGACCCGCGCGAGTTCGCCGACCTCACCCGCCGCGACCGCCTGCACGACGTCGAGGCGGGCCTCAAGGCCGCCGCCACCGCCGGCCTCACCCCGGTCAAGGTCAACGCGGTGGCGATGCGCGGCATCAACGACCACTCCGTCAGCGAGCTGCTGCAGTGGTGCCTGGACCGGGGCTACGAGCTGCGGTTCATCGAGCAGATGCCGCTCGACGCCCAGCACGGCTGGGACGCCTCGACCATGATCGGCGCCGACGAGGTGCGCGACCGGCTCGCCGAGCGGTTCACGCTGACGCCGCTGCCCGCCGAGGACCGGGGGAGCGCCCCCGCCGAGCGGTTCCTCGTCGACGGCGGCCCCGAGACCGTGGGGATCATCGCCAGCGTGTCGGCCCCGTTCTGCGCGGCGTGCGACCGCACCCGGCTGACGGCCGACGGCCAGGTGCGCAACTGCCTGTTCTCCCAGGCCGAGACCGACCTGCGCGGTCCTCTGAGGGCCGGGGCGAGCGACGAGGAGATCGCCGGCCTCATCCGGGGCGAGATGTGGCGCAAGGCGCCCGGGCACGGGATCGGTACCGACGCGTTCGTCCAGCCGACCCGGCCGATGTCCGCGATCGGCGGCTGACCCCCCGACCGGTCAGCCCGCGTCCGCGGGGATGGCGTCGGCTGCGACGGTCTCCCTGAGGAACCCCCGCAGCGACAGGAACTCCCCGAGGGAGCCGCGGTGGTCCTCGCACGCCAGCCAGACCTTGCGCCGGTCGGGCGTGTGCAGCTTGGGGTTGTTCCACAGGTGCGCCCAGGTGGCCTCGCGACGGCAGCCCTTGGCGCTGCAGACGAGCTCGGTCACCGGGGCCCGATCTGCGGCGGCCCGTCGCCGTTCGGGAGCACCGGCCGGGAGCCACCGCGCGCCCGCGGGCTCACGGCGTTGGCCATGACGACGGCGATGTACGGCAGCAGGATGGCCGCGATCGACAGGCTGCCCCACACCCAGGCGGAGGCCCCCCGCGTCGCCGTCACCGCCGCCCCGACGAAGCAGACGGTGCGCACGGCCATCGTCAGCAGGTAGCGCTTGATCCGGTGGGACTGCTCCTCCGCGAGCGACTCTGGAGCGGAGGTCACGGACTGCACGACGGGCTCGTCGTGATGGGGACGATGGGTGCGCGGCACCACTCCACGATAAGCCGCGACGGACCAACGCACCGGTCGGGGCCGGGTGGTCACGGATGCGGCCTACCGATCGGTAGTCGGTAGGGTCGCACCGGGCTCCGGACGGGGCTCGTCGCACGACCGACCGACCGCCGCGAGGCAACGGAGGAGATCGATGGCTGGGCGCAGGATCCTCGTCACCGGGGGCAACCGCGGCATCGGGCTGAGCATCGCCCGCGCCCTCGACGCGGCGGGGGACGACGTGGTCGTCACGAACCGGTCCGGCGAGGCGCCCGAGGGCCTGCGGGCGGTCCGCTGCGAGGTCACCGACACCGCCAGCGTCGACGCCGCCTTCACCGAGGCCGAGGAGCTGCTGGGTGGTCCCGTCGAGGTGCTCGTGGCCAACGCCGGCATCACCCGCGACACCCTGCTCATGCGGATGAGCGACGAGGAGTTCGACACCGTCCTCGACACCAACCTCGCCGGCTCCTTCCGCTGCGCCCGCCGCGCGGTCAAGGGCATGATCCGCGCGCGCCAGGGCCGGATCATCTTCATCTCCAGCGTCGTCGGGCTCTACGGCTCGCCCGGCCAGACCAACTACGCGGCCAGCAAGTCCGGGCTCGTGGGGCTGGCCCGCTCCATCTCGCGCGAGCTCGGCGGCCGTGGCATCACCGCCAACGTCGTCGCCCCCGGGTTCATCGAGACCGACATGACGGCGGCGCTGCCCGAGGACCGGCAGAAGGCCTACCTCGCCGGCATCCCGGCCGGCCGGTTCGGCCAGGCCGACGAGGTCGCCGCGGCGGTGCGCTTCCTCGCCGGCGACGACGCGGCATACATCACCGGCGCCGTGATCCCGGTCGACGGCGGCCTCGGCATGGGCCACTGACCCGGGCCACTGCGACCCACCACCGAGAAGGGAACGTCCCCATGTTGCTCGAGGGCAAGAAGCTGCTCGTCACCGGAGTCCTCATGGACTCCTCCATCGCGTTCCACGTCGCCAAGCTGGCCCAGGAGCAGGGCGCCGAGGTGGTCCTGACGTCCTTCGGCCGCACCTTCAGGATCACCCAGACCATCGCCAAGCGGCTGTCCACGACGCCGCCGGTCGTCGAGCTCGACGTGACCAACCAGGACGACCTCGACAGCCTGGCCGAGCGGCTCGGCGAGCACGTCGACCACCTCGACGGGGTGCTGCACTCGATCGGCTTCGCGCCGCAGGGTGCGTTCAACTTCCTGGAGGGCACGTTCGAGGACGTGTCGACCGCGATGCACGCGTCGGCCTACTCGCTGAAGTCGCTCGCCGTGGCGGCGCTGCCGCTGATGCGCGAGGGCGGGGCGATCGTCGGCCTCACCTTCGACGCGAAGTTCGCCTGGCCGGTCTACGACTGGATGGGCGTCGCGAAGGCGGCGTTCGAGTCGACCAACCGCTACCTCGCCCGCGACCTCGGCCCCAGGGGGATCCGCAGCAACCTGGTCTCCGCCGGGCCGATCCGCACCACCGCGGCTAAGTCCATCCCGGGCTTCGTCGCGTTCGAGGACACCTGGGGCCGGCGGGCGCCGCTCGGCTGGGACGTCAACGACCCGCTGCCCGCCGCGAAGGCCTGCGCGGCGCTCCTGTCGGACTGGTTCCCCGCGACGACGGGCGAGATCGTGCACGTCGACGGCGGCGTGCACGCCATGGGCCAGTAGCGGCGGCGCGACAGCACCCGTCGGGCAGTAGCGTCTGACGCCATGACCTCCGCACCCGGCGTGGCCCCGTCCGTGACCGTGAGCGAGGTCCGGGTCCTCGAGGGTCCGAACCTGTACTTCGCCAAGCCGGCCGTCAAGGTCACCCTCGACCTGCCGGGCTACCTCTCCGCGGACGAGCAGGACCTCGTCGCCCTGGCCGCCAGGATCGGTATGCCGGCTGCCCGGCCGGGCGCGCCGGGCACCGAGGCGCGGCAGCGGTTCGTGATGCGGCTGGTGGTGCGGGCCGTGCGCGCCACCGCTGCGGCGAGCGGGACGACCCGGCTGGGCGTGCGGGTGCGCCCCGGTTCGGCGCGCCACCAGGTGGTCGTGGCGTTCGTCTGGCGGCGCCGCGGGCGCGCGCGAGCCCTCGGGGAGGCCACCGGCCCGGTGCTGCAGGGGTGGCTCGACGGTGGCGACCCGGTGGCCGAGCAGGGAGCGCTCGTGGCCGGCGCCGCCCCCGGTGACCGTCCGTCGATCGTGCGCCCCACCATCCCCGTCGCGTCCGTCACGGGGACCAACGGCAAGACGACGACCACCCGGCTGCTGGGCCACATCGGCATGACGGCGGGCCTGCGCACCGGGTGGTCCTCGACCGACGGCATCGTGGTGCAGGGTGAGCTGGTCGAGGCGGGAGACTACTCGGGGCCGGCCGGCGCGAGGGCCGTGCTCGGCGCTCCGGGGGTCCAGCTCGGCATCCTCGAGACGGCCCGGGGAGGCATGCTGCTCAAGGGGATGGGGGTCAGCCACAACGACGTCAGCGTCGTCACGAACGTCTCCGCCGACCACCTCGGCATGCAGGGGATCGACACCGTCGACCAGCTGGCCGAGGTCAAGGCCATCGTCACCAAGGCGACCCGCCCCGGGGGCTGGGCGGTGCTCAACGGAGAGGACCCCCGCGTCTGGGCGATGCGCACCGGCACCCGCGCGCGGCCGTGGGTCTTCGCCCTCCGCCCGGACGCCCCGGCCGTCCGGCAGGCGCTGGACGCCGGCGGCCGGGCCATCACGGTCCTCGACGGCGACGTCACCGTCCTCGAGGCCGGCCGTGACCCCGACCGGCTCGTCAGCGTCGTCGACGTGCCCGCGACCCTGTCCGGCCTGTCGCGCCACAACCTCGCCAACGTGCTCGCCGGTGCCGCGGCGGCCCTGGGCCTGGGCATCCCGCGCGAGGCGGTCGTCGAGGGCCTGCGGACCTTCGCCCCCGACGAGCGGCTCAACCCGGGCCGGATGAACACCTACACGCTCCGCCGCGAGGACGGGTCCGAGGTCACGGTCATCGTCGACCTGGCGCACAACGAGGCCGGGCTCGAGGCGCTGCTCGACGTCGCCCACGGGCTGACGGTCCCCGGTGGGCAGGTGCACCTCGGCCTCGGCCTGGCCGGCGACCGCACCGACGAGCTGCTCGAGGCCATGGGCGAGATCGCCGGGCTGCGGGCCGACCGGGTCGTCGCCGCGCACAAGGCGCACTACCTGCGGGGCCGCACGATGGAGGAGCTGGAGGGCCACTTGAGGGTCGGTCTGGCCCGCGCGGGGGTGGCGGACATCGAGTCCTACGAGACCGAGCTGGAGGGCCTGCAGGCGCTCGTGCCCGGGGCCGCCGACGGCGATGTGGTCGCCCTGATGTGCCACTCGGAGCGGGCCGGGGTGGCGGCCTGGCTGGCCGAGCAGGGTGCCACCTCCGACACGGCCGCCGACGTGCGCCGCAAGGTGGTGGCGGCGCGGGGCGAGCACGAGCTCGAGCGGGAGATCGCGGCCCTCTGGGCGGTCGAGGACGACGCGGCACGGGTCGTGGCGGCGCAGGCCCTGCGCGACGCACGGCCCGCCGACCCGCGCCTCGGCTACGAGTACGCGTCCGCCCTCGACGCAGCGGGTGTGGAGGACCAGGCGGTGACCGCCTACCGTCAGGCCCTGGCGGCCGGGCTGCGCGAGCCGCAGCGGCACCGCGCCCGCATCCAGCTCGCGTCGAGCCTGCGCAACACCGGTGACGCGGTCGCTGCGTACGACCTGCTGACCGAGCTCGAGGCGGAGCGGCCCGGGTCGGCGGCGGTGGCGGCGTTCCGGGCCCTCGCGGCCTACGACTGCGGCCGCGCGGGCGAGGCGGTCGCCGACCTCGTCGAGGTGCTGCTGCACCACGCCGGCGACGAGGACGCGCAGGCCTACCGCCCGGCCCTGGCCCGGTACGCCGCGCAGTTGCGGGCGCGCTGACCCCGCCCGGGCGCCGTGCCCGCCTCAGGCGGTGACGGGCTCGCCCTCGGCGGCGGCCTCGTCACCTGACGCCTGGGCCTCGCTCTGCAGCTCCACCGGGTCGAGGTCGGGGTCGCTCACGCCGTCGCGGTTGTGCGCACCGGCCTGGGCCGACCGGGTCATCGTCTCGAGCTCGGCCAGCACCTCGGCGTGCTGGTCGACGCACAGGACGACGACGTCGCCGGGGTTGGCCCGTGCCATGCAGTGCCGGACGGCGTCCACCTCGTCGAGGACGACCTCGACCTGGCGGCAGCGGACCCCCTCCGTGCCCATCTGCGAGCGCACACCCTCGGCGATCAGCTCGGCCGTCTCGCCCAGGGCACGCCCGCGCAGCCGCTTGTCCTCGCGGACGACCACCACGTCGAAGTGCCGTGCCGCGATGGCGCCCAGCTCCCGCATGTCGTCGTCGCGCCGGTCACCGGCGGTGGAGACCATGCCGATCCGGGAGATCTTGCCCAGGTCCGCCTGGCCGGACTTCTGCTCGGCGTAGCCGTCGACGAACTCGCCCAGCACCCGCATCCCGGGGGCGTTGTGGCAGTAGTCGACGAACACGTCGACGTTGTGGACGTTGACGAGGTTCATGCGGCCGGGGGAGAGGTAGTAGCTCGTCGTGAAGGTGCGCAGGCCCTGGCGGATCTCGTGCAGCCCGGCGCCGGCCGCGAAGGCGGCGCCGGCGGCCGCCATGGCGTTGGCGACGTTGAACTTCGCGGTGCCGCCGAAGGTCGACGGCAGCAGGTGGGTCCACGCGAGCTGCATCGACCGGCGGCCGTGCTTGATGGTGATCATGTCGCCGCGCTCGGTCGGCTCGAGCACCACGGCCCGTCCGCCACGGCGGCAGTGGTCGTCGATGTACTCGCGGACCTTGCTGCCCGGCGGCTGCAGCGAGAACCAGACGACGCCGCCGGAGCAGCGACGACGCATCCTGCGCACCAGGTCGTCGTCGGCGTTGAGCACGGCGAAGCCGTCGCGGGGGACGGCCTCGACGATGACGGCCTTGACGTCGGCGAGCTGCTCCAGGGTGTCGATCCCCTTCATGCCCAGGTGGTCAGGGGCGATGTTGGTGACGACGGCGACGTCGTTGCGGTCGTAGCCCAGGCCCTCGCGCAGAATGCCCCCGCGCGCGACCTCCATCACGGCGAAGTCGACGCGGGGGTTCTGCAGGACCATGCGGGCCGAGCGCGGCCCCGAGGCGTCCGCCTTGTATACGAGCCGCTCGTCGATGACGATGCCGTCGGTCGAGGTCATGCCCACCTTGCGGCCGATCCCCTTGAAGATGTGGGCGATCATCCGCGAGGTCGTCGTCTTGCCGTTGGTGCCGGTGACGGCCACGATCGGCACGCGCGACGGCGAGCCGGGCGGGAAGAGCAGGTCCACGACGGGCCGGGCGATGTACTGCGGCTCGCCGACCGTGGGGTGCGTGTGCATGCGGAAGCCGGGGGCGGCGTTGACCTCGCAGATCGCACCGCCGGTCTCGCGCACGGGGGAGGCGATGTCCGGGCAGATGAAGTCGATGCCGGCGACGTCGAGCCCGATCATCCGGGCGGCCTCCTCGGCGATCTCGACGTTGTCGGGGTGCGCCTCGAAGGTGCGGTCGACGGAGATGCCACCGGTGGACATGTTGCCGGTGAGGGCGAGCTTGACCATCTGGCCCTCGGGCGGCACCTGGTCCATCTCCCAGCCCTGCTCGCGCACCAGTGCCACGGCGGCGTCGTCGACCTTGATCCGGGTGAGGACCTTCTCGTGCCCCACCCCGCGGCGTGGGTCGGCGTTGGTGATCTCGACGAGCTCGGTGACGGTGTGCGAGCCGTCGCCGACGACGTGGGCCGGGACGCGCTCGGCGATGGCCTGCATCCTCCCGCCCACGATGAGGCAGCGGTAGTCGCGACCGGTGACGAACGACTCGACGATGACGGAGCCGCGTCGGGACTCGCCCTCCGCCACGGCGAAGGACGCCCGCACGTCGTCCTCGCTCTGCAGGTCCAGGCACACCCCGCGCCCGTGGTTGCCGTCGAGCGGCTTGACCACCACGGGGAAGCCGATCCGCCGGGCGGCAGCGGCCGCGCCGTCGGCGGAGCGCACGGTCTCCTGCTTGGGGACGGGCAGCCCCGCGGAGGCGAGCAGCCGCGTGGTCATGTCCTTGTCGGAGGCGATGTCGACGGCCAGGGCGCCGGTCTTCGACGTCATGGTCGCCCGGATGCGCTGGGCGTGGACGCCCTGGCCGAGCTGGACGAGGGAGGCGCTGTTGAGGCGGATGTACGGGATGTCCCGGGAGATCGCCTCCTCGAGGATCGCCTGGGTCGAGGGGCCGAAGGCCGCGCGCTGGGCCTGGCGGAGGAAGACGTCGAGGGCCTCGGGGAAGTCGAACCCCTCCTCGGCGCGCACCAGGTGGTTGACCAGCCGCACGGCGAGCGAGCCGGCCGCGAGACCGACCGTCTCGTCGTTGTAGTCGTAGATGACGTTGTAGCGACCCCGCCGGCCCTTCACGGCACGGGTCTTGCCCCGGCGCAGGTCGTGGCCGGCCTCCTGCTGCAGCTGCAGCGCCACGTGCTCGGCGACGTGGCCGAGCCAGGTGCCCTCGCGCAGCCGCTCGATGAAACCGCCCTTCACCCCGCGGGAGCACGTGTGGTTCTCCAGGCCCGGGAGCAGCTGCACCAGCCGGTCGGTGAAGCCGTCGATCGTGTCGCTCGGGTAGGCCTCGAGGACGCCGAGGTCGACCACGAGGTGGATCGCCGGGTTGTACGACCAGATGTTCCCGCCGCGGTAGACCCTCGACTCCACGATGGTCAGCTCCGGGGCGGCGGGGCCGGTCGGGGTGGGACGGTCTGCCATGGGCACTCCTTGCTGGTCAGCAGGACGGACGGGGGCAGGGACGTCGTCGGCCCGACCCGGCGGCGGTCAGGCCTTGGCCGTCGCCAGGGCCACTGCGGCGTCCGGGTGCTTCTCGACGAACTCGACGAGCTTCACCTCGGCGAGGTCGAACGTAGCGCCTGCGGGCAGTGAGTGCACCACTGCTCCGGAGACCATGAGCGGGGCGCCCCGGCGGGCGTCGGGCGCGTCCGACTGGGCGCTGCGGCAGTCGAGCACGAACACCGCGCCGGAGCCGTGGACGGTGAACAGCCGGCCGTCGACGAGCTCGACCGCGGTGTCCTCGTCGATGCCGATGCCGAGCAGGCTCGGGGAGGCCGCCACCATCGACATGAGCCGGCCATAGCGGGACCGCTGGGCGAAGTGCTGGTCGATGATCACGCCCTCGACCAGCCCGAGCCCGGCACTCAGCTGGCTGTGCCGCTGCCGGGGCGTGATGCCCTCGTCGCCCATGGAGATCATGAACTGGCTCATGATCGAGGCGCCGGCCGAGGTCCCACCGACGACGGCCCCGCGCGCGTGCGCCCGGTGGATCGCCTCGCCGAGCGGGGTGCCCGGGAAGCGCTGGCTCAGCTTGAGCTGGCTGCCGCCGCTCATGAAGACGCCAGTGGCCGCGTCGACGAGGGCCACGAGCGCCTCGTCGTGGGCCTCGGTGCGGTCCTGGGGGTCGACGACCGAGGGGACCGGAGCACCCAGCCGGGTGAACACGTCGGCGTACGAGGCGGTCACCTCGTCGGGGAACGAGGACGCGGTGGGGATGAGGACGATGCGCGCCCGCCGTCCCCCGGCGAGGCGGACGAAGCGTCGCAGGACCGTGGCCTTGCCCACCCGGTCCTCGGCGCCCCCGATGACGAACAGGGTGGGTCGGCCGCGCTTCCTCGGGGATGCCATTGCGACAGCCTAGGAGCCGGGCTGCGGGATCGGCGGAGCCGGCGTCGGCGTGCCGTCGGCAGCGTCCGCCTCCTCGATCTCCTCACGCGTGATGCCGAGCAGGTAGAGCACGGCGTCGAGGTAGGGGACCGTCACCGACGTGTCCGCCTGCTCGCGCACGACCGGCTTGGCGTTGAAGGCGACGCCCAGCCCGGCGGCCTCGAGCATGTCGAGGTCGTTGGCGCCGTCACCGATCGCCACCGTCCGGGACAGGGGCAGGCCGGCCTCCGCGGCGAACCGCCGCAGCGCGCGGGCCTTGCCCTCCCGGTCGACGATCTCGCCGAGGACCCGGCCGGTCAGCAGGCCGTCGCGAACCTCGAGCCGGTTGGCGTGGGCGTGGTCGATGTCGAGCTCGCGGGCGAGGTCCTCGACGATCTCGATGAAGCCGCCCGACACGACCGCGACCGTGAACCCGAGGCGCTTGAGGGTGCGCACCAGGGTCCGGGCGCCGGGGGTGAACTGGATGGTTGCACGGACCTCGTCCAGCACGGACACCGGCAGGCCCTCGAGCGCGGCCACCCGCTGGCGCAGGCTTTCGGCGAAGTCGAGCTCGCCTCGCATCGCCGCCTCGGTCACCTGTGCCACCTCGCGCTCCCGCCCCGCATGCCGGGCGAGCAGCTCGATCACCTCGTCCTGGATGAGGGTCGAGTCGACGTCCATCACCACGAGCCGCCGGCCGCGTCGGGCGAGGCCACCGGCCGCCACCGAGATGTCGAGGCCGTGGATGCTGGACTCGAGGGCGAGCTCCCGGCGCAGCCGGTCCACGTCGGCGCCCGAGACGTCGAACTCCACGGTCGTCACGGGGTAGCGCGCCAGCCGCCGGATCCGGTCGATGTTCGCGCCGTGCGAGGCGATCCGCGCGGTCACCGCGGCCACGCCGCTGGCCCGCAGGGGCGAGCCGAGGACGACGACGGCCGCGCGGCCCGTGCGCTGGCGCAGGCTGTCGCCGGTGCCGCTGCGGAGCCTGACCTTGAGGCCGAGCTCCCGGCCCACGGCCGTGACCACCTCGCGCAGCCGCTCCTCGGCGACGCCCGCCTCGAGCAGCATCGCCAGCGTGAGGTGGCCGCGCACGACGACCTGCTCGAGGTCGCGGACCTCGGCACCGACGTCCGCGATGGCGTCGAAGAACGCGCTGGTGACGCCGGGGCGGTCGTCGCCGCTGATGGTGACGAGCAGGGTCCGCACGGCAGGTTGGTCGCTCGGCTCGCTCACGCCGTCACGATATCGACGCGTCTCACGACGTCCGGCGCGAGTCTCGCCATGCGACCAGGTCGCGCAGCGGCCCGAGGTCGTAGTGCGGCCCGCCGATCCCGACGGTGAACAGGCGCGTGCCCACGGCATACAGGGCCTCGGCGCCGGCGGCGTAGTCCCTGACGTCCTCCGGGTGGCGGCCCGGCTTGGGGGAGACGCCGGCCGAGCGCTCGATCTCGGAGGGGTCGCGACCGATCCTGCGGCACCACTCGTCGAGGACCTCGTGCTTGTGGGCGATGGTCTCGGCGCCGCCGAAGCCGTGCCAGATGTTGGCGTGCTGCGCCACGATCCGCAGCGTCTTGCGCTCACCACCGCCGCCGATGAGGACCGGGATGGGACGCGTGGGCGGCGGGTTCAGCCTGGCCCACCGCTGCTCGATGAGGGGGAGGTCGTGGGCCAGGCGGTCGAGCCGGCCGCCCGCGGTGCCGAAGTCGAAGCCGTACTCGTCGTAGTCGCGCTCGAACCAGCCCGAGCCGATGCCGAGGATGAGCCGTCCGTCGCTGATGTGGTCGACGGTGCGGGCCATGTCGGCGAGCAGCTGGGGGTTGCGGTAGCTGTTGCAGGTGACGAGGGCGCCGATCTCGACCCGCTCGGTCGCCTCGGCCCAGGCCCCGAGCATGGTCCAGCACTCGAAGTGGGCGCCGTCGGCATCGCCGTAGAGGGGGTAGAAGTGGTCCCAGTTGAAGACGACGTCGACGCCGATCTCCTCCGCCTCCGCGGCGGCGCGACGGATGGCGGCGTACTCGGCGTGCTGGGGCTGGAGCTGGACGGCGATCCGGATCGGCCGCTCGCTCACGCGGGGACCTCCTGCTGCTTGGCGACCACGGTCAGCCCCGACTCCGTGACCATGAACCCGCGGGCCTCGTCCCTGGCCCGGTCCACCCCGATGGTGGTGTCCGGCGGCACGATGACGCCCTTGTCGATGATGGCCCGCTTGATGGTGCAGCCGCGGCCGACCTCGACCCCGTCGAGCAGCACGCTGTCGTCGATCGTGGTGCCGCTGTGGATGTGGCAGCGCGGCGACAGCACGGAGTTGGTCACCGTGGCACCGGAGATGACGACCCCGGGGGAGACGGCCGAGTTGTGCGCCTCGCCGAACTTGCCCGCGGCGCCGTGGACGAGCTTCGCCGGCGGGTAGGGCCCGTAGTCGGTGTAGATGGGCCAGTCGTAGTTGTAGAGGTTGAAGACCGGGTGGATCGACACGAGGTCCATGTGGGCCTCCCAGTACGAGTCCATCGTCCCGACGTCGCGCCAGTAGGCCTGGTCGCGCTCGGTGGCACCCGGGATGACGTTGTCCTTGAAGTCATAGACGTAGCCGCGGCCCTCGGCCACGAACGCGGGCACGATGTCGCCGCCCATGTCGTGCTTGCTGCCCTCGCGGGAGTCGTCGCGGGTCACGGCGTCGATGAGGACGTCCGCGTCGAAGACGTAGTTGCCCATCGACGCCAGCACCTCCTCGGGGGAGTCCGGCAGCCCCTTGGCGTCCGTCGGCTTCTCGCGGAACGCGCCGATCTTGCGGCGGTCGTCGTCGTCGACCTCGATGACGCCGAACTGGTCCGCGAGGGAGATCGGCTGCCGGATGGCGGCGACGGTGACCCCGGCTCCGGTGTCGATGTGCTGCTGCACCATCTGCGAGAAGTCCATGCGGTAGACGTGGTCGGCGCCGACGACCACGACGATGTCGGGCTGCTCGTCGTGGACCAGGTTGAGGCTCTGGAAGATCGCGTTCGCCGAGCCGAGGTACCAGTTCTTGTCGATCCGCTGCTGGGCAGGGACCGGGGTGACGTAGTTGCCGAGCATGTTCGACATGCGCCAGGTCTTGGTGACGTGCCGGTCGAGGCTGTGCGACTTGTACTGCGTGAGGACGACGACCTTGAGGTAGCCGGAGTTGACGACGTTCGACAGCGCGAAGTCGATGAGCCGGTAGATGCCCCCGAAGGGGACCGCGGGCTTGGCCCGGTCGGCGGTGAGCGGCATCAGCCGTTTGCCTTCTCCACCCGCGAGGACGATCGCCAGCACCTTGGGTCCACCCGATCGGTACGCCATGGGCCCAACCTAGGGAATCAGCGCCCTCGCGGCGACCCCATCGCGCCACTAGTCTCACGGACGTGAGAGTGGACATCCTGACCAAGGAGTACCCGCCCAACATCTACGGCGGCGCGGGGGTCCACGTCGCAGAGCTGGTGCGCGCGCTGCGCGCCCGCGGCGACATCGACACACGGGTGCGCGCCTTCGGCGAGCCCGTTGCCGAGGACGGAACGACCGGGTATGCCGACCTGCCGGCCCTCGCGGACGCGAACGCCGCCGTGCGGACCATGGGGGTCGACCTGTCGATGGCCGGTGACTGCGTCGGGGCCGACGTCGTCCACTCCCACACCTGGTACGCCAACTTCGCCGGCCACGTGGCGTCTCTGCTCGGTGGCATGCCGCACGTCGTCACCGCTCACTCGCTGGAGCCGATGCGCCCGTGGAAGGCCGAGCAGCTGGGTGGTGGGTACCGGCTGTCCTCGTTCGTGGAGCGCACGGCCTACGAGGCCGCCGACGCCGTCATCGCGGTGAGCGAGGGCATGCGGCAGGACGTGCTCCGGTCCTACCCCAAGGTGGACCCGGACCGGGTCACGGTGGTGCACAACGGGATCGACTCCGAGCTCTGGCAGCGGCACGAGGACCTCGACACGGTCCGCCAGCACGGGGTGGACCCGGACAGGCCGTCGGTGGTGTTCGTCGGGCGGATCACCCGGCAGAAGGGGCTGCCCTACCTGCTGCGGGCCGCGGCCGAGCTCCCGCCCGAGGTCCAGCTCGTGCTCTGTGCCGGGTCGCCTGACACCCCGGAGATCATGGCCGAGGTCGAGGGGCTGATGAAGCAGCTGCGCGCGACCCGGACCGGCGTCGTGTGGATCCCGGAGATGCTGCCCCGCAACGAGGTCGTCGCGCTGCTGTCGGCCGCCACCGTCTTCGCCTGCCCGTCGATCTACGAGCCGCTCGGCATCGTCAACCTCGAGGCGATGGCCTGCGAGCTGCCCGTCGTGGCGACCGCCACCGGTGGCATCCCCGAGGTCGTCGTCCACGGCGAGACAGGCTGGCTGGTGCCGATCGAGCAGCACCAGGACGGCAGCGGCATCCCGCTCGATGCCGACCGCTTCGTCTCGGACCTCGCGGCAGCGCTGACCGACGCGGTCAGCGACCGCGACCGGGCGCAGCGTATGGGCCTGGCCGGCCGCACCCGGGCGGTGGAGGCCTTCTCCTGGGCGTCGATCGGCGAGCAGACGCTCGAGGTCTACCGCTCCGTCCTCGCCCGCCGCTGACCAGCCAGCGCTGACCGGCCGGGGCTGACTCGCCGGCGCTACCAGCGCGCGGGTACGCGCTCCCTGCGAGCGGGCGCGGAGCTACTCGGTCGTCCTTGCGCTGACCGGGCGTCTGGCCGGGCAGAGGGTGTCGGCGTCTCTGGGCAGGGCGGTGTCGGGGAGGATCTCGAGGTCCTGCCACCGCACCGGCTCGCCGGTCGGGGGGTGGTAGGTGTCGAGGGGGACGGGTGGGTCGCCGCCGGGCGGGGGCCGGGTGTCGACGGGTCGAGGTGGTCGGATGCGGATGCCGTAC